>NZ_JBIUBB010000008.1:0-317080 GCF_044547795.1 Nocardia sp. NPDC052316
CCGGTTTTTTTTTTTGTTGGGGCGGCGGCCATCCAACCCCCCCGCCCGCGGGGGGGGGGGGGGGGGGGGGGGGGGCGGGGGGGGCCCGCCCCCCCCCCCCCCCCCCCCCCCACACCCGCGCGATCCGGAAACTCAGGTGTACTGCGCCTGCTGGGCGATGACGAAGCCACCCTGCCCGTTGGCGTCCTGCCCGGTGTCGAGAACCTTGTCGTCCAGGAATGCGGCGGCGTCCTCGTCCAGGAAGATTCGCGACCCTTCGGCGGTGAGGATCTGGTCTTGCTCAGCCGGTACCGCGGCCACCTCGAGCTGCAGCGTTTCCGCGCCGTCCGCCGTGGAGATGCGCAGTCCGGCATCCTCCGGCGTGCCTTCCGCGGACGTAATGGTGCGAACGACCTCGATGGCGGTGGGGGTGAGCATCAACATATGTGGTTCCTTCCCGCTGTCGTGACAGTCAGCCAAGAATTTGGCGAACTGCGATCCCGCCGACCCGCCACGACGCCCCCATCGGCGTCGGCAGGCCATACCGGCGTTCTCTCAGGAGTAGCCATAGGCTGATTCGCGAAACTATGTTTTTCGCTGCGGATGGCATTTTCGCCGGTCAGCGGCGGATTGTGAGCCTTGCCGCACCCCTTTGACTAGCGGTCTGGCTGCCCGGCAGCAACGAGCGAAATCACGGCGTGCAGCGCTGCGGCGGCGTCGAGGAACGCGGTGGAACGCATGGTGAGAGTGGCATCCCGGGTAGCCAAGGCGGACTGCACGTCGTCGGATCGGTGAGCTGCGCGCAACTCCGGCAGCACGGCTCGCAGGTGGGTGATCGGGTAGCCCGCTTTGCGGAGTTGATGGACGATGCGGGCGTCTCGAACCTGCGCGGGGGTGTAGTGCCGTGCTCCCTGGTGGGTTCGGCTGCGCTCGGGGATCACCAAACCTTCAGCGTCCCAATGCCGCAACGTCGAGGTACGGATGCCGAGGGCGTCGGCCAGTTCGGTGATGCTCATCGAGTCGGTGCTGTGTACATCACCGATCGGCTCGAACGAGATCGCCGCGGCGGCCTGCTGGGCGTGACCCAGTTCGATGCGCTCGACGTGCAGACGCGCGTGCGCGGCGTCGAGCAGGGCGAGGGCCGCGGCGAGCGGGCCCGTGTGGATCGTCCGAAGAATCTTCTTGGCTTCGGTCGGGCCGGTAGCGGCCGCGAGTGCCCGGTAGGCAGCTGCCGAATGAAGGTGTACCTCCCCATAAACCCGGTGACCGCCCGGAGTACGAGTCGCAGGCGGCAGGACGCCCTCCCGTTCGAGGTTGCGCACCTGCTGTACCGAGTACCCGGCATGGCGTGCGACATCGACGGTGCGCACGACCTGCTGTTTGAGGTTTCGCACACAGAACTCCTAGCAATCGCACAAAAAGTCAACACAAGCACTTCAATGACACGCTGGAACCTATGACCGTAGACGAGATCATCGACTTCGTGGCAGGCCTCGACGGCGTACTGACCCTCCGCCCCACCGCAGGCGACCAGTGGCCGGAGATCAGCTGGGGCGACACCTTCTTCTACTACTCCCCCGACGGCGTCGTCCCCACCAACACCCAGCCCTTCGCCACCATCGTCACCAAGGACTACCCCGACGACCAGAGCTCGCGCCTGAACCGCCCGGACACCTTCCGAGTCAATATCGCCGCAGGAAAAGACGCCTTCGTCGACCACACCGGTCACCAACCTCGCGAGACAACCACCGCAGACGTGGACCACAGCGTCACCGACACCGTCCTTCCCCACCCCAGCTACGGCACCGCAGCCTGGCTCGCCGTCGTCAACCCCGGCCCCCGAACCGACACCGCGACCCGCGAACTACTGCACACCGCTTACCTCCGCGCACGTTCCCGCTACGAGCGGCGGGCCGCGCTGTGAGCGTCCTCCGCACTCCGCCGATCGGCCTTTGAATCGAACCAGGCCAGTTCCCAGCACAAGAAAGACCGCTTGCGAGACCAGACACTTCCTGACCTTCGCCTCGAGCCACGGCACACTCTCTAGCTGATCTTCGGCTCCACAAACGCAGTTATGGGTTTCTTGTCATACGTTTCGTGGCGCCATCATGCTCAGTCCCTCTTAAGCTTGCGATCGCAACGATAAGAGGCTGAAACGCTGGCAGATCAGGTCCCCACCTCTGTTATCGTTGCGATAACAACGATAACGCTCTCGAACACCGCGCAAACGACGTGGATGTCGAATTTCATGCCGTTAAGCTTGCGATAGCAACGATAGGAGGAACCGGTGAGCCGGTCGAAGCCCCGTCGCAGATCACGAGACGAGCCGGGACCCCTCGCCTCGTTCGGCCCCTTCATCGCAGACCGCCGACGCACACTCGGATTGACCCAGATCGACGTGGCAGACCTCGCGGACGTGGGCATTTCCTCGATACAGCACCTGGAAGCAGGGCGAACGTCACCGAGCCTCGCTATCGTCCTGCGCGTCCTCAACGCACTCGGACTCACGCTCGTCTGCATGCCGCATGCCGATGCCCGGAACCAACCCGCAGGCACCGTCGAGGTCAACGACAAATGACCACGCCGGGAGATCTCACCGAGCTTCGCGCCATAGCCGAAGCTGACGTCTACAAAGCGGGCCAACTCGCTGGACACCTACGCCGTGAACGCGACGATGTGGTGTTCACCTATGCGCAGACCTATCTCGCCGACGGGGCGACGCCACCGCTTGCGTTCACCTTGCCGAAGCAGGCAGTGACCGCCCGGGCGACGGGCGGTTCGGTTCCCGCCTTCTTCGCGGGCCTGCTACCGGAAGGCCTACGCCTGACCGCGATTACGAGAGCAACCCGCACCAGCGAAGACGACCACTTGAGCATCCTGCTCGCGGTCGGTGCCGACACCATCGGCGATGTCCAAGTGGTGCCCGCCGGAACAGCTCCCGCCGACCAACCTGCGTTGTTCGATCAAACCAACCCTGCCACTACGGATTTCACCACGCTGTTCACCCGCGCGACCTCCACCGACGCAAACGACCTCGACCGCACAGCACTACCCGGCGTCCAGGTCAAGGTCTCCGCGCAAATGATCTCGACCCCGGTTTCCACCACCCGGGGTCCGGCCATTCTCAAACTCAATCCACCCGAATACCCGCTCTTGGTCGAGAACGAGAACTTCTTTCTCGATATGGCCGAGGCATGTGGTCTTCGCGTCCCCGACCATCAACTCGCCACCGATGGGAACGGCCGCACGGCACTGTTCATCAGCCGGTTCGACCGCATCGTCGAAAACGGTGGCATCCGGCGCCTCGCCCAGGAGGACTCCTGTCAGGTTCTCGGCCGCTATCCGGCGGCCAAGTACCGAATCACGTTGCAGGAAGCCATTATCGCGCTGGCCGACGCCGTCACCACCGGGCGCGGCTCCCCCTCCCTCGCCGTCCTGCAGATGCTTGAAATCGCCGCATTCAGCTACCTCATCGGCAACGGCGATCTGCACGGCAAGAACCTGTCGATCCGGCGCAACCCCGACGGGATTTGGGAAGTCACCCCCGCCTACGACCTGCTCAGCACGCAGCCGTACCTGAGCTGGAACGATCCCATGGCCCTCATGCTGTACGGACGCGACGCAAAATTGACCTACCGCTGGTGGACAGAGGCGGCCGTCCGGCTCGGCGTGACGGAGCGAGCAATCAAACGCAGCTTGGCACGGATCGTCGCCGCGTCGGAACCGTGGGTCGACCGCCTTCCCGGCATCGGCTTCGACGACAAGAGCACTCACCGGCTGGCAGCGCTCATCACGAATCGCCGCGAGGAGCTCCGACAGCCGAGACCGTGACCGAACGTACGATCCAAGATCGCAGACTGACCGCGCCTGATCCATATCGGCTGATCTGGGGTCACGCAGGTTGCCGAAGCAGCGGTACAGCCACACCGAATGCGAGTTGCGTTCACAGCACGCGGAGAGCTGTCAGCCGCCAGCCGGCGCGGGTGCGGGCAATGCGTGCGGCCAGCGCATAATGACGGTGGCCTCGGTCGTACGAGGCGCACAGCTCCGCAGCGGCACCAGTGACCATCACGACGTCGACCCGTCTCAGTACCGCAGTACCCAACTCGGCGCCGGGCACAAAGCCACCCTTGACCACGGTGCGCACCATCGACACCACCGGCGGGTCGGCAATGGCGCCGAGGTGCGCTAGCGGTCGGTGTCGATCTAGCACCTCCAGAGCGCATCGCAGCACGCGGTGGGCGAATTCCTTTGCCTCGCTATCCGATTCATCGACCAAGCGCGAACCGAGATGCCCGGCCCGCAGCATTCGACGCGGGGCCACCCTACCCAACCGTTGCGACCGCTCCTGGTGTGGCGCGTCACCGGATGACCGACTCGCGGACGAGGCCGCACACTGCCGACGGTCTTCCCTCGGTGCGGCATTCAGCGCAGGCGATCCCGCAAAGCAATCCACTTCAACTCCCCCTCGGCTCACGTCGCGTCCCCCGCGATCGAATCGCGAAAGCATGCCACGCACATTCCGCCACGTCTACCAACCAAGCGACCACTCTTCTACGACCGATCTCAACCACTGGCCCGAGTAGACCGGCCACGGCTGGTGGTTCTCGCCGTTGAAGGTGCACCGTCTGGTCAGCACGCAGTGCGGTCCCCTCCCCGCCAAAATGGGGATCGTCTTGCTTGAACCAGGCGGTACACCATCAACGGCGAGAACGACATAGGTGTGTACGCGTCGGCGTGACGAATGTGGTGTGGCATTCGGCGGACTGGTCGACCGGGCCGTTAAGGGCTTGCACCCTAAGGGTTTCCACTCATCACGAATGCAGACTTTGACCACGCACAGGCTACTCAACGGTCTTGCGCGCAAATACTGACGCGGCCAGCGACTTTCGATGATCCGGAAGAAGGAACATTTACGGCTTGTAGCACTTACCGTACGTCCCATTACATTCCGAAGGACTGCCTGTGCGGCGGCGGACCCTGACGGTGTTACCGCGTCTCAACGAGCATTGGGAATGGCGTGGGATCGTCTGCGCTCTCCCCGGCGATCTGCTCTGCGGTCATGCCCATTCGAATTCGGTAGCTGACCATCGGACTACGAACCTGGAGGCAGTAGTCGGCGACCGAGGGCGCGACTTGCCTGTCAAACCCGAGCAGGGGCGAGCCGGACCGGCAGGTGCTGCGGGCCTGCGGTCAGTATCGACTCGACCATCGGGAGGTCGGCGGGGGCGGTGGCGAGAGACAAGTCGGGGTAGCGCGCCAGCAGAGCTCGCAGTGCCACCTGCCCTTCGAGCCGGGCCAGTCGCGCACCGATGCAGTAGTGCATGCCGAGACCGAACGCGAGATGAATCGGGCCACTGCGCTCGCCCAGGTGCACGCGCAGGGGGTCGTCGAAGACCGCGGGATCGGTGTTGGCCGCGCCGAGCCCCACGATGACCACCCGACCCGGCGGGATCTCCACCTGCCCCAGCGTCAACGGCGCGGTGGTGTACCGCATGGTGGCGAACGGTCCCGGGCTCGCGATGCGCAGCACCTCCTCGACATAGGCGTCGATACGGTCCGGGTCGGCGACGAGTTCGTCGCGAAGCTCGGGTGTCAGGAGCATGATGCTGTTGGCGATCAACCCGCGCGTGGTTTCGTACCCGGCGGCCAGGAGCACGGTGGTATTCGTTGCGATCGCCCGGTCGGCCACGGCGATCCGGTCGGCCGTCGGCAACCCGGCAGTCGCGGGGTCTGCCACGACTGCGGCATCGCAGCGAATGATCAGCGTGCCGAGCAGATCCGTCGGCAGCGGGTCGGCCGAGGTCCAGGACACCAGATCGGCGCGCTGCCTCCGAAGACTCACCTGGCCCATGAGGTAGTACGCGAACTTCTTGCTCGCGCGAGCGCGTTCCTGGCCCGGGTTCTGGGACAGCAACATCGTCTGCACCCATTCGCCGAATTGCCGGTGGTCATCCGCTGGGACGCCGAGGATTTCGCAGATCACTTGCACCGGCAGCGGTGTGGCGTACGCCGGTAGCAGGTCGGCCGGCTCGTCGGCGGCAGCGGCGAGGCCGGTGAGCAGTCCGTCGGCGATCTCCTGTACCCGCGGCCGGAGCGCGGCCACGGTCCGGGGAGTGAATGCGTCGGCTACCAGCGCCCGCAGACGGGTGTGCTCGGGCGGATCCGACCACGGCAGTCGCTCCGCCATCGCGAGCGCGGGCAACGTGAGGTCAGCGAACTGCTTGACCTCGGGGCTGGTGGTCGCGGAAGGGTTCTTCCGCAGGCTCTCCTCGCCAAGTGCCTGGCGGGCCAGCTTGTAATCAGTGATCAGAATCGCGGTAGCACCACCGGGGAAGGTCACCTCATGGACGCCACCGGCTTCCCGCAAGCTGGGGTAGATCTCGTACGCGCGCCGGAAGAAATCGTCGGGCAACTGCGCCCTCGGCGGCGGATTGTGCGAGGTGGTCATCCGTGGGCCTCTGTTCGCTTGTCTCAATCGGCACAGCCAGGAATCAACCTCGCTGGAACGATCATGCAACACAAACCGCAACAGGTTCCAGTTTCGCACTGCACCGGTAGCGTGAGCGGGCGGATCAACCCAACTTCTACCGAAACTATTGAACCGCTGGCACATTGGGTTCCCGACCCAACTCCACGGTCGCGTCATCGAGTCGCGGGGCAGCTACGAATCCAAGTCCTCCGCAGCAAACTGCTGCACTGTCCTGACCTCGTATTACCTACAGCGCACGGCACACGCTGCGCATTGACACGCGAAGGAAGGCGGTCTGAGATCTCAGCCTTCGGCAGCGAGCTGTCCGCAGGCGGCGGCGATTTCCTGACCGCGGGTGTCGCGGACGGTGCACGGCACACCTTGGGCGTTTACGCGCCGAACGAACTCCGCCTCAACGGGTTTCGGCGAGGCGTCCCACTTACTCCCCGGGGTCGGGTTCAACGGGATCACGTTGACGTGCACGCGGGAGCCCAAGGCCTTGTGCAACTTCTGCCCCAACATGTCCGCACGCCACGGCTGGTCGTTGATGTCGCGGATCAGCGCGTACTCGATGGAGACACGGCGACCGGACTTGTCGGCGTAGTAGCGGGCCGCGTCGAGGACCTCGGCGACCGGCCAGCGGTTGTTCACCGGGACGAGGGTGTCACGCAGCTCGTCGTCCGGGGTGTGCAAAGAAACGGCGAGGGTGACCGAGAGGTCCTCGTCGGCCAGTTTGCGGATGGCGGGAGCCAGCCCGACGGTCGAGACGACCACGTTGCGCTGGGAGATGCCGAAACCATCCGGTGGTGGGGAGGTGATGCGGCGGACCGCGGCGACGACCCGCTTGTAGTTGGCCAGCGGTTCGCCCATGCCCATGAAGACGATGTTGGACAGCCGGCCCGGCCCGCCCGCGACTTCACCGTCGCGCATCGCGGCCGCCGCGGCGCGAACCTGGTCGACGATCTCGGCGGTGGACAGGTTGCGGTTCAGTCCGCCCTGGCCCGTCGCGCAGAACGGGCAAGCCATGCCGCAGCCTGCCTGACTGGAGATGCAGAGGGTGGCGCGGTCGGGGTAGCGCATGAGCACGCTCTCCAGCAGGGTGCCGTCGCCCGCTCGCCACAACGTCTTTCGCGTTTCGCCCGCGTCGCAGGCGACGTGCTTCACCACCGACATCAGCGGCGGGAACAGCGCCTCGCCGATTTTTTCGCGCACCGGCGCGGGCAGGTCGGTCATCTGGGCCGGGTCGGCCTGCAACCTGCCGTAGTACTGGCGGGCGATCTGGTCGGCGCGGAACTTCGGCAGTCCCAGCTCCTCGATGGCTGCCCGCCTGCCCTCGGCGTCGAGGTCGGCGAGGTGCCGGGGCGGCATGCCACGGCGCGGAGCATCGAAAACGAGGGGCAGGGAGACGGTCATAGTTCCCCCATTCTCCCATCTGGGCGAATGTGCCGCACACTCGCCCGCACGCGGCGGCTCCGACATGGCCGGTTCGTCGCCGGGAAATACGTGTAACTGTCATAGCAGTGGGCAATGATCGAAATATGTCCACCAATGCTGAGCACCTGCCTGAGCCCGATCCGGATCTGACAGACGAGCGCACGGCGCCGACACCACCGACCGCACCGCCGGCCACCACCCCGCCGAGCACCGTCCCGGCCAAGCACCGCCAATCGCTGTCCACGCGCACCGGCACCACCTGGATGAGTCTGATCGCGGGCGCTCTCATCCTGATCATCCTGCTTGTCTTCATTCTGCAGAACCTCGATCAGGTCGAGGTCGGCTTGTTCTTCTGGCACTTCTCGCTGCCGCTCGGCGTCGCAGTGCTGCTGTCGGTCATCGGCGGCGCACTGGTGATGGCGCTGGTCGGCGGCCTGCGCATCCTGCAGCTCCGCCGCGTCGCGAAGAGGTAGCTCACCGCGCCCGGCGGAGGCAGCGGACCGTCACGGCGTGAGAGCACGAACAAGCGCACGGGTGCGCGCCGGATTTCCGGTGCACCTCCGCAATGCGTGTCCCGGCTGGTCGAAGTGCTCACGCAGCAGATCGAGTGCCTCGGTGAACATGGTTCCGCTGGGCCAGGATGTCCGGTCCGCGTATCCGCATTCGAGCAGGCGCGCGATGTCTTCGGCGTCACGCGGAGTGAAGCGGTGCAAGTAAGCGAAGACTTTGAGGCAGATGGCCGTTGCGATGTCCGGGATCGCGACGGTAGCGGCGGTCCGGGTGCCATCGATCAGCGTGGCGCGCAAGGCGATCCACACCGGCTCCCGAGCCAACGCCACATGCAGCGCCGGGATACCGTCCACCGCGATCGGTCCCCCGTCGAGATCGGGGACATGCCGATTGGTGAACGACGGCGCCAGCAAGTCGATCGTCGCGGCTGTTCCACCGACCGAGCGCTCGAATCGGTTGCCCGCCCGTGGATTGTCATAGCCCATGCCGCGCAAACGATCCAGCAGAGCTCCGTCCCGGATGGTGACCAGCTCTACGGCGAGATCGGCATCTCTGGTCGCGCGCAACGGAACCGATACCCCGCTGCGCAGCACATGAAGATTGACCATGTGCCCACCGATCACCGCCCACGATTCCAGCGCGGCACCGACGGCCGCGGCGTCGGCCAGGGCCAGATACGCACCATCCTCGGCCCGCGAACCACTGAACACCTCCAGTTCGATCACGCAACACGCCCGAGCTCGCTTCGGGCGGCGAGGAAGCGCTGTTCGAGTTCGGCTACGGCTTCGGCAGTATCGGGCCCGTCGCCGGTGAGCAGGTGCCGGGCGATCTCGGTAATGGGTGCGAGGGGCCACGCTCGCGCAGGCGGCCCGCCCATCGCCGCGGCGATCGCCGGGTCCAGCCGCAGTCCCGGCGCGAGCTTGCCGACGTTCACCACGATGGTCGCATCGGCGGGACTCGTTTCGACCGGAACGAAACCCGCTGCTCGCAGGTCCAAGTGCCCGTCGGCGTGCAGATAGACGATATCCGGGATTCGCCACGGCGCGACCCGGTCCGCCGCCCAATCGCCGCAGACCTGCAGCGAAATCTGTTGGTCGGAGGCGTGTTCCAGTGCCAGCTCGATCTGCCGTTGCATCGTGTCGAGGGCGTACCAGGACTCGACGACATCGACCTTGGGCGGACGGGCGGCGACAAGACGCTCGAACAGCTCACGCGGACGGCGAACCTGCCAGCCGTCCGGGCCACGTTCGGTCCAGCCGATCGCATCAGCGGCGGACAGGATTTGCGACACTCGCGCCTGCGTCACACCGGTGGCTTCCGCGATGCCGACCTGCCGCTGAGCAGCAGGACTGCCGAGCAGAAACGACAGCACAGCCACTTCGGCACGCGACAGCTTTTCCTCGGACATCCTGCGAGTATAAATTTTCGCCGAGCGAGTGGCAAGAATTTATAGTACCAGGTCAGAGCAGGGTTGAGAGAACCAACCAGGAGACGAAGGCGGAGGGGAGCATGGAGTCGAGGCGGTCCATGATGCCGCCGTGACCGGGGAGCAGGGTGCCCATGTCCTTGATGCCGAGTTCGCGTTTGATCTGGGATTCGATGAGGTCGCCGCAGGTGGCGACCAGGACTAGGCCGACGCCGAGGACGACGCCGATCATCGAGTTGGCTTCCAGCAGCAGGGTGACGGTGAGCAAGCCGCCGATGACGGTGAAGACCAGTGAGCCGCCGAAGCCTTCCCAGGACTTCTTCGGGCTGATCGACGGCACCATCGGATGCCTGCCGAACAGCACGCCTGCCACGTAACCGCCGACGTCGGAGCAGACGACCAGAATCATGAAGGTCAGCACCCGCAGGTTGCCGTCCGGTTCGAGCAGCAGCAGCGTCGCGAACGAGGCGAGCAGCGGGATCCAGGCCAGCGTGAAGATGGCGATGGCGGTGTCGCGCAGGAAGTTTCGCGGCGCGGTTTGCAGTCCGTGGTCGAACAGGCGCCACACCATGCAGGTGAGCGCCGTGCCCGCGAACGCGCCCGCGACCCCGCTGGCCCCGTAGGGCCAGCCGAGCCAGAACACGGCCTGCCCGCCGACGATGAGCGGAATGCGCGGCACCAGGACGTCGGCTTCGCGGAGGCGTTTGGCGACCTCCCAGGTCGCGACACCCACCGCGACGCCGACAACACCGATGAACACCTTCGGCACGAAAAGCAGGATCGCGATGAGCGAGAGCCCGAGACCGAACCCGACCGCGAGCGCCGCGGGCAGATTCCGACCCGCGCGGGAGCCGGGCGCGGGCGGGGCCGCGAGCACCGCGTTGGGACCGTGCGCCTCCGGATCATGCTCGGCCGCCGAGGCCGCCGGCGCCTGTTCGGTGCCCGCGGCACCCGATGCCCACATGGACGTTTCGTCCACCCGGGCCGGTTGCTGCACTTCGGCACCGTCGAGACGGGCGGCCGGGCCATCACCATCGGCCGAAGCGTCGTGACCGGACGCCGCAGCAGAGGCTAACGGCTCGTGACCCGACGCTCCCGCATCGCGCACGTGCTCCTGCCTCGCTTCAGCTGTGCCGCTCACCGGCCTCGGCTCCTCAGCCGCACCGGTCGCGGCGGCGTTCTCGGCCACGATTGTCCCGTCGCTCAACTCGTCGTTCCGTTCGTCCCCCGCCCGGGCGGGCGTGCTGCGGTGTCCCATCGGCGGCATTCCCGGTGCCCATCGCTCACGCCACCGGCGTCAGACCTCGAGCAGTTCGGCTTCCTTGTGTTTGACCAGTTCGTCGATCTGGCCGACATACTTGGCGGTGGTCTTGTCGAGGTCCTTCTCGGCACGACCGACCTCGTCCTCGCCCGCCTCGCCATCCTTCTGGATGCGCGACAGTTCGTCCATGGCTTTGCGGCGGACATTGCGGATCGACACCTTCGCGTCCTCCCCCTTGCCCTTGGCCTGCTTGGCCAGCTCGCGGCGGCGCTCCTCGGTGAGCTGCGGTACCGAAATCCGAATGATGTCACCGTTGTTGGTGGGATTGACACCGAGATCGGAGTTGCGGATCGCGGTCTCGATCGCGCCGAGCTGTGCCTGCTCGTACGGCTTGATCACGACCATGCGCGGTTCCGGCACCGTAATGCTGGACATCTGGGTGATGGGGGTGGGCGAGCCGTAGTAGTCCACGACGATTCGAGTGAACATCCCCGGGTTGGCACGTCCGGTGCGGATGCCTGCGAGATCGTCCTTCGCTACCGTGACAGCCTTTTCCATCTTCTCCTCGGCGTCGAAGAGCGCTTCTTCAATCACGACCGTTTCCTCCACAGCATCGTCATCGTCATGATCCGCGGGTCGCGGGGTCAGGACCGAACCAATGTGCCGATCTTCTCACCGGCGACCGCTCGGGCGATATTGCCCTTGGTCAACAAATTGAACACCAGCATCGGCATCTGGTTGTCCATACAGAGGCTGAAGGCCGTCGCGTCGGCGACCTTGAGGCCCTGTTCGATGACCTCTTTGTGGGTGATCTCGGAGTACATGGTGGCGTCCTCGTCGACCTTGGGGTCGGCGGTGAACACCCCGTCGACCGCCTTGGCCATCAGCACCACCTCGGCGCCGATCTCCAGGGCGCGCTGGGCGGCCGTGGTGTCGGTGGAGAAGTACGGCATGCCCATGCCCGCGCCGAAGATGACCACGCGACCCTTCTCCAGGTGCCGCTTGGCGCGCAGCGGGAGGTAGGGCTCGGCGACCTGGCCCATGGTGATCGCGGTCTGCACTCGGGTCTCGATGCCCTGCTTCTGCAGAAAGTCTTGCAGCGCAAGGCTGTTCATCACGGTGCCGAGCATGCCCATGTAATCCGAGCGGGCCCGCTCCATGCCACGCTCCTCGAGCTCGGCGCCGCGGAAGAAGTTGCCGCCGCCGATCACCACGGCCACCTGCACGCCGGTGGCGACCACCTCGGCGATCTGCTCGGCGACCGTCTCCACCACATCGGGGTCGAGACCGACACGGCCGCCGCCGAACATCTCGCCACCCAATTTCAGAAGCACCCGGCGATATCCTGGGCGGTCGTTCCCCGGGTCCGTCATGGGTGTTCTTCTCCTTCGGCGGTCAACGTGTTCTCGGCAGGCAAGTGCGTCAAAGAATTCGGCAGCTCGGAAAGGCTCCTCAACACGGAGCGGCCCCTATCCTGCCCTATGTGTGCTCGGCGGCATAGGAAGACCCCCCGTCAACCGGCATATCGGTCGACGAGGGGTCTGCTCTATGTAGCCATGGACGGCATTCAGACCAGGTCCCGCGTCGGGATCCCGGCGGCTGCCGGGACGACCATGCGGGGCGCGATCAGTTCGAGCCGACCTCGAAGCGGGCGAAGCGGGTAACGGTGACCCCGGCCTCGTCCAGCAGCGCCTTGACGGTCTTCTTCGAATCGGTGACCGACGACTGCTCCAGCAGCACGACGTCCTTGAAGAAGCCGTTGACGCGGCCCTCGGTGATCTTCGGCAATGCGGCTTCGGGCTTGCCCTCTTCGCGAGCGGTCTGCTCGGCGATGCGGCGCTCGTTCTCCACGACGTCGGCCGGAACCTCTTCGCGGGTCACGTACTTCGCCTTGAGTGCGGCAACCTGCATGGCGGCGGCGCGAGCGGCCTCGGCCGCGGCGTCACCCTCGCCCTGGTACTCGATCAGCACGCCGACAGCGGGCGGCAGGTCCGAGGCACGCTTGTGCAGGTAGGTCGCGACCGGGCCGTCGAACGAGATCACCCGGCGCAGCTCGAGCTTCTCGCCGATCTTGGCGGCCAGCGCCTGCACGGCCTCGTCGGCGGTCTGGCCACCGAGGTCGAGCGCCTTGAGCGCGTCCAGGTCGGCGGGCTTGGCCGTCGCGGCGGCGGCCACGATCTGGTCGGCCAGCGCCTGGAACTCCGCGTTCTTGGCGACGAAGTCGGTCTCGGAGTTGATCTCGAGCATGACGCCGCCCTTGGCGGTGACCAGGCCCTCGGCGGTGGTGCGCTCGGCACGCTTGCCGACGTCCTTGGCGCCCTTGATGCGCAGGATCTCGACGGCCTTGTCGAAATCACCGTCGGTCTCGGCCAGCGCGTTCTTACAATCCATCATCCCGGAGCCGGTGAGCTCCCGGAGCCGCTTCACATCGGCAGCGGTGTAGTTCGCCATCGGGGGCGAGCCTCCTTCGGAGAAAGTACTTGAATACTGGGCAGCGGTGATCACCATCGCACGCGATCGTGATCACCGCCGGAACAGTGCCTGAACGGCGGCGTTCGCTGTCCCTACGTGGTTACGCAGGCTACCGGCGCGCGCCGCCGTGGGTTGAGAAGACTCAGGCCTCGGCCGGGGTCTCCACCGGGGCCTCGGCGGGGGCGGCCTCGGCGGCCGGCGCCTCGGCCGGGGTTTCGGCAGCGGCTTCGGCAGCCGGTGCGGCCGACGCGAGCAGCTCCTGCTCCCACTCGGCGAGCGGCTCGCCCGCGCCCGACTCCGGCTTGTCGTCGCCGGAGGACAGGCCGGCCCGCGCCTGCACGCCCTCGGCCACCGCGGAGGCGACGACCTTGGTGAGCAGCGCGGCGGAACGGATCGCGTCGTCGTTACCCGGGATCGGGTAGTCGACCAGGTCGGGGTCGCAGTTGGTGTCCAGGATCGCGATGACCGGGATGTTCAGCTTGCGCGCCTCGCCGACGGCGATGTGCTCCTTGTTGGTGTCGACGACCCAGATGGCCGAAGGCACCTTGGCCATGTCGCGGATACCACCGAGGGTGCGATCCAGCTTGTTCATCTCACGCGTGAGCATGAGGATTTCCTTCTTGGTGCGACCCTCGAAACCACCGGTCTGCTCCATCGCCTCGAGCTCCTTGAGGCGCTGCAGGCGCTTGTGCACGGTGGAGAAGTTGGTGAGCATGCCACCCAGCCAGCGCTGGTTGACGTAGGGCATCCCGACGCGAGTCGCCTCGGCCGCGATCGACTCCTGGGCCTGCTTCTTGGTGCCGACGAAGAGAACGGTGCCACCGTGGGCGACGGTCTCCTTGACGAACTCGTAGGCCTTGTCGATGTAGGTCAGCGTCTGCTGCAGGTCGATGATGTAGATGCCGTTGCGGTCGGTGAAGATGAACCGCTTCATCTTCGGGTTCCAGCGCCGTGTCTGGTGCCCGAAGTGCGCGCCGCTGTCCAGCAGCTGCTTCATGGTTACGACAGCCATAGCTCCCGTATCTCTCTTTCGTTTGCCGGTTGACGCAGCGAATCGGTGATCCACTGCCCTGGCGCCTCCGAACCGTCGGACCCGACCGCGAGGGTGGGGACCAGCCGACGACTCCCTGCTCCGCACAGACACCGTCGCGAACCGATGGATGATTAGCTCGATTCGAACAGCGCCGTTGCGAACAAGCACGGGGTGGCGCGCGAAGTCGGTCCATGCAGGCACAGACCGCTCGATCAGTCTATCGGGTTCCAGGCCAGCTACTAAATCGGCCTGTCAGGGGGTACGCGGTGGCGGTTGCGGCAGGTGGAACGGGGGATGTCCACAGTCGAGAAAGTTGTCCACATTCGGGGTAGCGGGGGTTCCGGGATCGGTTCGGCCGGATGAGGCTTTGTGGCATGCCTTCGAAACCGATCTCGTCCATGATGACGCTGGTCATACCGCTTTTCTTCGCGCTCGCCGTGTTGACGGCGCCGCCGGTTGCGGCGGGTGGGCTCGGGCCGCCTGTGCCGATTGCGGTGCCGCGAGATGCGGGAGCAGCGAACGTGGTGTGCGCGGGATTGGTCTGTGAAAGGGAGTGGTTGGCGCGGCCACATGCTGTGGGTCAGCCGTTCGTGACCTGCTCGGGTTCTTGCTGCGGGATGGCTCAGCCTGCGCCGGTACGTGCTGCGGCTGAGCGGGTGCCGCCGACCGCGCCCGAGACGTGCACCGGTTCGTACTGCGGATCGGTGCAACCCGCGCCGAGCCGCGTCGCCGACAACCAGGGGCCACAGGACATAGGCGCCGCCCTTGCGAGGTGCACGGGTTCGCCCTGTGGGTTGCTGCGCCCGGCGCCGATCCGCGTCGCAGACAACCGGGCGCCACGGGGCATAGGCGCCGGCCTCGCGAGGTGCACGGGTTCATCCTGTGGGTTGGTACGCCCGGCGCCGTTGCGCGTCGCGGAAGATGGGGCGGCACAGGGAATGGGAACCGGTATGGACCCGTTTGCGATATCTCCGCTGGACCCTGAGTTCTGCGAGTATGTGGGTCCTGCACCGTTTTTCATGTCGCCGAGCGATTCCGAGTTCTGCGGACTCGCCTCGCCTGCTCCGCTGACGTTGCCACCGGTCGCGACCAATTGATCTCGCGTGATGGGGAGCAACACTGCCCGTCGGGCCGTCGTTCTGATCGGTCTCGTGTTGATCGTGCTGCTCTGTGTGGAACCGGTCTCGACAGCCGCGCCCGTCGGCGGGTTCGGCTGGCCGCTGCAGCCTAGACCGACCGTGCTGCGGCGGTTCGACAAACCTGCGCAGAACTGGCTGCCGGGGCATCGCGGGGTGGATCTGGCGGGTGTGTCCGGGCAGGGCGTGCTGGCCGCGGGCGACGGGATCGTGGTGTTCGCCGGGACGGTGGCGGACAAGCCGGTGGTGTCGATCGATCATGCGGGCGGATTGCGGACAACGTATGAGCCAGTGCGGGCGGAGGTTTCGGTCGGGCGCAGGGTGCGGCGAGGCGACCGGATCGGCACGCTGGAGGCCGGGCACGAGGGGTGCGGAACGTGTTTGCACTGGGGGTTGCGCAGCGAGGGAGGTGGTCGGCGCCGAAGGGAATACCTGGATCCCCTCGGGTTACTGCACCTCACTCCCCTGCGCCTGAAACCCGTGGCACCGTCATGAGCCTGGGCGCTCCGTGTCGAAACCGACGCCGCGTAACGCTTCCCAACCGGGCCGGCCGGGGTGAAGATCAAGGCATGGAGCATGGGCCCAGCGATCCGCCGTTCACCTACTCCGAAGTCGGGGCCACGAGCAGTGAGCTGCCGGCGGGGTATCACGGGTTTCGGTTAAGACGGCAGATCGGGCACGGCCGGGCGCTGTTCGAGCACGCGGCGGTGGCAATCCTGGAGTACCGGATGCAGAAGGGCACCGGCGTCTTTCACGAGGCATCGACCCCGACGGCCGAGCCCGGTACGCGCCTGACGGTGCGGCTCGGCATCGGGCCGTTGGCCATCACCGCGCCGTGCCGAGTGGTGTACGTGCTGGCCGCGCCGAACCAGCGCGGCTTCGCATACGGCACGCTGCCTGGGCATCCGGAGAGCGGCGAGGAATTGTTCGCCGTCGAATACGACCCCGCCGACGACGCCGTGTACGGAGTGGTGACCGCATTCTCCCGACCCGCAACCTGGTACACCAGGCTCGGAGGCCCAGTAGCGCGCCTGATCCAGCGCTTCGCCGCCGGCCGATACATCAAGACCCTCCCAACCTCGCCCTGACGCTCACGGCTTGTGGCTTCCGACTACCAGCTACCGGCTCGCAGCCACCAGCTCGCTGTTACCAGCCACCGGACACCGGCTCGCGGCCACCAGCTTCCGGCTCGCGACTTGCGGCTACCAACTTCCGACTTGCAGCCTGCGACCACCGGCTTGCGGCCACCGCCATGAATTCCCGGCTTACGGCTTAGCCAACGGCCACCAGCTCGCGGCTCGCGGCTCGCGGCTCGCGGCTCGCGGCTCGCGGCTCGCGGCTCGCGGCTCGCGGGGATGGGAGCTAAACGAGCCGGTCGATCATCATGCGGGCGGCACCGAACCCTGACTTCGATCACTTCCGTTGACTTGGTTGTGGTCTCAGAGCAAGTTTGCCAACGCCTCGGCTTGCACACTCAACTCTTCGGCCTGGTCCGCGCGCCCGAGTGCTTCGTACTTTTCGGCGGCGGTGCGGCGTTCGGCGATCTCCGCGCGCACGATCTGTTCGATGTCGCCCTCGGTCAGCTCGCGTCGGGCAACTTCGGCGACGCCCAGGCCGACTGCACTGCCCTCCACGGCACCTGCCCGATGCTCACCGACATCAACGGCCTCCGCGTTGTCGATGGCACCCAGCGTGGAACGCAAGGCGGTGATCGCCTGCCGGTTCCGGGATTTCATCGCTACGGACAGTGCGGTGCGCAGGCGCGCACGCAAGGGTTCGGTCGACGGGTCGGTTGACATGATCACCACCGTAGGGAGAGTTGTTTGCGGAGTCGAACAATTTTGGTGGGCGACCTAGCCGACCGTGCCGCGCGGCGTGACGATGGGGAAGTCCGGGTCCGGGGCGTCGAATACGCCTACGAGCTCGGCCAGCTTGGTGACATCGCCGTCGATGAGGATGTCGCCCGCGGCCGCTGCGACCCCGAAATCCTCGCCCGCCAACAGCACTCGGATGAGCGTCGCCTTGCTCAGGGTGAAGGTCGCGTCGGGTTCCGGCAGTGGCACGCCGTCGGGCCGGGCGTAGTGGGTCAGCCGCCCATTGCGCAGTTCGAGGCGGTGCACCCGATCCTCGTCACTGATCTGCCACTCCGCGACGACCCGCTGATTCCACGCCTTCGGCCCGTCGACGCGCAGCGCCATGGCGTCGAAGATCTGCTCGACGGTCAGTGCGGCGAGCATGGTCGGCGAGCTGGCCTTGGTCGGCGTGCCGAACGAGCCGTAGCGCAGTTCGTAGGCGCCACTGAGGTAGAAGTTGCGCCAGGTGGCGTTCTCCGCGCCGTAACCGAGTTGCTCGAATGTGCTGGCTTGCAAGGCTTTCGCCGCATCATTGGTTGGATCGGCGAAGATTACGTAATTGACCACCTGGGCTACCCAGCGATAGTCGCCCGCCTCGTAGGACTCGCGCGCCTTGCGCAGCACCTCCTCGGCGCCACCCATGAATTCCACATGCCGGACAGCGGATTCGGCCGGCGGATGCTCCCACAGATGCGCCGGGTTGCCGTCGAACCAGCCCATATACCGCTGGTAGATGGCCTTGACGTTGTGACTGACCGACCCGTAGTACCCGTGTGTGTGCCAGCTGCCCTCGATAGCCGATGGCAGCGTGAGCATTTCGGCGATCTCGGCGCCGACGTAGCCCTGGTTCAACAGGCGCAGGGTCTGGTCGTTCAGATACCCGTATAGATCACGTTGCAGCGCAAGGAATTCCACCAGCCGCTCGGTACCCCAGGTGGGCCAGTGATGGGAGGCGAACACCACGTCGGACCGGCGCGCGTACAGGTTGATCGCCTCGGTCAGATACTTCGCCCAGACGTGCGGATCGCGGACCAGGGCGCCGCGCAGCGTCAGCAGGTTGTGCAGTGTGTGCGTGGCGTTCTCGGCCATGCACAGGGCGCGGCGCTCGGGGAAGTAGAAGTTCATCTCGGCGGGCGCTTCGGTGCCGGGAGTGATCTGGAAGACGATCCTGATCCCGTCGACCGTCTCCTCCTGCCCGGTCGCGGTGATATCGACGGTCGGCGGGATCAGCGTCACCGTGCCGACCGAGGTGGTCTGCCCGAGCCCCGCGCCGACGGCGCCCAGCGGTCCACGGGGCAGCACCGCGCCGTACATATACCCGGCCCGGCGTGCCATCGCGGTGCCCGCGTACACGTTCTCGGCGACCGCGTGCTCGAAGAAGCCCGCCGGGGCGAGCACCGGACAGCGCCCTGCCGCAACGTCTTCGGTAGTGGTCACGCCCATCGCACCACCGAAGTGGTCGACGTGCGAATGGGTATAGATGAGACCCGTCACGGGCCGGTCGCCGCGGTGCGCGCGATAGAGCGCGAGCCCGGCGGCGGCGGTCTCCGCGGAGATCAGCGGATCGATCACCAGCACACCGGTTTTGCCCTCGACGAGCGTCATATTGGACAGGTCGAGCCCACGAACTTGATAGATCCCCTCGGTCACCTCGAACACGCCCTGCTTGATGACCAGTCCGGCCTGCCGCCACAGACTGGGATTGACCGACGCAGGACAGGATTCGCGCAGGAAGTCGTAGGAGTCGTTGTCCCACACCACGGTTCCGTCGCTCGCCGTCACAACGCCGGGCTCCAGCGCGGCGATGAACCCGCGGTCGGCGTCCGCGAGATCGGCGGTGTCGGCAAACGGCATTGCGGCCGCGACACGCCGCTGCTCCGCAACGATGAAGTCGCTCGGCTCGGTCGCTGTGCTCATGCCCGCACCCCGCTGACACCCGACTCCGGCATGCGCCACACCCGCCGACACACGATCCGCTTGCTTCGTTCGCTCATGTCATCCTCCTGAGAGTCGGTGCAACGTCGCTGTGCCGATGTAGCTCTAGGGCCACGAATCGGGAAGTTGGATGGCTGCCGCGAGACCGGCCACAACCACCACCACCGCGGTCGTCGCGCCGACGACCCGGCTGCCGTGGCGGTAGTCGCCCTGATGCAAGCTGCGGTTGCGCAGGTAACTCATGCCCGCCAGCGCGGCCATAGCGATCGCCGCACCGATCGGGGCGGTCATCGCGGGACGCCACCCGCTGCTCACTGCATGGTTCAGCAACAGCGCGCCGGTGATCATCGCGGCCACGGCAGTTCGTCGCCAGGCCAAGGCGGTACGTTCCGCGGCGAGCCCGACGCGGCTCATCGCAGCAACACCGCAACGCCCGCGAGCACCGAGACGACGGCGATGCCCGCGGACAGGATCGGCACCAGCACCGTGTCGGGCAGCGGACGCCCCCGCCGCATCGCCACACCGACTCGGCGCCAATGCACGTACGCGCCCACCGCGACGATCACCGCCAGCACCAGGCAACTCAGCGCGAGCGCACGCCGCACACCGCCCATCCGGAACGGCTGCACCAACGTGTGCACCGCGACACCGCCGGCGAGCAGGCCGAGTGAGGTGCGCATCCACGCCAAGAACGTGCGCTCGTTGGCGAGGGTGAAGCGGTAGTCGACCTCTTCTTCCCCGTCCTCCGACACCGCGTCGGGGCTCGGCAGCGTCATGCCGCCCCGGCTCGGACTGCGGTCTTGCGGCGCACCCACAACCAGGTCGACGCGAGCATGACGACCAGCGCGGGCTTGCCGAAGACCAGGGCGAAGGCGCCAACCTTGTCGGCCAGGTATCGCGGCACCACCACCGCCACGTGCGCCGCCCAGAACCCGAACCAGACGAGCGTGATTCGGCGATGCAGGTGCTGCCGGGCCGCAGCGTCGGCGGGCTCGGCCGGTTCGAGCCGAATCCTGCGGCTCACCGAGCAACTGAGCGGCTTCCCGGTGAGCAGTGTCGCGCCGAACAGCACGGTCATCACGACACTCAACGCTACTTCGGGCAGATAGAAACCGCGCCCCTCCCCGGTGATCTCGACGAACAGCGAGAACACCAGGATTACCAGCACCGCGCCCGCAACCACTCGCACCGAATCGCCGCGCATCAACCGCACAGCGCCCAACACGACCGCGATCAGGATGGCGAGGAAAACGCCGACCTCCGCACCGGCCACGGGGTATCCGATCAGAAATCCGAACGCCGGAGCGGCGCCATCCGGCATGTGCTGCGGACCGTGCCTCGCCAGAAACTTCGCCGACATCTCGGCCACGACTCCGTGTGATCCCGCCGGGCTCTCGCCTGGATCCAGCACCTTGCGCTGGTTGTCGGGGTTCACGGGCACCTCTCCCACACAGGTCGGTTCGGGCTGCGAGCGAATAGTCCGCTGTGTCACCGTTATGCGAGCAAACAATCCGCTACGTCACCCTAACCGGCCCTTCGCAGAGCGTCCACGAACCGCGCGCGGCCGTGATCATGCGGTTATCGACCGAGGTCGGGCTGGTGGTAGCCGTGGTGGCTTACACAGGAACGGCGTCCTCGAAGGTCATTGCCAACTGGGCGATGGTGGACGTCATGAGCGCACGCCGGGGCAGGCCGAGCACCTTCAGTTCGTGGGCGATGGGGTGGTCACCAAGAGACAGGGTGGCTCCGCCCAGACGGGCGCGCATGCCCGATGGCTCCATCCGCCACGGCGTGCATCGAGTGACGCCGTCGATGTGTGCGTAGGCGTCGAACGAGGAGGCGGTGCTCCGACGTTGCGGGGTGGGAAAGCCTTGGCGAACAGTCAGGTCGACGATGAGCGCACCGCCCTGGCGCAGCGCACCGTGGCGCACTGCCCCGTCGTGCCGCACGCTGAAATCGGCGAGTTCCTTGGGGAAGCCCCAGATTCCGCGGCCCGCCGCGAGCGTGAAGTCGCCGTCGACCGGCAGTCGATGGATGAAGACTCCGGCCTGGTTCGTCGCCAAGGCCCGGACGTCGCCGAACGGGGCGGTCGGCGCGGCGGTGTGGTGTCGGACCATGAAGGAGACGCCGAACTCGTGGTACGGGCCGAGATCGCCGTCGACGTACTCGACGAAGACGAGCGAGCACATCGCACGACCGCCCGCTAACCGCAGCACCCGCAACCCGCAGTAGTCGATCAATTGCTGCGCGGCGTCGGCGGGAACCAGGTAGGTCGCCATGAAAGCGTGTGCGAGCCGGATACGAACCGGCATGTGAACTTCCTGACCGAGGACGGTGTGGGTGCTCACTCGAACGCCTTCCCGCGTGCCCGCTACTAGTCGTGGGCGCACCGTTTCGCTGAACCATAACCGGCAGCAACTAGAACCTGTTTCAGTCTAACAATATAGTCCCCGCGGGCGCCCGAATAGCTGGAACTGCGGCGATCACGGGAAGGTCAGAATCACCAGGGCGTTTCGACGGGACTCCTATCGCCATCGGCGCTCGTCCGGCGCGCTTGTCCACCGCCCGGCACGACGGGGTGAACGCTCGGCACGATGGGGTCGAGTACCCCCTACACGCCCTCGGCTAGCAGCGGCTGACGGGCGATCGCGAGGACGCCGAGCCGACGCCCCTATCCATCGGAACGACGACTCGCCTCTTCGGCGGCACCGCGCAGACGGTGCTGAAGACCGTCGAGCAAACACAGCAATCCGAAGTCGAACGCCATCGCCCGCGAGACCTCGGTGTCCTCCGGAGTCGCCTCCTGGTAATCCGCGAGCAGCTCGGGATAGTCCTCGGCCACGCCTTCCATCGTTCGCACGATGACGTCCCGGTCGATCTCCACATCCCCATACGTCTTGCTCCAGGCGATCTCCGGCGTCACCACGCCGAGCACATAGGACATCACCGTGCCGCTGGCGAAGTAGATGTCGACGCCGCGGAAGCCCGCGCCGACGTACGCGCGACGCAGCCGATCGGTGAGCCGCAACGCATTCGGCCCCAGGCTGGGTAGCTGACCGATGAGGGTCGCGCCCCAGGGATGTTCGCGCAGCGCGGCGCGGAAGTTGTATGCGAACGTCGTCAGCACCTCACGCCACGGCGCCTGATCCGGTTCCGGAACCTCCACCATGCCCCAGAACTCGTCGAGAACCCATTCCAGGAGCTCATCTTTGTTGGCCACGTACCAGTAGAGGCTGGTGGCGCCCGCGCCGAGCTTGGCACCGATCTTGCGCATGCTCAACGACTCGAGGCCCTCGGCGTCGAGGAGCTCGACGGCGGCGCCGATGATCTGGTCGAGGCGTAAACCCGACGCCTTCGGCTGACGGGGTTCGCGGATCCATACCGAGGTGAACTGCTTGGGCACGAGTCGATCCTATATTCACTCGCACATCGTTCGAGTCTCTCGTACGCTGTTCGAGTGGAATCGAACGTTGTACGAGACCCTCGCCGTTGGTGGATTCTGGGGGTCCTTTGCCTGTCCTTGCTGGTGCTGATGCTCGACAGCACTGTGCTCAATCTCGCTATCCCGTCGCTGATCCGGGAACTGGGTGCCACACCGTCGGACGTGCAGTGGATCCTGGACGCCTACGTGCTGGTCTTCGCCGGACTCCTGCTCACCGCGGGCAGCCTGTCCGACCGATTCGGCAGGCGACGGATGCTGATCTACGGCCTCGCCCTGTTCGGCGTGGCATCGCTGGCCGCGGTGCTCGCCACCGAGCCGTGGCACGTCGTCGCCGCCCGCGTGGCGATGGGCGTCGGCGGTTCGCTGCTGATGCCGTCGACCCTGTCCATCCTGATGACCACCTTTGCCGAGGACGAGCGGCGCAAGGCGATGGCCGCCTGGTCGACCGTCTCGATGGTCGGCATCGTGGCCGGGCCGACGCTGGGCGGCCTGCTACTGCAGCACTATTGGTGGGGGTCGGTGTTCCTGCTCAATATCCCGGTGGCGGTGCTCGCCATCGTGGCCGCGCTGGTGCTGATGCCCGAAACCTCCGGTGAGCAGCGGCCGGTCGACCTGGTCGGCGTGCTGCTGTCCATCGTCGCGCTGGTGTCGACGGTCTACGTGATCATCGAGCGGGAGTGGAACATCGGCATGATCGTGCTGGCCGTGCTGACCGCGATCGGGTTCGTGGTGTGGGAAAGCCGGTCGGAGCATCCGATGTTGCCGCTGGCGGTGTTCCGCAATCGGGACTTCACCGGCACCGCGTTCACCCTGCTGCTCATGGTGTTCGGGATGGGCGCGGTGATGCTGATGCTCACCCAGTACCTGCAGTTCGTGCTCGGCTACGGGCCGATGAAGGCCGGGTTGGCGCTGCTGCCGTACGCGGTGGCCGCCGCGGTGTGCAACGGCCTCGGCGCGACCTTGGGCAAGAAGATCAGCAATAAGGCGCTGATCGTCTCGGGGCTGTCGATCATGGCGGGGGCGTTCGCGATTCTCGCTGTCGGCGAGGGCTACCTGTGGATCTTGGTCAGCATGCTGGTCATGGGCATCGGCGGCGGTTTGGCCGGCCCCGCCGCCTACGCCTCGATCATGAGCGCCATTCCGCTCGAGCACGCCGGTGTCGGTTCGGCCATGAACGACACCTTGCAGCAGGTCGGCATGGCGATCAGCATCGCCATCCTCGGCAGCGTGCTCGCCGGTGTATTCACCGATCACATGCCCACGGACGCACCCGATGCGGCACGCGAATCCATCGGTGCCGCCTTCCAACTCGGCTTCGGTGAAGCCGCGAAGGAAGCCTTCACCACCGCCATGTCCACCGGCTCGTGGATCAGCGCGGGCTTCTGCGTCGCGGCCGCGATACTCGGCCTGACCCTGCTCCGGACGCGGAAAATGCCGACCGGGCAACCGCAGGCAGACACGGTAGAAGTCAGCTGACTCCCAGTAGGGATCCGCGCCACTTCTAGGGATCCGCACTCTTCAGCGGCCCGGAAGTGGCGAGGTTCCCCAAAGCGGCGATGCAGGTGGTGAGCGCCGTGTACTGGCGAGGCGGTGGCGATCCGTGAATGCCCTCCTCCCAGAGCTGGTCCCGGTCTCGCGCCGGGACCAGCGCGGTCACTGCACTCTGGCCACCATTCGGCACAGCGGCCGATCGATTCAGGCGCGAGGGTGCGCTTGGTCGTGCACCTTCTTGAGACGTTCGATGGAGACGTGGGTGTAGAGCTGAGTGGTGGCCATGCTGGCGTGACCGAGAAGTTCTTGGACGACGCGCAGGTCGGCGCCGCCTTCTAGCAGGTGGGTGGCGGCGGTGTGGCGTAGACCGTGCGGACCCATATCGGGCGCACCCGGGATGGACGACACCACCTCGTGGACCACGGTTCTGGCTTGGCGTTGGTCGAGGCGTTTGCCGCGGCGGCCGAGCAGCAGTGCCCGGCCGGACTCGGCGGTCGCGAAGGCCGCGCGACCGTGTTGCAGCCAGTGGCCGATCGCCTCGTCGGCGGGGATGCCGAAGGGAGCCGAGCGTTCCTTGTTGCCCTTGCCGAGCACCCGAACCACCCGGCGTTCGCGGTCCACGTCGTCGATGTCCAGGCCGCACAGCTCACTGACTCGAATTCCGGTGGAGTACAACAGTTCCACGATGAGCCGGTCGCGCAGTGCCATCGGGTCATGCTGTGCGGCACCGGATTCCGCGGCGCCCATGACGCCGAGCGCCTGCTGCTGACCGAGGACCGCAGGCAATACCCGATGCGCTTTGGGGGAACCCAGCCGCAGTCCCGGATCGACGGCCAACCGTCCGGTCTGCGTGAGCCAGGCGGTGAAGGTCCGCGCCGCGGACGCCCGCCGCGCCATCGTGGTCCGCGCCGCCCCCGCGGTCGACTGCTGCGCAAGCCAGGACCGCAGCAACAGCAGATCCAGTTCCCGCACCGCGGAATCCGCCGATCTGGCGTACAGGTGCGCCAGCAGCGAACGCGCGTCCCCCAGGTAGGCCCGCACCGTGTGCGCGGACCGGTTCCGCCCGAGCCGCAGATGCCTGCCGTACTCCGTCAGCAGTGCTTCCAGGTCCTCGGGTAGCTCGTCCATCTCACCACCGTCCCGACAGTAGGCTCCGTTGGCAAGCCACCGCGCCGATCGGCGGTCGTCGGGCCGGACCCGGAAGGCCGCGGCACCGGTCGATGGCCGGATCGCGCGAAAGTCCTTGCGATCGAGGGTAAGGATCACGGCAGTTTCCTTCTCGGGGTGGTTCGCATTCGTTCACTTGTCCTCTGAGTTGCGGCGGCCGACTACTTTTCGGAACCAACCGCCGCCGTCCGTGCCGACCAACTCCGCGAATTCGAGGGCAGGCAGTGCTGCTCGTACAGCGGCCAGCGACAGTCCGGACTGCTGGGCCAGTTCGCGAGGAACGCGCGAACCGACCTCCGGCATGGCGGCAAAGACAAGCGCTTCGTCGCCCGATAAGGCTTCCGCACGCCGATCGACCGGACCGGCGACGCCGGGCATGGGCAGCTGGAGCGGGCCCGCCTCGTCGATGACCTCCTCGGCCCGCGTGACGAGCAGTGCTTCCCCTTCGCGGATCATCCGGTGGCAACCGACGGACGCGGCCGAGCTGACCGGGCCGGGGACGGCCAGCGCCGGACGGCCGAGGCGGCGTGCCCATTTCACCGTGTTGCGCGCGCCGCTGCGCAATCCGGCCTCGACGACCAGGACGCCGTCCGCCAACGCGGCGACCAGTCGATTTCGGGCCAGGAATTGGTGCTTGTGGGCGGTGGTGCCCGGTGGATACTCACTGACCACCAGTCCGGTCTCGGCGATCTCGGCCAGGAGCCGATCGTGCTGTGCGGGGTACGGCCGGTCGACGCCGCAGGCCAGCACCGCGATGGTGCGCCCGCCGACGGCCAAGGCCGCGCGATGCGCCATCCCATCGATCCCGAAGGCGGCCCCGGACACGATAGTCCAGCCTTGGGCCGCGAGGTCGCCGGCAATCTCGCCGGTGACCCGATTTCCGTACCCGGTGCTGCATCGTGCGCCGACGACGGCGAGTGCGCGCTCGCTCGACTCCAGCAACGACAGCGGCCCACGCACCCACAGCACGAGCGGCACCGCGCCGTCCCGGTCCCGATCGGCGCCGAGCTGGGCGAGTCCCAGTAGCCGCCACGCGGGCCACTCGGCATCCTCGGGCGTGACGACGCGCCCGCCCATCCGCTCGATCGTATCCAGATCCCGTGCGGCCGAATCGGTTCGGCGCCGCTGCTCGGTGGGCCCGCGCAGCGACGCGGGCAGGTCGCACTCGCGCACGGCCCGTGCCGCCTCGAGCACCCCGACCGACTCGATCAATGCCGACAGCGCCGCGCACGGCCCGGTCACCACCCGGGACAGATACACCCACGCCAGCCGCCGCTGGTAGGCGTCGAGATCGATGGGCACGGAACACCCTTCCGTGTTGTCCGCCGAGAGCTCTCCACCGACGTACCCCGGAAGCGACACCGTGCCGCCCGTTCGCACGACCTGTCCGGCACTCACTGCGCACCCCGCTGACGAAAGTTCAATGCCGACAGCACATCCTGCGCGGTCGGCAGCTCAGCGCCACGCAAATCGGCGATGGTCCACGCCACTCGGATAGCGCGGTCGGCCCCACGCGCCGACATTCGACCGAGACGCAAAGCCGTCTCGACCGGAGCGATCGCCTCCCGCGGTAGCCGGAATTGTTGGCGCAGAATATGTCCGGGAACTTCGGCGTTGGTCAGCCAGCCGAACTCCTGCCAGCGCCGCAGCGCCGCTTGCCGCGCCTCGGCGACCCGCTCGCGCACCACCGCGCTGCTCTCGGCTTCGTCGGTACTGAACGCGGCACCGGACTGTCCGCGCATCTGCACCCAGATGTCGATGCGATCCATCAGCGGACCGGACAGTTTCCCGAGGTAGCGGCGCCGGGCGAGCGGTGCGCAGATGCAGTCGACGTCCCGTGCCGGTGCGCACGGACAAGGGTTGGCGGCGAGCACCAGCTGGAACCGCGCCGGATACCGGGCGACGCCGTCGCGGCGGGCGATGCGAACCTCGCCCTCTTCCAACGGAGTTCGCATCGCCTCCAGAACCTTGGTTCCGATCTCGGCGCATTCGTCGAGGAACAGCACGCCGCGGTGCGCCCTGCTCACCGCACCAGGCCGTGCGGTGCCCGAGCCGCCGCCGATCATCGCGGTCACCGACGTCGAGTGGTGTGGTGCGACGAACGGCGGCATCGTGATGAGCGGATGATCCCCGGACAGCGCCCCCGCCATCGAGTGGATGGCGGTCACCTCCAGGGATTCGGACTCCGACAGCGGTGGCAACAGCCCCGGCAGACGTTGCGCCAGCATGGTCTTCCCGATCCCCGGCGGACCGGTGAGCAGCAGATGGTGCCCGCCGGCCGCGGCCACCTCCAACGCCCAACGGGCCTCGTCCTGTCCGACCACCTCGCTCAGGTCGCCGCCGCAGCGCACCGGATCGGGCAGCTGCCCTTTCGGTTCGGGCAGCGTGCCTTCACCGCGTAACCAGGCCAGCAGCATGCGCAGGCTCGGCGCCCCGAAAACGTCGACACCGGCGACCAATCCGGCTTCGGCCAGCGCCGCTTCCGGCACCACGACCGCAGGCCATCCCGCATTGCGGGCCGCGATCACCGCGGGCAGGATGCCGCGCACCCGCCGGACCCTGCCATCCAGTGCGAGCTCACCGAGCAATACCGTCTTCGCCAGCCGCTCCGACGGAACGACACCCGACGCGTCGAGCACCGCGATCGCCAGGGCCAGATCGTAGATGCTGCCGATCTTGGGCAGCGTCGCAGGCGACAGCGCCAGGATCACCCGCCCGTCCGGCCACTTCTCCCCCGAGTTCGCCACCGCCGAACGCACCCGGTCCCGCGATTCCTGCAGAGCGGTATCCGGCAGGCCGACCAGGTGCACCGAGGGCAGCCCCTGCCCGATGTCGGCTTCGATCTCGACGAGTAGACCGTCCACCCCGGTGACCGCGACCGAATGAGCCCGGCCGAGGGCCATCAGAACACCGCCGCGAGATGATCGATCTGCGGCTCGTGCCCGCGGATCAGCAGCACCGAGACGACGTCGAACCGGATGTGCCGCCACGGCCCGTCCTGCTCGGCCAGCCACAGCAGCGCGAGCCGCCGAATGCGCTGCCGCTTGGTGAAGGTGACCGATTCGGCCGGTATCCCGAATCCGAGCCCGGAGCGGGTCTTGACCTCTACGAATGCGGTGACGTCGGCGTCCCTGGCGATCAGGTCCAGTTCGCCGTATCGGCATCGCCAGTTTCTGCTGACGATCTCCATCCCCGCGGCCTGCAGGTACCGTGCCGCCAGTTTCTCGCCGTACGCGCCGAGCGCCCTTGTGTCTGTCACTCGGTCAGCGTCCCCGGCCGGGCACCGCGCTTTCGGGCGTCGACCTGGGCAAAGACAAAACCTGTTGATAGCCGAGGCCCTGTGGACAACTCACGCTGCGCAGCGTGAGTTGTCGGTGGGCAGGGCTGGCGGGCTACTCCGGCAGGCGCAGGTCCGGCTTCTCCAGCTCTTCGATGTTGACGTCCTTGAAGGTGATCACCCGGACGTGCTTGACGAAGCGGGCCGGGCGGTACATGTCCCACACCCAGGCGTCGCTCATCCGAACCTCGAAGTACACCTCACCGTCGGCGTTTTGCGGGCGCAGCTCCACGGAGTTGGCCAGGTAGAAACGACGCTCGGTCTCCACCACGTACGAGAACTGACCGACGATGTCTTTGTACTCTCGGTACAGCGAGAGCTCCATCTCGGTTTCGTACTTCTCGAGGTCCTCGGCACTCATCGGGTGGGACGTCCTCCTTCTCGCCGCGCTGCGTCGTGTGCTGACATCATCGCGCATGGGTAGCGCCGGTAGCCACTCGGCTATCCGGACGCACGACTTGGAACTCCTCGGACATCATCGGGTCGACCTCGCCCGCGAGTACCGCATCGGCCTCCTCGGCCACCGTGGCGACCGGCCGCAGGCCCGCCGCCTCCCGCACATTGCGCCAGGAACGCCGGTGTTCGTCGCTGGGGCCGAGGCGGTGCAAGGCGGCGATGTGGTCGGGCGTGTTGTAGCCCTTGTGGGACGCGAAACCGTAGCCGGGGAACCGCTCGTCGAGCTCGACCATCATCCGGTCCCTGGTGACCTTCGCCAGGATGCTGGCGGCGGCGATGCAGGCCGCGGCGGCGTCCCCGCCGATCACCGGCAGCGACGGCGCCGGAATGCCCGGAACCCGGAACCCGTCGGTGAGCACATAACCCGGCGTCCGGCCGAGCCCGGCGACCGCGCGGCGCATGCCTTCGATATTGGCGACGTGGATGCCGATCGAGTCGATCTCCCAGGCCGGGATGACCACCACGTTCCAGGCCAGCGACAGCCGGGTGATGATCGGGTACAGCTCTTCCCGGACGGGCTCGGTGAGTTTCTTCGAATCATCGAGCCCGGCCAGCTTGTCGTAGGCCTTCGGCGCCAGCAGGCACGCCGCGACGACCAACGGTCCCGCACACGGTCCGCGACCCGCCTCGTCGACGCCGGCCACCGGGCCGAGCCCGCTGCGGATCAGTGCCGCTTCCAGCGTGCGCAACCCACCGGCCTTGCGCATGACCACGCGCGGCGGCCACCCATTGCTCTGTACCACTCGACCCTGCCCCACCGTCCAATTATGCTGCGGCCGCTGATGGTCTAGTTTTCCTGGGCGTTCTCCGAACGCACCGGACCGATCCGCCCGGGCGGCCAGATCTTGAAGACGGCCTTGCCGCGGACGTTGTCCACCGGCACCGTGCCCTGGAGTTCGTCCTTGATGTGGGCGCGCGAATCCCGCGACTCGTTGCGGTTGTCGCCCATCACCCACAGATGCCCCTCGGGCACCTTCACCGGCTTGAACTCGCGCCCGCCACCGGCGCCGAACGGCTGGCCGGGGGTGTACGGGACGATGTAGCGGGCGTACGGCTCGTCCAGCGGCTTGCCGTCGACGATGACCCGCCCCTGCGGATCACAGCACTCGACCGTCTGGCCGCCGACCGCGATCACGCGTTTGACCAGGTCGTTCTCGTCCGGCGGGACCAGACCGAAGAAAGAGAAGAAGTTTTGCACGCCGCGCACCACGGCGTTGTCCGAACGGATCGACCGGTAGGTGTCGTTCCAGGAGGGCGGCCCGACGAACACGACGACGTCGCCCGGCTTCGGATCACCCCAGTAGTAGCTGAGTTTCTGCACGTAGATGCGGTCGCCGGTGCAGCCGGCGCAGCCGTGCAGGGTGGTCTCCATCGACTGGGACGGAATCACGTACGGGCGCCCGATGAAAGTGACCATGAGGGCTGCGATCACCGCCGCGATCACGACCAGGATCGGCAGCTCCTGCCAGAACGGTCGCTGTTTGCGCTGCTTTCCGCGCCGCCTGCTGCGCGGACGGTTTCCTTCGTCGTCCGACCCGGACACCGCAATCGACCCGCTTTCGTCTGCCACGCGGACTAGATTAGCCCGCTCATTGGGGGTGCTGCAGTGGAGTACTGCTTCACGTCCACTGAGGCGACCTTCGAGTACTGCCCGTCGGTTGATCATGCCCGACGTTCGGGTGGCCATCGATCAGCCGACGCGGGTGTTCCCACCCAGGTAGGCGGCGAGCCCGCCCCCAGAGGCATGCCACGAAGCCTGCCCGCGCGGATTCGGGCGTGGCCCGGCACCTTCACCGAGCCGGCCACGCCGGGTGCTCGCGCCGACCAACCGGCGCGACCCTTCTAGCCCCGGACAGACGAATAGCCCGACATCCTCAGATGTCGGGCTATTCGAGATATCTATGCGTGGTGACAACCACGAATTGCCGCGCGAAGCGACAGTCAGCTCAGCGCTTTTCCTTGATCTTGGCGGCCTTGCCGCGCAGATCGCGCAGGTAGTACAGCTTGGCGCGACGGACGTCACCGCGGGTGACGACCTCGATGTGGTCGATGTTCGGGGTGTGCACCGGGAAGGTGCGCTCCACGCCGACACCGAACGACACCTTGCGGACCGTGAAGGTCTCGCGGATGCCGCCGCCCTGGCGTCGGATGACGACGCCCTTGAAGACCTGGATGCGCTCCTTCGAGCCTTCGATGACCTTTACGTGCACATTGAGGGTGTCGCCCGGCCGGAAGTCGGGGACGTCGCTGCGCAGCGACTTCTCGTCGACGAAGTCAAGGGTGTTCATTTCCATCCTTATGGGTTCGCGCGAACAGAGGACCCTGGCGGCACATCGCGTGCTCGGCCGGTTCATGCTCCGATTCAAGGGGATGCGCCTGGTCCACGATCACCCAGGGCAACCTGAGTATTGTGCCAGATCAGCGGGTCGCGAGAAAAATCGACCCCCGGAACGGGCTATGCACCGTCGTTGCCGTCGCGCAGGGAACGAATCATCGTCCGCATGATCCGGAACGCGGCCGACTGCTCGGCCTCGGTCAGGTCGGCCAGCATCCTGACCTCGACGGACCGGACCGCCGCGCTCGCCTGCTCCAGCTTCCGTCGGCCGAGCGGCGTGAGCCGCGTGGGCAGAATCTTCCCCACGGGGGCCTGCGCGGGCCTGGTCACGTGACCCTCTCGTTCCAGCGCCTGAAGCAGCACGTTCATCGACTGCCGCGTCACGAACGCACCCCGCGCGAGTTCGGAATTCGACAGGCCCGGTCGCTGCGCAAGCAGTTCGAGGCAGGAGTAGTGCGTCACCGTCATGTCGAGCGGCCGCAGCACCTCCTCCATGGCCGCGCGCAGCGCGCTTGACACCTCTTTCAGCAGGTAGCCCAGCGACTTGTCCAGGTCGACGCCGTCTTGACTCATGTCAGTATTCTGACATACATTGGGCCGTGTCAGAAGACTGACACGCAACGAAGGAGCATCATCATGCCCGCCACCGGCCCCGACTTCCTCTCGCTACAAGCGCGTGACCTCAACGCTTCGCAGGCGTTCTACGAGCAGTACCTCGGCCTCGTCCGCTCGCCAGCCGGACCTCCGCACGCCGTCGTCTTCGAGACGAAGCCGATCGCCTTCGCACTCCGCGAGGTCATTCCCGGCACCGATCTCGCCTCCATTGCCCAGCCCGGCATCGGGGCCGCGATCTGGCTGCACGCCACCGACGTCCAGGCCATTCACGATGCGCTCGTCGCCGACGGGCACACCATCGTCGCCGCGCCGATCGACGGCCCGTTCGGCCGGACATTCACCTTCGCCGACCCCGACGGCTACCAGATCACCCTGCACGACCGCATCTGACCGAACGAGCACCAGCGGTTACGTCGGCGCCGCGGCGGTTAGCAGCCTGAGCCCACCGCACCGGTCCGTGTCCGGTCGCTCACTCACGATCGGGCGCGTGCGCCACCGGCTCGGCGTCGGCCGGGTCCGCCACCGGCTCGTGGTCCGAGGAGAACAGGGACAGGTGGTGGCGGTGGGGTGCCGGCGGGGCGGGCACGACGGTGCGGGTGAGCTCGGCTTCGGCTGCGGTGCGGACGTGTTCGACGTCGGGTTTACCGGCGACCAGGTCTTGGACGAAGATTTTGGCGCGAATGACGGGGCGCCGGTAGCGGCGTTCGCGGACGATGGCGCGGTACATGAGGCGGCGGCGGTCGGCGTAACGCCAGCGGGCCCATGGGGCGCCGGGCCTGCTGAGCCGGAGCGCGCCGACCACGAGCAGCGGCAGGAAGAACATGCCGAACAGGCCGGTCCAGATCTTGCCCTTGGCGATGACCATCGCCGCGAGCCCGAGGTTCACCACGGCGAAGGCGACCACGAACACCCGGACTTCGATGCTCGGGTCGCTGCGGAAGTCGTTGATGTCCAGCAGCCAGAGCGGGTGAAAACCCAGTAGTAGCAAACCGGTTACCGCGAGCGCGACGAACACCGCGTCCACCGAGGTGCGTCCCTGCTCCTCCCAGTACACGTCGCGCAGATAGAAGATCAGCGCGAACTCGTCGAGGGTGAGCGCGGCACCGACACCGAAGGCGGCGGCGAGCACGGCGGCAGTGGTGGTGTCGGCGGTCTGATAGACGGTGACCATGCCGACGCCGGACGCCAGCACCAGGATCACCCCGAACACCATGTGGTGAATGTGCACCCCGCCGGACCGCACGTTGCCCGGCCACCAGCGCACCTGTTTCCGGATCAGCCGGACGCTGAGCCGGATCAACAGGAAGCCGACGATGAACCCTAGAAGGAAGCACAGCAGCGGGAGCCTGCCCTGCGCGATCACATCCTCACTGAGCCACCGTCGCATGGCCGCCTGAATCCTCCGTCCGAACTACTGCCCGAAACCCGCCCGGCGCAACGCATCCGCCATCGAACCGGTGGGCGCGGGCGCGTTGCGGCGCTGATTGCCACCGCCGCGAGCCTGGCCCTGGCTCCGCTGACCCTGATTGCGGCCCTGCTGGTTCTTGCCCTGCCCATTCTGCCGCTCCGGTGCGCCACCCTTGCGCTCACCGTGGCCACGCTGCCGATTCTCGCCTCGTTCACCCTTGGCGGCGACGCCCGGTTCATCGTCCAGCCGCAGCGACAGTCCGATGCGCTGCCTGGCGACGTCGACCTCGAGCACCTTCACCTTGACCACGTCACCGGTGTTCACCACCTCGCGCGGATCCTTGATGAAGTTGTGCGACATGGCCGAGACGTGCACGAGCCCGTCCTGGTGCACACCGATGTCGACGAACGCGCCGAACGCGGCGACGTTCGTGACGACCCCTTCGAGCACCATGCCGGGCTCGAGGTCGGCGACCTTCTCCACGCCCGCGGCGAACTCCGCGGTCTTGAACTCCGGTCGCGGGTCGCGGCCCGGCTTTTCGAGTTCGCTGATGATGTCGGTGACGGTCGGCAGACCGAAGCGTTCGTCGGTGAACTCGTCGGCGCGCAGCGAGCGCAGCACGGTGGTGTTGCCGATGACCTCGGTGATGTCGCGGCCGGTCTTCGCCATGATCCGCCGGACCACCGGGTACGCCTCGGGGTGCACCGCGGAGGTGTCCAGCGGGTCGTCACCGCCGCGAATGCGCAGGAAGCCCGCGCACTGTTCGAACGCCTTCGGCCCGAGCCGCGGCACCTCGAGCAGCGCGGTCCTGCTGCGGAACGGCCCGTTCTGATCCCGATGCGCCACAATGCTTTCCGCCACCGAACCGGCGATGCCGGACACCCGCGACAGCAGCGGCACCGAGGCGGTGTTCACGTCGACGCCGACCGCGTTCACCGCGTCCTCGACCACCGCGCCGAGCGAGCGCGCCAGCAGCGTCTCGGACACGTCGTGCTGGTACTGGCCGACGCCGATCGACTTCGGATCGATCTTCACCAGCTCGGCCAGTGGGTCCTGCAGGCGGCGCGCGATCGACACCGCGCCGCGCAGCGACACGTCCATGTCGGGCAGTTCCTGGGTGGCGTAGGCGGAGGCGGAGTACACCGACGCGCCCGCCTCGGACACCACGATCTTGGTCGGCTTGTTCTCCGGAATGCGCGAGATGAGCTCGGCGGCAAGGGCATCGGTCTCCCGCGAGGCGGTGCCGTTGCCGATGGCGATGAGCTCGACGCCGAACCGGGCGACCAGCGCGCCGAGCACGGCAAGGGACTTCTCGGTCTGCCCCTGCGGCTTGTGCGGGTAGATCACCTCGGTGGCGACCGCCTTGCCGGTGGCGTCGACGACGGCCACCTTCACACCGGTCCGGTAGCCGGGGTCCAGACCCATGGTGGTGCGGGTGCCGGCCGGCGCGGCGAGCAGCAGGTCGCGCAGGTTCGCCGCGAACACGTCGACGGCGTCCTTCTCGGCCGCCTGCCGCAGTCGCATCCTGGTGTCGATGCCAAGGCTCACTTGCAGTTTGGTCCGCCACGCCCAGCGCACGGTGTCCAGCAGCCAGGAGTCCGCGGCGCGGCCCTTGTCGGCGATGCCGAACTTGACGGCGATGCGGCCTTCGTAGATGGAGCGTTCGCCCGGCTCGAGCTCTTCGGTGTCCGGCTCGAGGTGCAGCGACAGCACGTCTTCCTTCTCACCGCGCAGCAGCGCCAGGATGCGGTGCGAAGGAAGCTTGGTGAACGGTTCGTTGAACTCGAAGTAGTCGGCGAACTTGGCGCCCGCCTCCTCCTTGCCCGCGCGCACGGTCGACCGGACCTGGCCCCGGTTCCACATCAGCTCGCGCAGCTCACCGACCAGGTCGGCGTCCTCGGCGAACCGCTCGACCAGGATCGACCGCGCGCCGTCGAGCTGCTCGGCGTTGTACTGGGCGGGATCGGTGGTCGGGTCGTTGATCAGCGCGTCGGCGACCGGCTCGTGGCCCGCCTCGCGGGCGATCTGCGCCTTGGTGCGCCGCTTCGGCTTGTACGGCAGGTAGATGTCCTCGAGCCGGGCCTTGGTCTCGGCGAGCATGATCTGCTGGTGCAGCGCGTCGTCGAGTTTGCCCTGGCCGCGGATGGATTCGAGGATGGCGCCGCGGCGCTCGTCGAGCTCGCGCAGGTAGTGCAGACGCTCGTCGAGCAGGCGCAGCTGCGCGTCGTCGAGGCCGCCGGTGACTTCCTTGCGGTATCGCGCGATGAACGGCACGGTCGAGCCCGCGTCGAGTAGCTCGACGGTGGCACGCACCTGGCTCTCCCGCACCGCGAGCTCGTCGGCGATGCGACGGTTCACGCTCGCTTGGCTCGCGACACCGACGGGCGTCGTGGCGGGGAGCACGGCGGGGTCGGACTCTGCACTTACAGTCTCGGGCGCTGTCGTCACGTCCGCAGACACTACCGGGACCACCCGACAAGGGGCCCGCACCCAGTGGAACCGGGTCGCACGTGCCGCGTCACCGCTGGTCCCGGCCTTCGGCACGACGCGACGAACCAGGCCGAGCGCACTCGGCCTGGTTCGATAGTTCGCGCAGCCGGACCCAATTGCCTACGGCAAGATCAGTTCCGGGCTGTACATCCGGATGAGCCCGTTGCCGTCCTTGGTGATCTCGGTGAAACTGACATACCGATGTCCCGGCTTCGCCAGGGCCTGGTCAACAGTCAACGGCGGGGAGGGGTATCTGCCGTTGGTGCACGGGAATGGCCCGCTGGTCGCGACGTGTTCAGTGGTGCCGCCGTTGGCCAATGCGTCTTTATCCACGACGGTCACCACCATGGTGCAATTCTTCGAATTGATGGAATCGTTTTTGAAGGTGATTCCACCGAATGCCCTCGGCACTCCGTTCTCGGCATAAATGCAGGACTCCACTTCTGCGGAGCCGTCGCTCGTCAAATAAACACCCGAGCAGCTGTAGGGGCTGTCCGGCGCCGCGGAGGCGGCCGGTGCGACCATGAGCAGTGGCGCGGCGCCGACGAAAACGCAAAACAGGACACGTGATAACGAACCGATGGACATGCAAGACCTTTCGATATCAGATTTGTCAATCCCCGAAAATGACCTTGTTCCACCATATGTGGATCACCAACTGCTCACACGACCACACTATTCGGGGCATCCGCCGTGTTAACGCCGCTCACCAGCAGCGATATCGGACTTACTCGGCCAAACCGAGGAGCCCGCGCGACAATTCGCGCATCTCCGCCTTGCGGATTTTGCCCGTGACGGTCATCGGAAACTCCTCGACCACGTGCACATAGCGCGGAATCTTGAAGTGCGCCAGCTTACCTGCGCAGAACTCGCGCACGGCCTCGGCGTCCAGCGGTGCCGCCCCCTCCCGCATCCGGACCCAGGCCATCAGCTCCTCGCCGTATTTGGGGTCGGGCACGCCGATCACCTGGGCATCCAGGATGTCGGGATGGGTGTAGAGGAACTCCTCGATCTCGCGCGGGTAGACGTTCTCGCCGCCGCGGATGACCATGTCCTTGATCCGGCCGGTGATCGCCAGGTAGCCGTCGTCGTCCATCACGCCGATGTCGCCGGTGTGCATCCAGCGGGCGGTGTCGATCGCCTCGGTGGTCTTGGCCTGGTCGTTCCAGTAGCCGAGCATCACCGAGTAGCCGCGGGTGCACAGCTCGCCCGGCTCGCCGCGCGGCACCGTGAGACCCGTTGCGGGGTCGACGATCTTGACCTCGAGGTGCGGGCCGACCCGGCCGACGGTGGCGGTGCGTCGGTCGATGCCGTCGTCGCGGCGGGTCTGGGTGGACACCGGCGAGGTCTCGGTCATGCCGTAGCAGATGCACACCTCGTGCATGCCCATCCGGTCGATCACCCGCTTCATCACCTCGACGGGGCATGGCGAGCCCGCCATGATGCCGGTGCGCAGGCTGGACAGATCCGGCGTCGCGGAGTCCAATTCGGTGAGCAAGGCGATGAACATGGTCGGCACGCCGTAGAGCGAGGTGCAGCGTTCGGACTCGACGGCGGCCAGGGTCGCCACCGGATCGAACGCAGGCGCCGGAATCACCACCGCCGCACCGTGACTCGTGCTGGCCAGGTTGCCCATGACCATGCCGAAGCAGTGGTAGAACGGCACCGGCACGCAGATCCGGTCCTGTTCGGTGTACCCGCACAGCTCGCCGACGAAGAAGCCGTTGTTCAGGATGTTGTGATGGCTGAGCGTCGCTCCCTTGGGGAAACCTGTTGTCCCCGAGGTGTATTGGATGTTGATCGGATCGTCGATGGACAGCTCCGCACCCAGCGCGGCCAACCGATCCGCGTCGATCGCGGTGCCCGCCAGCTCATCCCATTCCGGCGTACCTAGCACCAGCACCTGCTCCAGCGCCGGGCAGTTCGGTCGGACCTGCTCGATCATCGCGACATAGTTCGACGTCTTGAACTCCGGCGCCGCGACCAATACCCGTACCCCCGCTTGGCGCACCACGTATTCCAGCTCGCTGGTGCGGTAGGCGGGATTGATATTGACCAGGATCGCGCCGATCTTCGCCGTCGCGTACTGCACGAAGAACCATTCCGCGCAGTTGGGCGCCCAGATGCCGACCCGGTCGCCCTTCCCGATGCCGCGCGCGGCGAGGCCGGTGGCCAGCGCGTCGATGGCGGCGCCGAGCTCGCGGTAGGTCCAGCGCCGATCGGTGGGCTTGTCCACCAAGGCTTCCCGGTCCGGATAGGCGGCGACGGTGCGGTCGAGATTGCCGCCGATGGTGTCGCCGAGCAGCGGGGTCTGCGAGGTGCCGGACGCGTAACTCGGCAGCGCCATCACTTGTTCCCCTTCTGCCGCAGCACATATCGCTGTACTTTGCCGCTCGGCGTCTTCGGCAGGCTCGCCACGAAGTGCACCGTGCGCGGGTAGGCGTGGGCGGCGAACTTCTTCTTCACCAGATCCTGCAGTTCGGCCTCGAGCTCGACGCTACCGGTGAACCCGTTGCGCAACACCACGAATGCCTCGAGCACCTCACCGCGCAGCTCGTCGGGCATGCCGACCACCGCAGCCTCGGCGACCTGGTCGTGCAGCACCAGCACGCTCTCCACCTCGAACGGGCCGATCCGGTAACCGGCCATGATGATCACGTCGTCGTCGCGCGCGGAGAAGCGGAAGAAGCCGTTCTCGTCCTGCGAGCCCGCGTCGCCGGTGAGGTACCAGCGGCCGTCGGAGGTGTAGCGCTGGGCGGTGCGCTCCGGCGCATCGAGGTAGCCGAGAAACCACATCAGCGGGCTGTTTTCGGTGTCGATGGCGACCCGGCCGAGCTCACCGGTGGGTGCGATGGTGTCGCTGTCATCGGACAGCACCGCGCACGTCCACCCGGGCAACGCCCGGCCCATCGAGCCCGCGGGTACCTCGGTGTCGAGCGCCTCGTGCCAGGAGTTGCAGATCAGCATGCCGTGCTCGGTCTGCCCGTAGTGGTCGCGCACGGCGACCCCGAGATGCTCCCGCGACCACGCGACGACCTCGGGGGTCAGCGGCTCCCCGGCGGAGGACGCGCGACGCAGTGCGGCATGCATCGATGACCCGGCGCTGTCGGCGCGCAGCGCGCGATACACCGTCGGGGCGGCGGTGAAGTTGGTGACGCCGAAGCGTTCCAGCACCTGCCAGGTGAGCGTCGGCGAGAACGCGGCGTGCAGCAGGATGCTGCGCACCCCGCTGGCCAGCGGCGCCATGATCGCCCAGTACAGCCCGTAAGCCCAGCCGGGATCGGCCGCGTTCCAGAAGACGTCGTCTTCGCGCACGTCCAGCGCGAACTCCTGATACGCCTGGAACGACGCCAGCGCGCGCAACGGAATCGGCACACCCTTGGGCGTTCCGGTGGTGCCGCTGGTGAACAGCTCGACCAGCAGGCCGTCGCCGCCGATCACCGCGGCCGGTGCGTGCTGCGCCTCGTCGGCGAGCAGATCTACCATGCCGAGCGTGCCCTCGGGCGCGTCACCGCTGACGATGAGCTGCCACGGCGGGTCGGCGGGCAGATCCGGGCCGGGCGCCAATTTGGCCGCCTGATCCGCGTCGGCGATGACGATCGAGGCGCCACTCGCCTCCAGGCGGAAGGCGATGGCGGGCGGCGCGAACGCGGTGAACAGCGGAACATGCACCGCGCCGCGACGCCAGATCCCGAGCAGGGCCACCACCAGATCGGTGGATTTCCCCATCAACGTCGCGACCCGGTCGCCCTGCTGGATCCCCAGTTCGGCCAGGCCGGTGGCGAAACGCGCCGAACGCTCGCGCAGTTCGCCGTAGCTGAGATCGATCGAGGACATATCGCGATCGATGATGGTGAAGGCGATCGCATCGGCCGGATGCCGGTCACACAGCAGCTCCGCCGCGCACGCGTCGGGCCGGTCGTACATGTCCAGCAGTTCGCGCACCCGCGCAGTCAGGTCGGTGCCCATTTCCGCCACTCCTCATCATGATCCAGCTCACCCAATAGGATGTGGGTCACATCGATCACCCACTACCCCCGAAAAGGGGTGAGTCCCATGACCCACAGTTCACTGCTGCGTCCACGCGACGCCGACGCCTTGCGCGCCGAAATCCGCTGGGTAGCGGGCACGGCGCGGGTGCCGGTGGCGTTCGGCGGCGAAGTGCACGGCGATGCACTGCTGCTATCAGAATTCGTCGGCACCCTGACCAACGGCCTGCGCGGACTGTCCGTGCTGCGTGCCTCGGGTCTGGGTGGCCGAGTGATGGATTCCGGCCGCCCCGCCTCGGTCTCGGATTACTTCAACACCTCCAGCATCACCCACCACTACGACGGACCGGTCTCCGGCGAAGGGCTGCGCTCGATCGTCGCCGTGCCGGTGGTGGTCGGCCAACGCTCGCGCGCGGTGCTCTACGCGGCGACGCGTGGTGCGAGCCCGCTGGGCGATCGCACCGCCGACCTCGTCGTGCAGGCCGGTCGCCGGCTGGCCACCGAGATCGCCATCCGCGACGAGGTGGACCGGCGCCTGCGGCTGCTGGAGGCGACCAACCCCGCCTCCGACACCGCACCCGCAATGGCCGAGGAGCTGCGCGACATCCACGCCGAACTCCGCGGCATGGTCCACTCGGCCGACGACCACCTCCGCAACCGCCTGCACACGGTCTGCGAACGCCTGACGCGCGTGATGGTCGGCGACCCGGCCACGGATGCTCCGCACCTGTCCCGGCGCGAGTTGGACGTGCTCGCCCAGATCGCGCTCGGCTGCACCAATCAGGAAGCCGCCCAACGGCTTTCGGTCGGACCGGAGACCATCAAGAGCTACCTCCGCAACGCCATGACCAAGCTGGACGCGCACACCCGCCACGAAGCCGTGGTCACCGCGCGCCGGCACGGGTTACTGCCGTAGCCAGGTGCTCTCGGCGCGCGAGCGCCGTCGGGTTCAGTCGGTGCCGGAAAGCAGGTCCGGGCGGCGGTCGCGGGTGCGCTCGAGGGCTTGCTCGTGGCGCCAGGCCGCCACCTTGGCGTGGTCACCGGACAGCAGCACCGAGGGCACCTCGAGGTCGCGCCAGACGACGGGACGGGTATAGCTGGGGCCTTCGAGCAGACCGTCGGAGAACGAATCCTCTTGGTGGGATTGCTGATTGCCCAGGACACCGGGCAGCAGGCGGACGACGGCTTCGGTCATCACGAGCACGGCGGCCTCGCCCCCGATGAGGACGTAGTCGCCGATGCTGACCTCTTCGACCCGGACTCGGCGGGCGGCGTCGTCGAAGACGCGCTGATCGATGCCTTCGTAGCGGCCGCAAGCGAAGACGAGATGATCTTCGGCGGCCCAGCGGTGCGCGGTGTCCTGGGTGAACGGCACGCCGGCGGGCGTCGGGACCACCAGCAGCGCGTCGTCGGGGCAGACCTCGTCGAGTGCGTCACCCCAGACCGTCGGCTTCATGACCATGCCCGGCCCGCCGCCGTAGGGCGAGTCGTCGACGGACTTGTGCACGTCGTGGGTCCACCGGCGCAGGTCGTGCACGTCCAGCGAGATCAGGCCCTTGTCGATCGCCTTGCCCAGCAACGCCGTTCGCAGCGGCTCCAGGTATTCCGGGAAGATCGTGACGACATCGAGTTTCACGCCGACCTCATTCCGGATCGAGGAGTCCTTCGGGCGGATCGATGACGATCAGCCGGTCCGCGAGGGACACCGTTGGCACGATGGCGGTGACGAAGGGGATCAGGATCTCCCTGCCGTCTTCCGCGGCTGTCACCGAAAGCAGTTCTCCCGCAGCGGAATGCAGCACTTCGCGCACGGTGCCGACCACGGTCGCATCGGTGAGCTGGACGGTCAGCCCCTCGAGTTCGTGGTCGTAGTACTCGTCCGGGTCGTCGGACGGCGGCAGGTCCTCGCTGTCCACCACGAACAGCGTGCCGCGCAATGCGTCGGCCGCGTCCCGGTCGGCGACGCCGGCGAGAAACACGAGAAGCCGGCCCGAGTGCTCCCGGGCCGACTCCACGGTGAAGTCGCGGACTTCCTTGGATCGCGGCAGCCGCCCGCGCAGCGTGCTGCCCGGGGCGAACCGGGCGGCCGGATCATCGGTGCGTATCTCGACGACCAATTCACCGCGCACGCCGTGCGACTTGGCGACCCGTCCTACGACAAGTTCCATCTACTGGTCGGTATCGACCACGTCGACCCGGATGCCCCGGCCGCCGATACCGGCGACGAGGGTGCGCAGCGCGGTCGCGGTACGACCGCCGCGACCGATCACCTTGCCCAGGTCGTCGGGGTGCACATGCACCTCGACGGTGCGCCCGCGGCGGCCGGTGATCAGCTCGACGCGGACGTCATCGGGGTTGGCGACGATGCCGCGAACAAGATGTTCGACAGCATCGGCGACGACGGCACTCATTACTCGGCGGCCTCAGCAGCGGCGGGCGCCTCGGCGGCCTCTTCCTTCTTGGCGGCCTTCTTCTTCGGGGTGACGGCCTCGTTGGTCGGGGCGTTGTCGGCGGCGGCCAGCGCGGCGTTGAACAGGTCCAGCTTGGACGCCTTCTCCGCCTTGGTCTTCAGGGTGCCCTCGGCGCCCGGCAGGCCCTTGAACTTCTGCCAGTCACCGGTGATCTCCAGCAGGCGCTGGACGGGCTCGGTCGGCTGCGCGCCGACACTCAGCCAGTACTGAGCGCGCTCGGAATCGATCTCGATGAGCGACGGCTCTTCCTTCGGGTGGTACAGGCCGATGGACTCGATGGACCGGCCGTCCCGGCGGGTGCGCGCGTCGGCGACGACGATGCGGTACTGCGGGTTGCGGATCTTGCCCAGGCGGGTGAGCTTGATGCGAACAGCCATGCTTGTTCTGCCTCTTTCGTAGGTTGGTCACGGCGCAATTCAGCGACCCGCACGGTCTGCGAGCCCGGTTTAGCGCATGGAGTGTGTGACCGCCGCGCGGTACGTAACCGGAGACGGGCTGACACTTGTCCGGAAGGACGGTTGTTCATTGTGCCAGATGGGTCACCGTCCCCAGAAATCGCGTGCCCTGAAGACGGGCCGGCCCTGTTACGGCCGCCGGTAGCGCAGCAGGACCACCCCGGAGTTGAACGGAAGCGTCTCGATGAGGCGCAACGCCGGGATCCGCGCGGCGTCGGCGAACAATCGCCGGCCCGTGCCCTGGACCACCGGATAGACGAACAGGCGGTACTCGTCGACCAGGTCGGCGGCGATCAGGGCGTGCACCAGCTGGATGCTGCCGGTCGCGACGATGTCCTTGCCCGGCTGCTCGCGCACCGCGCGGAGCTCGTCGACACCACCCAGGATCACCGTGTTCTCCCACTCGGGGTCCGCCAGGGTGCTCGACACGACGTATTTCGTCGTCTTGTTCAGGTGGTCGGTGACGCCGCTCGGATCGTCGATCTGCTTGGGCCAGTATCCGCGCATCTCCTCGAAGGTGACCCGGCCGAACAGCACCGCGTCGGAACTCGCCATATGCGTGCCGAGCACCGCCGTGAGGTCGGACTGATCCACCCCTTCGGCGTTGGCCACGGCGAACCACTCCGCGGCTTCGATCACACCGTCCAGGGTGATGTTCTCGGTCACTATCAGGTCGCGCATCGCCGCTCCTACCCGTCGGGAATGTGTCCGCTACTGAAGACGTGCCGCGGCAACGGAATTCATCGGTGCCGCGGGAATCCGCGCGACGCACCGCGCCGCGCGCTCAACTCGCGGGTGGCGCCTCGGCGGTGAGCGCGTGCGTCTTCGTCCATGGCCCGCCCCACCACAGCTGCCAGCCGAGGGTGCGCGCGCTGAGCGTCTCCGCACCGTTCGCCGTCAAGGTCGACTCGTATTCGCCGGTCCGGCCGATGTCGACCAGCACGAGGTGCCCGCCGGGACGCAGCACGCGCAGGGCCTCGCGCACGGCGGCGGCCCGACGCGCGGGGGCTTTGATGTTGTGGATGGCGAGGCTGGAGACGATCACGTCGAATTCGCCGTCGCGGAACGGCAGGGCGGTCATGTCGCCGGTGTGCAATTCGATGCGGTCGGCGACGTTTTCGGCCACGGCGTTCCGCTCGGTGGTTGCGAGACTGTTGCCGGACTGGTCGACCGAGCGCCACAGGTCGATGCCGACCGCGCGTCCCCTCGGCAGCCGTTTCGCGGCGGCCAGCAGCACCGCACCGCGACCGCAGCCCAGGTCGAGCAGGCGTTCGTCGCCGCGCAGCCGGAGATCGTCGAGCAGGCGTTCCCAGGCGCGGAACTTGCCGCGCCGGGTCGCGTGCAGGAACAGTCCGAACTGCGCGGCCATGGCGAGGCCGCCCAGCAGGGTGAGCCAGGCCGGTGCGGCATTGCCGACCAGCGCGTTGCCGACGGCGGCCGCGAGGAAGCCGACCGCGAGGACACCCAATGTGAGCATGACCGGCGGCGCGTCGAAGCCGTAGGACGCGCGCCGCGGTGTGGTCGTCGTCACAACCTTGATTCTATCGAGCCCAAAAGTTTTCGCGCCCCAGCACTTTTCAGGGCCTTCGATACTCAGCGGACCAGCGGAGCAAGGGCGCGTCCGGCCAGTTCGACCGCGCCGGGCTGGTGACCGTTGGTCACCATGTTCACGATGATGCCCTGCACACCGTGGTCGAGCACCCTGGTCTGCAATTGTTCGGCAACCTCATCGGGAGTACCGGCGAACTGACGGTCGGCGATGGACTGCCTGCGTTCTTCCTCCGACAGCGCGGACAGATCGATATCGATGCCGCGCAAGAAGTCCCGTTGCTGTTCGCGTGCCCGGTCGCCGTCCTCGTCGACCATCAGGAAGCACAGGTAACTCACCTCCAACGTGGCCGGATCGCGGTCGATCTCGGCGCAACGCTGATGCAGCGCCGCCATCTTCCTCGGCAGTTCGGAGGCGTTGCAGATGATGTTGAGGTGGTCGGCATGGCGGGCGGCCAGCGCGAAGGTCTTCTTCTCCCCCGCGCCGCCGAGCATGATCGGCAGATCGTCGCGCAGCCGTGGCTCGTTGATGGCGTCGTCGGTGCGGTACCACGCGCCGTCGAAGGTGCTGCGCTTGCCGCGCAGCATCGACTCGATGATCTGCAGCGCCTCGCCGAGCCGCTCGAAACGCTCGGTGACGGTACCGAATTCGAAGCCATAGGACTTGTGCTCCAGCTCGAACCAGCCCGCGCCGATGCCGAGGATCGCGCGACCGGCACTGACCAGATCGAGTGTGGTGACGGTCTTCGCGAGCAAAGCCGGATTACGGTAAGTATTGCCGGTCACCAACGCGGACAATTGAATTCGCTCCGTCGCGGCGGCAATTCCGGCCAGCGCGGTATAGGCCTCCAGCATCGGATCCTCCGGTGCGCCGAGGCCGGGCAACTGATAGAAATGGTCCATCACGAACACCGTGTCGAACCCCGCCGCCTCGGCCTCCTTCGCCTGCGCGACAACGGTCGGGAACAACTCGCGAACTGGCCGGCCGTAACTGAAGTTGGGCATCTGATAACCGAGGCGAATGCTCATAGCGCCCGACCCTACGCGGGCACCAGGGACGCGATCATGATCACCGGAAAATGGTGGCGGTAATCGCAGCGGCGGTCGATTACCGGTGGCCGGTGACGGGCGTGTGATCGGCGTACAGGCGGCCGCGCAGGACTACGGCGTACGGGGTGGTGAGCGTCTCGGGATGCGTACGCGGATCCTCCTGGTACACAACGAAGTCGGCGGGAGCGCCGTGTTCGATGCTCGGGCGCCCGAGCCAGGTACGCGCGTTCCAGGAGGCGGCGCCGAGGGCGTCATGGGCGGACAGGCCTGCTCCGGCCAGGGCGGTGATCTCGTCGGCGATGCGGCCGTGCCGGATGGAACCGCCCGCGTCGGTGCCCGCGAAGATGGGCACCCCCGCGTCGTGGGCGTTGGCCACCGTGCCGCGGACCCGGCGGTGCAGGTCACGCATGTGCGCGGCGTAGGTGGGGAATTTGCCTGCGCTGTCGGCGATCTCGGGGAAGGTGTCGATATTGACGAGGGTCGGCACCAGGGCGGTGCCGTGCTCCACCATCATCTCGATGGTGTCGTCGGTGAGGCCGGTGCCGTGCTCGAGGCAGTCGATCCCCGCGTCGATCAGGCCGGGTAGCGCGTCCTCGCCGAAGACGTGGGCGGTGACGCGGGCGCCGTTGGCATGGGCGGCGGCGATCGCCTCCTTGAGGATGGCGTCGCTCCACAGCGGCCGCAGGTCGCCGACGGAGCGATCGATCCAGTCACCGACGATCTTCACCCAGCCGTCGCCGAAGCGGGCCTGTTCGGCGACGATCTCCGGCAGGTCGCGCTCGTCGTCGAGTTCGATGCCGAGCTCGCGAATGTAGCGGCGCGGGCGGGCGATGTGGCGCCCCGCGCGGATGATCCGCGGCAGTTCCTCGTGGTCGTCGATGAACCGGGTGTCGATGGGCGAACCGGCGTCGCGCAACAGCAGCGCACCGGCGTCGCGTTCGGTCTCGGCCTGCGCGATGGCGCCGTCGTGATCCTCGTCGCCGCCGCCGTAGCGGATCCCGACGTGGCAGTGCGCGTCGACCAGACCCGGCACGATCCACCCGGTGCGGCACAGTGTTTCAGCGCCGGGCACCGGTTCGAACGACACCAGCCCGTCCCGCACCCACAGATCGCGGACTTCCGCCCCGGGGAGAACCACACCGCGCAGATGCATAGCAACCTCCAGACGACGTCGGCTGCCTCCAACCTAACGTCCACGCCCCCTGACAGTCACGCATCGGATCCAAGAGGCATGGCACAGCACACCGCCCCGCACCGGCGATCTCGGTGCGGGGCGGCGGAAGGACTTCTACTTCTTCGGGAACTTCAACTTCGACAGGTCGAAGCCTTCGAGTCCGGGCGGCAACTGATCCAGCCCGGCGGGCATGTTGGAGAGGTCCGGCATACCGGCCGGCATTCCCGGCATGCCTGCGGGCAGACCCGGCATGCCACCGCGGACCTTCGGCGGCGTGGGGCCGCGGCCACCCTTCTTGCCCTTCTTGCCTTTTTTGTTGTTGGCGCGACGGGAGCCGGGCATCCCCATCTGACGGCCCATCATCGCCATCATCTTCTTCGCCTCGAAGAAGCGGTCGACGAGCTGGTTGACCTCGGATACCTGCACGCCGGAACCGTTGGCGATGCGCAGTCGGCGGGACGCGTTGATGATCTTCGGGTTGGCCCGTTCGGCCGGGGTCATGCCGCGGATGATGGCCTGCACCCGGTCCAGCGACTTGTCGTCGACGGCGGCCAGCGCGTCCTTCATCTGGCCCGCGCCGGGGAGCATGCCGAGCAGGTTGCCGATCGGGCCCATCTTGCGGATGGCGAGCATCTGGTCGAGGAAGTCCTCGAGCGTCATCTCGCCGCTGCCGATCTTGCGGGCGGCTTCCTCGGCCTGTTCCTGGTCGTAGACCTGCTCGGCGTGCTCGATCAGGCTGAGAACGTCGCCCATGCCGAGGATGCGGCTGGCCATCCGGTCCGGGTGGAAGACGTCGAAGTCCTCGAGCTTCTCACCGGTGGAGGCGAACATGATCGGCGCGCCGGTCACCTCGCGCACCGACAGCGCGGCGCCACCGCGGGCGTCGCCGTCGAGCTTGGTGAGCACCACACCGGTGAAGCCGACGCCGTCGCGGAAGGCCTCGGCGGTGCTGACCGCGTCCTGACCGATCATCGCGTCGAGCACGAACAGCGTCTCGTCCGGCTGCACGGCGTCGCGGATGCCCGCGGCCTGGCGCATCAGTTCTTCGTCGATGCCGAGGCGACCGGCGGTGTCGACGATGACCACGTCGTACTGCTTGGCGCGGGCCTCTTCGATACCGCCGCGGGCGACCTCGACCGGGTCGGCGGCGCTGACGCCGAGAGGCCCCGGGGTCGGGTGTCCCGATGGACTCAGCCCGCCACCGCCGATGGAGGTGCCTGCGTGCGGGGCGAACACCGGCACGCCCGCGCGCTCACCGACCACCTGCAGCTGGGTGACGGCACCGGGACGCTGCAGGTCGCAAGCCACCAGCAGTGGCTGATGTCCTTGTCCCTTCAGCCATTTGGCGAGCTTGCCTGCCAGGGTCGTCTTACCGGCACCCTGCAGACCGGCGAGCATGATCACGGTCGGCGGGGTCTTGGCCAGGGTGATCCGGCGGGTCTCGCCGCCGAGGATCCCGACGAGTTCCTCGTTGACGATCTTGACGACCTGCTGCGCCGGATTCAGCGCCGCGGAGACCTCGGCGCCCTTGGCGCGCTCCTTGATCCGGGCGATGAAGCCGCGCACCACCGGCAGCGCGACGTCGGCTTCGAGCAGGGCTAGCCGGATCTCGCGACAGGTGGCGTCGATGTCGGCCGGTGACAGACGCCCCTTACCGCGCAGATCCTTGAGGGCACCGGTAAGCCGGTCGGACAGGGATTCGAACACCGATCGCGCTCCTGATCTCGGGGGACGTCAATTGTCTCCCAGGGTAATGGGATCACCCGCCTGGCCGCGCACGGGGCGGCCCCGCGCATGCGCGCTCGCTGCGGACACGCGAGAAATCGACCGGGCTGCTTCGCCTCCCGGTCGCGGTGTTTCCCACTCGAGCGGCGTGACTATTCCAGCGATCGGCGACGCGGTTTGACGGTCTTGCGATAGTCGTGATTTTCCTGGGCCACCATGTAGACCGCCTCACGCGCGGTCAATCCCAGTTCGAGGGCCAGGTCGTCGAGAATGGCCCATTCCGTGGTGGTGGGGATTCGTGAGTTGGCGACCGTGGAGGCGATGGTCATGGCGGTCACAGCCTGTTGTCCGGTCAATGTGCGACCCGGTAGCCAGGAAACAACCCAGCGATCTCCGCCGACACACCGCGCCATATGCGTGGTCTCGTCGCTCGTCATCATCGACGCCGAAACAACTTCAATTGCCACCGACGTGCTCCCCTCATGCTAGCGATAGCCAGACGCTCTGATACTAGAACGTGAGGGGGCCTCGAGATATGGGTTCCAGCAAATCACGTGCAACAGATTGGTTACCGCAGGTACCGGTCAGGATCCGATGATCTCCGGACCCGGCATACCGTTCTCCGGCTTCTTCGGCGCAGGCCTCGGCACGACGGCAAGGATCGCCTTTTCGATGGCCGCCCTGCGGTCCGGGGTGTCCTCGCTACCGAGGTCGACGCAGAAGGTGTCGACGACGGCCGAACCCATGGTCACCACCTTTGCCCAGCGCACGTCGGCTCCGCAGGCCTCCAATGCGGCGGCGAGGCGGCTCAATACACCGATCCGGTCCTCGGCGCGCAGCTCGAGCAGCACCTGACCGGGCACCGAGGTGCCGGACCAGAGCACCCTCGGCTGCGCCTGGGCGTACTGGCCCGGCCCGATGCCGCCCGCCTCGCGCTCGCGCTTCGCGAGCACCGCCGCCACGTCCAGATCGCCGGCGATGGCGCGGATGAGTTCCTGGCGCAACAGCCCGGCATCCGGCGGGTCACCGAACTTCGGCGACACCACGAAGGTGTCGATGGCGGCGTCCCCTTCGACGCCGAGCGAGGCCGAAAGCACCCGCAACGAGTGCAGCGCGAGCACCCCGGCGGCGTCGGAGAGCAGGCCCGCGGCGTCCGGCGCGATCACCGTGACCGTGTAGATGTATTTGCCCTCGCCCGGCTTCAATTCGACGTGCACGCCGCCCGACTCGGCCTTGGCGACCAGCTCCGGCGCGATCGGTTCGGGCTCGGGCAGCTCACCGCCCGCCATCACCAGGCGGCAGCGGCGCACGAGGTCGCCGATGAGCGAGGCCTTCCAGTCGCCCCAGACACCGGGGCCGGTGGCCAGCGAATCCGCCTCGGCCAGGGTGTGCAGCAGCTCCAGCAGCTCCGGGTCGCCGTCGAGCAGGTCGACCACGCGCTGGACGGTGGCCGGGTCGGCCAGGTCGCGGCGGGTCGCGGTGTCCGGGAGCAGCAGGTGGTGGCGCACCATGGCGCTGAGCGTGCGCACGTCCGAGGGCCAGAGGCCGAGCCTGCGGCCGATATGGGTGGCCAGCTCCGCGCCGACGACACTGTGGTCGCCCGCGCGGCCCTTGCCGATGTCGTGCAGCAGCGCGCCGAGGGCGAGCAGGTCCGGCCGGGCGACGCGGGTGCTCATCGCGCTGGCGTAGGACACCGTCTCCATCAGATGACGGTCGACGGTCCAGGTGTGCAGCGCGTCGCGCGGCGGCAGGTCGCGGACGGCGCCCCACTCCGGAAGGAGCCTGCCCCACAAGCCCGTTCGATCCAGCGCCTCGATCGCGTCGATGGCGCCGCGGCCCGCGCCGAGCAGCACGAGCAGGTCGTTGAGGGCGTCCTTGGGCCACGGCTCGCGCAGTTCGGGCGCGTCTTCGGAGAGCCGGTTCAGCGTGGTGGCCGACATCGGCAGCCCGGTCTGCGCCGAGGCCGCCGCCACCCGCAGGATGAGGCCGGGGTCGCGCTGCGGTCGCGCGTCCCTGGCCAGCACCACCTCGCCCGCGTGCTCGACCACCCCCTCATCGAGTGGTCGGCGCACCGGCATGCGGCGCAGGCGAGCCAGGCCTCGGCGCGGCAAAGCGTTTGCCGCCGTACGCAATCCGACGTCCACCGAGTAGCTCACCGTGCGCGCGGAATCGCTGAGCGTGCGCGCCAGATCGAACCGGTCGCCGATCCGCAGCGCCGCGCCGATCTCGTCGGCGTCCTGGGCGCGCAGCTGGTCCCTGGCTCGACCGGCCACCCGGTGCAGCTCGGTGCGAACATCCAGCAAACGCCGATGTGCTTGGCGCAGACCGCCACCGGGCACCTCGGGGCCGAGTCCCGGCATGGCATCGGTCAATTGGGCGATGGCGAGCGCGTCGAGCAGTTGGATGTCGCGCAGGCCGCCGCGTCCGTTCTTCAGGTCGGGTTCGGCGCGGTGGGCGATCTCGCCGCTGCGCTGCCAGCGCGCCTCGGCCTGGGCGATCAGCTCGTCGAACCGGGTCCGGATGCCGGTCCGCCATTCCCGGCGCACCCCGCCGATCAGCAGATTGCTGAGCTCCTGGTCGCCGACGATGTGCCTGGCCTCCAGCATGCCGAGCGCGGCGATCAGATCGTCGGAGGCCACCCGCAGCGCCTGCGGGACCGTCCGCACGCTGTGGTCGAGCTTGATGTGGGCGTCCCACAGCGGATACCAGAGCTGGTCGGCGACCTCGGCGACCCGGGCCGGGTCCACGTCGTCGTGCAGCAGCACCAGGTCCAGATCGGAGTACGGCAGCATCTCCCGGCGGCCCAGCCCGCCCACCGCGACGACGGCGAGCCCGCTGTCCCCGGTGATACCGAGTTCGGTGCCTTTACTGGTCAGCCACAGCTCGTAGAGATCGACCAAGGCTTGCCGCAGGGACTCGGCGTCCAGGCGCGGATTGCGTGGCATGCCGCCGTCGAGCAGTTGGGTTCGAGCGCGGACCAGATCGGCCGCTCCATTGGACACCTTGCCGCCCTCGGCCACCGTTCGGTCACCGCCGTGCTCGTCACTACCCACAACCCACCGCCCATTCATGCGCCGCGGCCCCGCCCCGACCGGTTCGCCGGTGGGAGGCGGGGCCGCCGTTCGATCGATATCTGTCCTACAGAGCGTCGGTACCGCGTTCGCCGGTCCGCACCCGGATGATCGTGTCGACCGGAGTCACCCAGACCTTGCCGTCACCGATCTTGCCGGTGCGCGAGGCCTCCACGATCACCTCGACGACCTTCTCCACAGACGCGTCGTCGACGACCACCTCGACCCGTACCTTGGGCACGAAATCCACGGAGTACTCCGCACCGCGGTAGACCTCGGTGTGCCCCTTCTGGCGGCCGTAACCCTGGACTTCGCTGACAGTCATGCCGAGCACGCCCGCCTGCTCGAGCCCGGTCTTGACGTCCTCGAGTGTGAACGGTTTGACGATTGCGGTGATCAGTTTCATGTTGGTCATGCCTCCTTGACGGCCGAACGTGCCGTGTTGCCCACAGCGGCGAAATCGTAGGCGGTTTCCGCGTGCTCGGACTCGTCCAAGCCCACCGACTCGGCTTCGTCGCTCGCGCGCAGCCCAATGGTGAACTTCACGATATAGGCAATGATCAGGCTGGCGACGAAGGAGAAGGCAAGCACCACACCGGCGCCCACCGCCTGACGCCACAGCTGGTCGACGCCGCCGCCGTAGAACAGGCCCGTCTTGGCCGCACCGGTCTCGGGCGCGGCGACCAGGCCGATCATCAAGGTGCCGACGATGCCGCCGACCAGGTGCACGCCGACCACGTCGAGCGAGTCGTCGAAGCCGAACTTGTACTTCAGGCCCACCGCGAGGGCACACAGCGCGCCTGCGACGCCACCGATGGCGAGCGCGCCGAGCACGTTCACCGACGAGCAGGCCGGGGTGATGGCGACCAGACCGGCCACGATGCCCGAGGCCGCGCCGAGCGAGGTCGGCTTACCGTCGCGGAACTTCTCCACCAGCAGCCAGGCCAGCAGGCCCGCCGCCGTCGCGATGGCGGTGATGACGAAGGTGGAGCCGGCCAAGCCGCCCGAGGTCAGCGCGGAGCCCGCGTTGAAGCCGAACCAGCCGAACCACAGCAGACCGGCGCCGAGCATGACGAACGGCAGGTTGTGCGGGCGGAACGGGGTGGCAGGCCAGCCCTTGCGCTTGCCGAGCACCAGCACCAGCGCGAGCGCGGCGGCACCGGCGTTGATGTGCACCGCGGTACCACCGGCGAAGTCGACCGCCATCAACTTGTTGGCGATCCAGCCGCCCTCGTGGATGACGTTGCCGTCGGCGTCCTTGGCGTCGAAGTCGAACACCCAGTGCGCGACCGGGAAGTAGACGACGGTGACCCAGATGCCCGCGAACAGCAGCCAGGAACCGAACTTCAGGCGGTCGGCGACCGCGCCCGAGATGAGGGCAACCGTGATGATGGCGAACATCAGCTGGAACGCGACGAACACCGTCATCGGAATCGTGCCGAGTAGCGGGATGTCGGTGGCCGCCGTGGTGACGGTGCCACTCGCGTCCTTGACCTCGGCTACCGCGTTACCGCCGATCAGTCCCTTCAGTCCGAAGAACTGCGCGGGATCGCCGATAACGCCGAACTTGTTGTCACCGAATGCCATCGAGTATCCGTACAGCGACCACAGCACGCCGACGAGGCCCATGGCGCTGACGCTCATCATGATCATGTTCAGCACGTTCTTCGAGCGGACCATGCCGCCGTAGAAGAATGCCAGACCGGGCGTCATCAACAATACGAGCGCTGAGCTCGCCAGCATCCATGCGGTGTCACCGGTGTCCGGTGCACCGGTAAGGGGAAATGCCACCTTGAAGTCCTCCTCATCTCGGGCCCTGCCGACTCCGGCAAATGGACCTGCACAGAAGGGTCCTCACTTGGTGTTTCATCCACAGAGCTGGCGTGTTTCGCCTGCGTGAACGGATGGGCCAGTTGTGTTGCTTCCACGTTTCGTGGTTTACCGGGCAAGTTTTCGCGAGGCTCGAAACGCGACTCCGGACAAAAGGGATTTGCGGCTACTGACGAGTAGAGCTAGCAAACATTCCGTTTGCTACGCGTTTCGCCGCAAACACCACGGGCCGGGCGAGATATTTCGCCCGGCCGCGGACAGCGTTACTCAGCCCAGCAGTGCGTCCACGAACGCGCCCGGCTCGAAGGGGGCCAGGTCGTCGGCGCCCTCGCCGAGGCCGACCAGTTTCACCGGGACGCCGAGCTCGTGCTGGACCTGGAAGACGATGCCGCCCTTGGCGGTGCCGTCGAGCTTGGTGAGCACCACGCCGGTGATGTCGACCACCTCGGCGAACACGCGGGCCTGCATCAGGCCGTTCTGGCCGACGGTCGCGTCCAGCACGAGCAGCACCTCGTCGACGGCGGCCTTCTTCTCTACGACGCGCTTGACCTTGCCGAGCTCGTCCATCAGGCCGGTCTTGGTGTGCAGGCGGCCCGCGGTGTCGATGAGGACGGCGTCGACGCCGCGCTCGATGCCCGCGGTCACCGCGTCGAAGGCGACGGCGGCCGGGTCGGCGGATTCCTTACCCCGGATGGTGTCGGCGCCGACGCGCTCGCCCCAGGTCTGCAGCTGGTCGGCGGCGGCGGCGCGGAAGGTGTCGGCCGCGCCGAGCAGCACGCGACGGCCGTCGGCGACCAGCACGCGCGCGAGTTTGCCGGTGGTGGTGGTCTTTCCGGTGCCGTTGACGCCGACGACGAGCAGGATCGACGGGTGATCGGGGTGCGGGAGGGCCCGGATCGAGCGGTCGAGTTCGGGGCGCAGCGCCTCGATCAGCACATCGCGCAGCACCGCGCGCGCCGCCTCGGTGGTGCGGACACTGCGGGAGGCCATCTCCGCGCGCAGCCGGGCCACCACGGCGGCCGTGCTCGCGGTGCCCAGGTCGGCGAGCACCAGGGTGTCCTCGACCTCCTCCCACGACTCGTCGTCCAGATCGCCGCCGCCGAGCAGGCCGAGCAGGCTCTTGCCGACCGCGTTCTGGGAGCGGGACAGGCGGCCGCGCAGGCGGACGAGACGGCCTGCGGTGGGGTCGATGTCTTCGAGGGGGATCGGAGCTTCGGCACCGGCGGCGGTGTCGGGAGCGGCGGGGGCGGTATCGGACGTGGCGGCAGTGCCGGACGTGGCGGCAGTGCCAGAAGCGGCGGGGGCGGTGCCGGATTCAGTAGCCGACTTGCCCGCCTCCGTAGCCCCAGTGGTGGGCTCGGTGGGAGCGGTGTCAGCTTCAGCAGCGGCAGTACTCGATCCAGCGGACGCGGCGCTCGGGTCGGCCGGTGCGGTTCCCGCTTCGACAGCACCGGCCTCGACCGACCCAGCCGTCTTCTTCGGCGCGGTCTCCGTGTCGGCGGCGGTGTCTGCTCCGGCCGACTCGGTTTCCGGCGCCTCGACAATGTCGGTCTCCGGGAGCGGGACATTGGTGATCCCCCGCTTCGGCGCGTCCCGCGGGATGGCCGCGTCGTCGCCGACGTGCGGCTGTCCATCGGTGTCGGTTCGCTCGACCGGGAGCGGCTCGGGCTTGGTCGCGGGCTCGGGCTTGGTCGCGGTGCCACCCTGACTGAAACTGAACCCACCGGACGCCGCATAGCCACCGGACTTGTCGGTCAGCTCTTTGTCGGCGGCCGGCGGCGTCAATGACACCCGGGAGCGCTTGTATCGGACAAAACCGACAACAAGCACCACCAGCAGCAGGGCAGCGGCCACGGCGATCAGGATCCAGGCTTCGGCACTCACGCGCCCATCCTTGCAGAACGGACCGACCCGCTTTACCACGCCGCCCCGGCGCAGAGACACAACCCCCGAGATTTCTTGTCCTGCGGAACTTCTCGCGAGGTGGCAATAGGATCGGCGACGTGACCGATCGAAACGTGCTTGGGGGGCCGCTGGAAGAGTGCGGCACCGATCCTCTCACCGGCTTCTACCGGGACGGCTGCTGCAGCACCGGGCCGGAGGATCTCGGTAGCCACACCGTGTGCACCGTCGTCACGGCCGAATTCCTGGAACACCAGGCGTCTATCGGCAACGATCTGAGTACGCCGCGCCCGGAGAACAACTTTCCGGGCTTGCAGCCAGGAGACCGGTGGTGCGTGGTGGCCGTGCGGTGGCTACACGCGCATGAGGACGGTGTCGCCGCACCCGTAGTGCTGGCCGCCACGCACGAAAACGCCCTGGAAGTGATCTCGATGGACATCCTGCGCAAGTACGCCGTAGACGTCCCCAACGACGTCAGCGACTTGTTGTAAGCCACCCTCGTCGACGGCAGCCCGAGACACCTCTCCGGCTGCCGCCCCGCCTGCCCGGCCGAGCCGACCCCACCCGTGCTCGATAACGTGCTCCGCCTCGCCGTATGCGGACCGTGACCATCGATGGCGCATGTCACGTGTGCGCCAACCGAACCGCCTTCACCGCAATGCGATTCAAATCACAGCCTCGCCGAACCCATCACGATCAACGGGACTGGCGACGCGCCGCCACGGCCACGTCGGCGACGCCGGGCGCATCGGCGAGGAGGCCCAGAGCGTCGCTATGTCCGTCGATCATGGTCGCCGGGCGGCAGCGCGTTGACGGTGCGCCTTTTGGCGGCAAGCTGACGAGCAATAGCGGGGGCGGCGACCGGTTCCGGTGTGCCGAACCGGTGCGTCGCATACCGGGCAGTGCGGGTAGCCGGTTTCGTTACCATCCGCTGTTTCGTTACGCGTTTCAGCGTCCGCCGAGTGATTCGTTACGACCGGCGTGGTGCGCATCGCGTCGAGGACCAACGCGGCCGCGCGATCGATCCGCCCTTCGGACCGCCGAAGCCGCTGGATGGCAACACAGCCGGTGAAAATGGCAAGCACATCGGGCACCTCGACGTCGCCGCGCACCGCACCTTGCCGCTGTGCGGCCAGCAGCAGTGCCCCCAGCGCCCGATGGAACCGCTCCCCCGCGCTCATCAGCAAGGCACGCGGCCAACCGTCGTCGGACTGCACCAGTTCGCACAGCGCCTCATTGCCCGGCGTCGACACCACCACCTCAGTGCAGAACTCGAAGAAGGCGGCACCGGGATCCGGCGCATCGAGGTAGGCGGCGGCCAGCTTCGCCAACCGATCGACCCGCTGCTGCATAACCGCTTCCAGCAGATCGAATTTCGTCGGAAAGTGCCGATAAACCGTGCCCGCCCCGACGCCGGCCCGCCGAGCCACCTCGGCCAGCGACACCGACGGGCCGTGTTCGGCGAACGCTCGCTGCGCGGCTGCCAGCACCAGCGCCCGGTTTCGCCTGGCGTCGGCCCGCGCGGCAGGGCTCGGCGCAGCGGGGCTCGACGCTGCGGGGTTCGGCGCTGCGGGGTTCGACGCGGCAGGGTTCGACGCGGCAGGGTTCGACGCGGCAGGGTTCGACGCGGCAGGACTCAGCGCGGCAGGGCTCGACACCCCAGGAGTCGACACCGCGCGACTCAACACGGCTGGACTCGACACCCCAGGAGTCGACGCCGCAGAGTCGATGCCACAGGGCTCGACGCGGCTGGACTCGACGCCGCACGACTCCACTCCGCTCGACTCAACGCCACAGGACCCGACACCGCTCGACTCACCGCCGCTCGACTCGACGCTACGGGACCCGACACCGCTCGACTCACCGCCGCCGGAGTCGACGCCACAGGACTCAACGCGGCAATACTGGCCGCCGCAGGGGTCGACGCCGCACGACTCCACGCGGCTGGCCTCGATACCGCCGGAGTCGACGCCGCCGGGCTCGGCGCAGCAGTGCTAGGCGCAGCAGGGCTCGGCGCAGGACGCGCGACCGCTCGGCTCGCCGTCACACGACTCGCCGCATCCTCGACGCGGGCACTCATTTCGTTACGCCCTTCCCTTGTCTGACCTGGCGAACCGGGTCTCAGCGCCCGTATGGTCCGAAATGCGGGTCGCTCGACCCGATTCTATCGACAGAGAAGGCACGCATGTCCCCTCAGCACAACCTCGTCCTGGTCACCGGAGCCACCGGAAAGCAGGGTGGCGCGACCGCCCACAGGCTGCTTGCCGACGGCACGGCGGTGCGGGCGCTGGTCCGCGACCCGCACGCCCCCGCCGCCGAGGCCCTGGCCGCGGCCGGTGCGGAGCTCGCGGTCGGCGACTTCGACACCCCCGACACGCTGGCCGCCGCGCTCGCCGGTGCCACAGCACTTTTCGCGGTGCCGCCCGCCGTTTACGACCCGCAGGGCTGGGATGTCGACCGTGAAGCGCGGCGCGGCATCGCACTGGTCGACGCGGCGCGCCGGGCCGGGGTCGAGCAGATCGTGTTCACCGGCATCGCCTCGTTCAACTCCGACGATTCCTGGGGTGCGGACGGCAAGTCCCGCATCGAGGAGGCCGTCGCAGCCTCCGGCACCCGCTACACGCTGCTGCGCCCGGTCCGCTTCATGGAGAACTACCTCATGCGCGGTATGCCGATCGACGGCATCGTCGACGGCGTCCACCGGCACCTGTTCCCGGCGGACCGACCGCTGAAAGTCATTGCGCTGGCGGACATCGCCGACATTGCCGCCCTGGCGTTCGCCGACCCCGACCGCTTCCACGGCCGAACACTCGAGCTCGCGGGCGACGCCCTCACCCCACCGGACGCCGCCGCAGCGATCGCCGAGGCGACCGGCTACCCCGTCCGCTATCAGGAACTCGACGAATCAGCCGCCGCCGAGCTCGGTCCGATGATCGCGCACACCTGGCGTCTCGTGCGCGCCACCGGCGGCTGGCACGCGGACATCGCGGCCACCCGCGAAATCCACCCCGGCCTGCGCACGTTCGACACTTGGCTCGCCGAAACCGGTGCCGCGCAGATCAAATCCCTCCTGGACCAGGTGGGCGCATCGCGTTGACCGCAGGCCGCCGACGTACCACCGATCGGCCGAAAAGGCGGAACGCTGGGGCTACGCCGCACCCACCGGCGCGAGGTTCTCCCCGCGCATCCGCTGCGAGATGACCTGGGTGATGCCGTCGCCGCGCATGCTGACACCGTAGAGCGCGTCGGCGATCTCCATGGTCGGCTTCTGGTGGGTGATGACGATCAGCTGGCTCTTCTCCCGCAGCTGCTCGAACAGCCCGATGAGGCGGCGCAGGTTGGTGTCGTCCAGCGCGGCCTCGACCTCGTCCATCACATAGAACGGGGACGGCCGAGCCCGGAAGATGGCCACCAGCAAGGCGACTGCGGTGAGCGACTTCTCGCCGCCGGAGAGCAGCGAAAGCCGCTTGACCTTCTTGCCGGGCGGCCTGGCCTCCACTTCGATGCCGGTGGTGAGCATGTCGGACGGGTCGGTGAGCAGCAGCCTGCCCTCGCCGCCGGGGAACAGTTTCGAGAACACGCCGACGAACTCCCGCTCGACGTCCTCCCACGCCTCGGTGAACACCTGCAGGATCCGGGCGTCCACCTCGGCGACCACCTCGAGCAGGTCCTTGCGCGCGTTCTTGACGTCTTCGAGCTGGGTGGCCAGGAAGTTGTAGCGCTCCTCTAGTGCCGCGAATTCTTCCAGCGCAAGCGGATTCACTTTGCCGAGGGTCGCGAGGTCCTTCTCGGCGCGTTTGGCGCGACGCTCCTGGGTTGGCCGGTCGTAGGGCATCGGCGCGGGCGCGGTGACCTGTTCACCGCGCTCCTTGGCCTGCTCGTACTCCTGCCACTCCAGGTCCGACGGCGGCAGCGGCACGTCGGGGCCGTACTCGGCGATCAAATCGTTGAGCGCGATGCCGAACTGTTCGGAGATGGTCGTCTCGAGCTGTTCGATGCGCAGCGCCGCTTGGGCTTTCGCCACTTCGTCGCGGTGCACCGCGTCGGTGAGCTGGGCCAGCTGGGTGGACAGGGCGCGCACCCGCTCCTTGACCTGCTCGACCTGAGCGGCGGCTTCGCCACGGCGGCGGACCAGGTCGTCGCGCCGGGTACCCGCCTCGGCGACCACTTTCTCCAGTTCCGCGGCGACCCGAGCGCCGGACTCCGCAACCGCGGCGGCGACCTCGGCGGCTTTCTTGCGCGAGGCCTGGGCACGTTCGGCGCGGGCCCGTGTCTCGCGCTCGGCGCGGGCCGCCCGGCGCAGCGAATCCGCCTTGCCGCGAACCGATTCCGCGCGCTCCTCCGCGGTGCGCACGGAAAGACGCGCCTCCACCTCCATCGACCGCGCCTCGGCCAGCGCGGCGGCGGCCTCCTCGCGTTCGCGGCCCGCCGACTCGGTGCCCGCGGTGGCGCCGTCGGAGTCGATCTCGGATTGCTCGAGCTCGGCATTGCGCAGCCGGTCCTCGAGCTCGGCGAGCGAGGCGAGCGCTTCCTCCCGGTTGGTCTCGGTCTCCGTGCGTTGCGCGAGCAGCCGTTCGCTGTCGGCCTGCGCGGTGCGGGCCGCGTGGCCGAGCCTGCCGAGTCGGTCGTAGATGGCGACCAGCGACTGGTCGGATTCGTGCAAGGCGAGCAGCGCCTGGTCGACGGCGTCCTTGCGATCGGCCTGTTCGGCGAGCGCGCCGGACAGCGCCGCCTCGAGCTCCTCGGCGCGCCGCTGTGCCGCGACGAGATCGGCTTTGGCGTTGTCGATGTCGGCCTGGATCTCCAGCTGACTCGGTGCGCGGTCGGATCCGCCGAGCAGCCAACCGGTTCCGGTGAGGTCGCCGTCGCGGGTGACCACCCGCACGTCCGGTCGAGCCGCGACCACGGCCCTTGCGGTGGCCAGGTCGTCGGCGACGGCGATCCCGGCGGTCAATGCCGTGATCGCGCCGCGCACGCTGTCCGGGCACTCCACCACGTCGGTGAGCCAGCGCGCCGCACCCGGCAGCGGACCGAGCTGCGGTCGAGAAACATTGTCGGCACCGAATACGAGTGCGGCGCGCCCACCGTCGGCGTCCTTCAACGCGCGGATGGCGTCGTGCGCCGACTCGCCGGTGTCCGCGGCGACGGCATCCGCGAGCGGGCCGAGCGCGGCGGCGACCGCGGCCTCGAACCCGCCGTGCACCCGCAGCAGTCCGGACAGCGGCCCGAGCAGACCCTGCGACCGATGCTCCACCAGCCAGGCGGCACCGTCGCGGCGGGCCAGCCCCATGCCGAGCGCCTCGATCCGCGCCGTCAGCGACGCGACCCGCTTGCTCGCCTCTCGGTCCTGTTCACGCAGTTCGGTCACGCGCTGATCGGCCAGCGCGAGCGCCTGCACCGCGTGCTCGTGCTGAGCGTCCAGGCCTGCCTCGCCGGCATCCAGTTCGCTGAGTTCGGCCTGCACCGCATCGAATTCGGTCTGCGCGGCCTCGCCGCGGTTCCTGGCGTCGCCGATCGCCGTCGTCAGCCGGGCGATCTCGCCGTCGAAGGACTGTGCCCTGGTGCGCAACGTGTCGACCTTGCCGACCAGCCGCGCGACACCTTCGCGCCGGTCCGCGATGGCCCGCACCGCGGCCAGGTGCGCCTGCTCGGCGGCCTTGGCGGAGTGCTCGCGTTCGGCCAGCGCGTCGCGGGCCGCCTCCAGCGTCTCGGTCGCGATCTCGACCGCCTCGCGCAGCTCGGCCTCCTCGGCCTCCACCCGCTCGGCTTCGGCCTCCAGCTGCTCCGGGTCGCGCCCGCTGCCGACCGGGGTCTCGGTGTCGAGGTGGCGGGCGCGGTCCTGCGCGATCCGGATGGTCGCGTTGACCCGCTCGGCCAGCGCGGAGAGCTGGAACCAGATCTGGGCGGCGGCCTCGGCGCTCGGCGTCAGCCGGGACAGCTGGAATTCCTGCTGCGCCAGTGCGGCATTGGCGGCGTCGAGTTCGCTCTGCACGTTGATGTGCTGCTCGCGCGCGTAGGCCTCCTTGCTCTGCTGGCTCTCCAGCTCGCCGCGGCGGGTCACCAGGTCGTCGGCGGCCAGGCGCAGGCGCGCGTCGCGCAGGTCGGCCTGCACGGTCTGCGCGCGCCGGGCCACCTCGGCCTGCCTGCCGAGCGGTTTGAGTTGGCGGCGCAGTTCGGTGGTGAGGTCGGTGAGGCGGGCCAGGTTGGCCTGCATGGCCTCGAGCTTGCGGACGGCCTTCTCTTTGCGCTTGCGGTGCTTGAGCACGCCCGCGGCCTCTTCGATGAACGCGCGCCGGTCTTCCGGGCGCGACTCCAGAATGGCCGAGAGCTGCCCTTGCCCGACGATGACGTGCATCTCGCGGCCGATGCCGGAGTCGCTGAGCAGTTCCTGCACATCCATCAGCCGGCAGGAGCTGCCGTTGATCTCGTATTCGCCGGCGCCGTCGCGGAACATCCGCCGGGTGATGGACACCTCGGCGTAGTCGATGGGCAGCGCGCCGTCGGAGTTGTCGATGGTGAGGGTGACCTCGGCGCGGCCGAGCGGCGCCCGTCCCGCGGTGCCCGCGAAGATCACGTCCTGCATCTTGCCGCCGCGCAGGGCCTTCGCACCCTGCTCACCCATGACCCAGGTCAACGCGTCGACCACATTGGACTTGCCGGAGCCGTTCGGACCGACCACGCAGGTGATCCCCGGCTCCAACCGCAGCGTCGTCGCGGACGCGAAGGACTTGAAGCCCTTCAACGTCAGGCTCTTGAGATGCAAGTTCGACGACCTTTCCGTTTTCGTCGGTTCCGCAAGCTGCCCGTTGCCGGGCCCGTCGCGCACGCCGCCCCGTTCCGCCTGATCAACAGCGGCGGGCGACCAGTCATGGTATCCATCGAGTGCCGAGCACCGCGGACGCGGGACGGCCCCCGTGGCCGCGCGGCGGTTCGGCGACCCACGTAGGTTATCGAGTCATCGCGCGATATCCCGTATTTCAATGTGCCCGAAGTTTGCCGAGGCGCCGCCCCTAGTGTCTACCGCACCCGATCCGATGCCGCGACCGACGCGCCCACCACATGCGGGACCATAGCGCGCGCGGGCAGCGCCCGTGCCGCCGACAGGTAACGAATGCGGGCACGTTGTTCGACCTCAGCGGAACCTTTACACCAATAGACCGACCGACTCGCCGCACGCCCTGCCGCGCGGCGGCGTCGCCGCATACGATCCAGTCTGATTCGCCAGCGGGAATGTTTGGAGCGCCTCACCGATGCCAGCCCCAGCCGGGACCAGTACGGCGTTCCGGCTTGCCCGCATCGCGCTGCTGCTGCTCGGTAGCCTGCTGTTCCTCTATGCGTGTGAGAACAGCAAGAGCGCGCTGCTGGCGGACAAGTGGGTTGAGGTCGCTATCGCGGGCACGCTGTTGGCCGCCGGGCTGGGGGTGGCGTGGTTCGAGGTCAAGTTGACCGACTATCTCGATGAGGATGCGGACGAGATTCGACCGGTGCGGGCCGAAAGCCGTACGGGGCGGGCGGAGGTACGTGGGGGGCGCGCCAATGATCGTGCGGTGACCAAAGATCGTGCGGGGACCAAACGCCGTACGGGGGCGCACGGTCGCGCGGGGGCGAAGGGGCGCTCCGTGGCGGGCAAGGATCGCGCTGAAAACCGGGAGTTCCTTGTCGAATCCGAGGGGTGGTCGATGCGCGCCAAGATCGCTCGTTCCGGTGATCTCATCTTCCACGGTCATGATCTGGGCGGCACCTATTCCGCCTACGAGTGGATGTGGATCTTCCACCCCGATACCTTTTCCGAGATCCGGGCCGCCCTCGGCGACGACGAAGGGGAAATCCTGGAACTCCTCGAAGAGGTTGTCCCGCAGCTGGATCGGCACGGCAGACACGACCCCGGCGCTTGGCTGCGCGCACACGACATTCCGGCTACCTATCGCGAGAAGGGTGTCAGCGCCACTCAGGAGACCCGGGAACTCCCGATCCTGCAGCCCGGTCTCCCCCAACCGGCGCCCCGGCGCGACGCGCCTATCTCCGCGCGAGGGAACCGCAACGACGTGCCGCCCAGTCGCGAGTACCGCCATGTCGCACCGGTATTCGACGAAGATTCCGTCGCGCCGGGCGTACCGGCGCGCGCAGGGCGAGACGCTTTCGCACCCGCCGGATTTCAGGATGAAGACGCCGGACCCGGCTGGCCACAGCGATATCCGGAGCCCGCGCACTCGCGGTGGCAGGTCGAGGCAAGCGCACCGTATGACGACATTGCGCCCACACCCAGTGCGGAACCCGCACGGTGGCGTTCCTCGGCTCCCACTCCACGCGAAGACTTCGAGTCGGTCCGGCCGCTGTACGAGGACCCGGAACCAGCGCGCGCACCGTGGAATTCCGGGGCCGCCGCATATTCGCCCAGAGAAGACCACGCGCCCGCCAGGACGCCTTATGGGCTGCCGGAACCAGCTGGCACCCAGCGGAATTCCGGTGTCGACCCGTATTCGCCTCGCGAAGGCTACGAGCCCGTGCGGTCACGGCACGGGCAGTCGGAACCTGCACGCGCGCAGTGGAATTCCAGCCTCGCGGCGTATCCGTCTCAAGAAGATTTCCAAGCCGCCCGGTCACCTTACGGGGAACCAGAACCCGCCCGCACACAATGGCATTCCGCCGCACCGACATATTCGCCGCGTGAAGACTTCGCGCCCGCGGCATCTCCGTACGCGGCTGCGGCACGGTGGCAGGAGGATCCCGCACCGTCCTACGACAATCCGGCGCTGCCCTACGAGAATCTTGCACCGTCCTACCGTGATCCCGCGCCGTCTTATGGCAATTCCGCGTTGCCCCCTGAGAGCCCAGCATCGCCTTACGCGGATCCCACATCGCTTTACGCGAACTCCGCAGCGCCTTACGCGGATCCCGCATCGCTTTACGAGAATTCCGCAGTGCCTTACCAGAATTCCGCAGTGTCTTACGACGACCCCGCACCGCACTGGCCGACCCGGGAAGCTACGGCGCGCCCCCCACTCGAGCGGCGCAACTCCAAACGCCATCAGCATGCGCAGCCGGACAACGAATGGCCGCGCCACGACGCCGAACCCGCGCGGTCGCCGTATGAGGACCCGGCTGCTGCCCGGGCGCGGCGGGAACGTCTCGACGCGATCCAGGCGCAACTGGAGCAACCCTCGTTCGCGCCGGCGGAGCGGCCGTATCCCAGGGAAACCGCTCAGCCCCACTATGATTCGCGGCACAGGGCAGCGGACAACCCACTGCCGCTGCAGCGCAGAGGCAGTTCGCCCCTGCCGGACGATTACCCGGCCGCCCCGCGGTACGAGCCGCTTTCGCCGTCCCGGCAACGGCCTGCGGCGGATGCCGAGCCGTCCTGGCCCGCGCGATCCATGCCCCGTCAGCGGCAGGCGCCGCCCGAGCCGCGGCCGCGCGACGACTACTCCCACTGGGCGGATCAGTCGCCCGCCGAGTACGACGAGCCGCCCGCGCGCCGACACCGCCGGTCGAGCCAGTCACCGGATTCCGCGGGCACCGGTCGTCACGCGCAATCGCACAGCGCAACGCCGCGTTGGCCGTAGGCGCGACGACCCAACCGACCTGGCCACAACTCGGGCGGCTCCGATCAACTCACCTAACCAGGCTCAGGTGGGCCGACGGCACGCATCTCAGATGACCAGACTCGGCTCGGCCGACCGCGCTCACCTCAGGCGACCAGGCTCAGTTCGGATGACCGCACTCACCTCAGATGACCCCGCCCAACTGAGGTGAGCACAGTCGATTCGAGCGATCGCGCTCAGCGCAGGGAACGCGAGCACCGACCCGACTCGAACCCGGTCAGCATGCGGAACACCAGAACCGCGCCCCACGGCCCGATCACCCAGATCGGCCACGGGTAGGTGAATTCGCCAACGCTCAGCGAGATAGCACCCCAGATAAGCAGGACGAGCACGCTGACGCCGAGCCAGCTGCTGCCTTCGATCTTCTGCCAGATAGGGATGCGAGACCTCGAATCCGCTTTCCCCGCAGTCTCTCTCGGCAGCTTGGGCAGATCCGACAGCACCAGCTGCAGATCGTCCGTGGTCGTGGTCGCATAGACCTTCGCCGCGCGCTCGTCGTACTCGGCGAGGTCGATCCTGCCGTCCTCCAGGTGCCTGGCGAGCAAGCGCACCACCTTCTCACGTTCGGCGTTCGAGGCGCGAGTGCTGGGCGAGATGTCCATACCGAAGTTCCTTATCGACGGTTCCACCCTCCACAGTGGAATATATTCAAGCATGAACCCTCCACTGTGGAATGTCAACCCTTCGGGCGTTCGAGGCCACCCGGCGGTGGTGCCGCTGTGCCGAGCGCGGCAGTATGGACGGTGCTCAGCTCGCGGGCGCACAAGGTCCGCGTCGACGAAATCTCCTAGGAGGCATAGGTGTCGGAAACCGTGCGCGGTGTCATCGCCCGCAGCAAAGGCGCGCCGGTCGAGATCGTCGACGTGGTGGTCCCCGATCCCGGCCCGCACGACGTGGTGGTGCGGGTGCAGGCCTGCGGCGTCTGCCACACCGACCTGCATTACCGCGAGGGCGGCATCAACGACGAGTTCCCGTTCCTGCTCGGGCACGAGGCCGCGGGCCTCGTCGAAACCGTCGGCGAGGCGGTCACCCACGTCGAGGTCGGCGACTACGTGGTCCTGAACTGGCGTGCCGTCTGCGGCGAGTGTCGCGCCTGTAAGCGCGGCCGTCCCTGGTACTGCTTCGCGAGCAACAACGCGAGCAAGAAGATGACCCTCACCGACGGCACCGAACTGAGCCCCGCGCTCGGCATCGGCGCCTTCGTCGACAAGACGCTGGTGCACGAAGGACAGTGCACCAAGGTCGATCCCGCCGCCGACCCCGCGGTCGCCGGCCTGCTCGGCTGCGGCGTGATGGCCGGCATCGGCGCGGCGATGAACACCGGCAACGTGTCCCGCGGCGACACCGTCGCGGTGATCGGCTGCGGCGGTGTCGGCGATGCCGCCATCGCCGGCGCGCGGCTGGCCGGCGCGAAGACCATCATCGCGGTCGACCGGGACAAGCAGAAGCTGGACTGGGCCACCGATTTCGGCGCCACCCACACCGTCGACGCGACCAGCGAGGACGTGGTCGAGAAGATCCAGGAGTACACCGACGGCTTCGGCGCCGACGTCGTCATCGAGGCGGTCGGCCGCCCGGAAACCTGGAAGCAGGCGTTCTACGCCCGCGATCTCGCGGGCACCGTGGTACTGGTCGGCGTCCCCACGCCGGACATGACGCTCGACCTGCCGCTCATCGACCTGTTCTCCCGCGGCGGCGCGCTGAAGTCCTCCTGGTACGGCGACTGCCTGCCCGAGCGCGACTTCCCCACCCTGGTCGACCTGCACCTGCAAGGCCGCCTGCCGCTGGAACGCTTTGTCACCGAACGCATCTCCCTCGACCAGGTGGAGGCGGCGTTCGCCGCGATGCACTCCGGCGATGTGCTCCGCTCGGTGGTGGTCCTGTGACGAACATCGACCGCGTCGTCACCTCCGGCACCTTCTCCCTCGACGGCGGCACCTGGGATGTGGACAACAACGTCTGGCTCATCGGCGACGAGCACGACGTCCTCGTCATCGACGCCGCGCACAATGCGGACGCGATCGCCGAGGCGGTCGGCAGCCGCAACGTCGTCGCCATCCTGTGCACGCACGGCCACAACGACCACGTCACCGTCGCACCGGAATTGAGCACCCGGCTCGACGCCCCCATCCTGCTGCACCCCGCCGACGACCCGCTGTGGCGGATGACCCACCCCGACGTCGACTACCGCTCGCTGGCCGACACCCCTCGAATCACCGTGGGCGACACCGACATCGACATCCTGCACACCCCCGGCCACTCCCCCGGCTCGGTCTCCCTGCACCTCCCCGAGGCCGCCGCCCTCTTCACCGGCGACACCCTGTTCTCCGGCGGCCCCGGCGCCACCGGCCGCTCCTACTCCGACTTCGACACCATCATCGCCTCGATCCGCGACCGCCTGCTCACCCTCCCCGACGAAACCACCGTCCACACCGGCCACGGCGACACCACCACCATCGGCGCCGAAAAGCCTTCGCTCGCCGACTGGATCGCCCGCGGCCACTAATTCCCTTGCCGTCACCCACCGTGCCGTTGCTATGGTGCCCGGCGTGACTTCTCCCGAGGCGTCCAGACGCTAGCCACCTGTCGAACGACCAGGTGGCGTCCCTCGCCATGCGCGAATCGACCTGCCGACCCGGTCGTTCGGCCCTGAGCGTCGTCCCACTGGGGCGACTTCTGCTCTGCCTCCCTCCGTTGCCGCCGCGCGCGCCGGAGGGCGGCGTGGTGTCGAACAGAGTCTGGGAGTCTTTGCATGCCTGTTGTCATTTTCGTCTTGGGTGTCGCCGTATTCGCGCAGGGGACATCGGAATTCATGTTGTCGGGGCTGCTCGAGCCCGTCGCCGCGGATGTCGGAGTGTCGCTCGGCTCGGCCGGGTTACTGACGTCGCTGTTCGCCGTCGGCATGATCGTCGGCGCGCCGCTGATGGCGATGGTCGCGGGGCGTTGGCCGACCCGGTACGCGCTGACCGGATGCTTGTCGTTGTTCATTGCCGCGCACATCGTCGGCGCGCTCACCAGCACCTTCGGCGTGCTGCTCGCCACCCGCGTAGTCGCGGCGCTGGCGAACGCCGGGTTCCTCGCGGTCGCGCTCGCCGCGCTACCCGCCCTCGCCGGCCCCCATCGGGTCGGTCGCGCGACCTCCATCATCCTGTCCGGAGTGACGCTGGCCTGCATTGCCGGCGTCCCCGGCGGCGCGGTCCTCGGTCAGGTACTCGGCTGGCGATCGGCCTTCTGGGCAGTCGTCGTCGTGAGCGTGCCCGCCCTGATAGGCACGTGGGCGCTGGTTCGCACGGAATCCGGTAAATCGGAAGCGGCCGAGGGGATTTCGCTCTGGGGCGAGTGGCGCACGCTAGGCCTGCCGCAGGTGCGGGTCGTGCTGATGCTCGGCGCCGTGGTGAACGCGGCGACCTTCGCCGCTTTCACCTATCTCGCGGTGATCACGACCAATGTCAGCGAAGCAGGACCGGGGTGGGTGCCGATTATGCTCGCGCTCTTCGGAATCGGATCTTTCGCCGGTGTCACACTCGCCGGTACCTATGCCGATCGATCCGCGCACGTCATCCTCACAACCGGATCGGTTGCGCTGCTGATCATCTGGACCACCACCGCACTGCTCGCCGCCTACCTACCCGCCCTGCTGGTCATGGCAACAATCAGCGGTGCCACATCCTTCGCCGTCGGTTCCACCGTGATCGGCCGCATCATCACCACCGCAACACCAACCGCCCCCCACCTGAGCGGCGCCTTCGCCACCGCCGCCTTCAACATCGGTGCCGCCCTCGGCCCGGCCATCGCAGGCCTAGCCATCAGCACAACGGGCACAACCACATCCGCCCTATGGACCAGCGCAGCACTCGCCGCAGCCGCCACCACACTCACCCTCTTCACCCCGACACGACAGCCCAGCACACCCTGACCGCACCAGTGAGCGGCACATGACGGCGGCAAACGTCGAGCGGCCCCATCGTCATGTGCCACCCACGGCGCCCCAACGGGTCTCGGTCACCCCACCCGAAGTTGCTCGTCGCCGAAGTCGGCGACGAGCTTCAGCACACCGCCGAGCGCGGATACATACCGATCCAGCACGTCCCGAGTGGACACCTCACCCTGCTCGATCTGCGACACCCTGACCACGGACACACCCATCTGTTCCGCCACCTGCTTCTGGCTGAGGCCACGATGCTTGCGCAGTTCCGCAAGCGGCCAGCCCCGCGCGCGATCTTGCAGGTGCTCGACACCTTCTTCGAAACCTTCGGGCCCAGCCGCTGCGTCGATTGCGCGTTCGAGGTGTCCGGTGTCGCGCCAGCGACGCTGTGTAGTCATTGGTGCGACTCCTCAGCTCGCAGAATGGCCGATCTCCAGGGGTCGAAGACGAACAGTATCCGGATCTCGCTCTTCCCCGTAGACCCTGGCCGCAGCTCCTTCATGTTCGCGATCCGCGATCCGGCGATGCTGTCCACGAGCGGCCGCCCTTGCGCGGGACCGCATCGCTCCAGCAGCAGATTCGCGGCAACCGTCGAGTGGGCCACACCATGGAGTGGGCCACTCGTGGCGGGGTCAGAGGATGGCGAAGGCTACTACGAGGCCGAGGGCGAAGTGGGCGGCGGCTACTACCAGGACTTCGGTGGTGTAGGTGTCGGCGTGCAGGGCGGTGCCGATGTCGATGCCGAGGGCCTTTTCGATGACGCGGACCGAGATCACCTGGGCGATGATGCCGACGAGGCCGTAGACGAGGGCGGCGATGAGGCCTTCGGAGAGTTTGCCGCCGCTGCCGACCGCGAGGATGGCGAGCACGACGATGAAGGCCATGCTGATCATGCCCGCGGCGGTGACGATGATCGCGTTGGGCTTGCCCGCGACGACCAGCTTGCGCAGGTGACCGGGGGTGGTCAGGTCGATGGCGTAGAACCCGACGAGCATCAGGACCAGACCGATGAGGGCGTAGAGGATGATGGCTCCTACGCCCTCGCCGAGCGAGCTCCAGTACCCCGATTCGAGGGCGACTGCGGTCATCATGATCCTTCCGGAAGTGGTGGCTACGAAGAGTGTGTGCGGGCTACGAGGTGACGATGCGGTGCGGGACGAAGGCCGAGCCGTCGTCGGTGATGAGTCCGGCGGTCTCCCGGATGCCGAGCCCCGCCGCGGTGTCGCCGACCATCCAGGCACCCAGTACCGGACGCATGTCGTCGAACTCCGGTAGCGGGTCCAGCAATTGGTAGACGTAGCCTTCTTCGCCGTAGATACCGCCGGTGGCGGTCTCCAGGCCGGCGCCGACGATGGTCATGTTGGCGCCTTCGCGACCCAGCTTCGGCTTACGGATGTACTCGGTGAGCTCGTTGGGCTGATCTAGGTAGGCGGGCAACAGATTCGGATGCCCGGGATACATCTCCCACAGGATCGCGAGGATCGCCTTGTTGCTGAGCAACGTCTTCCACAGCGGTTCGATCCACATGGTCTGCGGCAGACTGCCGACGACCCGCTGACCGAAGTCGTCGTCGAGGGCCCACTCCCACGGGTAGAGCTTGAAGATCGCCTCGATCGGCGCCTCCGCCAGATCGACGAAACGGTCCAGCTCCGTGTCGAATCCGACTTCTTCGATGGGTAGCGCGATGGTGTCGAACCCGGCCTCGGCGGCGGTCTCCTGCATATACGCAGTGGTGACGTTGTCCTCGCCGGTGGCGTCGGCCCCGGACCAGCTGAAGTGCAGCTGGGCGGTCGGCAGGGTGTCGCGCAGCTCGGTCCAGCGCTCGACGAGCTTCTCGTGCAACGAATTCCATTGATCGCCGCCGGGGTAGAGCGCGGTCAGCCAGTGCCACTGCACGATCGCCGCCTCGAGCAGCGAGGTCGGCGTATCCGCGTTGTACTCCAGCAGTTTCGCCGGACGACGCGCGTCGTAGCGCAGGTCGAACCGCCCGTACACGTAAGGGTCGTTGCGCCGCCAGGATTCGGCGATCGGTGCCCAACTCCATTCGGGCAGACCGAAATCCTTGAACCGCTCGGTGAGCACGACGTGTTCGACCGCGTTGAGGCACATCGAGTGCAGCAGCTCGACATCGGCTTCGAGCGCGAGGATCTCGTCCATCTCGAACTCGTAGTGCACCGACTCGTCCCAGTACGGCCGCGGCTGACCGCTGGCATCGCGACCGGGCACACCGTAGACCAGGCCCTGGCTCTCGGTGATCTGCTGCCAGTCCGGTCGGGGCGTACTGCGTATCCGCCGCACTACGATCCTCCGCCGGTGCTCTTGCTGCCGAGCCCGCCGCGCTGAATGGTGGTGCCGCTCTTCGTCTTTATCTCGGCGCTCTTGGGTTTCACGGTGGTACCGCCCGTGGGCGGCTTGCCGATGGTGGGGGTGCCGCCGTAGTAGTAGCGGTACTGCGGCCCGCCGCCGAGGATGATCAGACCGGGGTTGATGACGCCGTCGCCGACGAAGCCGGGGCGTCCGTCGCCGCAGTAGCGGTCCTCGACCACGATCTCCTGACCGTTCTCGACCTTCACGCACGACGCGGTGACCTTGTCCGGCGCGGAGATCGCCCGGTAGGCGAGGTACCCGCCGCCGACCAGCGCGGCGACGCCGACGATCGCGACACCGCCGATCATTACCCGCTTGCGCGTGCGCTTCTTCGCTTCCTCCGCCGCGGCGGCGGCCCGCTGTGCTTCGGCGGCCCGCTTACGCGCCTTGTCCCTGGCCCGCGCCTCGGCCACCGTCGGCGGGCGCGGCTGGGTGACGCCGGGTTCTTGGCGCTGCACGCTGCCCGGCCGTGGCGGTGCAGGCGTCTCCGGAAGGTCGGTGGGCCGGCCGGGGGTGGGGCCGGGCGGATTCGGGTCGCCGGTAGCGGATTCGCCGGGCCCGGACGGGGTCGCGTCGTGCGCCCCCGACGGCTGCGCCGCGGACTCGTCCGGCTGGCTCCCCGGATGCTCGTCGCCAGGATTGTGCGTGCTCACTGTCGAGTCCTCGTCCTATCCCGGCCCACCACTACCGCTCCTCGAATCCGGTCATATCACCCCGCGCGGGCTCCCAGCTTTCCACAACCAAGGTCACCCGACCAGGTGTATCTCCGGAACGTAGCAGTTCGAGCAACCGCGCGCAGTCGTCGCGCCGCCCCTCCGCGACCACGTGCACCCGGCCGTCGCGCGCGTTGGTCGCGTGGCCGGTCAACCCGAGTTCCAGTGCGCGCGACCGCGTCCACCAGCGGAAACCCACCCCTTGGACGCGGCCGTGCACCCACGCGCTCAGCCGGACGAGCTCGTCGGATTCGCCCATCAGGCTTCGACGTCGAAGGACAACGTCACCTTCGTCCCCGCCTGCAACGTCCGGCCGACGGTGCACGCCTTGTCGATGGCGCGCTGCACGGTGACGAGCAACCGCTCCCGCGCCTCCTGGTCCAACTCGCTGAGGTCGAGCTCGAAGGTCTCCTCCAACTGCGGGTAGAGCTCGTTCTCCCGATCCGCGTCACCGGACACCCGGATGGTCGCGTCGAAGGAGTCGCCGAGTTTGCGGGAGAGCGAGAAATCCGCGCTGAGGCCCGAGCAACCGGCCAGTGCGATCTTCAGCAACTCACCGGGGGTAAAAGCTCCTGGCACGCCCTGCGAAGCGATCAGCACCTCGGCGCCGCGCGAGCTGCGCCCGGTGTAGGCCCGCGTACCGGTGCGCTCGACCCATAGCTCGGTCGGTGCCTGTGCGGGAGTCTGTTCAACCATGGGTTCGATCCTGCCATTGTCGTCGGAGTTCGCTCACGCCTGGCAACGCGACGAGGCCGATCCCGCATTCCGACGGTCGGCCCGGTGCCGACACTCGAACACAGCCGGACCGGCAGACCCGCGCCGTCCACCGCTGGCCGGACGGCGGGCCCGCGCGCGGCCGGTCAGCACGCCGGATGGCAGGCCCACGCCGCGGCCGGACCACATCCACGCCCCGCCGAGCGTCGGCCGCAGCCGTACCTACTCCTGGAACCGGTACCCCATCCCCGCCTCGGTCAGCAGATGCTTGGGGTGCGAGGGATCATCCTCGAGCTTGCGCCGCAACTGGGCCAAATACACTCGCAGGTAATGGGTTTCGGTCGCATACGCCGGTCCCCACACCTCACGCAGCAGCTCCTTGCGCCCCACCAGCTTCCCCTTGTTGCGCACCAGCATCTCGAGCATCCCCCACTCGGTCGGCGTGAGATGCACGGTCTGGTCGTTCTTGGTCACCTTCTTGGCGGCGAGATCGACGGTGAACGACGAGGTCACCACCACCGGATCGGCGGAGTCGGTGTCGGCGGCCCCGCGCCGGACCGCGGCCCGCAACCTGGCGAGCAGCTCGTCCATCCCGAACGGCTTGGTGACGTAGTCGTCGGCGCCCGCGTCGAGCGCCTCGACCTTGTCCGCCGAGTCGGTGCGCGCCGACAGCACGATCACCGGCGCGGAGGTCCAGCCGCGCAGGCCGGCCAGCACCTCGATGCCGTCGATGTCGGGCAGGCCGAGGTCGAGAATCACCACGTCGGGGTGTTTGTCCGCGGCCGCCCGCAGCGCGCCCGCGCCGGTCTCCGCGGTGATCACCTCGTAGCCGCGGACCGACAGGTTGATCCGCAACGCACGCACGATCTGTGGTTCGTCGTCGACCACCAGCACCTTGATCGCCGGGGCTTGCTGTTTCTTGTCGGTCATCACGGCTTCCTGTGTGGTCCGGTTCTGCGCGGCTCCGACTGTCGATGTATCCATCTTCAACTGCTCGCTCCCGTTTCGTCGGCAGGCAGGTCCACGATCATGGTCAATCCTGTGCCGGGGGTCGGTTCGGCGTGCACGGTGCCGCCCATCGCCTCGACGAATCCGCGCACCACCGACAGGCCGAGCCCGACGCCGGTGGTGTTGTCGCGGTCGCCGAGCCGCTGGAACGGCTCGAAGAGTTGCTCCTCGGTGCCCGGCGGGATCCCGGGGCCGACATCGACCACCGCGATCGACACGCGGTCGCCGTCGCGTTCGGCGGTCACCCGTACTGGTGTGTCGCGCGGCGCGTGCCGCAGGGCGTTGTCGATCAGGTTGGCGACCACGCGTTCCAGCAGCCCGGCGTCGGCGCGGACCGAGACATCGCCGACCTCCACCTTTACCCGATCCATCGCGGCGCGCCGCAGCCCGCGCGCGCCCATCCCGACGCTGACCAGTGCCCGGTGCACCACCTCGTCCATGTACACCCGTTGCAGCTGCGGCTTCACCACCCCGACGGCCAGCCGGGACGAGTCGAGCAGGTTGCCGACGAGCGCGGTGAGCTGGTCGACCGATTCCTCGATGGTTTCCAGCAGTTCGGTGGTGTCCTCGGCGGAGAACTCGATGTCGTCGCTGCGCAGGCTGGACACGGCGGCCTTGGCCCCGGCCAGCGGCGTGCGCAGGTCGTGGCTGACCGCGGAAAGCAGCGCGCGGCGCAACCGGTCGGCCTCGAGCAGGGCCGCTGCGGCGCTGGCCTCCTCGGCGAGTCGCGATTGACGGACCAGCCCGGCCGCCTGATTGGCGACGGCGTTGAGTACGGGCCGGTCGGCCGAGGCCAGCGGGCGTCCGGCCAGCAGCAGCCAGCTGGACGCGTCGCCTGCTTGAATGGCGGTTTCGGCGTCGGCGGCGCGCTGCGGCGAATTCTGGCCGACCGCGGCGATCACCTGCTCGCCGCACAGCATGCTGACCGCACGCAAACCGTAGGTCTCCCTGACCTGTTCGAGCAGGTTGGGCAGGTCCGCGCCGTGCAGAACGGCACCGGCGAACAAGGTCAGCAGTTCGGCCTCCTGCGAGGCCCGCCGCGCCTGGCGGGTCTGCTTGGCCGCCGTATCGACCAGCGCCGCCACCGCGACCGCGACGAACAGCAACACCACCACCGTGACGAAGCTGTCCGGCTCGGCGATGGTCAGGCTGTAGCGCGGAACGGCGAAGAACCAGTTCAGCAGCAGCCCGGACAGCAGCGCCGAAAAGGCCGCAGGGACAACGCCGCCCAGCAGCGCGACGGCGACGACGCCGATGAAGAACACCGCGCTGAGACCGCCGAGCTGGAGGTAGCCGTCGAGGAACACCGCACAGACCGCGCACACCACCAGCGGCACGAGCACCGCGGCGAGCCAGGCGCGGATCGGCTGGCGCGGCATGAGCGAACCGCGGCGCAGACCACGGTGTGCTTCCTCGTGGGTGACCATGTGCACGTCGATCTTGCCCGACTGCTGCACCACCGCCGACCCGATGCCCTCGTCGACCATGCGCGCCCATCGGGACCGCCGCGAGGTACCGAGAACCAGCTGGGTCGCGTTCACCTCGCGCGCGAACTCCAGCAGCGTGGCGGGCACGTCGTCACCGGTGACCGTGTGCAGGGAGGCGTCCAGGCTGGCGGCCAATTCGCGCAGCCGAGCCAGCCGTTCGGTGGAGACGCCGGCCAGCCCGTCGCCGCGCACCACATGCACCAGCACGAGCTCGGCACTGGCCTTTGTCGCGATGCGACTGGCGCGGCGCACCACGGTCTCGGACTCCGGGCCGCCGGTCACCGCGACCACCACCCGCTCCCGCGCCTCCCACAGATCGGTGATCTTGTGGTCGGCCCGGTACTTCGCCAGCGCCGCGTCGACCTGGTCGGCGAGCCACAGCAGCGCCAATTCCCTTAGCGCGGTGAGATTTCCGGGGCGGAAGTAGTTACGCAGCGCCGCGTCGACCTTGTCGGCGGCGTAGACGTTTCCGTGAGACAGCCTGCGGCGCAGGGCCTCCGGGGTGATGTCGACGAGCTCGACCTGATCCGCACCGCGCACCACCGCGTCCGGCACGGTCTCCTGCTGCTGAATGCCGGTGATCTGCTCGACCACGTCGTTGAGGCTCTCCAGGTGCTGCACGTTCACCGTGGAGACCACATCGATCCCCGCCGCGAGCAGCTCTTCGACGTCCTGCCAACGCTTTTCGTGCTTGCTACCGGGAACGTTGGTGTGCGCGAGCTCGTCGACCAGCGCCACCGCGGGCGCGCGCTGCAGCACCGCCGCGAGATCGAGCTCGGGCAGCAGCGTGCCGCGATACTCGAGCATCTTGGGCGGTATCCGCTCGATCCCCTGCAACAGTTCGGCGGTCTTGGCTCGACCGTGCGTCTCGACCACCGCAGCCACCACGTCGCGGCCGCGCTCGAGCCGCCGGTGCGCCTCGCCGAGCATGGCGTAGGTCTTACCGACTCCCGGCGCGGCGCCGAGGTAGATGCGTAGTTGGCCGCGTTTCACTCGTCCATCATTGCGTGTCGCGGCCCCGGCGCGGCGCACCTGCGGGACAGATCGGCGCGCTGCGTCCGATCACCGGACATCGAAGGCACCGGGTTCCCCGACGCGGGTCCGGTCCCCGTCCACGACCAGGCCGGGCACCTGCCGCTCGTCGCGGCGGGCGCCCAGCGCGCGGATCAACAGCGCACAACACACGAACCCGATGATGACGGCGACGGTGACGGCCGACATGACTTTCCTCTCTGGGTGACCACTGCGAACAACCGGTTGCGCTGGAGGAGTCCGCCTGGCCGGCTCTCCACTACTACCTCCACGCGGGGAGATCGGACCGATCTTTACGGTGTGTTGACGGTATCGCCGCACTCTTTGACGGCATCCTTTCAGCTATCCCTGGCCGGGGTGTAAACGAAACGCAAAGGCAACCGTTTCGCGCGCAAAGGAGTCGTAAGGAACCTCGGCACGCGCCTGATCGAAGACTTGACTCGCCAAGGCGCGCTCCACAACACGAGCGCTTGATGGAGGTTGGTCAACATGTCTGTCGTGGTGTTCACGGTGCTCACCGTGGCGATCTTCGCCCTGCTGGGCCTGATCCAGCGTGGGGTGGAAAAGCTGTGATAGCGAACCTGATCGGTCTGGTTCTCGCCATCGCCGTCGCGGTCTACATGGTCGCGGCGCTGCTTTTTCCCGAGAGGTTCTAGGTGAACACGACAACGGCGGGGATCGCCTTCGCGGCGTCTCTGGTCATCGCGCTCGCCCTGGTCCATGTACCGCTCGGCGACTACATGTACCGGGTCTACAACAACACCGAGCACTCTCGTGCCGAGCGCGTTATCTACAAGACCATCGGGGTCCAGCCCGAGGTCGAGCAAACCTGGGGCGTCTACGCCCGCAGCGTGCTGGCTTTCTCCGCGGTCAGCATCCTGTTCCTCTTCTTCTTGCAGCTGCTGCAAGGCAGGCTGCCGCTGCACCTGAACGACCCCGGCACCGAGATGACGCCCGCGCTGGCCTGGAACACCGCGGTCAGCTTCGTGACGAACACGAACTGGCAGAACTACTCCGGTGAGTCCACCCAGGGGCACCTGGTGCAGATGGCCGGGCTCGCGGTGCAGAACTTCGTCTCCGCGGCCGTCGGCATGGCCGTCGCGGTCGCGCTGGTGCGCGGCTTCGCCCGCAGGCACACCGGCGATCTCGGCAACTTCTGGGTGGACCTGGTGCGTGGCACCCTGCGCATCCTGCTGCCGATCGCCTTCGTGTTCGCGATCGTGCTGGTGGCCGGTGGCGTGATCCAGAACTTCCACCTGCACGACCAGGTCGCGCAGACGCTGAACGGCACCGAGCAGACCGTCCCCGGCGGGCCGGTGGCCAGCCAGGAGGTCATCAAGGAACTCGGCACCAACGGCGGCGGCTTCTACAACGCGAACTCCGCGCACCCGTTCGAGAACCCCACCACCTGGACGAACTGGCTCGAGATCTTCCTCATCCTGCTGATCAGCTTCTCGCTGCCGCGCACGTTCGGCCGGATGGTGGGCAGCAAGAAGCAGGGCGTCGCCATCGTCGCGGTGATGGGCACGATCGCGATCGTCAGCGTGACGCTGAGCAATGTCTTCCAGCTGGCCCATCACGGCACCGTGCCCACCGCCATCGGCGCCTCGATGGAGGGCGTGGAAACCCGGTTCGGCGTGGCGAATTCGGCGATCTTCTCGGGCGCGACCACGCTGACGTCCACCGGCGCGGTCGACTCGTTCCACGACTCCTACACCAGCCTCGGCGGCATGATGACGATGTTCAACATGCAACTCGGCGAGGTCGCGCCGGGCGGCGTCGGCTCCGGGCTCTACGGCATGCTGATCCTGGCGGTGATCACCGTCTTCATCGCGGGCCTGATGGTCGGGCGCACACCGGAGTACCTCGGCAAGAAGATCACCCCGCGCGAAATCAAGCTCGCCGCTTCGTATTTCCTGGTGAGCCCGCTGATCGTGTTGGTAGGCACCGCGATCGCCATGGCGCTGCCCGGTCAACGCGCGGGCATGCTGAACTCCGGGCCGCACGGACTCTCGGAAGTGTTGTACGCGTTCACCTCCGCGGCGAACAACAACGGCTCGGCGTTCGCCGGCCTCACCGGCAACACCGAGTGGTACAACACCGCACTGGGTCTGGCCATGGTGTTCGGCCGGTTCCTGCCGATCATCTTCGTGCTCGCGCTCGCCGGGTCGCTGGCCAAGCAGGGCAATACTCCCGAGTCGATCGGCACGCTGCCGACGCACCGGCCACAGTTCGTCGGCATGGTCGTCGGTGTGACGGTGATCCTGGTCGCGCTCACCTTCCTGCCCGCACTCGCGCTCGGGCCGCTCGCTGAAGGGATTCACCTATGACAACCGCATCGCATCGCGATTCCGTGGGGGGTGGTGGTCGGGCGACGGGTGGGCCCACACCAACGACCGAAATAACCGGCACCCCAGACGAATTCACCGATTCGAGGAAGCAGCCCGAACACAAGCGCGTCGCGCGCGGTGCGCTCGACCCGACGATGCTGCTCACCTCGTTGCCCGAGGCGGTACGCAAGCTCGACCCGCGCACCATGTGGCGCAACCCGGTGATGTTCATTGTCGAGATCGGCGCGGTCTGGGCGACCGTGCTCGCGATCGCCGACCCCACCTTCTTCGCCTGGGCCATCGTGGTGTGGCTCTGGCTCACCGTCATCTTCGCCAATCTCGCCGAAGCGGTGGCCGAGGGGCGCGGAAAGGCGCAGGCCGACACACTGCGCAAAGCCAAGACCGACACCGTCGCACGACGTTTGGTCGACTGGACGCCAGGCGGGCCGATCGTCGAGGAGGGCGTCACCGCGCCGGAGTTGCAGCGTGGTGACCACGTCGTCGTCGAGGCGGGGCAGGTCATCCCCGGCGATGGTGACGTGGTGGAAGGCATTGCGTCGGTGGACGAATCGGCCATCACCGGGGAGTCCGCGCCGGTGATCCGGGAATCCGGCGGCGACCGTTCCGCGGTCACCGGCGGCACCACCGTGCTGTCCGACCGGATCGTCGTCAAGATCACCCAGGAGCCGGGCAAGAGCTTCATCGACAAGATGATCGCCCTGGTCGAGGGCGCGAGCAGGCAGAAGACGCCCAATGAGATCGCGCTGAACATCCTGCTTTCCTCGCTCACCATCATCTTCGTCTTCGCTGTGGTGACCCTGCAGCCGCTGGCGATCTTCTCGAAGGCGAACAACCCTGGCGTGCCGGACACGTCGGCGCTGGACGGCAACGGCATCACCGGCATCGTCATGGTCTCGCTGCTGGTCTGCCTGATCCCGACCACCATCGGCGCGCTGCTCTCGGCCATCGGCATCGCGGGCATGGACCGGCTGGTGCAGCGCAATGTGCTCGCCATGTCCGGCCGCGCGGTCGAGGCGGCCGGCGATGTGAACACGCTGCTGCTGGACAAGACCGGCACCATCACCCTCGGTAACCGGCAGGCCTCGGAGTTCGTTCCGGTGCCCGGTATTTCGGCCGACGAGCTGGCCGACGCGGCCCAGCTGTCCAGCCTCGCCGACGAGACACCCGAGGGCCGCTCGATCGTCGTCTACGCCAAGCAGGCGTACAACAAACGCGAGCGCACCGCAGGCGAGCTGACCGGTGCGACCTGGGTGGAGTTCACCGCGCAGACCCGCATGTCGGGCGTCGACCTGGCCGACGGGCACCAGCTGCGCAAGGGCGCGGCCAGTGCGGTCATCGAATGGGTTCGCGCACAAGGGAGCACGGTGCCCAGCGAGGCCGGTGCGATCGTCGACGGCGTCTCGGCCTCCGGTGGCACACCGCTGGTCGTCGGCGAGCTCAGGGACGGCACCGCCCGGCTGCTCGGCGTCATCCACCTCAAGGACGTCGTCAAGCAGGGCATGCGGGAGCGCTTCGACGAGATGCGCAGGATGGGCATCCGCACCGTCATGATCACCGGCGACAACCCGTTGACCGCCAAGGCGATCGCCGACGAAGCGGGCGTGGACGACTTCCTCGCCGAGGCGACGCCGGAGGACAAGCTGGCGCTGATCAAGCAGGAGCAGGACGGCGGGCGGCTGGTCGCGATGACCGGCGACGGCACCAACGACGCGCCCGCCCTGGCCCAGGCCGATGTGGGCGTCGCCATGAACACCGGCACCTCGGCGGCCAAAGAAGCGGGCAATATGGTCGATCTGGACTCCGATCCGACCAAGCTGATCGAGATCGTCGAGATCGGCAAGCAGCTGCTCATCACCCGCGGCGCGCTGACCACCTTCTCCATCGCCAACGACATCGCCAAGTACTTCGCGATCCTGCCCGCGTTGTTCATCGCGCTGTTCCCCGGCCTGGACGCGCTGAACATCATGCGGCTGCACAGCCCGCAGTCGGCGATCCTGTCCGCGGTCATCTTCAACGCGATCATCATCGTGGCGTTGATCCCGCTCTCGCTGCGCGGGGTGAACTACACGCCGAGCAACGCGTCGAAGTTGTTGAGCCGCAACCTGACGATCTACGGCCTCGGCGGCATCATCGCGCCGTTCATCGGCATCAAGCTCATCGACCTAGTCGTCCAACTCCTCCCTGGGATGTCCTGACATGCGCCTGTCCACTTGGGTCCGGCAGCACCTGGCCGCGTTGCGTGCGCTGCTCGTGCTCACCGCGATCACCGGAATCATCTACCCCCTGGCGGTTTTCGCGGTCGCGCAGCTACCCGGGCTGCACGACAAGTCCGACGGGTCGTTGCTGTCGGTCGACGGCAAGCTTGTCGGCTCCAGCCTGATCGGCCAGTCGTTCACCGATGCCGACGGCAAGGCGCTGGTGCAGTACTTCCAGAGCCGTCCGTCCGCGGCGGGCGAGAACGGGTACGACCCGATGGCCACCTCCGCGTCGAACCTCGGCCCGGAGAGCATCGTGGACGCCCTCGACGCCGATCCGGACAAGGTGAAGCTGAGCCTGCTGTCCACCGTGTGCGCGCGCAGCAAGGAGGTCGGCGACCGTGAGGGGGTCGACGGCGCCCGGCCGTTCTGCACGAAAGACGGTGTCGGGGCGGTGCTCTCGGTGATCGGGCCGCGCGACGCCGACGGTGAGGTCGCCAACCCCACCCAGGTGGTGAGCGTCAACGAGGCGTGCCCGGCGACGCCGTTCCTGGCCACCTACCACGGCGTGCGGGTCGAATGCGCCGAGCCCGGTGTGGATTACGCGGCCGGTCGGATCGTCCCGATCTTCGGCGACGCCCCCGTCGACACTCCCGTCCCCACCGACGCGGTCACCGCAAGCGGCAGCGGACTGGATCCGCACATCTCGCCCCGGTACGCGGACCTCCAGGTCTCCCGAATCGCCAAGGCCCGCAACATCTCCGAGGATAAAGTGCGCCAACTGGTAGACGCGCACACGTCCGGCCGGACCCTCGGCTTCCTCGGAGAACCCCGCGTCAACGTGGTCGAACTGAACCTCGACCTCGACCAGCGGTACCCGTTCCGCGCCTGATCTGACGCGCGAAGGCACGGCGAACTGCTCTCCGGCAGTTGGGACATCAGAAATCAGTTCCGACTTCCGGGGAGCATGTTTGTGTCCGAGATGCCACCGACCGCGAATTCAGCCCTCTTCTCGGATGTTCGGACGAGGACCGAGAGGAAGCAGCGGTGCGCGGGAGGTCAGGCAGAACGGGTGACCGGCCGGATCGAGCAGTACCCGCCAAAGCTCCGGTCCCGGTTGCACTTCGGCCACCCGCGCGCCCAACCGGACGGCCTCGGCTTGCGCGTTGTCCAGATCATCCACCCTGAGATCGAGATGGATGTGACTCGGCGTCTCCCCCGCAGGCCAGGTCGGCGGCTGGTAGTCGGGCACCGTCAGCGCGCACAGCGACCCGCGCTCGGTGTGCACCACGGCCAACTCCGCTGTCCGATAAACGATCTCACCGTCGAGCAGCGCGGCCCAGAACCCCGCGAGTTCCTCTTTGTCGGAGCAGTTCAAGGTGATCAAACTCAGCTGAGCGATAGCCACCCTTCGATCCTACGGCCGGGCAGCGAGCCGGACTGCCGCGCGAACCGGTTCGGCCCAGCCGGCTCAGGGGTGGCCTGAGCGGGCTGGGCCGAGCAGCGCCGGTGGGCGCGAGAACCTCAGCGGTCAGCCGACTTCGGCGTGATCGAAGTAGTAGGCCGCGGCCGCCAGGTATTGGCAGCAGTCGGGGCCGTGACCCGCGTGGGTACTGCGGACGAACTGGGCGAGCTCCATGTCCAGATCCATGGGCTCGATCGTGCAGTCGCGGTGCTGTGTACTCCACAGGTCCCGCATATCCCGCGATGTCTGCATAGTGCACCTCCAGCCTGCGTTGTCTACCAGCCTGAAATGCTTACACCCGGGGGGTACCCCGATGCGGGGCGGTTCATACCAAGATCGGGAATTCATCGGGTGACCAGTTGCCAATCGTCGGGCAGGCGCGCGGCGGTCACCTGGGCGCCCTCCACCTCCAGATCGATGGTGATCGGGCCGAGGCGCAACGCGGCCAACGTGATTCGGCCCCACTCCGGCGGCACCAGCGGCCGCACGGTGATGGTGCGGTTGGGCACGTCGGGGTCCAGACCGAGGAACGAGCGCACCAGCAGCAGCGGGGCGGCACTCGCCCAGGCCTGCGGCGAGCAGGAGGTCGGGTACGGCACCGGGGCCGGGAACCGCGAGCGCGGGAACCCGCAGTAGAGCTCGGGTAGCCTACCGTCGAAAGCCATTGCGGCGTCGAGCAATCCGGTCGCCAAACGAGTCGCCAGGTCGACCGCGCCCGGCACGTGCCGGTAGCGCAGCAAACCGGCCACCGCGATGGCGGTGTCGTGCGGCCACACCGACCCGCAGTGGTAGCTCATCGGGTTGTAGGCGCCCATCTTCGTGGACAGCGTGCGCAGCCCGAAACCGCTGTCCATCTCCGGTCCGGACAGCCGACGCACCAACTCGGCGGCGTGCGCGTCGCTGGCGATGCCGGACCAAAGACAGTGCGCCGCATTGCTTGTCAGCGCGTCGACGCGGCGCTTGGCCTTGTCGAGCGCGACGGCGTACCAGCCGCGTTCGGGCAGCCAGAACTCCTCGGCGAACTTGCCGCGCAGCTCCGCCGCCTGATCACGCAGCTCCGTCGCCCGGCGCGCTTCGTCGAAGGCCTCGGCCAGCTCGGCGCGGGCAAGCAGCGCGGCGTGCACATACCCCTGCACCTCACACAGCGCGATCGGCGCCTCGGCGATATGGCCCTGCAGATCGTTGACGCCGTCCCAGCTGTCCTTCCACCCCTGGTTGACCAGGCCGCGGTCGGTGGCCCGCCGGTATTCGACGAACCCGTCACCGTCCCGGTCGCCGTAGTCCTCGATCCAGTTCAGTGCCGCGTCGGCGGCGGGCAGCAGCTGCCTGATCGCCTCGGCATCCGCGCCCCAGCGATAGCATTCGGCCAGCAGCATCACGAAAAGCGGTGTGGCGTCGACGGTTCCGTAGTAGATGTTGCCGCCGAGCACCAGCCCACCGGCCGGGCCGCGGCGCATCTCGTGCATGATCCGCCCCGGCTCCTCCTCGGTGAGCGGATTCACCGTCTGCCCTTGCAGTTCGGCGAGCTGCTGCAGCGTGCCGAGCGCCAGGTCGACCTCCAGCGGCAGCGCCATCCAGGCGGTCAGCAGACTGTCGCGGCCGAACAGGGTCATGAACCAGGGCGCGCCCGCCGCGACGAACGGCCTGCTGTCGCCGGAGTCGTCGTGAATCTGCAAGGCGCCCAAGTCACTTTCGGTGCGCCGGAGCACCCGGGTGAGTTCCGGGTGCGAGGCGGCGATGTCGGTGGCGGTGTGCCGCCACGCCTCGATCTTGCGCCCGGGAGCGCTGACCCCGTAGTGCTCGCCGGGAGCCAGCGGCGCCTGGAACCGCTGGTTGCCCAACGTGGGCTGGGCGGTGATCTCGGTCTGCCAGCTCGCGCCGACGGGTACGACGACCTTCCACACCAAAGTGCCGGGCAGGACCGTGGGTTCGACGCTCGCGGACACCGAGAGCCCGCGCATGCGATCGGCCCGATCGTGGAACAGGAGCTCCCCCTCGGCCACCGTCACCTCGGCTCTGCCGTGTCCGGCGCGGCCCTCCTTGACCGCGAAGAGGTCCACGAAATCGGCGTCGACATGCAATTCCAGCGTGACCGCTGTCGGCTCACGCCCCATGTTCTCCAGCGTGAGCACCTCGTGCATGCCGTCGGCGACGATCCGCTCGCGCACCACCAGCAACGTACTATCGGCCAGCCCGGCCGTCGGCGGTCTTCGCAGCACGAACCGCGCGGCGAACGCCTCCGGACTGAGTACCGAAAGCGGTTCGGGCAGTTGGCCGTCCACCAGCAGCTCCCACCGGGACACGACACGCGCGTCCCGGAAGAAGAGCCCGTGCGGGCGGCCCGGCTCGACATCGCCGAGCCGGTTCGACAGACAGAAGGTGCCGCCCTCGACCAGCGTGACCGAACCCGCTCCACCGAAACCCGTCGGCTCACCGGAGTTCAGTGGAGCGGGGCTGAGCGCGGCGGTCGGATCCGCCGTCACGCGAGTCCGCTCGCCGCGACGGACACCGGCACCATCTCGTCCTTGCGCCATCGGTAGTCGATCCGTTTCCGCGGCCGCATCAGCTTGCGATAGACCTGCTCGTAGCCGCGCCCGAGCGTATCCGACCCGAAATTCTCCTCGACGTGCTTGCGGCACGTCGCCGGATCCATTGTCTGCACCTCGGCGATGGCGGTGGTGAGCTCGGCGGGGTCGTCACAGATGCGGCCGGTGACCCCATCGACGATCACCTCGGCTACCGCGCCGCCGCGTAGCGCGACGACCGGTGTGCCACACACCATGGACTCGATCATCACCATGCCGAAGGGTTCCTCCCAACGGATCGGGAACAACAGACACTTGGCTCCTGCCAACAGTTTCCGCTTCGCGGCGGCGTCGGCGAGGCCGAATACGTGATCCTGGTCGGTCAGCAATGGGCGTACCTGCTCTTCGAAGTATTTGAGCTCGGGCGGTTCGCTGCACTTGCCCGCCAACACGAGTGGCATGCCCGCGGCGTGCGCGGCCTCCAGCGCCAGATGCGGCGCCTTGCACTCGTTGAAGCGGCCGAGGAACAGCGCGTAGTCGTCCTTGTCGGCACGGAACGGCCACTCCTCAGGATGCAGAGCATTATGCACTCGCCCAGCCCAATTCAAATCGGGGGCCAGCTCTTGCTGCCGGTCGCTGATCGCGACGAGCGACACGTCGTCGCCCATTTCCCGGTAGTACTCATAGCATTCGCCCTCGACGGGACCGTGCACCGTGACCACGGTCGGCAGATCAAGTTCCCTATACGCGGGGGCGTTCAGCGGGCCTGCGAAGGTGTGCTCGTGCACCAGGTCGATGGCGCCGTCCGCGGCGAGCTTCTCGATCGCCCGCCGGGCGCGCAGCGCGTGCAGCACCTCGGGGAAGGGTTCGCCCAGTCGCTCGGGGCAGATGCGGTCCCACAGCGGAATGAATTTCGCCTTGGTTCCCGGTTCGCCCGCGCCGAGCAGGGTCACGTCGTGGCCTCTGGCCACCAGCGAGTCGACCAGATCGGCGACGACGGCTTCCACGCCTCCGTAGGCCTTGGGCGGCACATCGAAGTACGGGGGGACAACCATCGCGATACGGAATCGGGTTCCGGCGTGGTCGATCGACAGCAGATCGGAGGACGCCGTCTGCGCCGACATCGGCAGGTGGCCGACGCCACCGTGCTCCGCACCAGCACCGGCCAGGGGTACCGCATCGAGGATTCGACCGCTCCGCTGGCTCATGACCGCACCTCATCGGTGCTCGACTCCGCCAGGACACTGATGGCGGCTGGGTTCGTTTTTCGCTCGCTAAGCGCGCTCATCGACCCTCCTTCCAAAGGGGCACAACCGTTAGCTCTCGCATCCACCCAGTGCTTCGGAGCACCGGGCGCCGAACTCGAACTGGTGGCCGCCTCAGCGGAGGTGAAGCTCAGCCGCACCGCCGTCCACAGGGCTTGGTTGGCCTGATCGCCGATTACTCGACCAGGGGGGCCGCCAGTGATGTACCTCACCACGGCACTCTCAAACCATGCAGTCGGATACGTTGCTGATCGATTGCCGAGATCGGCAGGTGGGAGCAGTCTTTGCCGATTGCCGCCAGCATGTCCACCGGGGTGGACAGCGGGCTCAGCCCTCGATGACGATCTTTCCGTCCTGCCCGGGCACCACGAAAGCCAGCAGCCGCTCAGCCTCGGCGCGCAACGCCTCCTCATCGCTGGCAGACAGCGGATGCCACGGCGTGACCCGAATGGTGGTGTCGTCCAATACCCACCGACCGTGCACGAAACCGTCGACCAGGTACATCGGCACGCCGCCGGACGCCTCCTTGGCGATGCGCTGCCGGTCTTCCTCGCTGATGATCCTGCGCCGGTCCTTGTGGCCGAGCAGGGCGTTGTCGAAGGCGGGCAGGAAGCGCACCGGCACCGGCAGATTCGGGTCGGCCAGCGGTGCCTCCGGCAGGTCGAACAGCACCCGGTGCTGGTCGTCGGTGAAAACGCGTAGCCGGGTGCGCATCTCGTCGACCACCTCGGCCAGCCGGGTGACCCCCGCCCACGCCTGCATATCGGCGACGGTGGCGGGGCCGAACGCGGCCAGATAGCGCAGAATCATGGTCTGCGCCTGCGGCTCCGACGCCATCGGCGCACCGATCCATTCGTCGGCGAGCGCGACGGTAACCGAACGGTTGCGCCACTTCCCCCAGGCGCCGGTCACCGGGCTGTGCACCATGGGCACCAGGAGCTCGGCCGACTCGGCGAGCCTGCGGGGGTTTCGGTCCGGAAACCGCTCGCCGAGTAGCTGTCCGAGGTCCGATCGGGACCGGATGCTGCCGGACAGCAGCTCCCGTCCCGCGGCGGCGAGCTCGTCCAGGTCCAGGCCCTCGATCTCGTCGCGGTAGTAGGGCGCCTGCAGCGCGGCGTGCACCACCGGGCGCACCGTGGGGCGCAGCCAGCGGAAGTCGTCCGCGTCGGCGAGGTGCACCGTGCGGCGGATCATGGCGGAGCGCACCAGCTTTCGCTCCCGCAGCAACGCGGCCAGGTCGTCGTGCCGGAACTCCGCGAGCCGGGTCCACAGCCCGACATAGGGCCAGTTCGGTTCCTGCCCCTGTACCGCGACCAGATGCCGCACCAACTCCAACGGTGTCATCGCGACCCGCTGCGCCAACATCTGACGCACCAGCAGGGTTCGGTTCAGCTCACGCAGCGATAGTTCCGTCATGAGGCCATCTTCGCCGATACCACCGACAGAACGGGGCCTTCCGCCGGTAACCGCGCATACGTATACGTACAATCAACCCATGTTCGATCCTCTCACCCTGGCCGTCGGCGCAGGCATCCTCGGCCTCGGCTGGGCCCTCGGACGGTACGGCCACCTCGGGCCGGTGGGCGGCAAGGCGCGGCGCAGCGCCGCCAAGTGCGGCTGCGGCCACGACCTCGCCATCCACGATCCGCAGGCCGGGGAGTGCCACGCGGAGGAGCGGCGATCGGTCGCGCCCGCGACGTGGCAGTGGGTGCGCTGCCCGTGCCGGCGCTACACCGGGCCGCTGCCGGTCGAGGACTACTTCACCCGGCCGTTCCTGCCGCCGACGGACTGAGGTCGAGCAGGCGAGCGGCAGGCGCGAACGCACGGGAAGCCCGTCCGGACAGCATCGAGGCTGGTCTGCCGAGCCGGGCGGGCCCGCGCTGCGGTCCGCGGGGTACCGCACGACGAGCGCGCGGTACCGCAAGCGGCGTCAGTCGGCGTCGGGCTGCATCCGCAGCGGCACGCCGATCCGGTTCCACAGGTTGATCATCGCGGTCACCGCCACCAATCCGGCCCTGGACCCCTCGTCGAAATGCTTCTCCACATCGGCCCATACCGCATCGCTGACCCCGTGCTCGCCGAGCTTGGTCACCGCTTCGGCGTAGGCGAGGGCGGCGCGCTCGGCCTCGGTGTAGAGCGCCGACTCCCGCCAGGCATCGAGCTGGAAGATGCGCTTTTCGGTCTCCCCGGCCAGCCTGGCGTCGGTGGTGTGCAGGTCGATGCAGTACACGCAGCCGTTGATCTGCGAGGCGCGGATCTTGACCAGCTCACGGACCACCGGGTCCAGCGGGCCACGGCGGATGACCCCCTCGGCGGCGAACCACGCCTGGTACAACTCCGGCGCAACCTGGGCGAGCTTCATTCGTGACACGGTGTCGTCCTTTCCTCGGTGTGCTGTCCTACACCAGAGAGACGAGACAGGCCCCGACACTGTGACGCGCGGTCACCGATCGGGCAGGCACCTGGCCGGATCGGGCAGCTCGCCGCACGGCGCGTTGCCGTGTGCCCGCAGCACCTCCTTGCCCGTCTGATCGACCAGGTAGTGCAGGAAGGCCGCCGCCAGCGAGTCACCGGGCAGTTCGCCGTGGCTGTAGGCGTACTCCACACCCCAGAACGGGTACGTGCGCGCGATCGCCGCGTCGCGGCCCGCGGTGACGCCGTTGATCGCGACGGTCGCCAGGTCGGCCTGTACCGCCTCGGAGTACTCCGAATAGCCGATGGCGCCGGGTATTTCACCGACCGCCTTCTGCATGTCCTTGGTCACCTGGACCTCGCAGTGCGTCGCGGCGGACAGCACTGTGCCCTTGATCGCGACGCAACTCACGTGCGGGCGATCGGGTTGGCTCCCGCCGAGTAGCCTGCGCTCGAACGTATTCCGTGAACCGGAGCCCGCGATCCGATTCACCAGCACCACCGGCAGATCCGGGCCGCCCACCTCGCGCCAGTTACCGATCCGGCCCTGATAGAGGTCTCGGATCTGTGCCTCGGTGAGACTCGGTACGCCGACGCCCTTGTTGACGATCATGCTGAACAGCGACAGCGCCAGCGGGCGATGCACCAGGGCGGGGTATCCACTGCCCTTCGGACCGTCGCTGATGGCGAGCAGTCCCGCGTTGCCCTTGCCTTCCTCGGCCAGCCGGTCCAGCCCGCGTTCGGTGCCTTCGAAGGCGAAAGCGAATTGTGCTCCGGGACAACGCTTACCGTACTGTTCGGCGGCTGCTCGGACGACCGGTGCGAAGGCCGACGAGCCGACCACCGTGAGCTTGCCTTCGGCGCACTCCAGCGGCGTCGGTGCCGGCTCCAGTGCGGTGACGATCAATTGGACGATGATCACCAGCACCAGAAAGATCGTCAGCCCCACCATCATTCGGGGAATGCCGGTGCGGCTTCGGGTCTCCAGGACGCGCCCGCCCTTGATGCCGCCGGTCAGCACCGGCACCGGGTACTCTCCGGCGCCCTCGGAGCGTTGCAGGATGGCCAGGATCTTGTAGTGCTCGCCGCGGTCCAGCGGCACCTTCGGCAGGTCGATGACGCCGATGTGCCCGGCCATGTCCTCGCGCACCGCGATACCGGAGTCCCGGTCCAGACTGTCCGCCAAGCCGGGATCACTGAGTTCGGTCACCGCCATGCCGATGACCGAGCGCTGCGGGAACCGCAGATGCAGGCCGATCCGCGCCGGATCGGGGGCTTTGTAGTCGTGGGTGTCGATGTCGGTGGCACCGCTGTTCTCGATGCGTACCAAGACAACCGAGAGATCTTTCAGGTCCGGACTCGCGCCGTCGAGCGAGGGACGCAGCTGCGGCAGCACGCCGGGGAACACCGAGGCGACCTCACCGGTGACGGGCGTGTCCATCTGCACGCGGTAGCCGAGCCGTTTGCGCCCGACGAGCACGAACTCGTACAGGAACGCGCCGATCGGCACCGCGATACCGAGGACCGCCAACACGATCTCGACCGGAAACTCGCCCAACGGCTCGCCACCCCCACCCACTCTGTCCGGCAACCATTCTCAGTGGCGATCGGGGCAGATCTCCCGCCCGGCACGACTATTCGGCAACAGTTAACCCGACGGCCATCAGGCTTCGTGCACCTCGGTCCAGGCAAGCAGGTCGGCCAGCGGCCAGGTGTTGATGATCCGCTCGGCCGCAACACCATTCGCGACGGCGCGCTCGCAACCGTAGCCCTGCCAGTCCAGTTGTCCCGGTGCGTGCGCGTCGGTGTCGATGGCGAAGTGGCAGCCCATCTCCACCGCGAGCTGGATCAGCCGCGACGGCGGGTCGCGGCGCTCCGGCCTGCTGTTGATCTCGACGGCGGTGCTGTAGGTCCGGCACGCCTCGAACACCATCTCGGCGTCGAAGCTCGACTCGGGGCGGGTGCCTCGACCACCGGTGACCAGTCGGCCCGTGCAGTGGCCGAGCACGTCGACGTTGGGGTTGGCCACCGCGTAGACCATCCGCTTGGTCATCGTCGCGCTGTCCGCGCGCAGGTGCGAGTGCACGCTCGCCACCACGATGTCGAGTTCGGCGAGCAGATCGGCCTGCTGGTCGAGGGTGCCGTCGTCGAGGATGTCGACCTCGATGCCGGTGAGGATGCGGAACGGCGCCAACCGGTCGTTGAGTTCGGCGACCACGTCGAGTTGCTTGCGCAGCCGGTCGGCGGAGAGGCCGTTCGCGACGGTCAGGCGCGGCGAATGATCGGTCAGCGCACAGTATTCGTGCCCGAGCGCCGCCGCGACACCCATCATCTCCGCGATCGGGCTACCGCCGTCGGACCAGTCCGAATGGGTGTGCAGATCGCCGCGCAGTTGCGTGCGCAGCGGTTTACCGGGCGCGCCGATCGGCTGGGCCGCGTTGCGCAGGTCGAGCAGGTACTGCGGCACCCGGCCCGCGTACGCCTCCTCGATCACGGCGGCGGTCTTCGGCCCGATTCCGGCGATGTCGCGCCAGCTGTGCGCGGCGCGGTGCATTGCGCGCTCCTCGTCGGGCAGCTCCGCCACGATATCGGCGGCCCGGCGGTAGGCCTTGACCCGATACGTCTCGGCCCGCGAGCGTTCCAGCCAGAAGCCGATCTCCCGCAGCACCTCCACCGGGCCCGGCGTGGCCGCCGGGTCCGCTGCGTTCGAATCGTCTTCCGCCACAGCGGTTAACGCATCCTGCTGTACTTCATGAAGGCCACTCCGTCCTCGAACACCCGACTGGTGATCACCCGGAACTTGGCCGCATCGGGCAGCCTGGGGCCGGACCCGAACAGCGACCGGCCGCGGCCGAGCAGGACCGGGTACAGCTTGAGGAAGATCTGGTCGATCTCGGGCAGCAATTCCTGGGCGAGCTCCCCGCCACCACACAACCAGATCCCGAGCCCCTCGGCGCGCTTGAGTTCGCGCACCTTGCCGAGCGGGTCGCTCGCGATCAGTTCGACGTCGGGATCCGGATTCTCCGGCAGCGTCGTCGACACCACGTACTGCTTCAGATGCGCGTACGGACTCGACGTCCCGGTACGCACCCCGAAGTCGTGCGTCTTGCGCCCCATCAGCACGGTATCGAAGTAGCGGTTGCGCTTGTCGATACCGAGCGCCTCACGCACCTTGGTCGGCAGCGTCTCCGGGTATTGCGCCGTGATCGCAGGCCCGTGGTCGCCGCCGACCGGGAAGAAATCGACCGATCCGTCATCGGTGGCGATGTAACCGTCGATGGTCGAGGCTACGTAGTAGGTGAGCTTGCGCATATGTCCTTCCTCCACGGCCGGACCGACTTCCCGAACCGCCTACAAGAAAGGTAACTCGCGCCCGCTAACGACCGCGAGGCTTCGGTTGGCACCGCGGGCAAGAATACGAGGAACGATTCATGAATTTTTCCCGCTGAACAGGCGCTCCGCAGCGACGGCACGGCTCGTCCTCGCGGCCGTAGACGGCCAGGGAACGCTCGAAATAGCCGGATTGGCCGTTGACGTTCACGTAGAGCGCGTCGAAGGAGGTACCGCCGGCCAGCAGCGCCTCCCCCATCACCGCGCCGACATCGGCGAGCAGGGCGCGCACGGCGGGGCGGGACAGGCCCGAGGCGAGCCTGCTGCCGTGAATCTTCGCGCGCCACAACGATTCGTCGGCGTAGATGTTGCCGATGCCGGAGATCACGCTCTGATCGAGCAGCACGCGTTTGATCTCGGTCTGTTTGGCGCGCACCGCGGCCACCACGGCATCGGGGTCGAAGCGCGGATCCAGCGGGTCGCGGGCGATGTGCGCCACCGGCTCCGGTACCAGGGTGCCGTCCACCTCTACCAACGGTGCGAGCGCCCACCCGCCGAAGGTGCGCTGGTCGACGAAGCGCAGCTGGGTGCCGTCGCCGAGGGTGGCGCGGATGTGCGCGTGCTTCTCCAGCGGCGCGTCCGCGGGCTGTACGAGCATCTGGCCGCTCATGCCGAGATGCACGACGAGCGAGGTGTCCGGCTCGTCGAAGGTGAGCCAGAGATATTTCCCGCGCCGCTCGGCCGAAGCGACCTTCAATCCGGTCAACCGCGCGGCGAGATCGGCGGCACCCTCCAGGTGCCTGCGCACCGAGCGGGGATGGGTGATCGCGACCGACTCGATGACGCGACCGACCACGTGTTCGGCGACGCCGCGCCGGACCACCTCTACCTCGGGGAGTTCGGGCACGTCAGGCTTCGGCGGTCAGCGCCTGGTAGGCGGTGCCCGCGGCCTTCTGCTCGGCTTCCTTCTTGGAGCGGCCGACACCCTGGCCGTAGGCCCGGCCACCGATCACGGTGGTCGCGGTGAATTCCTTGTCGTGATCGGGGCCCGTCGAGGTGATCTCGTAGCTGGGCACGCCGAGGCCACGCTCGGCGGTGAGCTCCTGCAGGCTGGTCTTCCAGTCGAGGCCTGCCCCCATCCGGGGACCGCGCTCGAGCAGGTCGGCGAACAGCCGCAGCACCACCTCGCGCGCGACGTCGATGCCGTGCTCCAAATGCACCGCGCCGAGCAGCGACTCCATGCCGTCGGCGAGGATGCTCGGCTTGTCCCTGCCGCCGGTGAGCTCTTCGCCCTTGCCGAGCAGCAGGTGCACGCCGAGGCCGCCCTCGCCGAGCTGGCGCGCCACCTCGGCGAGCGCATGCATGTTCACCACGCTCGCGCGCAGCTTCGCCAGCTCGCCCTCGGACTTGTCCGGGTGCTCGTGGTAGAGCCGCTCGGTGATGCTCAGTCCGAGGACGGAGTCACCGAGGAACTCCAGGCGCTCGTTGGTCGGCAGCCCGCCGTTTTCGTATGCGTACGACCGGTGCGTCAGCGCCAGGCGCAGCAACTCCGGCTGCACCTCGACGCCGAGCGCCGCGAGCAGGCTCGCATGTCCACCGGACGAATCGGGTTCATCGCTCACGTCGATACGACAGGTCGAACTACTAGACAGCCGCCGTGACCTGACGGCCCTTGTACGTGCCGCAGGACGGGCACGCGATGTGCGGCAGGGTCTTCTCGCCGCAGGCGCGGTTCGGGCAGGTGATCAGGGTCGGCGCGGTGGCCTTCCACTGGCTGCGCCGCGACCTGGTGTTGGAACGGGACATCCGGCGCTTGGGAACGGCCACGACTACTTCTCCTCTGTCATATTGCTTGCCATTTCGGCTGACTGGTCTGCTGCGGTGGCCGCACCCTCGTCGGGGCTGCCGTTGCCGGGCGATGCGGTGGCAAATTTCGCCAACCCGGCCCAGCGAGGGTCAAGTATCTCATGCGAGTGCTCAGAACCCGCAATCGCCATCCGCACGCCGCATTCCGCGCACAGGCCCGCGCAGTCCGGCGTGCACAGCGGCTGCAGCGGCAGCTCGATGCCGATCGCGTCGATGATCACCGGTTCGAGGTCGATCGTGTCGTCGACCATGCGGTAGGCATCGTCGTCGTCGGTGGTCTGCTCGGTGGTGCTGTCCGGGTAGGCGAACAGCTCGGTGAGGTAGACGTCGACGTGGTCGGTGAACGGCTCGAGGCAGCGCGAGCACTCGCCCTCGATCGGCGCGGACACCGTTCCGGTGACGAGCACACCTTCGGACACCGCCTGCTGCTGCAGATCGAGCACGACCTCGGCGCCGACCGGGACGCCGATCAGGTCGAGCCCGATCCGCTCGACGGTGGTGACCGTGCGATGGAGCTCGCGCATCGTCCCGGCCCTGCGGCCGAGGCTGCGGACGTCCAGCACGAAGGCCGCGTCGGGCTCTCGGCGCTCGACCGAGCCCTTGCGCGGGGCGGAACCGGAACCGGCGGGCATCACGAACTCACTTCACTATCGGGGGAATGGGCAACCACACCACGATACGCGAGACGCACAGCCGACCTCAAACGGGCCTAGGCCGGCGGAGGCGCCGGATAAGACTCGCCACAGGGCCTAGCGGCGGTAGTCGGCGGCGTAGTCGGGTGCGCCCGCACCGGAGCGGAGCTGGTGGCGGCCGCGGCCGACGGTGCGCAGGGTGTTGCTCAGCGTCTCCTCGAAGTCGGCGAGTTTGGAGTCGACGTAGACGTCGCATTCCTCACGCATCCGATCGGACTCGGCGTGTGCCGCGTCGATCACCCGCGCGGATTCGGCGTGCGCGGCACGCACCACCTCGGTCTGCGCGACCAGACGGTCGCGCTCGGCCTCGCCCTCCGCGACGGAGCGGTCGTAGGAAGCCTTGCCCGCGTCGATCATTCGCTCGGATTCCAGCCGGGCACGGGCGGTGACCGCCTCGAATTCGGCGTTGCCGTCGGCGACGACGCGGTCGGCTTCGGCCTGCGCGGTGGCGACGAGATGATCGGCGTGCGCGCTGGCCTCGGCGACCATCCGGTCGGCGTGCGCCTTGGCGTCGGCGAGGATGCGGTCGGCCTCCTCGCGGGCCGAGCCGATGGTGTGCGCGGCCTGTTCATTGGCGCTGGTGACGGTGACCTCGGCGGCCGATCGGGCGTCCGAGACGATCTTGTCTCGGATGTCGAGCACGTCTTGGGCGTCGTCGAGCTCGCCCGGCAGTGCGTCGCGCACGTCGTCGAGCAGTTCGAGCACGTCGCCGCGCGGCACGATGCAGCTGCGGGTCGGCGGGATGCCGCGCGCCTCCTCGACGATGGCGACCAGCTCGTCGAGGGCTTCGAATACGCGATACATGCTGACTGACCCCACTCTCCTACGACTCTTCGGCGAACTGTCCGCCGAGCCCCAGTGTGCCCCTCATCACGGCCTGTGCCGAGTCACCCTCCGGTGTGTCGTCGCAGTGTCTTGCACGCCACACAAATCAAGTGGAGGATCTGTCTCCGCTTCGTGTTATCGTCGATACGAAGATCGACAAGGTCTTCGACGAGCGCAGTCCCCACCGGGATTGCGGGATTGCGGAAGCCAGAGGGAAGGGCCGAATCGATCCACCGACTGTTGACAGGTTCCGACTGTTCAGTACATGCTGAACACATCGCACAAGCGGTGCCTGTCAAGAGTCGGTGGGAAGTAAGCGACAACCGTCGCTGTTGTCCCCATCGAAGGCTCATGTTCGATCGGAAAGCCCATGACTGTTCTGGATCTACAGAGATCGGCGGGAGTTAGCACCAGCAGCTACTTCATGCCGTGGGTAGGCCCATACCCCGCGCTCCAGGTGGCGCCGACGTCGGCGCGGTTCGAGCAGATGATGGCGTACCTGCGCGGCGACCGGGCTATCGCCCAGCTGATCCGCTTCGCGCTGGTCGGTGGGTTCAGCAATATCGCCTACGTACTGCTGTTCTTCGCGATGCACGGCGTCGGCTCGCTGCTCGCCAACGTGGTCGGCTCGATCGTCAGCACCGTGATCGCCAACGAGTTGCACCGGCAACTCACCTTCCACGCCAGCGGCCGAGTCGGCTGGTTCACCGCACAGTGGGAAGGCGGCGGTCTGGCACTCGTCGGACTCGCCATCACCACCGCGTGCCTGGCCGCACTGGACGTCTGGGCGCCTACCATCGGCGGACCGGCAGAGGCCACCGCCATCCTCGGCATCACCGCAGCCGTCGGCGGCATGCGCTTCCTGGCCCTACGCGGTTTGGTCTTCTGAACCTCGTCGAGTGAGGGGAATCAGCCCCGGTTCCGAACTATTCGGAGCCGGGGCTGATTTGTCTGTCCGGCGCTAGCCCGAGTTCTCGGCGAGGCGGGCCAGCAGGCGCTTGTGCACCGACGGCGGCAGCATGTCGACCACGTCGCCGCCGAAGGACGCCACCTCCTTGACCAGCGAGCTGGACAGGAAGCTGAAGGTGGGGTTGGTCGCGATGAAGAAGGTGTCGACGCCGGAGAGCTTCCGGTTCATCTGGGCCATCTGCAGCTCGTAGCCGAAGTCGGTCGCGTCGCGCAGGCCCTTCACGATGGCTGTGACGCCCTGCTGTTTGGCGAAGTCCACCAGCAGGCCGTACCACGACTCCACGCGGACATTGGGCAGATGAGCGGTCGCCTCGCGCAGCATCTCCATGCGCTCGTCGACGCTGAACATGCCCTGCTTGTTCTTGTTGATCATGACGGTGACAACGACCTCGTCGAACTGGGCCGCGGCCCGGTTGAAGACGTCGATGTGACCGTGGGTCACGGGGTCGAAGGACCCGGGGCACAATGCTCCTGCCATGGTCAGACGCTATCGTGCGGCACCGGCGGGCACCACAGAGGGTGCACAAGACCACATCGCTAGTCGAAAGTCGCCATCTCGATGCGCGTTTCGCCGTACTTGCGCGGCTTCATCGCCGAATAGCCAACGGGCCATTCGATTTCCGGCGATCGGCTGGACCGCTCCACCACGACGAGGGCGTCCGGCCGCAGCCAGCCACCGGCCAGCGCCCGCAGGTCGGCGAGCACGGCGTCGGCGTCGACCGCATAGGGCGGATCGGACAGCACCAGATCGAACTCGCCCGCACCGCCCAGTTGGAGCACGCTCGCCACCGTGCCGACGCGCAGCTCGGCGCCGGGCAGCCCGAGGTCGGCGATGTTGCCGCGCAGCACCGCGGCCGCCTTGCGATCGGACTCGACCAGCAGTGCGTGCGCCGCACCACGGGACAACGCCTCCAGTCCGAGCGCGCCCGACCCGGCGTACAGGTCGAGCACTCGGACGCCGTCGAAATCGATCCGCGCGTCGAGCGCGCTGAACAGCGCCTCCCGCACCCGGTCGGAGGTCGGGCGGGTGCCGGCCGGCGGCACCCGCAGCCGCCGCCCGCCCGCCGTTCCGGCGACGATCCGCGTCATTCGACCGAGGACTCGCGCACGGCCAGCTCGATCAGCAGATCGCCACCCTCGACCTGCTGCACCGGGCCGATCGCAACCCGGCCGACGGTGCCTGCCCGCGGCGCGGTGATCGCGGCCTCCATCTTCATGGCCTCGATGGTGCCGACGGTGTCCCCGGCCGCGATCGCGTCGCCTTCGGACACCGCCAAGGTCACCACGCCGGCGAACGGCGCGGCGATATGACCCGCGTTGCCCTTGTCGGCCTTCTCCGCGGCCGGGACCTCGCTGGCGATCGACCGGTCACGCACGGCGACGGGCCGCAACTGACCGTTGAGGATGCACATGACCGTGCGGATGCCGCGCTCGTCCGGCTCGGAGATGGCCTCCAAGCCGATGAGCAGGGTGACACCCTTCTCCAGCTGCACCCGGTGTTCCTCTCCTTGGCGCAGCCCGTAGAAGAACTGGTTCGCCGACAGACCCATGGTGTCGCCGTACTTTTCCCGGTGCGCGTTGAACTCGGCGGTGGGCCCGGGGAAGAGCAGCCGGTTCAGCGTCGAACGGCGCTGGTCCGAGCTGCCCGCCAGCCCGGCCTCGTCCTCGGCGGTGAGCGGAGTCTCCGGCTTCGCCTCGCCGCGCCCGGCCAGCGCCCGGCTGCGGAACGGTTCCGGCCAGCCGCCCGCCGGGGTACCGAGTTCGCCACGCAGGAAACCGATTACCGAGTCGGGGATGTCGTAGCGGCCGGGGTCGGCGGCGAAATCCTCGATGTCGACGCCGGTGCCGACCAGGGCCAATGCCAAGTCGCCGACCACCTTCGACGAGGGGGTCACCTTCACCAGGCGGCCCAGCAGCCGGTCCGCCGCCGCGTACTTCGCTTCTACTTCCTCGAACCGATCACCGAGGCCGAGGGCGATGGCCTGCTGGCGCAGGTTCGACAGCTGACCGCCGGGGATCTCGTGGGTGTAGACCCGGCCGGTCGGGGCGGGCAGCCCGGACTCGAAGGGCGCGTACACCTTTCGCAGCGCTTCCCAGTAAGGCTCCAGATCGCACACGTGCTGCAGGTTCAGGCCGGTGTCGTACTCGCTGTGCGCCGCGGCCGCGACGATCGCGGAAAGCGCAGGCTGACTGGTGGTTCCGGCCATCGCGGCGCTGGCGCCGTCCACCGCGTCCGCGCCCGCCTGCCAGGCGGCCAGGTAGGTGGCCAGCTGCCCGCCGGGGGTGTCGTGGGTGTGCACGTGCACCGGCAGGTCGAAGTTGCTGCGCAGCGCGGTGACCAGGGTGGCGGCCGCGGGGGCGCGCAGCAGCCCGGCCATGTCCTTGATCGCGAGCACGTGTGCGCCCGCGTCCACCATCTGCTCGGCCAGCTTGAGGTAGTAGTCCAGGGTGTAGAGCGTTTCGTCCGGGTTGGACAGGTCGCCGGTGTAGCTCATCGCGACTTCCGCGATGGCCGTGCCGGTTTCGCGCACCGCGTCGATGGCCGGGCGCATCTGGTCGACATTGTTGAGCGCGTCGAAGATGCGGAAGATGTCGATGCCGGTGGCGGTCGCCTCGGAGACGAACGCGCGGGTCACCTTTTCCGGGTAGGGCGTGTAGCCGACGGTGTTGCGACCGCGCAGCAGCATCTGCAGGCAGATGTTCGGCACCGCCTCGCGCAGCGCGGCGAGGCGCTCCCACGGGTCCTCGTACAGAAAGCGCAGCGCCACATCGTAAGTCGCGCCGCCCCAGGCCTCGATGGACAGCAGCTGCGGGGTCAGCCTGGCCACGTGCCCGGCGACGCCGAGCAGGCCGTTGGTGCGCACCCGGGTGGCCAGCAGGGACTGGTGCGCATCACGGAAGGTGGTATCGGTGACGCCGACCGCCTTCTGCGCGCGCAGATCCTGCGCGAACCCCTCCGGGCCGAGGCGGAGCAGGCGCTGCCGGGAGCCGTCCGGCGGCGCGACGGTCAGGTCGATCGGGGGCAGCTTGTCGTGCGGATACACCGTCGTCGGCCGCTCGCCGTGCGGCTTGTTGACGGTGATGTCGGCCAGGTAGGTGAGGATCTTGGTGCCGCGGTCGGCCGAGCCACGCTGGTTGAGCAGCTGCGGGCGCTCGTCGATGAACGAGGTGGTGACCCGGCCCGCCTGGAAGTCCGGGTCGTCGAGCACCGCGAGCAGGAACGGAATGTTGGTGGTGACGCCGCGAATTCGGAATTCGGCCAGCGCACGCTGGGCCCGCGACACCGCGGCGCCGAAGTCGCGGCCGCGGCAGGTGAGCTTCACCAGCATCGAGTCGAAGTAGGCGCCGATCTCGGCGCCGAGGTTGGCACCGCCGTCGAGCCGGATGCCCGCGCCGCCCGGGGTCCGGTAGGCGGTGATCCGGCCGGTGTCGGGGCGGAAGCCGTTGGCCGGGTCCTCGGTGGTGATCCGGCACTGCATCGCGGCGCCGCGGATGCTGACGGTCTCCTGGCTGAGGCCGAGCTGTTCGAGGGTCTCGCCCGCCGCGATGCGCAGCTGCGCCTGCACCAGGTCGACGTCGGTGATCTCTTCGGTCACCGTGTGCTCGACCTGGATGCGCGGGTTCATCTCGATGAAGACGTGGTTGCCGCGCTCGTCGAGCAGGAACTCGACGGTGCCTGCACAGCTGTAGCCGATCTCCTTGGCGAAGGCCACCGCGTCGGCGCAGATGCGGTCGCGCAGTGCGGGATCCAGGTTCGGCGCGGGCGCAAGCTCGATCACCTTCTGGTGCCTGCGCTGCACCGAACAGTCGCGCTCGAACAGGTGCATCACATTGCCCTGCTGGTCGGCCAGGATCTGCACCTCGATGTGGCGCGGGTTCACCACGGCCTGCTCGAGGAAGACGGTGGGATCGCCGAACGCCGACTCGGCCTCGCGCGACGCGGCCTCGATGGACTCGCGCAAGTGCTCGGCGTCGGCGACCCGGCGCATGCCGCGACCGCCGCCACCGGCTACCGCCTTGACGAAGATCGGGTAGTCCAATTCCGCTGCCGCGGCGAGCAACTCGTCCACATCGGCGGACGGCGCGCTGGACCGCAGCACCGGCAGCCCGGCGGCCTTGGCCGCCGCGATGGCCCGCGCCTTGTTGCCCGCGAGCTCGAGCACCTCGGCGGACGGGCCGATGAAGGTGATGCCCTCGCGGGCGCAGGCCGCCGCCAGGTCCGGGTTCTCGGACAGGAAGCCGTAGCCCGGGTAGACGGCGTCGGCGCCCGCCGACTTGGCCGCATCGACGATCGCGTCGATCGAGAGGTACGCCCGGACCGGGTGCCCCTGTTCACCGATCTGGTAGGACTCGGCCGCCTTCGTTCGATGGACCGAGTTGCGGTCCTCGTACGGGAAGACGGCCACCGTCCCAACGCCGAGCTCGTAGGCCGCGCGGAAGGCCCTGATGGCGATCTCGCCCCGATTGGCAACCAAGACTTTCGTGAACATTGGCCTAAGGTACCCGGACCGACCCGCCGCACAGACACGGAAGGGCACTTCGCAAGCATCTTCACAACGCCGTCCGGCGGCGTTGCGAAGATGCGTTCATCCGCGCGTCACACTGTCAGATCCAGTGCATCGTGCGATGGCGCAGCCCACCGCGGAACTGGCCGACGGCGAGGCCGATCATCAGTCCGCGCTCCTCGGCGACCAATCCGCGAGTGAATGGCAGACGAATCATGCGTAACAAGACTTCGGGCAGGTGAATTTCCGGCAACCCATTGTTCGGAAATTCCGCATTCAGCCGGGCGAGGCCGATGCCGCGGCTGCGTCCCTGCCGATATCCGGGACGGAAGCCCTGCCGGTATCGATAGGCGACGAGCGCCTCCGGCAGATATCCGAGACGGTATCCCTCGCGATGCGCGCGCCAGCCGAATTCGAGATCCTCGTTGGCGGCGTAACTGATGTCCTGGCCGCCCAGCTTCCGATACACCTGTGCCTGGCAGGCCATGCTGGTCCCGATGATCACAGGTGCATAAACGCCGGTCGGCTGGAATTTGTCGGGTGTCGGGATGTTGGCGACCTGGCGCGGGTTGGCCGCGTTGAGCGAATCACCTTCGACCGCAGAGCAAATGAGGTCGTAGCCCTCGTCCAGGAACTCGACCATGCGGCTGACCCAATTGGGATGCGCCTGGTCGTCGTGGTCGCAGAACAACAGGATCGTGCCGCTGGCGTTCGCCGCACCGACATTGCGGGCAAATGCCGCACCGGAGGTCCCCGACGCGTCCACATGCCGTAGTTCGAGGCGTCCTTGTAGCGGATGAGTTTCGATATGGAGTTTCACATCGATCGGGGATCCGTTGTCGGCTATCACGACATCGAATTCCCCCCTATAATCTTGACGCGTCAAGGCGCCCAGTTGGACATCGAGTAGATCCAGGCCGTCGGCCGTCCCGATGTAGGTTGGAATGACGATCGATACCGACCGTTCAGTCACCACGCGTACTCCTGCAATCGTTTTCCCCACGCGGGAGCCCTCCCCCCGAGGGGACAACCTTAAACGCATTCCGGAAAGGGCGGCTACACCCAAGTTTCGTGGGCTTCCTCACAGACTTGGTCAAATGACCAAACGGTGATGGGCAAATGATGGACGACCGCCGCGCCCCCGCCCGCCCGTCCACCACCCCGCCACGCACCCTATGCTCGTAGGTGCAGCTGGTTCACTGCGGCGCGTACGAGATGGAGCCCCGTCGTCGCGCAGCGGAGTCGAGTTCGACCGCCCGACAGGGTGGCCGGGCGAGAGGGAACCCGGTGGAAATCCGGGACTGTCCCGCAGCGGTGAGCAGGAACGACCGCCGTCACACGCACTGGGCACGACGCCCGGGAAGCGACGGCCAGTAGGTCGGCCGAGAGGCCGGTGCCTGTGAGTCCGAAGACCTGCCAGCCGTGTCGGATACGCCGTATCCGGCGGCCACCGCCTCGTGGATCTGGGCGCGCGGTTCTACCAGTACTGATATGTCGGGCTCTAGTTTGTCGAATCTCCCGGCGTATCCCGGTAACCGCGCAGCCCGTATGGCGTTGGCTTACGACTTCGTCGTTCGCCAAAGGGCGCTGCGTGCATGATCGCTCGCTGCGCTCGCGAATGGCACCAGCACTGGAGAGACAACGTGACTGTTGTAAATCAGACACCGTTCACCGCAACGGTTCTCGGGCTACCTAGGGTCGGACCGCGGCGAGAGCTCAAGCGGGCCACCGAGGCCTACTGGGCGGGCAAGATCGACGCCGACCAGCTGCACGCCGTCGCGCGCGAGCTGCGCCACGCCCAACTCACCGAATTACAAGCGGCAGGCCTGGATTCGATCCCGGTGGGCACCTTCTCGTACTACGACCAGGTGCTCGACACCGCACAGCTGCTCGGCGCACTGCCGCAGCGGGTCGCCGGGATCGCCGATCCGCTGGATCGGTACTTCGCCGCCGCCCGCGGCACCGACACGGTGGAACCACTGGAGATGACCAAGTGGTTCGACACCAACTACCACTATCTGGTGCCGGAAATCGGCCAGGACACCGTGTTTTCGCTGAACCCGGCCAAACTGCTGGACGAGGTGCGTGAGGCGGTCGAGCTCGGCGCGAACGCGCGCCCGGTGGTGGTCGGGCCGATCACCTTCCTGAAGCTGGCCAAGGCCACCGGCGGTGCGCCATTGGACCGGCTAGCCGAGCTCGTCCCGCTGTACCGCGAGTTGCTGCGACTGCTGGCCGAGGCAGGGGCCGGCTGGGTGCAGATCGATGAGCCGGTGCTGGTCACCGACCTCACCGAGGACGAAATCGACCTGGTGCGTAGCACTTACACCGAACTGTCCGCGGCCGCGCAGCGACCCGCGATCCTGGTGGCGACCTACTTCGGTCATCCCGACGCGGCACTGACCGCGCTGGCCGGCACCGACATCGAGGGCATCGCGCTCGACTTCACCGCAGGCACCAGCGTCGCCGATGTGGCGGGCGTCACCGCCCTGGCGGGCAAGCTGCTGGTGGCCGGGGTGGTCGACGGCCGCAACGTGTGGCGGGCCGATCTCGACCAGGCACTGTCCACCCTGGGCACCCTGCTGGGAAGCGCGGCGGCGGTGGCTGTTTCGACCTCGTGCTCGCTGCTGCACGTGCCCTACACGCTCGCCGCGGAAACCGGGCTGGACGACCGGCTGCGGTCCTGGCTGGCGTTCGGCACGGAGAAGGTGGCCGAGGTCCGGCTGCTGGCGACCGCGCTGACCGAAGGCACCGAGGCGATCAGCGCCGAATTGGCCGACGTGCGTGCGGCATTGGCGACGCGCCGGTCCGATCCCCGGCTGAACGACGCACAGGTTCGAGCCAGGCTGGCGGCGCTCGGACCGGACGCGAGCAGGCGCGCGCCCGCGGAGGAGCGTCGTGCGCTGCAACAGCAACGGCTGCAACTGCCGCCGCTGCCGACCACGACCATCGGCTCGTACCCGCAGACCTCGGCGATCCGGTTGGCCAGGGCCGCGTTCCGCAAGGGCGAGATCGACGAGGCCGAGTACATCCGCCGGATGCGCGCCGAGGTCGCCGATGTGATTGCGCTGCAAGAGCAGCTGGGCCTGGACGTGCTGGTGCACGGCGAGCCGGAGCGCAACGACATGGTGCAGTACTTCGCCGAACAGCTCGACGGCTTCGCCGCCACCGAGCAGGGCTGGGTGCAGTCCTACGGTTCGCGCTGCGTGCGACCGCCGATCCTGTTCGGCGACGTGACGCGGCCCGCGCCGATGACCGTCGACTGGATCAGCTACGCGCAGTCGCTCACCGACAAGCCGGTGAAGGGCATGCTCACCGGCCCGGTCACCATCCTCGCCTGGTCGTTCGTGCGCGACGATCAGCCGCTCGGTGATTCGGCGCGGCAGGTGGCGCTGGCCATCCGGGACGAGACGGTGGATCTGCAGTCCGCGGGTATCCGCATCATCCAGGTCGACGAGCCCGCGCTGCGCGAGTTGCTGCCGCTGCGCAAGGTCGACCAGCAGGCCTACCTCGACTGGTCGGTGCAGGCCTTCCGGATCGCCACCTCCGGCGTCTCGGACGCCACCCAGGTGCACACCCACCTGTGCTACTCGGAGTTCGGCGAGGTGATCGACGCGATCGCCGGGCTGGACGCCGACGTGACCTCGATCGAGGCGGCGCGCTCGCGGATGGAGGTGCTCGACGACCTCAACGCGGCGGGCTTCGATCTGGGTGTCGGGCCAGGTGTGTACGACATCCACTCGCCCCGGGTGCCGAGCGTGGAAGAGATCACCACCTCGTTGCGCGCGGCGCTGAAAGCGGTTCCCGCCGAGCGGCTGTGGGTGAATCCCGACTGCGGATTGAAGACCCGCGGGCAGGCCGAGGTGGCGGCGTCACTGCGGAACATGGTGGCCGCCGCGACGGCTGTGCGCTGATCGTCCCGGCTCATTGAGGTTCGGCCCCCTTCGTGTTGCGCGGAGGGGGCCGAACCGAGACCTTGTTTATGACTGACCGGTCATTCATAATCGGATCATGCCCAAGAAAGTCGACCGCGTCGCCCGTCGAGCCGAGATTCTCGACGCCGCGGTGCGCGTGTTCGCCCGCAAGGGCTTCGCCACCTCGCGCATCGAGGATGTCGCCGCCGAGGCGGGTATCGCCAAGGGCAGCGTGTATCTGTACTTCGACAGTCGAGATGCGTTGCTGGCCGGGGTTTTCCAGAGCTACGCCGAGAGCAGCGGGCAGGTGCTTGCCGAGCTCGGCGACGGCGCCGCGCTGGATCGGCTGACCGGACTCATCCGCGGGACGGTCGAGATGCTCGCCGCGCACCCCGACCATGCACGCGTTCTGCTGGACGTCTGGGCGTCGAATCCACCGCTCGATATGGCGGCGGTGTATCGCGAATATCGCTCGGCCATCGCGGATCTGCTGCGGCAGGCACAGGCCGATGGCGAGCTGCGACCCGGCATCGGCGAGCGGCATGCCGCCGTCGTCGTCGGCGCCATCGAGGGATGTCTCGTCCAGGCCTTGGTCGATCCGCAGTTGCCGCTGCGCGAACTGGCCGACCCGATAGTGCAGATCTGCGTGGAAGGTATCCGTCGATGAATCTTACGGATCGTTTGATCGCCCCGAACGCTACGCGCGGCGAAGTCGCCGTGGGCTTCGGCGCGGCATTCGGCGGTGCCGCACTGGCTTTCGGGTTGGCACGGCACGCCGAGCTGTCGTGGCTCGGCGTCGCCGTCGTCACGCTGGTCGCCTTCGACCTGTTCGGCGGCGCGGTCGTCAACGCCACCGATTCGGCGAAACGCTGGTATCACCGACCGGACCGAACCAGCCTGCACCATCTCGGCTTCGTCGCCATCCACGTCCAGCCGTTCCTGCTCGCCCTGGTGGTTCCCGGCTTCACCTGGCTCGCCGCCACCATCATCTACGCCTCGGCCCTCACCGGAGCCGTCCTCGTCACGGCCGCCCCGCGCGAGTTACGCCGCCCCATCGCCTTCGGCACCACCGCCGCCGCGCTCACCATCACCACCGCCATGCTCACCATCCCGCACGTCTTGGCCTGGTTCGCGCCGCTCCTGTTGATCAAACTGCTGCTCGCACACCTACTTCCGGAAAACTCCGCCCGCTGACGGTCGGTGCCCCCACCCGGAGGCACCGACCTACCACCTCACTCGAATTCGGTCTCCGGCCGCAGCCGCTGCCGCCGCCGTGACGTGTACCGCTCACACGGTTCCGCGGCCCGCTTGACCGGTTGCTGCCGTGACCTGGCACTCATCCCCCGCCGCCACGCCGTATGACACCCCGGACATCGGTCCATACCAACCCCTTTTCACCCGTCGTCAACCACTCCATGAATCGCCCCTAACCACCTTCGACGCGCGAACTCACCCGCCGGTTCCGGGTAGCTACCAGGAATTTTCCAGAACGGTCCGACTGGTTCGACCGGGTTCAACCCGCCAGGTTGAAGGCCCGGTTGATGACGCCCATGTCGAAGTAGTCGCGCCAGGCGACGATGGCGTCGTCGGCCACCTCGAAGACCCCGGTGACCGGGAGCGGGATGGCTTGGCCCGCGCTGCGGAGGGTGTCGGTGCGTTCGTTCATCACCAGGTTGCCCGAGGCGATCTGGTGGTGAATGTCGAAGTCGATGGCTTCGAAGGTGGTGAGGAAGCCCGCGATGAACTCGCGGATGGCGGCGCGGCCGACCACCGGCTCCATCGGGATGTTGTGGTACACAGCGTCTTCGGCGAAGAAGGCCGCGATGCGGTCCGGATCGGGCTCGGACCAGCTGCGGCACATGTCGCGGACGAGTTCGTCGGGGCTTGGCATGGGCTTGGCTCACTTTCAGACGCCGGAGGGCGGCCGAACCGCGTTGTTCGCACCGCCTCCTCGATTCAACCAAGCAAGTGCTCGGTTTCCAAGCCTCTGTCTCAGCTGAGCCCGGCGAGCTCGCGTTGCGGCACGCCGACGTACTCCGACAGCGGCCGAATCAACGCGTTCGAGGCCGCCTGCTCCGCGATGTGCGCGGTCCACCCGGTGATCCGGCTCATCACGAAGATGGGCGTGAACATCTCGATATCGAAGCCCATCAGGTAGTAGGCGGGGCCCGCCGGGAAGTCGAGATTCGGCTTGATCCCGGTGGCCTCGGCCATCGCCCGCTCCAGTTCGGTATACATCCGCAACCACCGGTGCCCACCGGTCACCTCGACGACCTCCGCCAGCGCGGCGCGCATGGTCGGCACCCTGGAGTCGCCGTTCTTGTAGACGCGATGCCCGAACCCCATCACCTTCCGCTTGCTGTCGAGCTCGGCGCGCAACCATTGCGCGGCCAGCTCGGGTTCACCGATCGCCAGCATGGTGCGCATGACGGCTTCGTTCGCGCCGCCGTGCAGCGGGCCCTTCAGCGCGCCGATGGCGGCGGTGATCGCGCTGTACATGTCCGACCCGGTCGAGGTGACCACCCGCGCCGCGAAGGTCGAGGCGTTGAAACTGTGCTCCGCGTAGAGGATCAGCGAGATCTCGAAGGCGCGGACGATACGCGGGTCGGGCACCGTGCCGAAGCACATGTTCAGGAAGTTCTCCGCGAAACCCAGATGGGAGTGCGGCGCAATGGGATCGAGGCCGCGCCTGCGGCGCATATCGGCGGCGATGATCGTCGGCAGCGCAGCGGTCAGCCGTAAAGCCTTGGCCGGCAACGCACGCGGGGCGGTACCCAGCTCCTCCTCGGGATCCTCGGCACCGAGGAAACTCACCACCGTCCGGACCACATCCATCGGGTGACCGGAGGTGGGCATCTTCTCGATCAACGACAGGATCGAGCGGTCGACCCGGCGCTGCGCCCGCTCCCGCTGGCACAGCAGCGCCAGCTGGGCCGCGTCCGGCAGCTCGCCGTACCAGAGCAGGTAGGCGACCTCTTCGAAGGAGCAGTGGGCCGCGAGATCCTGCACCGCGTAGCCACGGTAGGTCAGTGAGTTGGTCTCGGGCACCACCTTCGAGATGGTCGTGGTATCGACCACCACCCCGGCCAGACCCTTCTTGATCTCAGTCATGTCACTCACTCGCTAGGGGTGTAGGTGAAGATTCCGGAATCGAAGTCGTTGTACTGCTGGTACTTCAGGAGTTCGTAGAGTCGTGACCGGTGCTGCATCGCCGGGACGAGACCGGATTGGGTTCCGGTCGAGGCGATTTCGCGCAGTCCGTGTTCCACGGCATACATGGCCAGCCGCAGCGTCGTCACCGGATAGATCACGGCGTTGTAGCCGAGGTCGGCCAGGGTCTCGGCCGAGAGCAGCTCGGATTTGCCGAACTCGGTCATGTTGGCGAGCAGCGGAACATCTACCGCGGCGCGGAATTTCGCGAACTCCGCCGCGTCGGTCAGTGCCTCGGTGAAGATGAGATCAGCGCCCGCGTCGGCGTAGGCCTTGGCCCGATCGATGGCCGCCGCGAGCCCCTCGGTGCCGCGGGCATCGGTCCTGGCGCAGAGCACGAAGTTCGGGTCACGCCGCGCCGACACGGCGGCGCGCAGGCGGCGGATCATCTCCGCAACGGGCACCACGGCCTTGCCGTCGAGGTGGCCGCAGCGTTTCGGGTTCACCTGATCTTCGAGATGGCAGCCGGCCAGGCCCGCGTCCTCCAGGAGCGTCACGGTGCGTGCCGCATTCATCGGCTCACCGAACCCGGTGTCGGCGTCGATCAGCACCGGCAGGTCGGTGACCCGCGCGATCTGCTGACCCCGCGCGGTGATCTCGGTGAGCGTGGTCAGGCCGATATCGGGCAGGGCGAGCTCGGCCGCCATCACCGCACCCGAGACGTAGACACCCTCGAAGCCGACTTCCTGAACGAGCTTGGCCACCAACGGATTGAACGCGCCAGGCAGCCGCTGGATCCGCCCCGACGCCAACCCGGCCCGCAACGCCACCCGCTTGTCCGCCGCGCTCGTCGCGGCCGCCAGCAATCCCGTCATCGGTGCCACCGTTCTAAGCTCGGGGCATGAACGATCGTCCCCTGCGCTACCGCTTGATCACCGGCGTCGACGACGCCTCGTTCTGCGAGCGGATCAGCGGCCTGCTCGATCAGGGCTACCGGCTGCACGGCTCCCCCTCGGTGACCTTCAACGGCGTCGCGGTGATCGCCGCGCAGGCGCTGATCTGGGATGGCGAGTAGCTCGACCCCGCGCATCAGAAGATTCCTTCCGAAGTCTTGGGCGCCCGGTCCAGCACGGCGTCGGACACGGTGAACGTGAGCTGATCCAGTTCGCCTGCGGCGAGTTCCGGGGTGCGCTGGGCCGCGTCGAGGAAACGATCCTGCTCGGCCGGGTCGAGCACGCCCTCGGCGAGCGTGCGGAACTTGGCGATGTACTGCTCCCGCGCGAACGGTCGCGCGCCGAGCGGGTGCGCGTCGGCGACGGCGAGCTCGTCGACGATGGTCTCCCCGCTGCGCAGCGTCACCACCGCCCGTGCGCCGAACGCCTTTTCACTCGGGTCGGTGGCGTGATAGCGCCGCGTCCACTCCGGGTCCTCGGTGGTGGAGATCTTGCGCCACAGCGCGACGGTGTCCGGGCGCCGCGCGCGCTCCGGCGCGTAGGACCGCTCGTGATGCCAGGTTCCGTCCTGGAGCGCGACCGCGAAAATGTAAGGCACGGAGTGGTCCAGGGTTTCGCGGCTGGCCTGCGGGTCGAACTTCTGCGGGTCGCCCGACCCGGTGCCGATCACCACGTGCGTGTGGTGGCTGGTGTGCAGCACGATCGAGGCGACCTGGTCGAGATCGCCGATGCGCGAACGCATCCGGCGGGCCAGGTCGATCGGCGCCTGGCTCTGGTACTCGGCCGAGTGCTCCTTGGTGTAGCTGTCGAGGATCGCGCGCTTGGCCTCGCCGGGGCCAGGCAGCGGCACTCGATACTCCGCCTCGGTCCCGCCGAGCAGCCAGGCGATCACCCCGTCGGCGCCCTCCCAGATCGGCGCGGGCGCGCCCTCGCCGCGCATGGCCCGGTCCACCGCCTCGACCGCCATCTTTCCGGCGAACGCGGGTGCGTAGGCCTTCCAGCTGGAGATCTCGCCCTTGCGCGACTGCCTGGTCGCGGTGGTGGTGTGCAGCGCCTGCCCGATCGCCTGATAGATCGTCTCGGGGTCGAGCCCGAGCAGCGTGCCGATGCCCGCGGCGGCGGACGGCCCGAGGTGCGCGACATGGTCGATCTTGTACTCGTGCAGGCAGATTCCGCGCACCAGATCGATCTGGATCTCGTAACCCGTTGCCAGGCCACGGATCAGGTCGCTGCCGCTGCGGCCGAGATGCTGGGCCACCGCGAGGATCGGCGGGATGTTGTCGCCGGGATGCGAGTACTCCGCCGCCAGGAAGGTGTCGTGAAAGTCGAGCTCGCGCACCGCGACTCCGTTGGCCCAGGCGGCCCACTCCGGCGATACCCAGCGCGGTGCGGGCAGGCCGAACACCGTCGCACCCGACCGGCCGGGGCCGGGCCGATACGGCTGCGCGAGCGCCTGAGCCCGGGCACTGGTCACCGGGCGCCGGGTCAGCGCCGCGGCCGCGACCGCCGCGTTGTCGATGATCCGGTTCACGATCATCTCGGCGACCTCCGCCGAAACCTCGACCGGGTCGGCGGCTACCTCGGCGATCTTGGTAGCCAGATGTTCCGCGCGCGGGAAATCGGCGTCGGCGGGGCGGGCGCGTACGATGTGTGTCTTCAATGCGTCCTCCAAGGGGTGGTGAAAGAACCTCTCTTCGCACGCTACGCAGCCGACATCTCGCGCAAAATACCTCGCAGCGGCATATTTCTGCGGAAAAGAAGTGCCGATATTGCGATGATTGCGAAGACCCGGGGCTACGATCTTGCAGGTGCGGAAGATGTATGCGGGCGCCCGGCTCCGACGGTTGCGCGAAGAACGCAGACTCACCCAGGCGGCTCTCGCAAAGTCGCTGGATCTGTCGCCCAGCTATCTCAACCAGCTCGAACGTGATCAGCGACCGCTCACCATCCCGGTCCTGCTGAAACTCAACTCCACCTTCGATCTCGACGTGCAGTTCTTCGCCGCGGACTCCGACGCGCGGCTCGTCTCCGATCTGCACGAGGTGCTGATCGACGCCGCGGGCGGGCACACCGCGCCGCTGACCGAGGTGGAGGAGCTGGCGACCAGGCAGCCCGAGGTCGCCAGGATCGTCGTCGCGATGCACCGCAGGCTGCGCGCCGCGACCGATCAGCTCGACCTGCTCTCCGCCCGGGTGTCCGCACCCACCGGCGCGCCCGGCATGCCCATGCCCTACGAGGACGTCCGGGACTTCTTCTACGACCACCACAATCACATCCCGCAGCTCGACCTCGCCGCCGAGCACCTGTTCGAGCAGTCCGGCCTGACCATCGGCTCGCTGGATCGCCAGCTCGCCAGGGTGGCCGAGGAGCGGGCCGGGGTCACCGTGCTCGTCCGCGGCGACGGTGCCGATCCGTCCATCCCGAAGCGGCAATACGATCCCGACAGCCGCACACTGACTTTGGCCAGACGACTGCGGCCCGGCCAGCGCGCCTTCCAGATCGCGACCACCCTCGGATTCCTGCTGTACAGCACCGAGCTGGACGGCGTGCTCGCCGAAACCCCCTCGCTCACCGGCGAATCCCGCACGCTGGCGCGGATCGGGCTGGCCAACTACTTCGCGGGCGCACTGGTGCTGCCGTACGGCCGCTTCCTGCGCTCGGCCGAGGAATTGCACTACGACATCGACTTGCTCGCGCTGCGCTTCGAGGTCGGCTTCGAGACCATCTGCCACCGGCTCAGCACGCTGCAACGCCAAGGCCAGCGCGGGGTGCCGTTCTTCTTCGTCCGCACCGACCGCGCGGGCAATATCTCGAAACGCCAGTCCGCCACCGCCTTCCACTTCTCCCGGGTCGGCGGCAGCTGCCCGCTCTGGGTAGTGCACGAGGCGTTCGCCCATCCCGGCCGCATCCTCACCCAGGTCGCGGAGATGCCCGACGGCAGGCGCTACCTGTGGATCGCGCGCACCGCGATGACCGCGCCGCACGGATTCGGCACCGCGACAAAGAACTTCGCGATCGGACTCGGCTGCGACATCGAATACGCCGAGCGCCTGGTGTATTCGTCCGGCCTGCAGCTCGACGACCCCGCCGTCGCCGTGCAGATCGGCGCGGGCTGCAAGGTCTGCGAGCGCCCGTCGTGCCCGCAGCGCGCCTTCCCGCACATCGGCAGCCCGCTCGCCGTCAGCGAGCTCACCAGCACCGACCTGCCCTATCCGCGCGTCGGACGCTGATCGCCCGCGATCCTGGCGAGCTTGTCCGGGTTGGCCACCGCGTAGATGCCGCGGATCCGCTCGGTGCCCGGATCGATGTCGAGCACGACGACCGCGAACAGCGCGTCACCGGAGAAGACCACCGCCGACGGGTCACCGTTGACCCACCGGTGCCGGATGCGCAGGTTCGGCACATGGCCAAGCACAATCGGACTCGTGATCAGCCGGGCGACCTTGTCCACGCCGTTGATCGGGCGCAGCGCCGCCCGCTGCTTGCCGCCGCCGTCGGACCAGAACGTCACGTCCGGCGCCAGCAGTTCGAGCAGGCCCGCCATATCGCCGCCGAGCTGGGCGGCCAGGAACTTCTCGGTCACCTCCCGCTGCACCCTCGGATCGGCCTGGTGACGCGGCCTGCGGGCATGGACGTGTTCACGCGCCCGGTGCGCGAGCTGCCGGACGGCCGCGGCGTTGCGGCCGAGCATGTCGGCGATATCGGCGTGTGGATAGCCGAACACGTCGTGCAGCACGAACACCGCGCGCTCGAGGGGAGTGAGCGTCTCCAGCACCACCAGCATCGCCATCGAGACGGATTCGGCGCGCAGCGCGGGCTCGGCGCTGTCCTGGGCCGTCGGTTCGTCGGAGACCAGCGGCTCCGGTAGCCACGGGCCGACGTAGGTTTCCCGCCGCCGACTGATCGCGGCGCGCTTGGCCAGCGCGTGGTTGACCGCGATACGCACCAGGTAGGCGCGCGGGTGCTCGATCTCCGGGCTGTCCGCGCGAAGTCGCGCTACCCAGGCCAGCCAGGTGTCCTGCAGCACGTCTTCGGTGTCGGCGACACTGCCGAGCATGTTGTAGACGACCGAGAACAGCAGTTCCCGGTGGTCGGCGAACACATTCGTCGCATCCTCGTCCACGATTTCGATCATCGTCGCTCCTCACACCGGTGTCGCTACTAGGAGCGAGACAGCAGGGTGGAAAGTGACGCTCACACGGAAAATGTGATCCGGCTCTCCTCATGTCACGTACCGGCCCGGGCGGCGGCTCTCGGATGGCAACGGATGAAAACTCGTCCGCACCCGAGAGAGGACATCGGAGTGAGCGCACTCACCGAATCACCGTCGTTCCTGGCGACCCGCCGCGGCAAACTCATGCTGGCGCTGCTGTGCCTGGTCGCGTTCCTCGACTTCGTCGACGGCTCGATCGTCAATGTCGCGCTACCGACCATCCAGCACGAGCTGGGGCTGTCGGTGTCGACGCTGCAATGGGTCACCAGTGGTTATCTGCTGACCTACGGCGGTCTGATGCTGCTCGGCGGACGCCTGGCCGACCTGCTCGGCCGCCGCCGCGTGTTGATCGCCGGGACGATCCTGGTCGGCACCGCCTCGGCCGTCGGCGGCCTGGCCCAGTCCAGCGAGCTGCTGATCGGCGCCCGCTTCGCTCAAGGCGTGGGCGCCGCACTGATGCTGCCCGCGGCGCTGTCGATCCTCACCACCAACTTCCGGGAGGGCACCGATCGCACCACCGCGCTGAGCGTGTGGGGCGGCACCGCCGGACTCGCCTCCGCCGCAGGGGTTTTCCTCGGCGGGGTGCTGACCCAGGGTCCCGGCTGGCGCTGGGTCTTCTACGTCAACACACCCGTGTGCGTGCTGGTGCTCGCCGTGGTGCCGTTCCTGGTGCCCGACGACCGGCGCAACGAGATACGCGGCGGCTTCGACGTTTTCGGTACCGCGCTGGCGACCGGCGGGCTGATGCTGCTGGTCTACGGCTTGGTGCAGGCGCCGCAGCACGGGTGGGGCGACGCGCGGACCATACTGCAACTCGGCGTGGCGGTCGCGCTGCTGGCCGGCTTCGTGCTCAATGAGCGACGGACCGCGGATCCGCTTGTCCCGCTGTCGATCTTCCGGGTCAAGGGTCTCGCGGCGGCCAACCTGACCCACCTGACCCTGGCCGCGGGCATGCTCGCCATGTTCTTCTTCGTCACGCTCTACATGCAGGAAGTGCTTGGCTACGGGGAGTTCCAGGCGGGCAGCGCCTATCTGCCGATCAGCCTCACCATCGGCGCCGCCGCCGGGGTGACCGCGAAGTTCATCGCCAAAACCGGGACTCGCCCGCTCATCGTCACTGGGTCGGTGATCTCCGGACTCGGGCTGATCTGGCTCTCGCGCATCCCCACCGACGGTTCGTACCTGGTCGACCTGCTGCCGCCGATGGTGTTCATGTCCGTCGGGCTCGGTGTCGTGTTCGTCGCGAACACCACGGCCGCCAACGCGGGCGTGCCCGCCGAGCAAGCCGGACTCGCCGCGGCACTGCTCAATACGGGCCAGCAGATCGGCGGCGCGCTCGGGTTGGCCGTGCTGACCGCGGTCGCCACCTCCCACACCGCGAGCCGGCTGACCGCGGGCAACGCGCCGCTGGAGGCGATGACCTCCGGCTTCCAGCTCGCACTGCTGATCGGCGGGTTCATCACGCTCAGCGCCGCGTTCATCGGATTGCGGACCGTCAACTCACGTGGCGAGGAAGCGGCGGCGATACCTGTGGCCGCTTAGCGTGACTGCGGGCGGGTACCGGACGTGCCGGTACCCGCCCGCAGGCGTTCCATTCGTCCAATCCGGTAGCCCGGCGTCAGGTCTACCGTGCGGAGCATGGCAACGACATCTTCTTCCGCCGATTCCTCGATCGACGTCCTGCTGGTGGGTCTGCTCGACCAGTGGATGGCCGCGATCGTCGCCAACGACGCGGCGCGGATCGCCGACTATATGACCGACGACTGGACCATGGTCTCCGAGAACGGGATCACCTCCGCCACGGAGTTCCTCGCGTTCGTCGAGTCCGGCGCCCTGACCCATTCGGCGATGCAGCGGGTAGGCGAGGCCTCGATCAAGCAGTACGGAAACGTCGCGGTGCTGACGGTGCGGGCCACCAATACCGCGCACTACCAAGGCGAACGGTTCGACGCCGACGAGTGGACGACCGACATCTTCGTCGAGACCGAGCAGGGGTGGCGCTGCTCGCTCACCCAGATCACGGCCGTCGCGGCGCGGTGATTCCCGTTGTCGGCCAGCCGATTACGACTTGGCCAGGTACTCCAGGCGCTCAGCGTCGACCGCCGCGTGCATCATGCTCGCCAAGCCAGGATGCTTCTTCAGGCCAGGGTCGGCCTCGACCACCTCGCGGGCGAGATCCTGTGCCGCGGTAATGACTTCGAGGTCATCCAGCAGAGAGAGCAGGCGCAGCGAGCGAGCGGTGCCCGACTGGGCCGCGCCGAGCACGTCACCCTCGCGGCGGGTGCGCAGGTCGAGCACGGCGAGTTCGAAGCCGTCGGTGGTGGCGGCGACGGCGTCCAGTCGCGCCATGGCCGAGCCGCCGGGCGCGGAATCGGTGATCAGCAGACAAAGTCCGGGGTGCTTGCCTCGCCCGATGCGGCCACGCAGCTGATGCAGCTGGCTGACGCCGAAGCGGTCGGCGTCCACGATCACCATGACGGTCGCGTTCGGCACGTCGACGCCCACCTCGACGACGGTCGTGCAGACGAGCACGTCGACGGAGCCGTCATTGAAAGCGCGCATCACCTGGTCTTTTTCGTCCGCGGGCAGCCTGCCGTGCAGCAGGCCGACGCGCAGCTCGGCCAGCGGGCCGGTGCGCAGCATCTCGAAGACGTCCAGCGCGGCCTGCGTGGTCGGGCCTTCCTTCTCCGGCTCCGCCGCCTTCGTCTTGCCGTTGCGGGACTTACCGGAGCCTTCCGCCTCGTCGTCACCGATGCGTGAGCACACGACGTAGGCCTGCCGACCGGCCTTGACCTCCTCGACGATACGCTCCCAGGCGCGGTCGACCCAGTTCGGATGTTGCCTGCGCGGCACGACTTTGGAGGTGATCGGCGAGCGTCCGCGCGGCAGCTCGGTGAGCGTCGAGGTCTCCAGATCGCCGAGGGTGGTCATCGCGATGGTGCGCGGGATCGGCGTCGCGGTCATCACCAGCAGATGCGGGCTCGCGCCGGACTTCGCCTTGGCGCGCAACGCATCCCGCTGCTCGACGCCGAAGCGGTGCTGTTCGTCGACGACCACCATGCCGAGGTCGAAGAACTCGACGTTGTCCTGGATCAGCGCGTGCGTGCCGATCACGATGCCCGCCTCTCCGGTCATCGCCGCAAGCAGCGCGGCCTTCTTGGTCGCGGTCGACATCGAGCCGGTGACCAGCACGACCTTGGTCGACTTGTCGCCTGCGCCGAGCTCACCGGCGTTACCGAGGTCGCCGAGCATCCCGCGCAGAGACCGATAGTGCTGGGCGGCAAGCACTTCGGTCGGCGCGAGCAGCGCGCACTGCTGGCCGGCGTCGACGATCTGCAGCATCGCCTCCAACGCGACGATCGTCTTACCCGAGCCGACCTCACCCTGCAGCAGCCGGTGCATCGGATGACTGCGCGACATGTCCGCGGAGATCTCCGAGACCACCTTCCGCTGGCCCGCGGTGAGCTCGAACGGCAGCCGCTTCTCGAACTCGGCGGCGATGCCGTCGAGGCGCGGCGGACACGGGCGCGCGGCCCGGCCGGACACCTCGTGGCGGCGTTCGGCGAGCACCAGTTGCAAGGCCAGCGCCTCGTCGAAACGCAGCCGCTCCTGCGCCTGGTCGATGTCGGTCTTGCGCTCCGGCAGGTGAATCAGGCGCAGCGCGTCCGAGATCTTCATCAGCGAACGCTCGTTCCTGATGTCGTCGGGCAGCGGGTCGTCGATCGGATCGAGCTGATCGAGCACCTGCCGGACGCAGGCGAGCACGTCCCAGCTCTGCACCTTCGCGGTGGCCGGGTACACCGGGATGAACTCCCGCTCCATGAACGAGGTGTCCACGCCCTCAGCGCCTTTCGCGCTCTGCGCGAGGCCGCGCAGGTCGCCGCCGCCGCGCACGGTCTTCACCGCGCCCACCGACTCGTCGTCGGCTTCGGGCAGGATCAGGTAGCCCGGATGGCTCAGGTTCCACTGGCCGGGCCGCCAGTAGTTCACCGTGCCCGACATCATCGCGCGAAGCCCTTCGCGGACAACGTATTTCACCTTGTCACCGTTGAAGAAGGTGACATCGACGCCGCGGCCGGTGCCGGAACCGGTGTCCAGCACCACCTTCAGCAGCGAACCGCGGCGATTGCGCATCGGTCGCAGCTCGGCCTTGGTGATCCGGCCGATCACCGTGATGTGCGTACCGTCCTCGGGCTCCTCCTCGGTGAGCGGTTGCCCCTGGGTCGCGTAGCGCAGCGGGTAGTGCCGGAGCAGGTCCTCCACCGTGTGCATGTCGAACGCGTCGACCAGCGAACCCGCCGCCTTCACGCCGAGGACATGGTCGAGCCGATCACTCAGGGTCGCCATCTACTCCACTCCGATCTGCACCAGATCCCCGTGCTGGCCACCGAAGTACACGGTGACCTCCACGCCGGGAAAGCTTTCGCCGATGTGTGCGGCAAGTTCGCCTGCGAGACCGTCCGGTGCCGCCGCGCCCATCAACAGGGTGACCAGTTCGCCACCGAAGGCGAGCATCCGGTCCAGCAGCGTCAGGCCCGCCGCGCGCACATCGTGGTCGATCACCACCACGTCGTGGCCGACCAGGCCGAGCCCGTCGCCCGCTTCGCAGGTACCAACCATGGTGAGCGCCCGTTCCCGTGCCGCGCGCAGCGACCCCCACCTAGTGGTCGCGGCCGCCTCGGACATGGCGAAGGCGTCGTCGACGGCGATCCGGCCGCGATCGTGCACGGCCAGCGCCGCGAGTCCCTGCACCATGGACGCGCTCGGCAGCAGCAGCACGTCACGGTGGGCGTCGCGGGCGGCGACACCGACCGCGACCAGGTCGTGTGCGGGTAGCGCGCCGTTGGGCAGCACGAGCACCTCGCGGTTCGGCAGCGCCCGGATCGCGTCGAGCAGGGTCGCGGCCGTCACCGCGCCGTCGCCCGCGAGCACCACCGCGCCCGCGTCCTCGAACAGCTCGGCCGCGCCGGCACCGGCCGCCACCGCGAGGACGCCGCGGTCGGCGGGGCCGTCGGTTTCCTTGGCGGAGTCCATCGTGGTGTGGGTGACCAGGTGTCCGGGGGTCATGTCGTGTTTGGCGGGCGCGAAGCTCTCGATGCGGATGCCGCTGAGTTTCCCGACGGCGAGGCCCGCCTCCACCGCGGCGCCCGCGTCGGCGCAGTGCACGTGGGCGGACCAGGAGCCGTCACCATCGCCGACGACCACCACCGAGTCACCGAGTTCGGTGAGGCGCGCGCGAAGCTTTGCCAGCTGATACTCGTCGGTGTCGGCCAGCAGGTACATCACCTCGTATTGCGGTGCGGCCGAACCGGATACCTCGCTGTTCCCGGCAGCCTGCGACGGAACAGGGTCGCGCGGGGTGTACTCCGGCCGGGCCGGGAACTCGCCGAGCGTGACCGAAACGAGGCAGTCCAGCAACACCACCAGCCCGCGCGCGCCCGCGTCGACGACGCCCGCCTCCCGTAGCACGCCGAGCTGAGACGGAGTGTCGCCGAGCGCCTTGGCCGCCCCATCCGCCGCCGCCAACGCCACCTCCGCCAGCGAGGTGTCCGGACAGTCGGCGGCACTGGCCGCCGCACAGTCGAGCACAGTGAGGATGGTGCCTTCGATCGGTTCACTCAGCGCTTCACGGACCAGCGCCGACCCCCGCCGCAGCGCATCACGCAGGGTCGCGGCGGTCAACGGCTCATGCCGGACCGCCTCAGCCATACCGCGCAGCACCTGCGACAGGATGATGCCCGAGTTGCCGCGAGCACCGAGGGTCGCGCCACGCGCCATCGCGGCGGCAACGTCGTGTGCCGACATTGCGGCGGCGTCGCCGTGTGCCGACCTCGCGGCGGCAACGTCGCGTGGCGACCTCGCGGCGACATCGTCGCGTGGCGACCTCTCGGCGTCGTCATCGGCGGCAGCCGACCTTGCCGTGTCGACCTCGCGAGCCGACCCCGAGGCGACATCGTCGCGAGCCGGCCCCGCGGCGGCATCATCGCGAGCCGACCTCGCGGCAGCATCGTCGCGTGGCGACCTCACGGCGTCGTCGGCGGCAGCCGACCTCGCGGCGGCAAGGTCGCGGACCAACCCCAAGGCGACATCGTCGCGGGCCGACCCCAAGGCGACATCGTCGCGGACCGACCCCGAGGCAACATCGTCGCGGGCCGACCCCGTGGCGGCAACGTCGTGGGCCGACCCCGAGGCAACATCGTCGCGGGCCGACCCCGCGGCAGCATCGTCGCGTGGCGACCTCACGGCGTCGTCGGCGGCAGCCGACCTCGCGGCGGCAACGTCGCGGACCAACCCCAAGGCAACATCGTCGCGGGCCGACCCCGCGGCAACATCCTCGTGGGCCGACCCCGAGGCGTCGTCGGCGGCGGCAGCCGACCTCGCCGTGTCGACCTCGCGCGCCGAGATCGCGGCCGCGTCCTGTGCCGGGCGGGCGGCTTCCGGCGCGGACGCCTTCGTAACCGCGGTATCGCTTGCGGTGACGGTCGCCGCCTCGGCCGCGTCCATTGCGGCGCGCATGGTGGCGAGCAGGTTGGTGCCGGTGTCGGCGTCGGGGATGGGGAAGACGTTGAGGGCGTTGATCTCCTCGCGACGGTTGGCCAGGTCGTCGAGGCAGGCGCGGCCCCAGCGCAGCAACGCCGTGCCGTCCATCACATCCCGCGCTCCGGGCACCGTCACCCCTTCTTGTCAGATCTGCACCGCCCGCAAGGTTAGCGGGCGATACCGACATACTGGTGGTACCCACCTCGTGTTCCGGCACCGTCGGAAAGCGACCCGGTTTGGTGGATCGGGGGCCGTCCCGCTACCCTTGCAGGGTTGCCTCGCGTGGCCGTTGCCGGTTTGCGCTGGCCGATGTCTGTCGGCAGGGGTACGTCAATACATTGTTTCCGGACATGCCGCCCGCGGGTGGCGGTCCTCCACATGACATGAAGGAGTTCGCGACTATGGCTGCCGTCTGCGACGTCTGCGCCAAGGGCCCCGGCTTCGGGAAGTCGGTCTCGCACTCGCACCGGCGCACCAACCGTCGCTGGAACCCGAACATCCAGACCGTTCGCGCCCAGGTTGCGCCGGGTAACACCCGTCGCATGAACGTGTGCACCTCCTGCCTCAAGGCAGGCAAGGTCGTTCGCGGCTGATTCAGCCTCGGCTGAACCGGTAAGAGACCGACGCACGCCCCGGCACCCGCAAGGGTGGTCCGGGGCGTAGTCATCGATGGGTGAAAAATGTCGGGTATGACCGAGCCCGAGTGGGTCATCCTGCCGCTCGCCGCCGAGCACACCTATCGCCTGGCCGAATGTCACATCGCCTGCTGGCGGGAGGCGTACCCCGGCCTGGTGCCCGCGCATGTGCTCGACGCGTTCGATGTCGAGCGCCGAGCCGAGCAGTGGGAGCGGCAGCGGGTCGAGTACTCCGGGCGTACGTGGGTGGCGCTGGCCGATGATCGAGTGATCGGCTTCGCGACCGCGGGCGCCAGTCTCGACACCCCGCCCGTCACACCGCTCCAGCTGAACGCGCTGTACGTCCGAGCGTCCTGGTACGGCACCGGTGTCGCGCACGATCTGTTGCGTGCCGCGGTCGACCCCTCGGCGGCGTGCTCGCTGTGGGTCTTCGAGGAGAACCCGCGCGCCCAGTCCTTCTATCGCAAACACGGTTTCGCGCTGGACGGCACCCGCCGGGTCGAGGCATTCACACCCGCCATCGAGGTCCGGATGGTGCGCCCGTCCGGCGCCGAGCAGTGAGCCGGCCCACTCGGGCGCACGCGATAAGGTGCTGACCATGACCTCCACCGAGCAAGCCGGGTACGTGAGCACCGCCGACGGCGTTCTGCAGATCACCATCGCGACCGCGGCCAACGGCACGTCCATGGACTTCGGCGGAATCGTCGCGGGCACGGCGGCCCTGCGGTCGCTCGGCAGCGATGTCGGCGCCGTGCTGTTGACCGGCACGGGCGCCAACTTCTGCGCGGGCGGCAACGTGCGCGGCTTCGCGGCGGCGGCCGATCGGGCCGCTCACATCTACGGTCTGGCAACGGATCTGCACCATTTCGTGCGCGCGCTGGACGCGACGACGGTACCGGTGGTCGTCGGCGTGCACGGCTGGGCAGCAGGTGCGGGCATGAGCCTGGTCTGCGCCGCCGACATCGCGCTCGGCGGCCCGAGCACCAAGCTGCGCCCGGCCTACCCCGGCATCGGCCTGAGCCCCGACGGCGGCATGTCGTGGACGCTGCCCCGGATCGTCGGGCTCGGCCGGGCCCGCGAGATCCTGCTCACCGACGCGGTTCTGGACGCCGACGAGGCGGTCCGGCTCGGCATCCTCAGCAGGCTGGTCGCCGACGACGAGGTACAGGCCGAGGCACTGACGTTGGCCCGAACCATCGCCGCCGGACCACGATCCACCTACGCGAGCATCAAAACCCTACTGGCACAGTCCACTTCGTCGGCCCTGAGCGATCAGCTGGATCGTGAACGTGACGCGATCGCCGCCGCGGCCAACGGCGCGACCGGTCGCGAAGGGGTCGACGCGTTCGTGGAAAAGCGAAAGCCGAACTACAGCTAGCTCACTCGGTGGTTTGCAGCACGAACCCGGCGACCGCGTCGGTGAAGGCGTCGTTGTCGTCACCGGCCGCGGTGTGGGCCGCGCCGCCGATCTCGACCAGCTGCGCGTGCGGCACCAGCTCCTGAAACGCCGCCGCGCCTTCCGGACTCACGACATCCGACTGCATGCCGCGCACCAGCATTACCGGAATCGTCAGCTTGCGCGCGGCGGCTTCCAGCTGGTCGGTCATCTCCGACGGATCCTCCACGCGCTGCGAAAGCATGTCCGGATCCCAGTGCCAATACCAGCGGCCGTCGCGCTGGCGCAGATTGCGCAGCAGGCCGTCGGTGTTCTTCGGCCGCGGCCGGTGCGGCAGGTACTCGGCGACGGCGTCGGCCACCTGCTCGAGGCTGTCGAAGCCGTTGCGGTGCTTGCCGAGAAAGTCGATCACCCGCGCGACGCCGGCCTGCTCGGGTCTGGTCACGATGTCGACGAGCACCAGCGCGCTGATCGCCGAGCCCGCGGGCTCCGCGGTGGCGAGCAGGCCGGTGATGCCGCCCATGCTCGCCCCGACCACCACGGCGGGCGCACCGAGCTGGTCGAGCACGAGCAGCAGGTCGGCCACCATGGTGTCGCGGCGATAGTCGGCGGCGTCGGACCACGCGCTGTCGCCGTGTCCGCGCGCGTCCAGCGTGACGACGCGCATGCCCGCCGCACCCAGCTTCGCGCCGGTCTGTTTCCACGAGTGCCTGGTCTGCCCGCCGCCGTGCAGAAAGACGACGAGCGGACCGTCGGCGGGGCCGAACTGGTCTGCGACCAGCTCGATCCCACCCGAGCCACGCAGCCGCAGCGGTGCGGGCTCGGGAAGTTTGTTCGCTTTACTCACAAACCGAGGATCGCATAGAACCGGTTATGGTTCGCGGGCGAGCCTCGCTATCGGGCTGACTCAGCAGTCCCACTTGCCCGACGCGCTCAGCGTGCGCTGCAGCAGGCAGGCGACCTTGGCGTTGACCGAGGAAGAGATGGTGGAGGAGCCGTTGGAGGTGAATTCCTCGCCGATCTGCGTCGAGGCGGTGTCCGCGGGGGCGGACGTGGTCTCGGTGGCCTGCTCCAGCGGCAGGCCCGCCGCACTCGCGGTCGCGGCGCCACCCGCGAGGGCGGCACAGATGGCCAGGGTGGCGGTGGTGCCGCGCAGTGCGCCGCGAACGGTGGTGTTGGGCATGGAAAAGCTCCTCACTCGATTTTCAATCTCGGTAGATCACACACAGACGCCTGCTCAAGGCAGGCGCCAGTCAACGGGTTCGGCACCCAGTTCGTCGAGTAGTTCGTTCACTCGGGAGAACGGGCGCGAACCGAAGAAGCCACGCGAGGCCGACAGCGGCGACGGATGCGCGGACTCGATGTAGGGCACCTCGGCCCCGACCAGGGTCGGCTTGAGCGTCGCCGCGTCGCGACCCCAGAGGATGGCGACCAGCGGCTCGTCGCGGGCGACCAGCGCGCGAATCGCCTGCTCGGTCACCGCCTCCCAGCCCTTGCCGCGATGCGAGGCAGGCTGGCCGGGGGTCACCGTCAGCACCCTGTTCAGCATCAGCACGCCCTGATCGGACCATGGGCTCAGATCACCGCAGGACGGCGTCGGGTGGCCGAGATCCTTGGTGTATTCGGCGAAGATATTGGCCAGGCTGCGCGGGACCGGCGAAACATCCGGCGCCACAGAGAAACTCAGGCCCATCGCATGACCGGGCGTCGGATACGGGTCCTGGCCGACGACCAGCACCCGCACCGCGTCGAACGGCCGCTGGAACGCGCGCAGCACATTCTCACCGGACGGTAGGTAGCCGCGGCCCGCCGCGTTCTCTTCGCGCAGAAACTCGCCCATAGCGGAGATCCGATCCGCCACCGACTCGAGTGCCTTCGCCCATCCCGGATCCATGATTTCCGACAGTGGTTTCGCGCCCATGACCGCACAACTTAGCGTGGTTCGCTCCCGGACGCCGAGTCCGCCCCACTGAACGATTCCCATCCGGCGCTGCCCGAGGGCGCCACACCGTCGACCGTGACGCCGTGACCGGCCGACACGCGGCCGATCGGCACCCATCCGGCGGGCAGCGCCGACCCTGCTGACCAGGTGCCTGCGAACGCGTGATCCTCGCCGCCGGACAGAATCCATTGCGCCGCATCGGCATCCAGACGTGCGGCGAGATGTTCGAGTGCGGGGTCGTGCAATGCGGACGAATGCAGGTCGATGGCGACGCCGGACGCGGTGGCGATATGGCCGAGATCGGCTAGTAGACCGTCGGATACGTCGGTCAGTGCGTGCAAAGCGTCGCTGAGCGCGTCGAGCACCGCCGGGTAGGGCGGCTGTGGGACACGATGTGCGGCAAGCGCTTCGGCGTACTCGTCGCCCTCGGCATCGGCCGTCAGCATCGCGAGGCCGGCGGCCGACCAGCCGAGGCGGCCCGCGACGGCGACCGTGTCCCCTACGCGCGCACCAGCTCTCGTGACGGCCGCGCGGCCACGCAGGTCACCGAACGCGGTCACCGAGATGACCAGATCACGGCTGCGTACCAGATCACCGCCCGCGATCGAGGCGCCCGCGCGGCCCGCCTCAGCCCACATTCCTTCGGTCAGGCCATCGATCACGTCCAGCTCGGTGTCGGCCGGGCAGCCCAGCGCCACCACGAACGCGCTCGGCCACGCACCCATCGCGACCACGTCGGCCGCGTTCTGCGCAATCGCCTTGCGTCCGATCTCCACCGGACTCGACCAGTCGAGCCGGAAATGCCGGTCCTGCACGAGCATGTCGGTGGTGACCACGAACCGGCCGTCGGGCGCGGCCACCATGGCAGCGTCGTCACCGGGCCCGAGCAGCACCCCCGGCGCCTGCACCCGGCCGCGGTTGATCCGCTCGATCAGCGCGAACTCCCCCAGTTCACGCACCGTCCTCGGCCCCGTGTGCTCGCTGATGACCGGTCCTTTCCGACGCGCTGCCGACTGGAATCGACCCGAAGGTACCCTTTTCAGGGCAATCGACTACTACCGGGCCGGTCACGGCACCGCCGCAGCTTTGCGGCCCCGACCGCCCATCCCAGTGCGACAGGAAGGATCGGTGAGCATGGCGGCGGAATCGTCGGACCACGATTCGGCGAAGGAGACGGTGGAGCAGCCCGCCGAGGGCGCCGCCGCGAAAACCGAGGGCAGCACCCAATACTCCCCCGCCCTCATCGCCACCGCCGTGGCCTTGCCGGTCGTCCTGGTGGTCGGCGTCCTGGTGGCCGCGGTCCTCGCCCGCCGCGCCCCCGTCGAGCGCGAACCGCTGGTCCTCGGCCCGGTCCCCGCGCCAGCCGCCACCGGCCCCGCCTGCACCACCTTGCTCCCCGCCCTGCCCACCGAACTCGGCGACTACACCAAATCCACCCTCGTGGAGCCTTCCCCACCGGCCACCCGCGCCTGGCAGCGCGCCGACGGCGGCGACCCGATCGTGCTGCGCTGCGGCCTGGACCGCCCGCTCGAGTTCAACCGCGCCTCAGCCCTGCAGCTGGTGAACAACGTCCAGTGGTTCGAGGCCCGCGACCAAACCGCCAAGGCGAGTACCTGGTTCGCGGTGGACCGCGAAACCTACATCGCGCTCACCATCCCCGACGGTTCCGGCCCCACCCCCTTGCAGGCGGTCTCCGACACCATCACCGCCAACCTCCCCGCGAAGCCGCTCGACCCGGGTCCCCTCCCCAACTGACCCCCACGGGACGGTGCGCCACAGCACCGCCACTATCCCCTTTTGGTCAGCGCGTTCTCGCAGATCTTCTCGCACAGTTCGGCGAAGCCGATACCGACAACCGCCGCCGACTGCGGGAGCAAGCTGGTCGCGGTCATCCCCGGCAGGGTGTTCGCCTCGAGGCACCACATGCGGCCTTCGCTGTCCACCCGGAAGTCGACGCGGCTGTAGTTGCCCAGCTTGAGCGCGTTGTGTGCCTGCACGGCAAGGCTGCGCATCTCATCGGCTTGCGCCTCGGAGATCTGGGCGGGGAAAATCTCCACCGCGCCGTCGACCTGGTACTTGTTGCGATAGTCGAAGATCTCGCTGCCCTGCGGAATGATCTCGCCCACCGCGAGCGCCTCCCCACCGAGCACCCCGATGACGAATTCGCGTCCGGGAACGAACTTCTCGACCATCACCTCTTCGTCATGCTGGCGGGCCACCCGCACGGCGTCGGCGAACAACGCGGGATCCTTGACGACCGTCAATCCGACCGTGGATCCCTGCTTGTTCGGCTTCACGACCACCGGGCAGCCGAGCTGATCGTCGAATTCGGCCTCGGGGCCGACCATGTACCAGTCCGGCGTCGGCACGCCCGCGAGCCGGAACAGCCGCTTGGAGACGTCCTTGTCCATCGCCACCGCGCTGGCCAGCACGCCGCTGCCGGTGTAGGGCACGCCCGCAAGATCGAGCAGCCCTTGGATCGTGCCGTTTTCACCGGTGCCGCCGTGCAGCGCGAGGAACACCACGTCGACGGACCGCAGGCCACCCGGCTCGCTGAGCAGCTGCATGGTCACATCCTCGCCGGGAATGATGCTCAGATCCGGCGGCTCGACGGGCACCGTGGCCTCCATGAGCCGGTCCTCGTCGCTGGGCTTCAGCTTGCCCGCCGTGGTGTCGAAGGCGGAGACGTCGTGGCCACGATCGCGTAGCGCACGGAATACCTGACCCGCCGTCGCGATCGAGACATCCCGCTCACTGTTCGTCCCGCCAAACAGCACCGCTACCCGCATGTGTTTCCGCCTTGATCCGCGCTCGGTTTCAGCCTGCATCGACAACCGAGCAGGCTACACGGGCGCGCCGCGTCCACCGCAAACGTGGTGCGCGCCCGTCATAACACCGTACGGCCACCCTCACCAGTGGAAGACGATGCCCGACCCGGGTCACAGCAGACTCTCCCGTGGCTCCGCATCGAAAAGTTGCCTACTCCGGCTTGATTCGCCGCCCGAGCAGATTGCCGACGGCTTCGCGCACGGCCATGCCCTCGTGGCAGACCTGGTTCACGGCGGTGGTGAGCGGCATGTCGACGTCGTGTTTCACGGCGAGGGCGCGGATGGAGGTGCAGGACTTGACGCCTTCGGCGACTTGGCCGTGCGTGGCCTCCTGCGCGGTTTCCATGGAGCCGCCCGCCCCGAGGGCGTGGCCGAAGGAGCGGTTGCGCGACAGGGGGGAGGTGCAGGTGGCGACCAGGTCGCCGACGCCGGCCAGGCCGGAGAGGGTGGCGGGTTCGGCGCCGAGCGCGACGCCGAGGCGGATGATCTCGGCGAGGCCGCGGGTGATGATGCTGGCGACGGTGTTGTCGCCCAAGCCCATTCCGGAGGCGATGCCGCACGCGAGGGCGATCACGTTCTTGCACGCGCCGCCGATCTCACAGCCGATCACGTCGGTGTTGGTATAGGGGCGGAAGTATCCGGTGGCGCTGGCGTGCTGCAACGCGACGGCTCGATCGGCGTCGGAGCAGGCGATCACGGTCGCGGCGGGCTGACCGACGGCGATCTCCCTGGCCAGGTTCGGGCCGGACAGCACCGCGACCCGGCTCTCGTCGGCCCCGCTGACCTCGGCGATCACCTGACTCATCCGCAGCAGCGTGCCGTTCTCGATGCCCTTAGCCAGGCTGAGCAGCGACGCCTCCGCGGGGATCAGCCCTTTCCACTGCTCGAGATTCACCCGCAGCGATTGGGACGGCACCGCGAGGACCACGATGTCGGCCGCGTCGAGGGCGACCGCGGGGTCGTGGGTGGCTTTCAGCGGGGGCAAAGGAATATCGGTGAGGTAGGACGGATTGCGATGTTGGGTGTGCAATATTTCGGCAACCTCGGGTCGTCGCGCCCAGATGGTGACGTCGGTTCCCGCGTCCGCCAAGACCTTTGCGAACGCGGTCCCCCAAGATCCCGCGCCCAGTACTGCCGCCCTCGTCATCTGCCCAATATGCCATGGAAGGATTGGACGCATGCGCCCGCACGCCGTGCATGCCGTGATCGCGGTGAAGAGCCTCGATCAGGCCAAGAGCCGACTGGCCGACCGGCTGCGCCCGGAACACCGGGCCCGGCTGGTCCTCGCCATGCTCGCCGACACCGTCACCGCTACCGCGGCCGTCCAGGAAATCGTCTCGATCACTGTGGTCACGCCGGATCCGGCGGTGGCCGACCTGGCGCGCTCGATGGGCGCCGCGGTGCACCCGGAGCCGCGCACCGCCGGTCGGGACGGGTTGAACAACGCGCTGGCCGACACCGCGACCGGGCTGCGGCACCGGTACGGCCCGGTCGATCTGCTCGCGTTGCAGGCGGACCTGCCCGCACTGCGTCCGGAGGAACTGGCCGACGTGCTGACGGTCGCGCCGCGCGGGCTGCGCTCGATCGTGGTGGATCACGCAGGCACCGGCACCGCTGCGCTACTTGTCCGCGACCCCGTCGCCGCCCTCGAACCCCGGTTCGGTCCTGACTCGGCGAGCAAACACAGAGCGGCGGGCGCGGTCGATCTGGGCGGCGAGTGGCCCGGTTTGCGACTGGATGTCGACACGGCCGACGACCTGGACCTGGCCATTGAGCTCGGGGCGGGCGACGCGACCCGGCTGGCACTGCATGACATCGGCTGGCCAGATCCTGTTCACTTTCCGGTTCGCCGAGTGTGCTAGGAGGTCGCTAGAGTGAGGTGATGCTCACGTCAATCATAGTGTCGGGCTCCACACTGCCCGGTTTGTAGGGGATGATCGTTGGCGTGAGTGAGCGAAGCGAGCTAACCGTCTGCCAGCGTGTATCGCGCCTGTCAGAGCCTAGCGCCAGCGAGGTACGGCCATGAGCGATACCGAAGTTGTCAAACAGAAGTTGCTTCCCACCCCGCCGCCTGCGGCGAGTCCGGCGCCGACCGACGCGACGATCGTGCAGTTGCCACGTGATCGCTACCTCAACCGCGAGCTGAGCTGGCTCGATTTCAACGCCCGCGTGCTCGCCCTGGCCGAGGACGCGTCGCTGCCGCTGCTGGAGCGCGCCAAATTCCTCGCCATCTTCGCGTCGAATCTCGACGAGTTCTACATGGTCCGCGTCGCGGGCCTCAAGCGCCGCGCGGAGACCGGTCTGCTGGTGCGTTCCGCGGACGGCCGCTCGCCCGGCGAGCAACTGGAACTGATCGCCGCCCGCGCGCAGGAGATCGCCGTGCGCCACGCGCGCGTGTTCCTGGACGACGTGCTGCCCGCGCTCACCGCCGAGGGCATCGCGATCATCGACTGGACCGACCTGAACGACGATGAGCGCCAACGCCTCTCGGGCCATTTCCAGGATCAGGTGTTCCCGGTGCTGACCCCGCTCGCGGTGGACCCGGCGCACCCGTTCCCCTACATCAGCGGCCTGAGCCTGAATCTCGCGGTGACGGTGAAGGATTCCGCCACCGGCGGCGAGCACTTCGCCCGAGTCAAGGTGCCGGACAACGTAGATCGATTCGTCCGGGTGCGGCGCACCGACGCCGGCTCGACCATCGCCGCCTTCCTGCCGATGGAGGAGTTGATCGCGGCGCACCTCGATCTGCTGTTCCCCGGCATGGAAGTGGTTGAGCAGCACTCGTTCCGGATCACCCGCAACGCCGACTTCGAGGTCGACGAGGACCGCGACGAAGACCTGCTGCAGGCCCTGGAGCGCGAGCTCGCGCGCCGCCGCTTCGGGTCGCCGGTGCGGCTGGAGGTCTCCGACGACATGACCGAGCACATGCTCGAATTGTTGTTGCGGGAACTGGATGTCGATCCCGGCGACGTGATCCAGGTGCCCGGCCTGCTCGACCTGTCCTGCCTGTGGCAGGTGTACGGCGTGGACCGGCCGAACCTCAAAGACGCGCCCTACGTGCCCGCCACCCCGCCCGCGTTCGGTGAGCGCGAGACGCCGCGCAACGTGTTCGCGGCGCTGCGCGAGGGCGACGTGCTGGTGCACCACCCCTACGACTCGTTCTCCACCAGCGTGCAGCGGTTCATCGAACAGGCCGCCGCGGACCCGCAGGTGCTCGCCATCAAGCAGACGCTCTACCGCACCTCCGGCGACTCCCCGATCGTCAACGCGCTCATCGACGCCGCCGAGGCGGGCAAGCAGGTGGTCGCGCTGGTCGAGATCAAGGCGCGCTTCGACGAGCAGGCCAACATCAAGTGGGCGCGCCAGCTGGAGCAGGCCGGCGTGCACGTGGTCTACGGCCTGATCGGCTTGAAGACGCACTGCAAGACCTGTCTGGTGGTACGCCGCGAGGGCGCGACCATCCGCCGCTACTGCCACATCGGCACCGGCAACTACAACCCGAAGACCGCGCGGCTCTACGAGGACGTCGGACTGCTCACCGCCGCACCGGAAATCGGTGCCGACCTGACCGACCTGTTCAATTCGCTGACCGGTTACTCGCGAAAAGAGAAGTACCGCAACCTGCTTGTCGCGCCGCACGGCGTGCGTGCCGGGATCATCGAGCGGATCCAGCGGGAGACCGAACTGGCCGCCGAGGGCAAGGATGCCCGAATCCGGTTGAAGGCCAATGCGATCGTCGACGAGGAGATCATCGACGCGCTGTATCGGGCCTCGCTGGCCGGTGTGCCGGTGCAGATCGTGGTGCGCGGCATCTGCGGGCTACGCCCCGGTGTGCCGGGGATGAGCGAGAACATCGAGGTCCGTTCGATCCTCGGCCGCTTCCTCGAACATTCGCGGGTGATGCACTTCCAGGCCCAGGATCAGTACTGGATCGGCAGCGCCGACATGATGCACCGCAACCTGGACCGGCGGGTGGAAGTGATGGCGCAGGTGAAGGATCCGCGGCTGACCGAGCAGCTCGGGCAGGTCTTCGACTCCGCCCTGCATCCCAATACCCGCTGCTGGGTACTCAGCTCGGATGGCAATTGGCTCGCGTGGCCCGAACACGCGGGTGACGACGACGTCAAAGTGCGTGACCACCAAGAATTCCTCATGCGGCTGCGGAGGCCAGAACAACAGTGAGTGGTGCTACGGGGTACGAGATGGAAGGGGGGCCCTTCTGGGATCCCCGTGTTACCGCCAACATTCACGCTGCGGGTGCGGTGCTGTGGCGGCGGGCGCCGAACGGCGGCGTGCAGATCGCCGTCGTGCACCGGCCGAAGTACCAGGATTGGTCGCTGCCCAAGGGCAAGCTCGATCCGGGTGAGACGCCGGTGCTCGCCGCGGTCCGTGAGGTCCGCGAGGAGACCGGTCTGGACTGCAGGCTCGGCCGCTACCTCGGCCACGTCACCTATCCGGTGCCCGGACACCGCAAGCTGAAGCGGGTCGACTACTGGGCGGCCGAGGTGGCCGGCGGCGAGTTCACCTCCAATGATGAAGTGGACGTGCTGAATTGGTATCCGCTGGATCGGGTGATGGACCAGTTGTCCTACCCGATGGATCGGCAGGTGCTGCGCGCGTTCACCCGGCTGCCACCGGAAACCCGCACGCTGCTGTTGGTGCGGCACGCGAAAGCCGGTCGGCGAGACCGCTTCTCCGGTCCCGACCCGCTGCGCCCACTGGATCGGTCCGGCCAAGCCCAAGCACGGGCGCTGGTCTCGAATCTGCTGGCGTTCGGGGCATCTGAGATCTACTCGGCCGATCCGGTGCGCTGCGTGCAGACGGTGACACCGCTGGCCGAGAAGCTCGGCGTGGAGATCATGCTGGAGCCGCTGCTGTCCGAAACCGGTTATGCCGCAGCGCAGGACGAGGCCCGGCAGCGGGTCGTCTCGCTGGTGTCGGATACCGAGGTGCCCGTTGTGTGCAGTCAGGGCAAGGTGATTCCGGATCTGTTGCGCTGGTGGGCCGAGCGCGACGGCATCGCGCTGCCGTCCGCACGCAACCGCAAGGGCAGCGTGTGGGTGCTCTCGTTCATCGACCGCAAGCTGGTCGCCGCCGACCATCTGGACCGCTCGTTGAACTCCGAGGTAGTGAAGTCCTGACCGTCGCCAACGGCAGGCCCGGACAACCGAAACGGCCCCGGAGGCGTCCTCCGGGGCCGTGTTCGATCGGTACAGCGGGTGATTTCGGCCTTACGGCCGGTCACCCGGCGCCAATACCGTACTGGCGCAGTATCTAGCGGCGACCGCGAGCGGGCGCCTTCTTGGCGGCCGACTTCTTGGCCGGAGCCTTCTTGGCGACCGTCTTCTTGGCCGCGGTGACCTTCTTGGCCGGCGCCTTCTTGGCGGCGGTGACCTTCTTGGCAGGCGCCTTCTTCACGGCCGTCTTCTTGGCAGCCGTCTTCTTGGCGGGCGCCTTGGCCGCGGTCGTCTTGCGAGCAGCGGTCTTTGCGGGCGCCTTCTTGGCGGCCTTCTTCGCCGTGGTCTTGGCCGGGCCCTTCGTGGGGGTGGCCTTCTTGGCGGCGGTCTTCTTGGCCGCCGTCTTCTTGGCAGCCGCCTTCTTCGCCGCCACCGGGGCATTCACGCCGCGCTTGACGGCGGGACCGCTCTGGGCGAGCTTCTGCTTACCCGCGATCACGGCCTTGAACTGAGCGCCCGGACGGAACGCAGGCACCGAAGTGGGCTTCACCTTGACGGTTTCGCCGGTGCGCGGGTTCCTGGCGACTCGAGCCGCACGCTTGCGCTGTTCGAACACACCGAATCCGGTGATTGTGACGCTCTGACCCTTGTGCACCGCGCGCACGATGGTGTCGACCACATGCTCGACTGCCGCGGTGGCCGTGCGCCTATCAGTACCCAACTTTTCGGTCAGAACGTCGATCAGTTCCGCCTTGTTCATTGAATCCTCCGCAGACTAATGGCCCGTCGTCGGACCGACTAGGTACCACGGTAAACCCACTTTGGGCAAGAGTCTATGTGCCACGCCAAAATTCATGTGGTTTAGCACACGTCCAGCTATCGGCCCCCTTGCCATCCAGCTAACACCCCGGGGTGTTTAGGACTGCGAAATACGTGCCGGGAGGGTAGTGGGTTTCCATGCTGGCCTTGCGTTTTCGAACTCGGCGATGGTGTCGCTGCGGCGCAGGGTGAGCCCGATGTCGTCCAATCCTTCGAGCAGACGCCACCGTGTGTAGTCATCAATATCGAACGGCAACACGGCGGTTCCGGCGGTCACCGTGCGCGCCTCGAGGTCCACAACCAATTCGAGTCCGGGCTGTTCCTCGAGCAACTTCCAGAGCATTTCGACATCGTTCTGTGACATCTGAGCGGCCAACAGCCCGCCCTTACCGGCATTGCCACGGAAGATGTCGGCGAACCGGGACGAGATCACCACCCGAAAGCCGTAGTCGGACAGCGCCCAAACGGCGTGCTCACGCGAGGATCCTGTGCCGAAATCCGGCCCCGCTACCAGCACACTTCCCCGGTTGTACGGCTCGTTGTTCAGAATGAAGTCCGGATCGTTACGCCACGCGGCGAAGAGTCCGTCCTCGAATCCGGTGCGGGTCACCCGCTTCAGGTACACAGCCGGGATGATCTGATCGGTATCGACATTGGAACGGCGGAACGGCACGCCGATCCCCTTGTGCACGGTGAAGGCTTCCATTGATTCTCCTGAGTCGGTAGGGGTATCGCGTCCGGTCAGTCCAGATCCGCAGGCGAGGACAGGGTTCCGCGAACCGCCGTCGCGGCCGCTACGAGCGGGGAAACCAGGTGCGTACGGCCGCCTTTGCCCTGTCGGCCCTCGAAGTTCCGGTTCGACGTCGAGGCGCAGCGCTGGCCCGGTGCGAGCTGATCCGGATTCATTCCCAGGCACATTGAGCAGCCCGCCTGCCGCCATTCGGCGCCCGCCGCGGTGAAAATCTCGCCCAGTCCTTCTAATTCAGCCTGTGCGCGAACCCGCATCGACCCCGGTACAACCAACATTCGTACCGAGTCGGCGACCTTGCGTCCCTTTAAAATCCCGGCCACCGCACGCAAATCCTCGATGCGTCCGTTGGTGCACGATCCGACGAATACGGTGTCGACCGCGACCTGCCGAAGCGGAGTGCCCGGCTCCAAATCCATGTACCGCAGCGCTTTCGCCGCGGACTCGCGTGCCGTCTCGTCGGCGATCTGGGCGGGGTCCGGCACCGATTCGCCGAGCGGCGCGCCCTGTCCCGGGTTGGTACCCCAGGTGACGAACGGGGTCAGCTCGCTCGCGTCGATGTGCACCTCGGCGTCGAACACCGCGCCCTCGTCGGTCTTGAGCGCTTCCCAGGCGGCCACTGCTGCCGTCCAGTCGGCTCCCTGCGGGGCGTGCGGGCGTCCTTCGAGGAATTCATAGGTCGTTTCGTCCGGAGCGATCATGCCCGCCCTGGCGCCCGCTTCGATGGACATGTTGCAGATCGTCATTCGCGCCTCCATCGACATGGCCCGAATCGCCTCGCCGCGGTACTCCAGCACGTAGCCCTGGCCGCCGCCGGTGCCGATTTTGGCGATCACGGCCAGAATCAGGTCCTTGCTCGTCACGCCGGGGGCCAACGTGCCGTCCACGGTGATCGCCATCGTCTTGAACGGGCGCAGCGAGAGTGTCTGGGTGGCAAGGACATGTTCGACCTCGGAGGTGCCGATACCCATCGCCAGCGCGCCGAACGCGCCGTGGGTCGAGGTGTGACTGTCCCCGCACACCACCGTCATTCCCGGCTGGGTGAGGCCGAGCTGGGGGCCGACGACGTGCACGATGCCCTGGTCCAGATCGCCCATCGGGTGCAGGCGCACACCGAATTCCGCGCAGTTGCGGCGCAGTGTGTCCACCTGGGTGCGCGAAATCGGGTCCGCGATGGGCTTATCGATGTCGGCGGTCGGGACGTTGTGGTCCTCGGTCGCGATGGTGAGATCGGGCCGCCGGACCGGCCTGCCCGCCGCGCGGAGGCCGTCGAAGGCCTGCGGGCTGGTCACCTCGTGCACGAGATGCAGGTCGATGTAGATCAGGTCGGGTTCGCGCCCGGCGCCCTCGCCCGAACCGCGGGCTACGACGTGCTGCTCCCACACCTTTTCGGCCATGGTGCGTGGCTGTGCCATTTCTCGATCACCTTTCGACGAGCATCCGGTCGCGGTCCGGGCTGGGAGCGCGGGGGCGGCTGCACAAGTTTTCGGATATGCGAGGTCGGATGCACCGTCGGGGATTCCGCACCGGGGAACACCCAGCAGTGGATTTCCCAGCATCCGAGACGCTAGTATCGTTCTATGAGACAGCATAGCGGCATCGGCGTCCTCGACAAAGCAGTGGCGGTGTTGTACGCCGTCGCCGAGCACCCCTGCGGTCTCAACGAGCTGTGCGCCCGTACCGGCCTGCCCCGCGCCACCGCCCATCGGCTGGCCGTCGGCCTGGAAGTGCACCGGCTGCTGGCCCGCGACAACACCGGAATGTGGCGACCGGGCCCCGCCCTCGCCGAGCTCGCCGCGGGCGCCACCGATCCGCTGCTGGAGGCCGCGTCGGCCATCCTGCCCCGGTTGCGCGAGATCACCGGCGAAAGCGTCCAGCTGTACCGCCTGGACGGCAATGCGCGCATCTGTGTCGCCGCGCTGGAACCGCCCGTCGGACTCCGCGACACCGTCCCCGTCGGCGCGCGACTGCCGCTCACCGCGGGCTCCGCCGCCAAAGTGCTGCTCGCCTGGGCCGACCCCGACCTGCAACGCACCATCCTCGCCGACGCCGTCTTCGGCGAACGCGCACTGACCGAGGTGCGCAAGCGCGGCTGGGCCCAGAGCGCGGCCGAACGCGCCTCCGGCGTCGCCAGCGTCTCCGCCCCCGTGCGCGACGCGGGTGGCACCGTGATCGCCGCCGTCTCGGTCTCCGGCCCGATCGACCGGATGGGCCGCAGGCCCGGCGCACGCTGGGCCGCCGACCTGGTCGCCGCCGCCGAGGCCCTGCACAAGCGCCTATAACACGTTCTAGAAATGACCTTCTAGAGTGAGTCCATGGGAGTCAACCAACGGGCACAGATCGTCATGTCCGACACCGAGATCACCGAGTTCCTGGAGCGCAGCCGCATCGCCACCCTGGCGACCATCGGTCCCAAGGGCACGCCGCACCTGACCGCCATGTGGTACGCGCTCATCGATGGCGAGCTGTGGTTCGAAACCAAGGCCAAGTCGCAGAAAGCCGTCAACCTCCGCCGCGACCCGCGCATCACCTGCATGGTCGAGGCCGGCCAAACCTACGACCAGTTGCGCGGCGTCGCCATCGAGGGTCACGCCGAGATCGTCGACGACCCCGACAAGCTCTACGCCGTCGGTGTCAGCGTCTGGGAGCGCTACACCGGCCCGTACAGCGAAGACGTCCGCCCGATGGTCGAGGCCATGCTGCACAAGCGCACCGCCATCCGCGTCGTCGCACACCGCGTCCGCAGCTGGGATCACCGCAAGCTCGGCCTCCCCGAGCTCCCCCTGGGCGGCACCACCGCCCAATACCTCGACTGACCCGCCTATGCGTTGCGGCACAGCCACCCCGACGCGCCTGGATATCGACCTGACATCGCCCCCCTCCGGCGACTAACGTCGAATCGTTCGACACCGATCGGCCGAAACCCGCCGCCCACCACCGGCCGCGGCGCCCGGCCGCCACCACGAGGAGACGGCGATGACGGAACCGGATAGTTCCCCGAGCTCGAGCAACACCGAGGGCACCAGCGCCGACGAGCTGAAGCGCAAGTTCAAAGAGGCGCTCGACCGCAAGAACCAGCACACCGCCCGCACCGCCGACCACCTCGACGGCCGCTCCAAGGGCGCCAACGCCACCCACGGCAGCGCCAGCCACAAGCGCGAATTCCGCCGCAAGAGCGGATAACCACCGCAGCCGAAAAGGCCCTCCGGTCACCGACCGGAGGGCCTTCGCTGTACCAGCACCGCGTCACAACCCAACCCAGGCCAAAGCCGAGCTGAAGCCTGATCATGAGTCCTGGAACGAGACATCTGATCCCCACCGCCCCCATGCGCGCCGAGGGCGAAGCCTCTCGGCCGGGGGTCCGGGGGCAAAGCCCGCCGGGCGGGGCTTGGGGGTTGCACCCCCAAAAGACATTGCGAAACAGACAAGGCCCATGCCCCCATGGGCATGGGCCTTGCATCTGTGTAGCCCCGACGGGATTCGAACCCGCGCTACCGCCTTGAGAGGGCGGCGTCCTAGGCCGCTAGACGACGGGGCCAGGACTACTTCTCGTTTGCACGAGGAGCACCTTTGGTTGATCTTTCGATCAGGAGGCTCGGCTAGCTTAGCTGGCCGGAGCGTGGCGACCAAATCGCCAGCTGCTGTACTGATTTCGGCCGCGCAACCGTCCTCGACAACAATCTCTCCGCTGGGGTACCAGGACTCGAACCTAGAATGGCTGAACCAGAATCAGCTGTGTTGCCAATTACACCATACCCCAATGACCAGGTCTTTCAGCCTCGCGTCTGGGTGACTGCGAGGCCTTGTTCCGAGCCGAGAAGAAGAGTACCAAACGGCAACGGGTTAACTACAAATCGCCTGGTCAAAGCCACGTTTTCGGCCTGTTTCACCGTTTTCAGACGGTTGCCGACCACTCCCGCGCCGACCGCAGCCGCGCGAGGCTCGCCTCGCGGCCGAGCAGTTCGAGCGACTCGTACAGTGGCGGGCTGATGTGTGATCCGGTCACCGCGACGCGCACGGGCGCGAATGCCTTGCGCGGTTTGAGGCCCAGTTCATCGATCAGTGCGGTTTTCAGCGCTTCTTCTATAGCGGATGTCGACCACTGCGGGAGTGGCTCCAACGCAGTAATAGCAGCTTGCAATACCGGAGTTGCGTCGGCGCCGAGATTCTTGGCTCCCGCGGCGGGGTCGATCGCAAATTGTTCGGCGGGCGCCAACAGGAAACGCAACAGTTCCCAAGCATCGGACAAGACGACGATCCGGGTCTGCACGAGTTCGGCCGCCGCGGCGAAGATCTTCTCATCGATTTCGGCGCCGATATGACCCTGATGGGTCAGGTACTCACGCAGTCGGTTGCTGAAATCAGCGGGTTCCAGCAATCTGATGTGCTCAGCGTTGAGCGCATCCGCCTTCTTCTGATCAAATCTGGCCGGATTCGAATTTACTTTCGATATGTCGAACGCAGCAACCATCTCCGCCATGGTGAACAGGTCGTGGTCGTCTGCGATGCTCCAGCCGAGAAGTGCCAGGTAATTCAGCAAACCTTCCGGGATGAATCCGCGATCCCGATGGACGAACAGATTCGACTCGGGATCGCGCTTGGACAACTTCTTGTTGCCCTGTCCCATGACGAACGGCAGGTGACCGAACTCCGGCGTGAAGTCGGCCACGCCGATCCGGCGCAGCGCGCCGTAGAGCGCGAGCTGGCGCGGGGTTGAGGAGAGCAGGTCCTCGCCGCGCAGCACGTGGGTGATCTTCATCAATGCGTCGTCAACGGGGTTGACCAGCGTGTACAGCGGATCACCGGTGCCGCGGGTGAGCGCGAAGTCCGGCACGGTGCCCGCCTTGAAGGTGGTCTCGCCGCGCACCAGGTCGTGCCAGCTGAGGTCCTCGTCGGGCATCCGGAGGCGAATCACCGCGGGGCGCCCGGCATCTCGGTACGCCTCGATCTGCTGTGCGGTGAGCTCGCGATCGTAGTTGTCGTAGCCGAGCTTCGGGTCGCGGCCTGCCGCGCGATGGCGCGCCTCGACTTCCTCAGGCGTGGAGAAGGATTCGTAGGCCTCCCCCGCGGCGAGCAGGCGCCGGACCACATCGAGGTGCAGATCCCTGCGCAACGACTGGCGGTACGGCTCGTAGGGGCCGCCGACCTCCGGGCCCTCGTCCCAGGTGAGGCCGAGCCAGCGCAGCGCGTCGAGCAGCGCGCGGTAGGAGTCCTCGGAATCCCGTGCCGCGTCGGTGTCTTCGATGCGGAACACGAACTTTCCACCGTGGTGGCGGGCGTAGGCCCAGTTGAACAGCGCCGTGCGGATCAGGCCGACGTGCGGCGTCCCGGTCGGCGACGGGCAGAAGCGGACCCGTACTTCAGTCATGGCTCTCTTTCGACTAGCTGACCAATACCAGTGACCGGCAAGCAGTCACTAGCGGTGCTTGGCGGCAACAGGATTGATGAGGGTGCCGATGCCCTCGACGGTCACGGACACTTGCTGGCCGGCCTGGACCGGACCGACGCCCTCGGGCGTTCCGGTGAGGATGACGTCACCGGGCAGCAACGTCATCACCGTGCTGATCCATTCGATGAGCTTCGGAATGTCGTGCAGTAGCAGCGAAGTACGGCTGCGCTGGCGGACTTCGCCGTCGAGCTCGGTGACGATCTCCAGATCCGAGGGATCCAAGGAGGTTTCGATCCACGGGCCGAGCGGGCAGAAGGTGTCGTAGCCCTTGCCCCTGGTCCACTGGCCATCGTGGCGCTGCTGATCGCGCGCGGTCACATCGTTGGCGACGGTGTAGCCGAGCACCACGTCCAGCGCACGGGCGGCGGGCACGTCCTTGCACGGACGGCCGATGACGACGGCGAGCTCGCCTTCGTAGTCGACCTGAGAGGAGCTGGGCGGCAGGATGATCGGCGCGTTCGGCCCGATGATCGAGGTGTTCGGCTTGAGGAAGATCACCGGATCTTCCGGTGCGGGCCCGCCCATTTCGGCCGCGTGCGCCGCGTAGTTCTTGCCGATACACACCACCTTGCTCGCCAGGATGGGCGCGAGCAGGCGCACATCGGCCAGCGGCCAGCTCCGCCCGGTGAACGTCGGCGTACCGAACGGGTGTTCCGCGATTTCCTTCGCGATGCTGTCGCTTCCGTCCCCCTCGATGCTGACGAACGCGACCCCATCGGGACTGGCTACTCGACCTAGACGCATGCCGGGCAGTCTATCGACCGGCTTCCACCTGCCCGAACGCGCCCAACCGAGCGGTACGCACGGGCGCGCACCGACGCGTCGAGCCGACTGTGAGCAGGCCGACATCCACTGCCCGTAATCCACTCGGCCGACCGGTGTAACGTAAGCCTCGCCGTTCACCCAATGGGACATTGTTCCCAAATATTGAGATACGAGGTGAGACCGATGGATACCGTAACGCACATCCGGGAGGCTCGACGGTGGTCCATGCTCGGTCTCGGCGTCTTCGCACAGGCCGCCAGCGCGGTCTTCGTGCACGGCGTCCCCTTCCTGCTGCCCGCGCTCACCGACCGCGGCATGCCGCTGGCCACCGCGGGACTACTGGTGGCAATGCCCACACTGGGTTTGGTCGGCACACTGATCGCGTGGGGGTACGTGGTCGATCGGATCGGTGAGCGCAAAGTACTGATCGGCGGTCCACTGCTGATGCTGATCGCCGGCGTTGCCGCGTCGACCACCACGCACGACATCGCTTTGGGCGCACTGCTGTTCCTCGGCGGCATCGGTGCGGCGAGCACCAACGGCGCGAGCGGGCGCGTCATCGTCGGCTGGTTTCCACCGCGGCGACGGGGCCTGGCCATGGGAATTCGGCAGACCGCCCAGCCGCTCGGCGTCGCCGTCGGCGCGCTGACCGTGCCTGCCGTCGCGGCCGCATACGGTGTGCCCGCGGCGATTCTGGTGCCCGCGGTGATGGCGGGCGTCGCCGCGGTGGGCTGCCTCATCGGCATCATCGATCCACCGCGACCGGCCGGGGCAGGCACCGATGCGGCGTTGCGCGCCAATCCTTATCGCGGCGATTCGACACTGTGGCGCATCCATGCGGTCTCTGTGCTGCTTGTCATACCGCAGGGCACCGTGTGGACTTTCGCACTGCTGTGGCTGCACCGCGACGCGGGCTGGTCGTTGGCCGCCGCGGGAATTCTGGTCACCGTGACCCAAATCCTGGGTGCCGCAGGACGAATCGGCGCGGGCGCCTGGTCCGACCGCGTCGGCAGCCGGTTGGGCCCGTTACGCACCGTCGCGATCGCCGCCGTGCTGTCGATGGCCGCGCTGGCCCTGGCGGCGGCGACCCACATGTGGTGGGCCGCAATCCCGTTGCTGGTGGCCGCCTCGGTGATCACGGTGTCCGACAACGGGCTCGCCTTCACCGCCGTGGCCGAGATCGCGGGCCCCTACTGGAGCGGTCGCGGTCTCGGCATCCAGAACACCGGCCAGAATTTGGCGATGGCCGCGGTCCCGCCTGCGTTCGGCGCGCTCATCAGCGCAAGCGGTTTCGCGGCCGCCTACTTGGCGGCCGCCGTACTGGCGGTGGCCGCCGTCCCCTTGGTACCCACGGGTCGCCGCACCCAATAGCCGTCCAGCCCTGACGGATTGACGGCCACGGTCCGCGGTCCGATGCGACGACCATCACTGTGGAAGGTCGGGAAGGACTAGGCCACAACACTTTTAGCACAAATGCACCATTCAGCCCACTGGACAACCGCCATGCTCGTTGCTGATTACATCGCAACCCCCACTCCTGTCGTATTTAGCGACACCTTGTCGCCAAGGGGTAGTATGGAAACCTTCCGTCGCTCTCGCCGACCAGGAGCCCGATGCCGAGGATCGACGCACCAACCGTTGCCGAACACCGGGCGAACCAAGAACGCGCGCTGCTCGAAGCTGCCCGGTTGGTGCTGCTGGAGAACGGACCCCAGGCGGTGACGCCGGCCACGGTCGGCGCGGCCGCCGGGCTCGCGCGCAGCAGCGTCTACAAATACTTCCGGTCCGGCGACGAAATCCTGTTCCGGATCGTGACGGACGCGCTGACGGAATGGGGCGTGCGCCTGCGCGATACGGTCGAACGGGCCGAGACCGCCGCGGGCCAGGTCGAGGCCTACGTGCGAACCACCTTGGCGCTGGCCGCATCCGGCGCGCACCGCATCGCGGTGCTCGGCAGCATCCTCCCCCGCGACGAGACCGCCCGCCGCGACCTGGCCGACGCCCACCACGAACTGGCCGCCCCACTGCGGTCGGCACTGACCGCCCTGGACAACCCGAACCCCGAACTGACCGCCGATCTGATCGACGGCGCGCTGGCGCGGGCCATCGAACGCGTCGACGCGGGCTGCCCGCTCGATGAGATCGCCCCGGAGACAGTCGCGTTCGTCCGCCGCGCGGTCGGCATCAGTCACCGCCCGAACCGCCGCCGCGGCACGGGCTGAGCCCGGCCGGTCTCAAACCGCAAGCAGCGCAGCGGGATCGAAGGTGACCCGGAACGGCCTGTCGGCGTCGACGACCGCATCGAAAATACTGCCGGACCCCACCACGGGATCGGCGCCATAGCCGCCGTCGCCCAACACCATCCGATGCACCAGCACATCGGGCTGATGCTCGACGATCCAATACTGCGGAATGCCCACCGCCGCGTACTCGCGCACCTTCCGCACCCGGTCGGTGCGTTCGGTCCCGCTGCCCGGCGCGATGACCTCGACCGCAAGCCGTACCTCGGACCCCGGCACTCGCTTCGGCACGTCCGCGACCACCGCCGCCCGGGCGACCTCACGGGGAACCACGATGATGTCGGGTTTACGCACCCCGCTGCGCGTGCTGACCTCCCAGCCACTCCCGACGCAGAGATGCACGGCGGCACCGACGGCACCCGCATCGATGAACCGGCCGAGCCGCTGCGCCACATGGTTGTGCCGAGCGCCGGTGTTCACCTCGACCAGCCAGCCGTCCTCGAGCTCGAAACCCTTGCCGCCGCCGGGCACGTCCCGCAGGTCCAGCCCGGCATACGGGCCGACCTGGGGCCGCTGCTTCCCGCGCCGTCCGTTCACCGAACCTCCGTCTCACCAGGTGCTCCATCGACGGCGGCCTGGTGTGGCACACGTCATGGACTCAATCCATGGTTACCACGCCGCGTGCGTTTCACACGTACCCGAAAGGTCCCGCACCGGAAGTGCTCCGGCACGGGACCTCGTGGGGTATTGCTCAGACGATGGCCGCGATGCGGTCGCCGATCTCGACCGTCGACGCCGAGCCGGCGCGCGCGGCGAGGTCCTTGGCGACGGCGGATTCGATGCGGGCGGCCGCTTCGGTATTGCCGAGATGGTTGAGCAGCAACGAGACCGAGAGGATCGCGGCGGTCGGGTCGGCCTTGGACTGCCCCGCGATGTCGGGGGCGCTGCCGTGCACCGGCTCGAACATGCTCGGGTTGGTGCCGGAGGCATCGATATTGCCGCTGGCGGCCAGGCCGATGCCGCCGCTCACGGCGGCGGCGAGGTCGGTGATGATGTCGCCGAACAGGTTGTCGGTGACGATCACGTCGAACCGACCCGGGTCGTTCACCATATGGATGGTCGCGGCATCGATGTGCTGGTAAGCCGTTGCCACATCAGGGAATTCGGCCGCGACCTCGTCGACGGTGCGCTGCCACAGCGAGCCTGCGAAGGTCAGCACGTTGGTCTTGTGCACCAGCGTGAGGTGCTTGCGGCGGGCCTGCGCCTTGGCGAAGGCGTAACGCACCACCCGCTCGATGCCGAAGCGGGTGTTGGTGCTGACCTCGGTCGCCACCTCGTGCGGGGTCTGCATGCGGATCGCACCGCCGGTACCGGTGTACGGGCCCTCGGTGCCCTCGCGGACGACGACGAAATCGATGTCGGGAGTGCCCGCCAGCGGACTGGTCACCCCCGGAAACAGCTTGGACGGCCGCAGATTCACGTGATGATCCAGCGCGAACCTGGTGCGCAGCAGCAGCCCGCGCTCGAGCACGCCGCTCGGCACCGACGGATCGCCGATCGCGCCGAGCAGGATCGCGTCGTGCTGCCGCAACTCCGGCAGCACGGAGTCCGGCAGGATCTCACCGGTCGCGTGGTACCGCTTGGCGCCGAGGTCGTACTCGGTCCGCTCGACACCGGGCTGGACCACGTCGAGCACCTTGAGCGCCTCGGCGATCACCTCGGGCCCGATGCCGTCGCCGGGGATGACAGCAAGCTTCATTGCAACAACGCTCCGTTCAGTATCGCCGGCCGCACCGTACCGGCCGCGCTCAGTGCCCTACCCCGGTGCCGCGCACCTGCTCGGCTCCCGCACACGAATTCGTGCGCGCGGTGCCGACCGGTGCGCGGCGTCCGGGCATTCGATCAGAACAGGTCGACGACGACGACCTTTGCGGCACCGACGGATTCGGCGATCGCGGACTCCACCTCGGCGGGCACCTCACGGTTGACGCGCAGCATCACCGTGGCGCCTTCCTTGTCGACGTCCTGGCTCAGCTGTGCGGCGAGAATGTCGATCCCGGCCTCGCCGAGCTTGGTGCCGATCTTGCCGAGCGCGCCCGGCTTGTCCTCGTAGTTCAGCACGGCCACGTTCAGGCCCTCGGCGCGCATGTCGTAGTTGCGGCCGTTGATGTTGACGATCTTCTGCACCTGCTGCGGCTCGGTCAGCGTGCCCGCGACGTTCAGGGTGCGGCCGTCGCCGAACACCGCGCGCAGGTCGACGACGCTGCGGTGGCTCGGGCTCTCCGACACGGTGTTCACCTGTGCGGTGATGCCGCGCTCCTTGGCCAGGGTCGGCGCGTTGACGAAGGTGACCTGGTCTTCGACCAGTGCGGAGAAGATGCCGCGCAGCGCCGAAAGTTCCAGCACGGCAACCTCTTGCGCGGCGAGCTCGCCGCGCACCTGCACCTCGACGCTGACCGGCAGCTCGTCGGACAGCGCGCCGAGCAGCGCGCCCTGCTTGCGCACGATGTCGAGCCACGGCGCGACCTCTTCGCCGACGCTGCCGCCGGTGACGTTCACCGCGCCGGGCACGAATTCCCCGGCGAGCGCGAGCAATACGGACTTGGCGACATCGGTGCCCGCCCGGTCCTGCGCCTCGGAGGTGGACGCGCCGAGGTGCGGGGTCACCACGACCTGCGGGAGGTCGAACAGCGGGCTGTCGGTGCACGGCTCGGTCTCGAACACGTCCAGGCCGGCGGCCCGCACGTGGCCGGACTTGATGGCATCGGCGAGCGCCTGCTCGTCGACCAGGCCACCGCGCGCCGCGTTGACGATGATGACGCCCGGCTTGGTCTTGGCGAGGGCTTCCTTGCCGATGATGCCCTTGGTCTCCGGGGTCTTCGGCAGGTGCACCGAGATCAGGTCGGCGCGCTCGAGCAGCTCGTCCAGGCTCAGCAGCTCGATGCCGAGCTGGGCGGCGCGGGCCGGCGACACGTAGGGGTCGTACGCGACGATCTTGGTCTCGAAGGCGGCGAGCCGCGCCGCGAACAGCTGGCCGATGCGGCCGAGGCCGACCACGCCGACGGTCTTGTCGAAGATCTCGACGCCGTTGAACTTGCTGCGCTGCCAGGTGTGCTCACGCAGCGTCGCGTCGGCGGCCGGGATCTGGCGCGCGGCGGCGAGCAGCAGCGTGACGGCGTGCTCGGCGGCGGTGTGAATGTTCGAGGTCGGCGCGTTGACGACCATGACGCCGCGCTCGGTGGCCGCGGGCACGTCGACATTGTCGAGGCCGACACCGGCGCGCGCGACGATCTTCAGGTTCTTGCCCGCCTCCAGCACCTCGGCGTCCACCGTGGTCGCGGAGCGCACGAGTAGTGCGTCGGCCTCGGGGACCGCGGCGAGCAGAGCCGGGCGGTCAGGGCCGTCGACCCACCGAACCTCGACTCCGTCACCGAGCGCGTCGACGGTCGACTGGGCAAGCTTGTCGGCGATCAGGACAACAGGACGGCCTGCTTGGCTCACTGTGGAGTACTCCTGGGGAAAGGGGTCGGCAATTACCGCCGATCAGCTTAGTGGGCGTCGTTTCGGCATGTGCTACCCCCTGGTAAGGCGGCCGTCGTCAGTATGGCGCATTAGTCAAATTATGAAGACCGGTCTACTGTTACGGGCATGGGTGCCAAGGGAACCGAGACGCGCGGCAAGTTGATCGACGCCACCCGCGGACTGGTGGAGAAGCACGGATACTTCGGCGCGGGCCTCAACCAGATCATCGAGACCAGCGGCGCACCGCGCGGCTCGCTGTACTTCCACTTCCCCGGCGGCAAGGACCAGCTCGTCGCCGCGGCCGTCGCCCAGTCGGGTAACGAGATCACCGCGCTGATCGACGCGGTCGAGCCCGGCGACACCGCGGCCGCGGCGACCAGCTTGCTCACCGCTTTCGGCGATCGACTGGAGGCCTCCGATTGGCACCAGGGTTGCCCGGTCGCCACGGTCACCCTCGACGTCGCCGCGGCGAACGACACGATCCAAGCCGAATGCGCCGCCGCGTACACGGCATGGGAACAGGCGCTGCGCATTCGATTGCAGGCCGACGGCCGGTCGGACGCGGCGGACTTGGCCGCCGCCATCCTCGCCATGATCGAGGGCGCCTTGCTCTTGGCTCGGGCGCAGCGCAGCCGCGAGCCGCTCGAGCGCGTGGCACGGACGATCCGCACGATGCTCTGAGTCGATCCGCCGTTATGCCAACGGTTTTCGCAGGTCTGCAAAATATGTAGACCGGTCTATTAAGGAGAGATCTATGACCGATAGCATCGTCGTCGGCGCCGCCGGGTTCATCGGCCGCGCCGTAGTCGAACAGTTGCTGAAGCAAGGGGGCACCGTCACCGCCGCCCTCCGACCGGGCAGCGAGAACCGACTCACCGCATGGCTGGAGTCCCGCGCGGTCGACCGGACCCGGCTGCGCGTCGTCCCCTGCGACATCACCGCGAAGGATCTCGGCCTGCCCGCCGATCTGGACACCTCCGGCATCCACGACGTCTATAACTGCGCGGCGCGTTACGCTTTCGGCCTCGACAGGGACGATGCGTACGCGGTGAACGTGACCGGCGCGCTCAACGTGCTCGACTGGGCGGCGGAGTTGCCTGCCCTGCGGCGCGTCGTCCACATCACCGGCTATCGGATCACCGTCGCGGACTCCGGCGAACAGCACTACGAGCGTGGGGCTTACGAGGCCTCCAAGGTCGAGTCGGACCCGATGCTGCGTCGGCGGGCCAGCGAGCGCGGAATCCCGCTCACCATCGCCAACCCGAGCAGCGTGCTCGGCCCCGGCCAATACGTCGGGCTCGCAAGCATTGTCGCGGATCTGTGGCACGGCAGGCTCACGGCGATCCCCGGCGGTCGCGAAACCTTCCTTCCGATAGTCGATCTGGATTACTTCGCGGCCTTCCTGACCGCCCTGCCGAGCCAGGACGACACGGTGGGCAGATCCTTCACGGTGCTCGATCCTCGAACCCCGGTGCTGCCGGACCTGATTCGGCTGCTCGCGCGACATCTCGGGGTGCGCGCTCCGCGCTTCTCGATTCCGGTCAGTGTGCTCGCGAAGCTGCCCAGGGCGCTCACCGGCGCCGATCCAGAGTCGCTGCCGTTCCTAGCCGCCGACCGCTACGACACCACCGCCGCGGACGAGGTCGCACGACGGGCCGGGATCACCATGCCGCCCGCCGAGACCGTGCTGCGCACCTGGGCCGATCATCTGGTGTCGAGCCGGTTCGGCGCCGTCGAGGCGGATCCGACCGCCGGATTCGTCGACGGCACTTGGGTTTCCGGGGATCGGGAGAATCCCGCGTATGTGCTCTTGCACGGGCTGCCTGTCGACGGCGACTCCTGGGCGGCGGTGCGGGCGGGGCTCGAGGCGCCGAGCCTGGCCGCCGACCTGCCCGGTCTCGGACGGTCGGCGCCCGGCGACATCGATGCCGTGCTACCGCGCTTGATGAGTTCCGTGCGCACTCGTCCGGTGCTGGTCGGTCACTCGCTCGGCTGTGGTCCGGTGCTGCGGTACGCCGCGGCGCATCCGGAGCGCATCTCCGGCGTTGTCCTGGTGTCGCCCGCGTTTCTCCAGCCGCCGACCGGTTGGCTGCTCCGCTCTCCGCTGACCGCAGTGGCGTTGCGGCGAATGTCGGCCGCCACCTTGGCAGCTCGGCTGGGTGTCCCGGTAGGTGCGGCGATCACCGCCGCCGCCGACTTGCGTCGGCCAGGGGTGGCGGCGCGCACGGTCGCCGCACTCCGGCGAGCCGGCGCACCCGCTCGGCGACGAGAGTTGACGGAACTACTCGCGGGGATCACCGTTCCGGTGCGGATCGTCGTCGGCGCCGAAGACCCGCTCTCGGTGCCCGTGCCGCGCGATCCGATCGTCATCGAGGGCACCGGCCACTACCCGCAGCTGACCCATCCGGATCGGGTCGCGGCCGAGATCGCCCGGTTGGGTGTCGGCGTCCTGGACGCGCAGGCGCGCTGACAGAACGAGGAGGGCCCCGCACCACTGGGGTGCGGGGCCCTCTCCGGAATCGCGCTCGAGGCGCGAGACCCGGTCGATCACTCGACCATCACGTTAATTCAGCGGCCGCCGAAGGATCCCGTCCACAGGGTGTTGACGATTCCGTGGAGAGCGGCACCGAAGGTGTCCAGGAAACCGCCCAGGGCAGCGCTACCGGTGTCGATGATAACGGGGATCATTTAAATACCTCTTCGTTGAAAGACCATCCAGTTGTACTGGCTGACACAAGGCACATCGGCGTTCCGACAAACTCGGTTACGAATTTTCCGCATTTAGTGATGCAGGTTACAGTCACATCACGAAGAACACCTGGTCAGGTGACCATTTGGGGTTGATGCCCGGAGAACCATGGGCTTGACCACGTCGTATGCGTCGATGCCGATGCACGGGGATCGACACGGCGGTAAACATGACGATCTTCTAAGAAATCGATGGGACCCGAATAAGAGGGGCACTACGGTCCAGTCGAAAATCCGGACATTCCCGACAAGTAAGACGACGGAGAAATTCTTTGTAACAGCCGATCGAATTCCTCGATTGCTCCCATTAGGCGCACAGGTATGCGCCCCGCCGAACAACAGCATCCAGCTGCCGAATCAGCCCCGGATAAACCTGGCGCGCAATACCGTGCGCCGCCTCCGCAATATCGCTCAGCTCGCCGCGGCGACAGCCCGGGAAAACGCACGCACCCTGGTGGTCTCGCGGTTGCGATGCCAGACCAGGCCGAGCCGGGAGTGCGCCAAACCGGTCACCGGCACGAAGCGCACCTCCGGCCGATCGTGGTACACGGCGGTCGGATGGCACAGCAGCATCGCGCCCGCACCGGCCGCCACCAACTCGATCCCCTCCCGCAGAGTGCCGACACCAGGACCCGCCGGGACTGGTCGCCCACCCGGCGTGACATCCAGCGACTGAGCGCGCCGCCAATACAGCGGCGCGGGCCCGCGCACACCGATCAACGCGAACTCGGCGAGCTCCTCCGGCGACAAGCTGGCCCGCGCCGCGAGCGGATGCTCGTAGTGCACCGCCAACATCTGCGGCTGCTCCGAAAAGACCTGTCCCAGCACCAGATCGCTCTCCCCCATCGGCAGCAGCACCACCGCGATGTCGACCTCGCCACGCTGCACCGGACCGAACGGGTCGGCCAGCGGAATCTCGACCACCTCGGTGCCACAGTGCGGGAATCTGCGCGCGAACAGCGCGAGGGCGTCCGTCAGATTCTCGCTGGTCGAGCCTTGGAAACCGATGCGCAGCACCCCTTCCATGCCGCGAGCGGCGGCCCGGACACCGTCCACCGTCGCGCGCAGCGCGGCATACGCGGGCTGCAGGTCGGCGAGGAAGTCCGCGCCCAGCGGCGTGAGCGCGACCTTGCGACTGGTGCGCTCGATCAACCGCGCGCCCACCCGCTGCTCCAGCGCGCGCAGCAGTTGACTGACCCGCCCCTGCGAGACATACAGCCGTTCGCCCGCGCGCCCGAAGTGCAGCTCCTCGGCGAGCACCAGGAAAGCCTCGAGCTCACGCACCTCCAGGCCGCTCATGACCGCGCCTCGCTCGGCTCCGTCATGCGCGACGCGCGCCGGCACACGGTTCGCTCGCTGCGCTCACTCATGACGCTTCCCTCTCCGCTGTCGATTAGTCCAGCTCATAGAACGATGAGACCTTCGCCGTTGTTTCCACCAGGCATGATCAGTTGGCTGGAGTCATGACACAGGTTGAGGAAATCGCGAGTTCGGCACCGGCAGCGCGCGATTCGGCACTGCGCGGCTGGCTCGGCGTCGGCGCCGTGACCGGGGCCACTTTCACGGTCGTCACCTCGGAGATGCTCCCGGTCGGGTTGCTTACTCCGATCAGCGCGACCCTGCGGGTCAGCGAGGGGGCCGCGGGGCTTTCGCTGACGGCCACCGGCCTGGTCGCCGCGCTGTCCGCACCGCTGATCACCGCCGCGCTCGGCCGGACAGACCGCAGGCTCGTGCTCTGCGCGCTACTGGCGGTGCTGACGGTGGGCAATGTCGGCGCGGCGTGGGCGCCGAACTTCGGGGTCATGATGGGGGCCAGGGTGTTGGTCGGCGTCGGCATCGGCGGGGTGTGGGCCATCGCGGCGAGCATGGCGGCGCGCCTGGTCCCGCCGAAGTCGGTCGGCACCGCTACCGCGCTGGTCTACAGCGGCGTCGCGGTGGCCTCGGTGATCGGCGTCCCCGCAGGCACGTACATCGGCGCGCTCGCCGGATGGCGCGCGGCGTTTCTCGTCACCGCCGGTCTCGCGGTGGTCTTGCTGGTCGCGATCGCCGCGCTGCTACCGAGATTGACTGCCACGCAAGCAGTTCCGCTCCGCTCCGTCCTGCGGTTGACGCGAGAACCACAGTTGCGCACCGCATTGCTGGTCGTGGCGTTCCTGGTAACCGGCCACTTCGCCGCCTACACCTACATCCGCCCGCTGCTGGAGAAGGTGACCGGCATCGGCGCGAGCACCATCGGCACCCTGCTCCTGGTGTACGGAATCGCCGGTGTCCTCGGCAATTTCGGCTCCGGCGCCGCCGGAGTGCGCAGTCCGCGCCGGACACTGATCGCCATCGGCATCCCGCTGGCCGGCACCGTGCTGTTGATACCGGCGCTCGGCGGTTCGCTCTGGCTCGCGGTCGTGCTGATGGTGGTGTGGGGATTGTCCTACGGCGGGGTGTCGGTCACCTCGCAGAATTGGGCCTTCGCCGCGGCGCCCGACGCACGCGAGGCGGCCTCTTCGTTGAATGCGGGCGTCTTCAACGCCGCCATTGCCCTCGGCGCGCTGGTGGGCGGGCGCACCGCGGACGCGTTCGGCGTCACCTCCGCTATGTGGCTCGGCGGCGCGCTGGTCCTCATCGCGCTGACCATCGCCGCCGTCAGCCGCCCGGCAGCGGCCCGCGAGCTGCGCGGATAGCCGAAAACCAGGTGCGGTCGTGATCATCGGCCGCCTAGCATCGGCGACATGGCCCTACGCGCGATCCCCGCTTCGATGGACCCGACGGTGGTCGGGTCCATCGACTTCGAGCTGGACCGGGTCGAGCGCGAGCGCCGCGTCTCGGTCCGGCTCGCCATCGAGAGCGGCAGCCGCGCCTGGGGCTTCCCGTCGCCGGATTCCGACTACGACTGCCGGTTCGTCTACGTCGCCGGTCTGGATACCTATCTCTCACCCTGGCGCACCCGCGACGTCATCGAGACGCCGCTGACCGGCCTGCTCGACGTGAACGGCTGGGACCTGGCCAAGGCGCTGCGCCTGCTGGTCGCGGGCAACGCCGTGCTCATCGAGTGGCTGATGTCGCCGATCGTGTATCGCGGCGATTCTCGGTTCCGAGATGACCTGCGCGCCTTGGCCGATGAGGTCGCCGACCGCAACCGGGTGGCCCGGCACTATCTGCACCTGGGCGGCAAGCAGTGGGAGTTGTTCGACCGCAACCGATCACTGAAGAAGGTGTTCTACTCGCTGCGCCCGGCGATGGCGTTGCGCTGGCTGCGCGAGCATCCCGGCGCGGCGGTGGCGCCGATGCACCTGCCGACGCTGATGGACGAGTGCGACCTGCCCGCCGAACTGGTTGCGGCAGTGGCGGATTTGACCGAGCTCAAGTCGCGCACCCGTGAAATGGGCAGCGGGACAGTGCCGGTGCCGATCGCGGCCTTCATCGAAGCCGAATTTGCGCTCGCCGCAGACGCTTTCCCGAAGACTGCCGACCCGGACCTCGACCGCGCGCGCAGCCTCACCGCGGAGTTCTTCCGTGCCGAGGCACAGCAGTAGCCGCTTACGGTTCGGCGACGGCCGCCGCGTACGCCTGGGCGAGCCGGTGCGTGGCGGTCGGCCGGTCCTGGTCCGGACGGGGGACTCCCAAGTGGGACTCCCGAAGTTCATCCATGAACTCCGCCCACAGCTCCGGTCCGCCGTCCGCCAATAGCTCGGCTCGCACCCGCAGTCGCTTGGTGGTCGGCCGGTGCCGCAACCCCCAGGCCCCGAGCTGCGCCATGATCGGCACCAGCTCGATGGCGGGTTCGGTCAGCCGGTACTCCACCTTCTGACCAGGCCTGCTGTCCGCGCGGCTGAGCATGCCCGCCGCGACCAGCCGTTTGAGCCGGTCGGCCAGGATGTTCGAGGCGATGCCCTCCTCCGAGCCGGCCAGCAGTTCCCGGAAATAGCGGCGGTTGCCGAACATCACGTCCCGCAGCACCAGCAGGGTCCACCGATCGCCGATCACTTCGATCGTCGCGTTGATCGGGCAGCCCGAGCGTCCCTCATCGCGCATCCACCGCTCCTTCTCCGCAAACCGAGTCGAACATCTGGTTGCAATATACAACCAGTTAGCCGTAACCTGGGCCCAAGCGATTGCAAACTGCAAGCACTATAGAAAGACTGTCACCATGGCGAAGCTGCTCGTACGCAACCTGGCGATCTCACTCGACGGCTACGTCGCCGGACCGAACCAGAGCCCGGACACCCCGCTCGGCCAAGGCGGCATGGGCCTGCACGAGTGGGTCTTCGCCACACAGACCGGCCGCAGCTGGTTCGGCAACGAGGGCGGCGAAACCGGTGTCGACGACGATTTCGTCAAAGCGGGCGAGATCGGCATCGGCGCAACCATCATGGGCCGCAACATGTTCGGGCCGATCCGCGGCGCGTGGCCGGATGAGGAGTGGAAAGGCTGGTGGGGCGACAACCCGCCGTACCACCACGACACCTTCGTGATGACCCATCACCCGCGGCCTTCGCTTCCGATGGCGGGCGGGACCACATTCCACTTCGTGAACGACACCCCGGAAGCAGTGCTGAAGCAGGCGGTCGAGGCGGCCGACGGCAAGGACGTCCGCCTGGGCGGCGGATCGTCGGTCGTGCGCCAGTTCCTGCGGGCGGGCTTGGTCGACGAACTGCACCTGGCCGTCGTGCCGATCCTGCTCGGCGACGGCGAGCGACTCTACGACGACCTCGGCACGCTGCCCGGCTATCGGGTCAGCTCGGTGGTCCGCTCCCCCGCGGTCACCCATGTGCAGTTCAGCAAGGCCTGAAAGGTCCCCGGAAATGGGGAAAGGCCCCGCACCATGCCGGTGTGGGGCCTTTCGGAAGCTTTGGAGCGAATCAGAGAACGCGGACGTCCTGCGCCTGCGGGCCCTTCTGGCCCTGGCCGATTTCGAACTCCACGCGCTGCCCCTCGTCGAGGGACCGGAAACCCGCGCCGCTAACGGCCGAGTAATGCACGAAGACGTCGGGGCCTCCGCCGTCTTGCGCGATGAAGCCGAAGCCCTTCTCGCTGTTGAACCACTTCACAATGCCCTGAGCCATTTCATACTTTCTGTAGACGAGCCAGATTCTGGCAAATGGAATGCCCTGGTCTCGTAGATCAACGATGCCATGATCCGACGAATTTCTCCACATCTTCCCCGGTCAACTGTGAGCAATACAACGCTGACGTGGGGTTGTTGCCTTCACCTCCCATGCTCTGACAGGCCCCGATCCGGGAAAACCACCCGAAACAGACGTTCGGGAACCTGAGCTTGTTGCCAGGCGCGTTCGTCGTCCCCCTCCGACGAATCGGCCTGTACCGCCTGCATCGCATAGTTCGCCGCATGCACCGCGTGGCCCGCGATATGGGCGGTGGCCGCGGCGTGTCCGGCCGACCGCGCGGCGAAGGCGGCGGGTCCGGCGGTGTCACGAGCCGCGTCGTGGGCGGCGAAGGCGGCTTTGCGCGCCTCCGGCATCGTCAGGTCGCCGCGCACCCAGGCACGGGCGGCCTCGATCGCCGCGGCCGGGCGTCGGTCGTGCGGCCGCTCGCGCTCGAAGAGCGGCAGCACATGTTCGGCGCAGGCGGCCGCCCACAGCGCCAACGCTGTGTGGTCGACCCTGTTGAGGGTCACCGACCCGCTCTGATCGCCTCGGTCCGCACAGGCCTTCCCCTTCTCGACGCAAGTGGTCGCCGATGCCGGGCCACGTCCAGTTACCTTGTGCCGCAAGGGCCATCACTACCAGCGCAGCAGTGCGCCGCTAAGTCATCCTACGACTTTATGCCGCGTCGCGCAGCCCCCACGGGCATCCCCGGTTCAGGGTTGCAGATAGCGCACCTGACGCGGTTTCGCCGCGGCGTGGGCGGCGCGGCCGGACAGGTGTTCGGGGACACCGACCTCCCACCAGGCGCCGGCTTCGGTCCAGGACGACGGCTGGGTGCGGATCACCAGCACCGCCGGACGGGATTCGCGGACCGCGGCCTCGCGTGCGCGGGCATAGGCGTCGCGGAACTCGGTCAGGTCGGCGGCGGTGAAGACGGCGCAGCCCAGCGCGCGAGCGTGCGCGGCGAAGTCCACCCGCGGCGGCTCGTCGTGGGCGCTGCGGCAGTCGGCGTAGAAATTGTTGAACGGTGCGCCGCCCTGGCCCTCCTGAAGACGGGCGATCACCGCGTAACCGTCGTTGTCGCAGACCACCGCGACGAACGGGTGCCCGGCGAAGGCCGCGGAGAACAGCTCGGAGTTCAGCATCAGGTAGGAGCCGTCGCCCAGCATGGTGGTGACCAGGCCGTCGGTGTGCGCCATGGCCGCGCCCCAGGCGCCGGCGAGCTCGTAGCCCATGCAGGAGAAGCCGTACTCGACGTCCATGGTCGGGGCGCCGCCGGTGGCGCGCCAGCCGCCGACGAGTTCGCCGGGCATGCCGCCCGAGGCGGTCATGACGTAGTCGTTCGGCCCGCTGAGCTCATTGACGACGCCCACTACCTGGGCGTAGCTGGGCGTTCCCGGGGTGTGCGCGCGCAGCTTGTCGATGTGGGCGTCCCATGTGCTGCGCTGGGCTGCCGCGCGGGCGGACCACTCCGGTTCGACGCGCCATTCGCGCAGGTGATCGGTCAGCTCGCGGACCGTCGCGGCGGCATCGCCGACTATCGCGAGCGCGCCGTGCTTGACCGCGTCGAACCGTGCGGTGTTGATGGTGACGAGGCGGACTTCCGGTGCGAAGACCGTCCACGATGCCGTCGTGAAATCCTGCAGGCGGGTGCCGACGGCGAGGACCAGGTCGGCGTCGGCGGCCATCGCGTTCGCCGAGGTCGAGCCGGTGACGCCGAGTGGACCGGCGTAGCGCGGATGGTCGTGCGGCACGAGGGTCCGGCCCGCCGTCGTCTCCACGATCGGAATCCCATGGCGCTCAGCGAATTCGAGAGCCGTGCCGGCCGCGCCCGAGTAGCGGACACCCCCGCCGAGCACCAGTAGCGGCCGCACGGAGTTACGTAGCGCCGTAGCGGCTTCGGCCAGCGAGTGCTCGTCGGCGCGGGGGCGCAGGACGCGATGCACGGTCGGCGCGAACAAGGCGTCGGGGAAGTCGTAGGTCTCGGCCTGGACGTCTTGGGGTAGCGCGAGGGTTACCGGACCGGCCTCGGCCGGGTCGGTGAGCACCCGAACCGCCTGGGGCAGTGTGGAGATCAACTGTTCGGGCCGGGTGATCCGATCGAAATACCGGCTCACCGCGCGGAAGGCATCGTTGACCGTGGCGGTGGCATCGCCGAAGTGCTCGACCTGCTGGAGCACCGGATCGGGGGCGCGGGTGGTGAAGGTGTCGCCCGGAAGCAACAGCAACGGAAGGCGATTGGCGTGCGCGACACCGGCCGCGGTCACCATGTTCAGCGCGCCGGGCCCGATGGACGAGGTGGCCACGCCGATCTGCCGCCGCTGGGTCGCCTTGGCGTAGCCGACGGCCGCCAGCGCCATGCCCTGCTCGGTGTGCCCGCGCCAGACCGGGATTTCGTCCCTGCGTTCGTGCAGCGCGGTGCCGAGGCCGAGCACGTTGCCGTGTCCGAAGATGCCGAAAACCGCAGGGAACAAGGGGACTTCGCGGCCGTCGAGGGTCTCGGAGCGTTGGGCGACCAGCCAGGCCACCAGCGCCTGTGCCGCAGTCAGTTTCATCCGAGCCGTCCTTCGTGGTTGGTGATCGGGCAGCGCGGATCGCGGACTTCGGTGTCCCAGGTGCCGCGCACCCAGCTGTGCACCGGGTCGTCGCAGAAGGCCATCGAGCGCTCGGGGGCCGGGCCTGCGAGCACGTTCAGGTAGTACATCGGGTAGCCCGGCGCGGCGATGCACGGGCCGTGGTAGCCGCGTGGAACCAGGAAGACATCGCCGTCGCGCACCACGACGTTTTCGTCCAGCTCGCCGTCCGAGGTGTAGGTCCGGTGGATTCCGAATCCGTCACGTGACGGCGTGCTGCCGTCCCGGCCCGCGATACGGAAGTAGTAGATCTCCTCGTTCACGACCTCGCAGTCGCTCGCCTCGTCGTGCTTGTGCGGCGGATAGGACGACCAGTTGCCGTCCGGGGTGATCAGCTCGCAGGCGTTGAGCTTGTCGGCGTGCTCCCAGACGCCGGGGACGCCGAAGTTGGTGACCTGCCGGGTGGCTCGGCCCGCGCCTCGGATATCGATCGGGACCTGTTCCGCAGGGCCGTATTTCGGGTCGAGGCGGTTCGTGCAGCGTGCCATGGGCAGGGCGAGCTCCACCGCCGCGTCGGCGGTCAGCTCGACCTCGGCGTCGCGTGGGATGTACGCGAAGTCGGTCACCCGGGTGAAAACCGACTCCCGGCCGGACAATTCGAACGTCATGCCGTCGACCCGGACAGTGCACGCGCCGGCCAGCGGCAAGACGAACGCTTCGTACTCGCCGGTCGCGAGCTCTCGGGTCTCCCCGGCGGCCAAGCGCAGCACCCGTAGGCCCGTGTAGATCCAGCCTGCGTCGTCGGGGGTCAGCCGGATCGGGTCGCTGCCGTCACTCAGCGTTCCCGCAGGTCTATGCAGTCGCATCGCAATCCCCGCTTCGATTCATGACGGTCAACTCCGTAGTCATCGCGCCTCCTTCAGCATCTTGGCGGCCGCGTCGACGGCGGCGCCCACGTCACCGTCGGGCGGGTACAGCAGGGTCCGGCCGACGACCAGGCCGCGCACCACATCGTGCCCGAGGGCGCCGTCCCAGAACGCGAGGTCGGCGACCGGGTCGCCGGAGGGGGCTCCGCCGAGCACGACAACCGGCAGCGTCGTCGCATCGAGTACCGAGATATCTTGCGGCGCAGGGATCTTCAGCCAGGTGTAGGCGGAGGTGACGCCGAGGCCGGAGGCCACCGTGATCGCTCGGGACAGCGCGGGCGCGTCCTTGGCCATCACCAGCGCACCGGATTCGTCGCGGTGATACGGCAGCGGCTCGACCATGGCCATCAGCCCGTTCGCCGCGAGTTCGGAGACCGCCTGCGCGCAGGCCTGCAAGGTCGGTACCGTGCCCGCGTCCGAATCGACCAGGCGCAGCAGCATTTTGCCGCCGTCGAGGCGGAACCGGGCGAGCGAGTCCGCGTCGTAGCCGGTGAAGCGGTCGTCGATTTCCCATTCGGCGCCCGCCAGCCCGCCGCGGTTCATGGATCCGATGACGACCTTGTCGTCCAAGGCGTCCAACAGCAGCAGTTCCTCGACCACGTCCGGCGAGCCGAGCACGCCGTCGACGTCCGGGTGGGCCAGCGCGATCAGCAGCCGCTCCAGCAGCGTCCGCCGGTCGGCCATGGCGGTCAGGTCCGAGCCGACGCCGAGGGCGCCGCGGGCCGGGTGGTCCGCGGCGACCAGGAACAGCGTGTCCTTGTCCGCCAGCAGATTCGAGCGGCGGACGCGTTTCGCATAAGCCCGTTCGACCGCCGCCGGGTCCGTCGCGCGGACGCGCAGCAGCTCACGCCAGCGTTCGTGGGTCAAATGCACGGTAGGTTCTCCGTTTCTGTCTCGTGCGCCGCTCAGCGGCACAGCAGTTCCTCGATCTCCGAATCCGTCGGCATGGCGTCCGCGCACGCCAGCCGGGACGCCACCAGGGCGCCCGCGGCATTGGCGTAGGTGGCGATGCGGTGCGGATCCCAGCCCGCGAGCAGGCCGTGGATCAGCGCACCGCCGAACCCATCGCCCGCGCCGAGTCCGCAGACCACCTCGACAGGGCACGGCGGCACCGTCCAGCGTTCGTCTTCGGTGGCCACCAGCACACCCTCGGCGCCGCGCTTGATCACCGCGAGGCGGACACCGCGCGCGAGCAGCCGGTCGGCGGCCGCGTCGGGATCGGCTGTCCCCACGGCGACTCGGACCTCGGCGCGGTTACCGACGACCACATTGACGCGGTCCACCATCCATCCGATCTCGGCTGCGGCCGTGTCGGCATCTGGCCAGAACATCGGCCGGTAGTCGAGGTCGAGCACGGTGTGTCCGCGGCGGTCGCGTCGTTCGAGGATGCGGCGTTGGGTGCTGCGTCCGGGTTCCGCGCTCACCCCGGTGCCGGTAACCCAGAGCAGCGGAACCGAATCCACGACATCCCACGGCACCTCGTCCTCGGTGAGGGTGAGGTCCGGTGCGATGGGCGCGCGATAGAACAGCAGCGGCGGGTCGGCGGGCGGCATCAGCTCGCAGAAGACCACGGGCGTCAGCAGATCCGGCGCCGTTCCCACGTAGTCGGCCGAGACACCGAAGTCCGTCAAGGCCGTTCGCACGTAGTCGCCGAAGCCGTCCGGGCCGACTTTCGTCAGTACGGCGCTGCGGCGGCCCAGTCGCGCGGCGGCGACCGCGACGTTGGTCGCGGTGCCGCCCAGGAACTTCGCGAAGGACTCGACCTCGGCCAGGCCGACCCCGCTCTGCTGCGGGTAGAGGTCCACGCCGACGCGTCCGATGGTCAAGGCTTCCAGGCCGGTCACGGCAACACCTTTCGCCGCGGCGAGCTGTTCATGACACGACCCGCTGCAGTTCGTGCTGCAGCGCGTCCAGTTCGGCGCCGCCCGCCATCTGCCGCGTGAGCTCGGACAGGTCGATCTCGTCCTTCTCGTACGAGCCGAGCATCGTGCCGCGTTTCAGCAGCAGGAACCGGTCGCCGACCGGGTAGGCGTGGTGCGGGTTGTGGGTGATCAGGATGACGCCGAGGCCCCGATCACGGGCTTGGACAACGTATTTGAGCACCACCCCGGCCTGCTTCACGCCGAGCGCGGCGGTGGGTTCGTCCAGGATCAGCACCTTGGCGCCGTAGTGCACCGCCCGCGCGATGGCAACGCATTGGCGCTGCCCGCCGGACAGCGTGCCGACCGGCTGCTCCATGTCGCGGATCTCGATCCCCATGTCCGCCAACCCTTGCCGGGCGATCTCGCGGCCCTTGCGGCGGTCGAGCAGCCGCAGGAAGCCGGTGGTCGGCTCCGAGCCCAGCACGAAGTTGCGCCAGACACTCATCAGCGGCACCACCGCGAGATCCTGATACACCGTCGCGATGCCGTGATCCAGAGCCATCCGCGGCGAGGACATCCGGACCGGCGCTCCGTCGATCCGCAACTCGCCGCGATCGTGCTGGTGCACCCCGGCCAGGATCTTGATGAGCGTGGACTTGCCCGCGCCGTTGTCGCCGAGGATGCAGGTGACCTGCCCGGCGTTGACCACGGTCGACACGTCCTGCAACGCGACGACGCCGCCGTAGCTCTTGCCGATGTCGACGGCTTCGATGAGGGGGGTCGACCCACTCGCTGGTGCACTCATCGGCGTACCCTTTCGGCTCGCTTCTGGAATCTGTTGTTGACCAACACCGCCGCCAGCAGCAGCACGCCGAGGAACAGCATGAACCAGTCACTGTCCCAGCGCGCGAACACGATTCCCTGACGCGCCATGCCGAAGATGAGGGCACCGATGGCGGCGCCGATCGCCGAGCCGAAACCGCCGGTGAGCAGGCAACCGCCAACGACGGCGGCGATGATGTAGTGCAGCTCGAGGCCCACCCCCTGGTTCGCCTGCACGCTGGCGAAACGCAGGATGCCGCAGGAGCCGACCACCCAGCCGGCGAACGCGGTGGTCATGAAGAGCACGATCTTCGTCCGGTCCGCGGGGACACCGACGGCCCGCGCGTTGGTCAGCGAGCCGCCGACCGCGAAGATCCAGTTGCCGAACTTGGTGCGCACCAACACGATCGCGGCGATCGCGGTCAGCACGATCCACCAGATCACCGAGGCTTGGATGCGCGCCTCGCCGATGTTCAAGGTCGAGGCGAAGACCCAGCCTGCCGAGTTGTAGCCGTCGGCGCTGCGAATCCCCGACACCTGAACGGTTCCGGTGACCAGCCGGGTCACGCCGAGGTTGAGACCTTGCAGCGCAAGGAAAGTACCGAGCGTGACGATGAAACTCGGTAAGCCGGTGCGCATCACGAGCCAGCCGTTGAACGCGCCGACCAGCAAGGCCAGCACCAGTGAGGCCAGCAGAGCGAACCAGACGTTCCAGCCCGCGTGCACCGCGAGCAGCGCGGTGACCAGCGCGGTCGACGCGGTCATCACACCGGCCGACAGGTCGAACTCACCGCCGATCATCAACAGCGCCACCGCGACCGCCATGATGCCGAGCGTCGACGAGTCGTCCAGCCAGGTGGCGATGCCCAGCGGGCTCAGGAACCGCTCGGTGATGATCGAGAAGAACACGAACACGAGCAGCGCGCCGAGCGCGGCACCGATCTCCGGGCGGACGACCAGCCGCTGCATCAGCGTCGGCCCCTGCGGTTGGGCGGCCGGTGCCGCCTCGGATGTTTCTGTCGCAACAGTCATTTCATCTACTCCCTGACCTCAGCGGGTGCCCTGCGCCACGAGCGCGGCGACGGCATCGACGTTGTCCTTGTCGACGAAGGCCGGACCCGTCTGCACCGGTGCGCCACCACCGACGGTGTTCAGGTTCGTCCGATAGGCCTGCAGCAGCACCACCGGCAGGTAGCCCTGCTCGTACTGCTGCTGGTCGACGGCGAACAGCAGCTTGCCCGCCCGGATGGCTTCGACCACATCGGTATTGAGGTCGAACGTCGCGACCGTCGCGCCGGACTGCGATTCCTTCACCCCGTCCACCGCACGCGCGGCGACCTGCGAATTCAGCGTCAGCACCGCGTCGATGGTCTTGTCGGCCTCCAGCGCGCCCTTGATACGAGACTGCGCGTCGGTCGGGTTGTTGATGTCGACCTGCAGCGTCGTGCCGTTGCCGAACGCTTTGGTCGCGCCGTCGCACCGCTGGGTAGCGCCGATATTGCCCGCCTCGTGGATGACGCAGAGCAACTTGGTCTTCTTGGCATCGGCCAGTCGCTTGCCTGCCGCCTGCCCCGCCAGCGACTCACTCTGTCCCACATGGCCGATGGCACCGTACTTGACGCTCTCGTTCTCGCCGGAGTTGATGGTGACCACCGGAATGCCGGCGGTGACGGCCTTCTCGATCGAGGGGCGCAACGCGTCCGGGTTGGCCATCGAGACGACGAGCCCGTCCACGCCCTGTGCCACCGCGTTGTCGATGAGCTTGGCCTGCTGGCCGGGGTCACCGGCCGAGTTGTACTCGACCCGGACGCCGAGATCCTTGGCCGCCGCCTCCGCGCCGTTCTTGACGACGTTCCAGAAGGCATCGCCGGGGCTGCCGTGCGTGACCACCGCGACGGAGTTCAGTTTTCCCGCGGCCACCGGCGAGTTGGTCGGGGCAGGCACGTCGGCGCCCGGTCCGCTACAGGCGGCCAGCACCGTGGCGGCCGCGAGCCATGGCAGCAAGCGACGCGATCGCTGCCATCCTCGGCCGAGTCGTAGAGACATCGTTGTCATCACTTCCCCACTAGATTCGTGCGGCCACGAGGCCCGCGAGGTGCCGCAGGCTGCGTTCGGTATCTCGGCTCGGCAGCTCCGCCGAGTCGGTCGGTTGCAGGGCGGTGTCCTGCTCCAGCACATACCAGCCCCGGTATCCGGCGGCGTGCATGCTGCCGACCAGGGCGGCGATGTCGACATCGCCTTCGCCCAGCGGGGCATACAGGCCGCGCCGTACCGCCTCGCTGTATTCGACTGTGCCGCCACGCACTTCGTCGGCGACCTTCTTGCGCACGTCCTTAAGGTGAATGTGCCCGATGCGATCGGCGTGTCGCTGTGCGAGCAGCACCGGGTCGGTGCCGCCGATCAGCAGGTGGCCGGTGTCGAGGCAGAGGTCGAGATCGGAGTCGGCAAGGAAGCGTTCGACTTCGGGCTCGGTCTCCACCTGCGTGCCGACGTGCGGATGCAGCACCGTGCGCAGCCCGCATTCGGCGGCGACGTCGCGGACCGCGGCGCACGTGTCGATGAGCGTGCGCCACTCGTCCGCGCTGAGCGGCGGGCGCGCGTCGTAACCACCGAGGCCGGTCGCGGCGGCGAGCACCAGCACGTCGGCGCCGGCCGCCGCGAACAACGCGGCGGTCTCCTTCGCCGCCGCGATCGCCTGCTCCGGCTCCGCGTGCAGCACCTGCGCCAGGAACCCACCCACCGCTGTCATGCCGAATGTCGCGAGCAGCGAACGTAACTCGTCCGGGTCGCGTGGCAGATAGCCGGGCGGGCCCAGTTCCGTCGCGGACAAGCCGAGTGCGGCCATCTCCGAGAGCACGGTGCGCGCGTCGAGCACATGACCCCAGCCGGGAACTTCGCACACTCCCCAGGAGATGGGGGCGGCCGCGATGCGCAGCGGGTAGAGCGGTTCGGTCATCAGGACTTCTCCGACCTTCGATGTCGAGTTGGAGCGCTCCAAGCGATTGGAGCGCTCCAACTATGTAACGTGGGTCATAGCGTGTCAAGAGGTTCCGCGTTGTCCAGAATATCGCTACTACCAGGTAATATCCGCGCTTCCAGCAGATACGTCAGGAAACTCGACAACGAAGAATGTCGGATTAGAGCGCTCTATTGATTAGCGCGCGCCGACCTTGTAACGTCCGACACGGCACGGCTCATCGAACGCGGAACGGAGGCGACATGGCGCGACCCACCATGGAAGACGTCGCCGAACGCGCCGGCGTCTCCCGCGCCCTGGTCTCGCTCGTCATGCGCAACTCACCGAAGGTCAGCGATCATCGGCGCCGCGCCGTGCTGGCGGCCGCGAAAGACCTCGGCTACCAGCCGCACATCATGGCCCGCTCGCTGGCCAGCCGAACCTCGAACATCGTCGGTGTCATGGTCTCCGACCTGCGCAACGCCTTCTTCGCCGACGTCGTCGAGGGAATGGACACCGCCGCACAGGAATCCGGCCTGGAGCTGATCCTCAACACCGGCCGCCGCAGCGCCGCTCGCGAACGCACCGCCTTGGAAAGCCTGCTCGCCTTTCGCCCCGGCGGCATCATCCTGCTCTCCCCCATCCTGCCCGCCGCCGCCATTCGCGATGCGGCACAACAGGCTCCGCTGGTGCTGGTGTCGCGCACCACCGCGATCACCGACGTCGACACCATCAACGACGATGGCGAAACAGGTGCCGCGCTCGCCGTCGATCACCTTGCCTCCCTTGGCCATCGGCGCATCGTGCACCTGGACGGCGGCACCGCGTTCACCGCGGCCCCCCGCCGCAGGGGCTATCGCGCCGCGATGGAACGGCACGGCCTCGAACCGATGGTCATCCCGAGCGAACACACCGACTCCGCGGGCCTGGCCGCCGTCCAGAAACTCCTCAACCTCTTCACCCGCGACAACTTCCCCACCGCCCTGGTCTGCGGCAACGACTTCAACGCCGTCGGCGCCATGTCCGCACTGGAAGAAGCCGGCCTACGCGTCCCCGACGACGTCTCCATAGTCGGCTACGACAACACCTCCCTGGCCGCACTCCGTCACGTCTCCCTCACCACCATCGACCAGCCGCGCGTCCAAATGGGCCGACTGGCCGTCGAAGCTTTAGTCGAACGCCTGCGCGCCGACCGCACCGCCCCGGTCCGTCGCCGCCTCCAACCGTCCCTCGTCGTCCGCGCGACCACGAGCACCCCCACCCACTGAAACTCACACTGCCCCGGGCAGTTCCCCACCGCACGTCGAGATTTCACCAGGAGGAAAGTCGATGACATCCCACAAAGCCGTCACCCTCGGCCTCGCAGGCACCGGCCGCATCGGCACCTCCCACGCCGAAACCCTCAAAAACCTCCCCAACGTAGCCAACGTCCTCGTCGCCGACGCCGACCCCGACCGAGCCCGCACCACCGCCACCAAACTCGGCCTCGAATTCACCCCCGACCTCGACACCCTCTTCGACGCCGACCTGGACGGCCTCATCATCGCCACCGCCACCGACTCCCACCCCGAACTCATCTGCCGCGCCGTCGACGCAGGCCTCCCCGTCTTCTGCGAAAAGCCGGTAGCCGCCGACCTCGAAGGCACCCTCACCGTCCTCAACCACATCCAAAATTCCCCCGTCCCAGTCCAAATCGGCTTCCAACGCCGCTTCGACGCCGGCTACCAAGCCGCCCGCCAAGCCATCACCTCCGGCTCCCTCGGCTGGCTGCACACCCTCCGAGCCACCACCCTCGACCCCACACCCCCGCCCGCCGACTACATCCCTCGCTCCGGTGGCATCTTCCGCGACTGCGGAGTCCACGACTTCGACATCATCCGCTGGGTAACCGGCCGCGAAATCGTCTCGGTGTACGCCACCGGATCCAACCGCGGCGAACCCTTCTTCACCGACGCAAACGACGTCGACACCGCCGCAGTCCTACTCCGCCTGGACGACGACACCCTCGCCACCGTCTCCTTGACCCGCTACAACGGCGCAGGTTACGACGTCCGACTCGAAGCCCTCGGCTCCAAAGGCAACGCCATCGTCGGCCTGGACGACCGCGCCCCCTTAACCTCCGTTGAACCCGACTACATCCCCTCCACCTTCCCCGCGTACCCAGGTTTCATGGACCGCTTCCGTCGGGCATACACCGACGAACTGGTCGCCTTCGTGTCCGTAGTCAACGGAAACCTCGAAAATCCCTGCAGCCCAGCGGATGCTCTCGAAGCTTTCTATGTAGCCGAGGCCTGCGAACTCTCCCGCCGCGAAGGTCGACCAGTCCAGGTCACCGAAGTCCGCCGCTAGTCCTCGCTTCTGTCGCCGGCCGCAACACCAAGCGGTCGGCCCTCGAAGCCGAGAGCGGCGCTGCCGACTCGGGAACCCCAGCAGGTCGCTTCCACTGCGCAGCCATCGAACGCCGAACAACCCCGCCCGCGCCTGCGTGAGCACGGGCCGTTGGAGTCCAGATCTGCGATGACAGGAACGCTCAAGCAGTGCTGCTTGGCCTACGTAGCAGCGCTCGCAGCTCGTCGGGATGCAGCCACCGTCGTCCGGAGTGAATCATCCTGTGACAGTTGGAACACAGGAGGACCAGGTCAGACAACTTTGTCTTGGTCTCGCCGGAAACATGCAGCGGAATCACATGGTGAACCTCTATGTAACCCTGCCCGCGTTCCCCATACGTTGCCATGAAGTCGAACCCACACACCTCACAGTGGACCCGTTCTTCCGACTCCAGGAACGCCTTGATCTTCCTCTTCCGCAGCCGAGGGTCCCGCTCTCTGCGGAAGTATCGGGCCGCCAACAGCCGCCCCTCCCGGACCTCGACATCCTCCGGAAACGAAACGTCCACCCCGTCCCACTCGGCCCGCTCCACCAACTCACCCGCCGCTGCGGCCTGGCGAATAGCCTTCGCCGTCGCACGCATCTCGTCCGGCGAGTCCAGAAAATCATCCAGGACTTTGCGGTCGAGCTTGGACCCTCGCGTCTTCGCGCCCTGATGCCACGGAAGGCTCGTTTTCACATCCGCAGTCTTTCGCGAAACGCTACCTGCGCTTCTGAACTTCTCAGTCCTCCGCTCAGCCGGATGGATCGGCAAAGCACGGAGCAGCTCAGACAACTCAGCAGCACGCGGATCGTTCTCCCGAATCTGCTGCCAGTTGTCCGCCATCATCAGATCGCAGGCGAGGATCAACTCCTCCTGCGCCCAGTCAGGATCGCGCACCATGTGGGTCAGGTTAGCGTCGGCCTCCGACACATCCGGACATTGCGATCCCACCGATCCACTGAGGCCAGTTACTCACAACGCTGCCCCATCCACAGCTCGACTGTTTGGCCAGCACCATCGTTCTGTCGGACTGCGTCGTCGGCGCAGTCTCGGCGCATGGACCTCTATGGTGTCTGCTCTCGCGCACAGCTCATCGCCGATGGCGTGCCCGCAACGACAATCGACGACCGCTGTCGCCGAGGCACATACGTCCGTCTCCTGCCGCGCACATACTTGCTGGGCGCCCCGACCGGTTTGGCACGATGTGCGGCGATCGTGACATGGATCCCGACAGCCGCGTTGAGTCATCGAACGGCTGGATGGCTGCACAATATGCTGCCGGAGCCGACCGTCTTCGAGGCAACCGTCCCGACAAGAATGCACCGTCGAAGCCCAGACTGGCTGACTCTGTATCGCCGAGACCTACCCACCGATGCAGTGGAGGACAGCTGGGGTATGCCGACCGTGAACGCCGCACAAACCCTGATCGACTGCATTTCGGTCATGCCGGAGGAAGATGCCGCCCGTCTGGTCGACAGCCACGTCGACCGCTCTGTCGCGGCATCCGAACTCGTCCACCCGAGCCGATCAGGCAAACGAGGCTCGCCCGCGATGCGCAAGCAACTCCGTGAAGCGGCGCTGTACGCCGCGTCGGAACCGGAGCGACTGTTCGCGCGGGCACTCGCCAAACGTCGTCTGCATATGCTGGCCAACCACCGGGTCGGACCATACATATGCGACTTCGTCGATGAGCGGTCACACACCGTCGTCGAAGTCGACGGTCGCGAATTCCACAGCGAGCCAGAGGTATTCCGCCGTGACAGGCGGCGGCAGAACTGGCTGCAACTGCAGGGGTGGCTGGTACTCCGCTACGCCGCAGCAGACGTTTACACCGCGATCGATCGATGCGCGGACGAAGTGGTTTCGGTAGTTCGGGGGCGACGGCGCAACGCGTGACGGTCTAGGCGGACAGTTTTCCGTACGGAAGCCTGATACGAGGCATTTTATCTTCGAAACTGTCCGTGCAGGCCGGGACACTCCCGTACTCCTTGGGACTACCGCCCACTCACCGGTGCAGGATGGCTCCGGCCAATGAATCTATCTCCGCCAATAGCTGGTTCGGCGGCTTGGACAGATCGAGGGCGTGGCAGTGGATGGTGATGCCGCAGCTTCTGATCTCGTGGACTGTTGCCGGCTCGTTGCCCTTGGCGTAGATCAGGTGTCCTTCCGGTAAGTCCAGGACAGCGCAGTAGGCGAGCATTTGATAGAGGTCGGCTTCGGGGAAGCCTTTGGGTCTTTCCGCCTTGTACTTGGCGTCGACCACCGCGACCGGGATATCGTTGTCGTCGCACCAGACGAGGTCGGGGATGAACTTGATCCGGGATGCTTTGTCCAGATGGCGGCCGAACTGGACCTTCGGGTGCCCGCCGAACTGGCGCATGGCCATGCCGACCGCGCCGGTGACGAAATCCTCGTAGATGCGCCACATGTCGAACATGAAGCCGGATACCGCGAGAGATCCGTTCTGTTGATCGAAGGAACTGTTGTCGAGAATGACTTCGGACAGTCTGAGTAGGTCGTGGTAGCGGGCGTTGATCCGATCGAGGTGGCACTTCGGTGCTCGGCCCCGGTTGGGCAGCATCGTGATCTCGTCGAGCAGCCAACGGAGGCGGCCCAATTGCTGGCGTGCCCCGACACCGATGTCCGGGATGCTCAGCAACCGCAACGTCGCCAGCAGGATGACCTGATTCTCGAGGATGTCCGTGGTGAAATCGTCGTACTCGACGGCAATCGGCAGCGGCAGCCCATAGTTGCGCATGATCTGCTCTCGGAACTGGACCCGGCCGCGAACGACAGCCAGCGAATCCGACCTGGTGTGGTAGCCCTGGAGCAGCCCACCCTCGATGGCGCGGGAGGCGAGCCGCGAGAACGATTCAGCGACCGCCGGATACAACCCGGGAGCCTGGTCCAGGTGCACGAACTCCTCGCGCCAGATCGCGGGATTCGAACAGTATCCGACGAAGAAGAGGAGCCTGTTCAACTCGGTGATTTTCGGGCGCACGTTGATCTGGATATCGCGATACGTCACCGACCCCACCTTGCTACCCGGCTTGATGGAGTACTTCCCTGACGGGGTTCGAGTCACCTTAGCGATCCCGAGCTGGGACAGTGCCTCGTATTCGCTCGCCGACAGAGCGACCTTCTCTGACGAGCCGAACTCGATCAGATCAATCGGTGGCCGCACGATTATGCGCCCTGGCCACTATTTCGGCTGCTCACCAGTTCTCGGATCCTTTGCAAGGAGTACCGCTCGTGCACGTCGACACCGGGATCTCGGTAATGGAACTCCTCGAGCAGCGGCATCACTGACGTGTGCCAGGCGATATCTATGCCCTTCGGTGTGGTCGCCGCGGGCCGCATGAAGTACGACGGGCCGATCTTGAAGTCCCTGTCTTCGATCAGCCTGTTCAGCTCGTCCAGGAGCTCAGCGGCCTCGGACGGATAGCCCCGATCCGCCAACCACCGACGCAGGATTCCGTTGGTCGGCTCTTCCGACGGATGCAGGTGCACGAACGAAAACCGCCGTCGCATAGCGGAATCCATCGACGCGATCGAGCGATCGACCGTGTTCATCGTTCCTATGATCACGACATTCTTCGGCAGGTAGAACGTCTCTACCTTTTCCGAGTACAGCAGGTTGATACTTTCATCGCGGTACTCCAACAGGTAGTACAGCTCGCCGAAGATCTTCGACAGGTTGCCTCGATTGATCTCGTCGATGATCAGCGTGTACAACACACCGGGGTTCTGCCGAGCGTCCTCGGCAAGCAACCGTAGTGGCCCCTGATGAAGGCGATACGACACCTGGCCGTTGCTCGATCGCCCTGGTCGGAACCCTTCGAAGAAGTCTTCGTAGGAGTACGACGGATGGAACTGGACGACCTTGACGTTCTCCGCGCTGGACAGGTGTTCGGCGAGCGCCTTCGCCAGGTAGGTCTTCCCGGTTCCCGGCGGGCCGTAGAAGATCAGCTGCGGTCGATCCTCGAGCAGGTCGATGCATTGCTGGAGCCACGTCTTCGACATGAAAAGGCGTTTCGCGAGTTCTTCTGTCGCAGCAGGGAACTCGGGTTCGACCTCGTCGATGGACGGCTGCGTCCGTTTACGGCCCCAGGTTATACCGAACGCATCTCTGAACACGTCCATCAGCTCAGCGGCGTTTTCGAGAGTGAGCTGTAGCGACTGGCTGCTCTTCGGATCTGATTCCCGCTTGTTCGAACCGAAAGTCGACAGGTGCACCAACGGACGCCCATCAGTGTCCGGGATCACCTGGTATCGACAGCTGACCTCGTCCTCAGGTTTGTGCGGTCTGATGTTCTGCGACCCCTGTACGATCTCGCGAATCCGTGCCATTCAAGACTCCCTGCTGCCCCACGCTTGATAGTGGACGTCGCGACCTCCATCGGAACGTTCCAATGCGGCCCAGACTAGCGCCGGCCTCCGACAATCTGAGGTAGACACGACTGCTCGGATCCAGGTGCAGCGCTTACGCCGGTAGCAGGCGCGCCACAACCTCCGCTAACTGCTTGACGTTGCGGCACTCGTGCATGGTGACGTGTTCGGCGTAGACGTTGGCGGCGGAGTCGCCGGTGGACCAGGAGCGGGAGGGTTCTGGGTTGAGCCAGTAGGCGTGTTTGGCTTTGTCGCACATTGCCTGCAGCGCATCGAGATTCGGGGCGGTGCGGTTGGTGCGGGCGTCGCCGAGGATGAGGAGGGAGGTTCGGGGGCCTAGGGCGTCGAGGTAGTTGTCGAGGAAGCCTTGTAGGGCTTCGCCGTAGTTGGAGCTGCCGTAGCGGGCGACGTCGGAGTTGCGGATTATGTGGGCGGCTAGGCCGGGGGTTGGGAGTTCACCTGGGGTGAAGAAGTCGGTGATTTCGTCGCAGGTGTCTATGAAGCCGAAGCTGCGGACCTTGGTGAATTGGTCTTGGAGAGCCTGGATGAGTTGGAGGGTGAATTCGGCGAAGCCGGTTACCGAGCCGGAGAGGTCGGCTAGGACTACCAGGTCGGGGCGGGCGTGTTTGCGGGAGCGGAGGACGGGGGTGATGGGGACGCCGCCGGTGGACATGGAGCGGCGGAGGGTGCGGCGCATGTCGATGTGGCCGCGGATGGATTTGCGGCGGCGGGCGGATAGGCGGGTGGCTAGTTTGCGGGCGAGAGGGTTTACCAGGCGGCGCATTTCGGCTAGGTCTTGTTCGCGGGCGCCTAGGAAGTCGATCTGGTCGGGGCTGGATTCGACGCCGCGGCGGGCGATGTATTCGGTGCCGCGGAGTTGGGCGGAGCGTAGGCGGGCTTCGGTTTGGACGGCGGTGCGGAATTGGGTGAGGCGGCGGTTGGCTTCGATGGTGCGGACCGCATTGTCGAGAGGGGATGTGCTGGTTGTGGCTGCGGTGATGCGGTCGATGAGGTCTTCTGTGCGTAGGGATCTCATGGTCAAGTAAGAGGACCAGCCAGCGCCGGAGGCGGTGGTGACGGGGGGTGAGGTTTGGCCGGTGCCTGCTCCGCCGTAGGCGCCGAGTTGGGTGAGGGCTTGGCGGGCCAGGTCGGCTGCGGCGGCTGGGTCGTCCTCGGTGAGGGCGGTGGTCAGGCGATCGCGAAGCGACTCAATGGATTCCGGTGTCGCGGGGGGTGCTTGTTGTGGCTGTTCGGTGGTCAAGAAGTAGAGATCGAAGAGTTGGTCGAAGACGGCGCGTTGGCCGTTGCGGCGCAGGAGGCATGCGGCCAGCCCGGAGCGTAGGCGATTTCGGTCGGATAGACCGAGGGCGAGCATTGTTTCGGCGGCGTCGATGGTTTCGCTGGGGCCTGCGGTGATTCCGTGGTCGCGGAGTAGGCCGACGAATTCGACGAGGCGGTCGGTGATCGTGTCAGGGGGCTGGTGGGCAACAGAGGAGCGGCGCGCAGGTGTCATGCCGCAGTCTCCTTTGGGGGCAGGGTGTTCGGCTCGGATAGCAAGAGGTCCTCGGTGACCATGGCGAAAAGCTCTTGCGGAGCAGTCGGGTCACAGCGCATCGACGTCATGCCGCTGTCCCCTGCCTGGCCGAGGTATTCGGAGCGGACAGCACGCGGCGGTCGGCGATCGTGTCGGATGGATGCGGTGGCGGCGTCGAGCTGCTAAGCGTCGGCGTCATGCCGCTGTCCCGTCCCGGGCCATGGCGTGCTGAACGGAGAACACGAGGTGGTCGCTGATCGTGTCGAAAGTTGTGGCGAAGCAGTTGAGCCACGACGCGTGGGTGGCACGCCGGTGCTTCTTCCCGTGCCGCAGAAGTCAGCATGGAACGCTGAGGCGGCAGACAGGCGCCTCCCCGACAAGGGCGACGCCCACAACCCGACGCCAGGGATCCAAGCCGAACCCGGTGATTCACTGATGCCCCGGTAGAGCGACGGATGTGCGCATAACCATGCAGATCCACGAGGCGGAGGGCGGGCCGCGGGACACGCCGGCCGTTCACTTCGCTGGCCCTTCGTCGGCATCCAAAGACAGACGCTCAGCCGCAATGCGATGGTCCGCTTGATATTTCAGCAGTACGCCGAGAGTGGAGCGGACAACACCGCCGGTCAGGGAGCGAGTGCCCAGCGCAACGAGAGTTCTTGCCCAGTCGACGGTTTCGGCGATGGACGGTGGCTTACGAAGGGACAGTTCGCGTAACGCGCCCACCACGCGGACCACGGGTTCGCCCAACGCCTCGTCCAGCTCCGGGACCCTCATGCGCACGATGGCACGCTCCAATTCGGCTGTGGGGTAGTCGATGTGGAGGTAGAGGCAGCGGCGCTTCAGGGCGTCGGAGAGGTCGCGGCTGGCGTTGGAGGTGACGAGGACGAACGGTTCGCGGGCGGCGGTGATGGTGCCGAGTTCGGGGATGCTGACCTGGTAGTCGCCGAGCACCTCGAGCAGTAGACCTTCCAGCTCCACGTCGGCCTTGTCGAGTTCGTCGATGAGCAGCACGGTGGGGTTGGGGTTGCGGATGGCGGCCAGGAGGGGGCGGGCGAGGAGGAACTCCTCGGTGAAGACGTGGTCGCGGGTGCTGTCCCAGCCTTCGCGCTCGGAGGTGATGCGGAGCAGTTGTTTGGCGTGGTTCCACTCGTAGAGGGCGCGGGCCTCGTCGATGCCTTCGTAGCACTGCAGCCGGACCAGGTCGGCGGTGGTCGCGGTGGCGACGGCTTTGGCGAGCTCGGTTTTGCCGACGCCGGCCGGCCCCTCGATCAGGAGGGGCTTGCCGAGGTGCCCGGCGAGGAAGACGGCGGTGGCGATATCGAGGGACGGGAGGTACCCGGCCTCGGTGAGCCGCTGCGTGACTTCGTCGACGGAGCCGAAGAACTTACTCATCAGTAGACAGTGTAGATCGCCCGGCTACCAGGCCCTCGTCTCGCGACCCGCCGGCGCGACTTGAACTGCACCGCACTCGAGGTTTTATGGTCTGCTCATGATCTTCACCGACGTCGAACGCGCTTACCTCAACGGCCAGGGGCTCGCCCGGCTTGCCACCGTATCCCCCAGCGGTGCACCGCAACTCGTCCCGCTGGCTTTTCGCCTCAACCCGGACGACACGATCGATATCAGCGGGCCGAATCACGCGGCGACACAGCGCTATCGGAACATCTTGAAGAACCCGAAGGTGAGCCTGCTGATCGACGACATGACGCCGGACGAACCCGGGGCGGTCAAACCAGGCTGGGGCCGCGGCGTCGAGATCCGCGGCGTGGTGGAGACGCTTACGTTGGACTCTCCACCGGTGGCCGAGTGGTTCTCCAACGATGTCATCCGGATCCACCCGCGCCGCATCAAAAGCTGGCACATCGACCCGGCAAACCCTGACGGCAGCACCCGCACCGTCGAGTAGCGGCCGAGCTCGGCCAACCCTGATGGTGGCCCGCGAAGCAGCGAGGCTCCCCCCGTACGGAAGGCGGCACCCGCACCGCCAAGTAGCAGCAAGGTTCGACCAATCCTGTTGGCCGCACCCACATCGCCGAGTCGCAGCAAGACTCGGCCAACCTAGTGGCGCACCCGCACCGTCGGGTAGCGGCAAGACTCGGCCAACCTCGCGGCGGCACCCACACCATCGGGTAGCGGCAAGACTCGGCCAACCTCGCGGCGGCACCCACACCATCGGGTAGCAACGAGGCTCCGCCAGCCTCGTCGTGGCATCCACACCACCGGATAACGGCGGGACTCCCCTGACCTCGCGCCGACACCCCATACCTCCGGGTACCGCCGAGACTCCGCCAACCTCATGGTGACACCCGCACCATCGCTAGCGGCAACGCGACAAGGCGGCCCTTGTCGCGTTGATCATGAACTCCTGAGCTGAACCGCCCACGACGCGTCGCCCCGAGTAAGCTCTCCGTTTGCTGTCAGCATGCCGGACAGCAATACATGGAGTTCGAGGGCCACCAGGGCTGTCCGAATCGGGAGACTCATGTTCACTGCGATCGCCGCGACGATGACAGTCATCCTGGTGTGGTCGTGCCTGTCGCGATCGATGGCGCGCTGGAAGGTGACCGCCCCGCTGGCCATGGTCGTGGTGGGCGCGCTGGTCAGCTGGGGCAGCGACCATTGGCTGGCCAACGCGGTCAACACCGACGCGGCGCAGCGGATCGTCGAATTCATCTTGGCGCTGTTCCTTTTCACCGACGCGACCGAGGTGCGCGACGGGCTGTCCGGTCGTCGGCACACGGGCATCTTCCGGCTGCTGTTCATCGCCTTCCCGCTGAGCCTCGCCGCCGCCTATCTGCTGGGATTCGCGCTGCTGCCGGGCGTTTCGTGGGCGGTGCTGCTGTTGATCGCATGCATCGTGATACCCATCGATCTGGTGCCCGCCCAGGCGATCGTGCGGGATCTGCGTGTGCCGGAACGGGTTCGGCATGCGCTCAATGTGGAGAGCGGGTTCAACGACGGGCTCGTCGCGCCGATCTTCCTGTTCGCGCTGGCGGCGGCGGAGGCAAGCGCCGAGTCGGATCAGGCGGTGCACGCGCTCGGGCAGGCGGTGCCCGCGGTGCTGAAATCGATAGTGATCGGCCTGGCGGTGGGCGCGTTGGCCGGGTACTGCATGTCGTTCGCCATCCGTAAACGGTGGACCGACGCGCGGGCGGTGCGCATCGGCACGATCGCGATCCCCGTGCTCACCTACAGCGTCGCGGTGTGGGTGGACGGCAACGGATTCGTTGCGGCGTTCCTCGCGGGCATCGCCTACAGCACCACCCGGCGCGAATTGCCTGGTGAGCCGCTGCAATCGACCGAGGACGTCGCCGAATTCTGTGGTCTGGCGATGTGGTTCGTGGTCGGCAATGTCGCGGCGGCCAGCTTCGGCTGGCTCAGTTGGCAAGTGTTCGTCTACGGTCTGCTCGCGTTGACGGTGGTGCGGTGCGTTCCGGTAGCGATCTCGTTGCTGGGCTCGCCTTTCACGCAGCGCGAACGGCTCATGCTTGGTCTGCTCGGGCCGCGAGGCGTGGCGTCGATCGTGTTCGCGCTGCTCGCCTTCAACGGACTGCACAAGGACGACGATGCGTACCTTGTGATCGGCGTGACCCTGGTGGTCGTCGTCGGCAGCGTCGTCCTGCACGGCATCGGCGCGCCGCTCACCGCGGAATACCTCGGAAAACGCCGCCGCGATAAAGCCATAGGCGACGTTTAGCATCTGTCGAAACTGCTGCCACCAGCACTCGGGCGCCGTTGTGTCAGTGGGGGTTAACCCCTAGTACCAAGGGTGGAAATCTTCGGCAGACCTGCCAACACCCGTGACCTTTCGGGCGAAATGCGTAAGAGTGAGACCGTGCAGTCGGTGCTGCGCCGGGCGGGTGCCCGCAAAGCAGCGGCGACACAGTCGATCCCGACCTGCCGACGAGGTGCGCTACGCCGCGTGGGCAGACCACAGCGGGGGATGGTGAACGAGCAGTTCACCGCAGAGTGAAAGGATCCACGTTGTTCTCCACAACCAAGTCCACGACTTCGCGCCGCATGCTGGCCCGAGTGGCTGTCGCCGGTGCGATCGTCGCGGTTCCGTTGACCGCCTTGGCCATTCCCGCATCGGCAGGCCCGAGCGTCGGCGTGCCCGGCGTCACCGACGTCCGGCATCCACACCACGATCGCAACTGCGACTTCGGCCCGTTCAAGAACTGGAGCTGCAACAACGGCCCGTTCGACCGCGGCCACCACGACGATCCGTTCTGGCAGTTCCGGCAGAACCGGCCGCACGGACTCTTCGGCAGCAGCTAACGCAGCGCGCCCGGCATCGCTGTGGTGCCGGGCCGTTCCCTACCCACCGGCAGCCGCACACTTCCTGACCTCCCGCGCCGGCAACCGCATGCGATTTCGTATGCGTGACATCAGAAGGTTGACGCGGTGGCCATGCGAACTGCAACTCGGACCGCGTGGACGATCGCAACGCCGAGCCTGCGGCACCTACCGACGACAGCGGTCCGGCACCAACGGGTGCCGGACCGCTGTCGGTTGAAACTCAGGCGGTTTCGGTGATCGGCCGGTCGACCCAGCTCATCAGCCCGCGCAGCTTGGCGCCGGTGACCTCGATCGGGTGCTCGGCGTTGGCCTTGCGCAGACCCTCGAGCTCCTTGTTGCCACCCTCGACGTTGGCGACGAGTCGCTTGACGAAGCTGCCGTCCTGGATGTCCTTGAGGATGTCCTGCATGCGCTTCTTGGTGTCGGCGTCGATGACCCGCGGGCCCGACAGGTAGCCACCGAATTCGGCGGTGTCGGAGACCGAGTAGTTCATCCGGGCGATGCCACCCTCGTACATCAGGTCGACGATGAGCTTGAGCTCGTGCAGCACCTCGAAGTACGCCATCTCGGGCGCGTAGCCCGCCTCGACCATGACCTCGAAGCCGGTCTTGACCAGCTCTTCGGTACCGCCGCAGAGCACGGCCTGCTCGCCGAACAGGTCGGTCTCGGTCTCTTCCTTGAAGGTGGTCTTGATGACGCCGGCGCGGGCACCACCGATCGCCTTCGCGTAGGACAGGGCGAGCGCCTGGCCCTCACCCTTCGGGTCCTGGTCGACGGCGATCAGGGCGGGCACGCCCTTGCCGTCGACGAACTGACGGCGCACCAGGTGGCCGGGGCCCTTCGGGGCGACCATCGCGACGGTGATGAACTCCGGCGCCTTGATCAGGCCGAAGTGGATGTTGAGGCCGTGGCCGAAGAACAGCGCGTCGCCGTCCTTCAGGTTGGGCTCGATGTCGTTGGTGAAGATCGACGCCTGCGCGGTGTCGGGGGCCAGCACCATGATCACGTCGGCCCAGGCCGAAACCTCGGCCGGGGTGCCGACGGTCAGGCCCGCCTCTTCGGCCTTCGGCCGCGACTTCGAACCCTCCGCGAGGCCGACCCTGACCTCGACGCCGGAGTCGCGCAGGCTCAGCGAGTGCGCGTGGCCCTGGCTGCCGTAGCCGATGACAGCGACCTTGCGGCCCTGGATGATCGACAGGTCGGCGTCGTCGTCGTAGAACATCTCGACTGCCACTTGGTTGGTTCCCTTCTGGATTCTTCTGTGTAGGTCTGAAAGTCGCGTCCTGCCCCGGTTTTCACCAAAACGATGCGGCGCGATCCTCGCGTCGCGCCCACATCGGTTGCGGGCGCACGCTATTCAACTGTTCTGCTGCGGTCGGCCCTGGCCGGCGCTACCGCGTTGCCGTGATCGACTTCGGTCCGCGACCGACGGCCACCACACCGGACTGCACGATCTCCCGGATTCCGTACGGCTCCAGCATGCGCAGCAACGCGTCGAGCTTGGACCGGGTTCCGGTCGCCTCGACGGTGAGCGCGTCCGGCGAGACGTCGATCACTTTCGCACGGAAGAGCGTAACCGCCTCGATCACCTGGGTCCGCACGCTGGCGTCGGCGCGGACCTTCACCAGGATCAGTTCGCGGGCCACCGAGGTGTCGGAATCCTGCTCCACGATCTTGATGACGTTCACCAGCTTGTTGAGCTGCTTGGTGACCTGCTCGAGCGGCAGATCCTCGACGGTGACGACGATGGTCATCCGGGAGATCTCGGGAATCTCGGTGCCGCCGACCGCGAGCGACTCGATATTGAAGCCGCGGCGGGAGAACAGCGCCGCGACCCGCGCCAGCACGCCAGGCTTGTCCTCGACAAGCACGCTGAGCGTGTGCGTAGTACTCATTCCGTCACCTTGTTCTTCTCATGAGACATCGCTTCGTGGATGACGGCGGGCTCGGCGGCCTGCTCGTCGTCGTCGAACAGCGGGCGGATGCCGTGGGCGGCCATGATCTCGTCGTTGCTGGTGCCCGCGGCGACCATCGGCCACACCTGGGCGTCCTTGCCGACGATGAAGTCGATCACCACCGGCCGGTCGTTGATGGCCTGCGCCTCGCGGATCGCGGCCTCCACGTCTTCCTCGCGCTCGACCCGGATGCCGTGGCAGCCGAGGGCCTCGGCGAGCTTGACGAAGTCGGGGATGCGCAGGGTGTGCGTGCCGAGATCGGTGTTGGAGTAGCGCTCCTCGTAGAACAGCGTCTGCCACTGGCGGACCATGCCGAGGTTGCCGTTGTTGATCAGCGCGACCTTGATCGGCACGCCTTCCACGGCGCAGGTGGCCAACTCCTGGTTGGTCATCTGGAAGCAGCCGTCACCGTCGACCGCCCACACCTCTTTGTCCGGCGCGCCCATCTTGGCGCCCATGGCGGCCGGGACGGCGTAGCCCATGGTGCCGAGACCGCCGGAGTTCAGCCAGGTCCGCGGCTTCTCGTACTTGATGAACTGCGCGGCCCACATCTGGTGCTGGCCGACGCCCGCACAGTAGATGGCGTCGGGTCCGGCCAGGCGGCCGAGCGCGTCGATGACGAACTCGGGCGAGAGCGAGCCGTCGCTGGGGGCGGTCCAGCCGAGCGGGTAGCTCTTGCGGACACCGTCCAGGTACTTCCACCACTCGGTGAGGTCGAGCAGCGGGGACTTGGCGGCGGGATCGGCCTTGAGGGTCTCGATCAGCTCGATGATCACCTCGCGGCAGTCGCCCACGATCGGGACGTCCGCGTGCCGGTTCTTGCCGATCTCGGCCGGGTCGATGTCGGCGTGGATCACCCTGGCGTCGGGGGCGAACGAGTCGAGCTGGCCGGTCACCCGGTCGTCGAAGCGGGCGCCGAGGGTGATCAGCAGATCCGAGCGCTGCAGTGCCGCAACGGCTCCGACGGTGCCGTGCATGCCGGGCATGCCCATGTTCAGCTGGTGGCTGTCGGGGAACGCGCCGCGCGCCATCAGCGTGGTGACCACGGGGATGCCGGTCATCTCGGCCAGCTCGAGCAGCTCGGGCGAGGCGTCGGCCTTGATCACGCCGCCGCCGACGTAGAGCACGGGCGACTTGGCTTCCAAGATCATCCGGGCGGCCTCGCGCACCTGCTTGCCATGCGGCTTGGTCACCGGGCGGTAGCCGGGCAGGCGCATCTCCGGCGGCCAGCTGAAGGTCGTCTGCATCTGCAGCACGTCCTTCGGGATGTCGACCAGCACGGCGCCCGGCCGGCCGCTGGCGGCCAGGTAGAACGCCTCGGCGATGATGCGCGGGATGTCGACGCCCTCGGTGATGAGGAAGTTGTGCTTGGTGATCGGCATGGTGATGCCGGAGATGTCCGCCTCTTGGAAGGCGTCCGTGCCGATCAGTCCGCGGCCGACCTGGCCGGTGATCGCGACGATCGGCACCGAGTCCATCTGCGCGTCGGCGATCGGCGTGACGAGGTTGGTCGCGCCGGGACCCGAGGTGGCCATGCACACGCCGACCTTGCCGGTGGCCTGCGCGTAGCCGGTCGCGGCGTGCCCCGCGCCCTGCTCGTGGCGGACCAGCACGTGGCGCACCTTGGTCGAGTCGAACAGCGGGTCGTAGACCGGGAGAATCGCGCCGCCGGGAATGCCGAATACCGTGTCGACGCCGAGCTCCTCGAGCGACCGGACGACCGACTGCGCGCCGGTGACCCGCTCGGGCGGGACCTGGCGGCGGTTGGCCGACGTCGTCGAGCTGCCAGTGCTCGGCTGATTAGCCGAAGGCGCTGGCCTGCGGGCCGATGGCCCGGGCCGTGCGGTAGGTGCACTCACCGTCTTCGTTCCTAACTGCTTGTCGTTCTGACCCCGGATTTGTGTCTGACATGCGGTGTCTTGCGACTCGCCCATGCCGGACATTCGTCCGAACACAAAAAAGCCCCCGTCAGCCCATGGCTGATCGAGGGTGGCGCGTCGCAACGCGAGCTGACGTATTCGACTCAGATAGTCAGGCTCAACGCTGGACGCGCCGGCCGATTACGAGAAGCTCGTTTCGATTCACGCGCATGACGGTATGTGTGCGTGAGCCGAAGAGTCAAACAGGTCCCATTATGTGGGATAGTGCGGCTGCTTGGGTCCTTCACCAGGATGCGAGGATGGTGGTGTGTCATCACCGCATCAGTCCGTGCCACCGGCTAAATCGTCCCACACCGCGCCCGAGGGATCGGACACGGGTGGCGGCTCGGCCGCCACTGTGATCCGCATCCCACGCCTGGCCTTCCTAGGTGTGTTCATCCTGTTCATGTGCGTGTTCTTCATGTTCGTCGGCTGGCCCGCCGGGCTGTGGTGGATGCTGCTGATTCCCGTGGCGGTGACCGTGTGGGTGCTGCGGACGCAGACGACGGTCTCCGAGGGTGGGCTGGATTTGCGGACCGTGTTCGGTTCGCGGCATCTGGACTGGTCTCAGTTGAAGGGGGTGCGTATCCCGAAGCGTGGATACGTGCGGGCCGATCTGGTCGACGGGACCGAGGTGAAACTTCCTGCGGTCAGCTACGACCGGGTGCGGGATCTGGCGATCGCGTCGCAGGGGCGGATTCCGGATCCGTATGCGGTGCCGCCGGCCGATGCCGGTGCGGCGAAATCGGGCGACGCGAGTGCAGCGGACTCCGAGGCGGTAGGCGCGACGGAGACGGGCGATGCGGACGCAACCATCGCCGGTGCGGGTTCGGCGAAGACGAGCGACGCGGCGACCGCCGACTCGGGAGCGCCCCAGAATGATGACGCACACACAACCACCGCCGACGCGACGGTGACGGAGCCCGGCACCCAGGGCACGACGGACGAGGCCGGGGCAGACCGCGACAACGGCGAAGCGTCCAGCAACTCTGCCGATGACACTCGTGGCAAGGACAGCGGCAAGCAGTAGTCGTACACACAAGAGCAGGAACAATCGCCGACGCTAGGATGTTGTCGGCGATGTGTCGGCAGACCGATCGCCGACTCACACAGCGCGGCCCGACGCCTCCGGCAACTCCGGTGACACCGTCAGCGTCGACGAGAACCACTCGCGGCGACATCGGCACGCGGCACGGACTGACACCGAGAACGGACCGGGACGACGGCCACGAGCCGCGCTGACCGGCAGGTCGGCCGATACCCACGCGAGAGTACCGTGGAGCGGCCGCCGAGCTGACTCTGCGCAGTCGCATCCCAGCCCCCCGCGACCAGACCGAGGACCATCAATGCCACCGCTTCGTTCACGCACCACCACCATCGGCCGCAATGCCGCAGGCGCCCGCGCACTCTGGCGCGCCACCGGCATGACCGACTCCGACTTCGGCAAGCCGATCGTCGCCATCTCGAACTCGTACACCCAGTTCGTGCCGGGCCACGTGCACTTGAAGAACGTCGGTGACATCGTCGCCGACGCGGTGCGCGCCGCGGGTGGTGTGCCGCGCGAGTTCCACACCATCGCCGTCGACGACGGCATCGCGATGGGTCACGGCGGGATGCTCTACTCGCTGCCGTCGCGCGAGATCATCGCCGACTCCGTGGAATACATGGTGAACGCGCACACCGCCGACGCGCTGGTGTGTATCTCCAACTGCGACAAGATCACCCCCGGCATGCTGAATGCCGCTATGCGACTGAACATTCCGACGGTGTTCGTCTCCGGCGGGCCGATGGAGGCCGGTAAGGCCGTGGTCGTCGGCGGTGTCGCGCAGGCGCCGACCGACCTGATCACCGCGATCTCGGCGAGCGCGAATCAGGCTGTGTCCGAAGAGGGTTTGAGCGAGGTCGAGCGGTCCGCCTGCCCGACGTGCGGCTCCTGCTCGGGCATGTTCACCGCGAACTCGATGAACTGTCTCACCGAGGCGCTGGGACTCGCGTTGCCGGGCAACGGTTCCACGCTGGCCACCCACGCCGCGCGCCGGGCGCTGTTCGAGCGCGCGGGCACCGTGGTCGTCGACATCGCCAACCGCTGGTACCGCGAGGACGACGCGTCGGTGCTGCCCCGTAATGTCGCCAACGCCAAGGCTTTCCGCAATGCGATGGCGCTCGACGTGGCAATGGGCGGGTCGACCAATACGGTTCTGCACACCCTCGCCGCCGCGCAGGAAGGCGAGATCGACTTCGATCTGCACACCATCGAGGAGACCAGCCGCCGGGTGCCGACCCTGTCGAAGGTGTCGCCGAACTCCGATTACCACATGGAGGACGTGCACCGGGCCGGTGGCATCCCCGCCATCCTCGGCGAGCTGCGCCGCGCAGGCCTGCTGGAGACCGACGTGAGCACCGTGCACACGCGCAGCTTCGACGAGTGGCTCGACACCTGGGATATCCGCTCCGGCAAGGCCTCCGAGGAGGCGATCGAGTTGTTCCACGCCGCGCCGGGCGGGGTGCGCACGGTCGAGCCGTTCTCCACCGAGAACCGCTGGTCCTCGCTCGACACTGATGCCGCCGGTGGTTGCATTCGCGATTTCGAGCACGCCTACACCCGCGAGGGCGGGCTGGTCGTGTTGCGCGGCAACATCGCTCCCGACGGCGCCGTGCTCAAGACCGCGGGCATCGACGAGGAGCTGTTCACCTTCCAGGGGCCAGCGCTCGTCGTGGAATCCCAGGAGGAAGCCGTGTCGGCCATCCTCAATAAGCAGATCAAGCCGGGTGACGTGCTCGTTGTCCGCTACGAGGGTCCGGCGGGCGGGCCGGGCATGCAGGAAATGTTGCACCCCACCGCCTTCCTGAAGGGCGCCGGTCTGGGCAAGCAGTGCGCGCTGATCACCGACGGCCGCTTCTCCGGTGGCACCTCGGGCCTGTCCATCGGCCACATCTCCCCCGAGGCGGCCAGCGGCGGCACCATCGGCCTCATCGAAAACGGCGACCAGATCCGCATCGACGTCAGCACCCGTGCCCTCGAGGTCCTCGTCGACGACGCCGTCCTCGCCGAACGCCGCGCCAAAATGGAAGCCTCCGAACGCCCCTGGCAACCTGTCAACCGCGACCGCCCCGTCACCACCGCCCTGCGCGCCTACGCCGCCCTCGCCACCTCGGCCGACAAGGGTGCGGTCCGCTACGTGCCGTAGTGGTCGCGGTTCGCCCAATCAGCTGACCAGCCAACCCAAGCCGCACTTTTCACAGGGCACCTATCCGTCGTCAGCCGCCGCCACGTCCCGTTCGACGCGCCCAACCACCCACACCTAGCGCCGAACGGGACATCACGGCGCCCCCACACGACACTCGCCGCCACCACGTCCCATTCCACCCCTCAGGTAGCGCCGAGCGGGACATGACGGCACCCCTACTCAACATTCGCCGCCACCGTGTCCCACTCGAACCCCACTCAGCGGCACACGGGACATGGCGGCACGCCCACTCGACACCTGGCGCAACCGCGTCCTGTTCGGTAGCGCACGACAAGACTGCGCCCCTCGGAAGTCCGAGGGACGCAGGGGGTTTGGGTTAGTCGAAGGGGCCGATGCCGGTCAAGGGGTTGCCGCCGTGCAGGTACCAGTAGGTGAGGGCGGCGGCGGCTACGGCCAGCAGCAGGACTACGAAGGAGCCGGCGAAGGGGCGAGTGGCCCAGCCGCGGTTACGGTCGAGAGCCCAGCGGCCGGGGCCGGTGAGGATGATGACTGCGGATACACCGGCGAGGATGCTTTCCATTTCGACGCCGGTAGGGACGGAGGCCTTGTATTGGAAGCCGGGGATCATGCCTTGCTTCCAGGCCCAGGCGTCGAGGATGACAGCGAGGACGGCGCCTGCGGCGAGCGGGGTGGCGAAGCCGAGGACCAAAAGTGCACCGCCTCCGACTTCGCCGATGGTGACCAGGATGGCCGACACGGTCGGGTGGTCCCAGCCGCCTTTCTCCATCATGTCGCGGGTGCCGTCGAGGCCAGGGCCGTGGAACCAGCCGGTCAGCTTCTGCAGGCCGTGGTAGATGAAGGTGCCGCCGACGATCAGGCGCAGCAGGAACAGGCCGAAATCCAGGGTGCCGCGGCGGTTCTCGCCGTTGCGGCGGCGCAGCCTGCCGGTGTCGGTCGGCGCGTTCGCTGCGGGCGGGATGCTGGCGTAGGCATAGGCGGGCGGCGCGTCCGGCGCGGTGCCGCCTGCGCCGACCGACGGAACATCGGGGTCGAGGCCGAGCTCGTCGTCGGTGCGCGGCACGTCCTTGGACAACCGGGGGAACTGCTCGGTCGGCGAATCGAACGGACTGCTGACGCCTCGACCGGTGGACGACACCGCCGACTGCTCGGCCGAGGACGGCGCGGAACGCTGGGCCGCCGAGGGGTCGGATGTGTCTTTCGGCTTCTCGGTCACGGCCAATACCCTATGCTGCGCCGCCCAACAGCGGGCACCAAACACTATTGGCGTGTCAGTTCCCGACAAAATACAGGTCTGCGGCCAGAATTCGGGGGCGCACCGGACCCGGGAGCGGCGGTGTCGGACGGTTTTCCGTAACGTCTGAGCTATGAGGTTGGTTGTCGTGGGTCGCGTTGCGGCGAGCGTGATGCTCGGGTCCGTGCTGGTGTCCGGCTGCGCGCGGTTCGATGATTCGGCGTCGAGCCCGTTCACGCCGGAGCCGACGCTGCACGGAGCGAACATCGACCCGAAGAAACCGGGACAGGAGCAGACGTCGACGACGCGGCCCAGCGGGCCGTGCATCGACCCGGACCCCGCCGTCGTGGCCACCTGCCTGGACACCACGGGCGGACTGGTCGCGCTCGGCGACGGCGCACTGGTCGCCGAGCGGCGCACCGGGCGCATCCTGAAGGTCGCGCCGGAAACGCCGCCGAGCGAGTACGCGCGGGTGGAGGTGGACGGCTCCAGCGACGGCGGTCTCAGCGACCTCGTACTCTCCCCGACGTTCCGGGAAGACGGCCTGATCTACGCCTACATCACCACGCCCAGCGACAACCGGGTAGTCCGCATCGCCCAGGGCGGCGGCCCACCGAAGGACATCCTGACCGGAATCCCCAAGGGCGCCACCGGAAATCACGGCGCCATCGATTTCGTCACCCCCACCCAGATGCTGGTGCTGACCGGTGACGCGGGCAACCCGGGCGCCGCGAACTCGCCGTCCTCGCTGGCGGGCAAGCTGCTGCGCGTCAACTCCCCCGCGCCGGGCGCCACGGCGGAGATCGCGGTGTCCGGCATCGGGATCGCCGGCGATATCTGCCGGGACAGCAAGGACAGCGTCTGGATCACCGATCGCACCCCCGTCGAGGACCGGTTGCAGCGGCTCGGCGGCGACGGCGCGGTCACCACCGCGTGGACCTGGCCGGACCGCCCCGGCGTCGCGGGCTGCGCCGCCGCGACCGACGGCGTCGCGATCGCGCTGACCAAGGCCAAGGCGCTCGCCATCGCGGCGGCCGACGCCAACACCCACGAGGTCACCTCGGCGCCGACGCTGATCGCGCAGGACAAGTACGGGCAGCTCGGCGGCGCGACCGTCGGTGTGGACGGCGCCATCTGGGTGGGCACCGTCAACAAGACCGACGGCCAGCCCGGCCCGAACGACGATCGGGTAGTACGCATTCCGCCGCCGCAGGCCGGTGGGAACGGACCGGACTAACCCCTCCGGCGAACGGTAAACGGGCCGACTTCACGGAGTCGGCCCGTTTCGTTGCGAAGGTGGTTCAGCTGCAGGCCGCCAGCACGAGCTCACGCACACGCGCCGCATCGGCTTGCCCGCGAGTCGCTTTCATCACGTCGCCGACGATCTTGCCCGCGGCCTGAACCTTGCCGGAGCGGATCTTCTCGGCGATATCCGGGTTCGCCGCGAGCGCCTTCTCCACCTCGGCCTGCAGAGCGCTGTCGTCGCTGACCATGCCGAGCCCCTTGGACTCGACGATCTGGGCGGGTTCGCCCTCGCCGGCCAGCACGAAGTCGACGACCTGCTTGGCGACCTTGTTGTTCACCGTCTTGGCCTCGACCAGGTTGATCACCTCGGCGACCTGGGTGGGGGTGATCGGCAGGTCCTCCAGCGCGACCTCGCGCTCCTTGGCCTTCTCGGTCAGGTAGGCGACCCACCAGGAGCGCGCTTCGTTGGCGGGTGCGCCAGCGTCGACGGTGGCGATGATGAGGTCGAGCGCGCCCGCGTTGACGAGGTCGCGCATCACCTCGTCGGACAGGCCCCAGTCGGACTGGATGCGGGCCCGGCGCAGCCACGGGTACTCCGGGATCGTGTCGCGCAGCCGCTCGACCCATTCCGCCTCGGGCGCAACGGGTTCCAGGTCGGGCTCGGGGAAGTAGCGGTAGTCCTCGGAGGTTTCCTTGACCCGGCCCGGCGAGGTGGTGCCGTCGGTCTCGTGGAAGTGCCTGGTCTCCTGCACGATGGTGCCGCCACCGGCCAGCACGGCGGCCTGGCGGCGCATCTCGAAGCGGACGGCGACCTCGACGCTGCGCAGCGAGTTCACGTTCTTGGTCTCGGTGCGGGTGCCGAATTCCTTGGCGCCGATCGGCATCAGCGACACGTTGGCGTCGCAGCGCAGCGAACCCTGCTCCATCTTGACGTCGGAGACGTTGAGCGACCGGAGCACCTCACGCAGCGCGGTGACGTACGCGCGGGCCACCTCGGGTGCCCGCTCCCCCGCGCCGGTGATCGGCTTGGTGACGATCTCGACCAGCGGCACACCGGCCCGGTTGTAGTCGAGCAGCGAATGGCTGGCGCCGTGGATCCGACCGGTCGCACCGCCGACGTGGGTCGACTTGCCGGTGTCTTCTTCCATGTGCGCGCGCTCGATCTCCACCCGGAAGGTGCTGCCGTCGTCGAGCAGCACGTCGAGGTAGCCGTCGGTGGCGATCGGCTCGTCGTACTGGCTGATCTGATAGTTCTTCGGCTGATCCGGGTAGAAGTAGTTCTTGCGCGCGAACCGGCCCCACGGGGTGATCGAACAGTTCAACGCGAGCCCGATCCGGATCGCCGACTCGACGGCCTTCTCGTTCACCACCGGCAGCGAGCCGGGCAGACCGAGGCACACCGGGCACACCTGGGTGTTCGGGCCCGCACCGAATTCGGTCGGGCACCCGCAGAACATCTTGGTCGCGGTGGACAGCTCGACGTGGACCTCCATGCCGAGCACCGGCTCGAACCGGGCAATGACATCGGAGTAGTCCATCAAGTCGAGTGTGGGTGTACTCATGGCTGACATTCTATGTAAGCCTTCGCGCGACAACGCACGGGCTCACACCACGCCTACTTCGGTTGGACCCGCTGCGTCAACCAGCCGGTGACGTAGTTGAGCACCTCCGGCGAGACGGTCGTCTCGATCTCGCTGTACTCGTCGGGACGCCCGGTCTCGGTGGGTTGCATCAGGTGGTTGAGGCCGGGGAACACATGGACGGTCGCATCGGGGTTGGCGGCGAGGGCGGCTCGCATCGCGGGCTCGCTCTGGCTCGGCGGCACCTGCAGGTCCTTCTCGCCGAAGAACGCGAGCACCGGAACGCGCAGCGCCGACAACGCCGGAGCCGGGTCGTAGGCGACCAGCGCGGCCAGGTACGGCGTGATCCCGGCGGTGACCTCGGATTCCGGGGCACGCTGTTCGGCGGGCTTGGCCTCGTTCTGCTTGCGCACCAAGTCCTTTGCCCCCGCCAGGTCGCCAGCTTTCAACAGTGCCGCCAGCTCGGCGGTTTCCCGGACCTGTTTGTCGACGGCGTCGGCGGGTGCGCCGGTCGCGGTGGTGATCAGCCGGGTTTGCTCGACGAGCACGTCGGCGCCCGAGACGCCAGGTCCGGCCATCAGGATGACGAAGGCGACACCGCTGTCCGGCCGCGCGGCGACCATCGGCGCCAGGTAGCCGCCTTCGCTGTGCCCGAACAAACCGACGCGGGCCGGATCGATGTCCGGGCGACCGCGCAGGAAGCCGACGCCTGCCGCGGCGTCATTGGACAGGTCGGTGTAGTTCGCGTCGTCCAGCTTGCCGCCGGTACCGCCGACGCCGCGGTCGTCGACCCGGAGGACGGCGTACCCCGCCCTGGTCAACGTGTCCGCGATCAGCAGGAAAGGCTTGTGGCCGAGCAGTTCTTCGTCGCGGTCCTGTGGTCCGCTGCCGGTGATCAACAGGACCGCGGGGAACGGTCCGGTGCCCTCCGGCTTGGTCAGGGTGCCCGCAATCGTGAGGTCACCGTTGCGGTAGGTGACGTCTTCGGCCCGGTACGGGAACGGCGGCTTCGGCTCCTGCGGGCGGACCGGCGGTGGCAGTTTGCCGCGGTCAAGCACGAGCCGGAACGTCTCGCCGCCCTGGCGGAAATCGCCGGTGATCTGATCGGCGTCTTTTTCGTACTTGCCATCGAACTTCGGGTCGCCCGGGACATCCGCGATCGCGAAGGACACCGCGTTCCGATCGCTCGTGACATCCTTCAGCTCCACCGCCTTGACCCCCTGCGTCGGGATGTCGATGGTGGCGGTGCCCTTGTCGGTGAACGTCACGCCGATCTGGGTCGGCCGCCCCGGCACCTCGATCGCGCCGTGCCAGTCGCCCGTTGTCGGTTCGGGTGGATTCGAGTCCGATCCCGATGAGCAGCCTGCAACCAACACCGCAATTACGAACAGTGCCAATGCGATCAGTCGCCCAGTGCGCATGTCCCAACAGTACCGACCGGCGGTGACACCTTCGGCGTGGCGCGGGCCGACGACCAGACCCGCGCCAAGTCCAGCAGCTGCCGCAGTTCGGTGTCGAAATCCTGGGCGGGCGGAAAGGGTTGCTGCACAAGGCCTGTGTTGGATGGCGTGGCTCCGGCTTGCCGTGCACCGGCCGCCTGCGCGAGGCGGTGCGCGTAGTCCCGCAGCTGCGGCTCCGATACGTCCTGGCGAGGCGCCGGAGACCCGGTGTGCGTGGGAGGCAGGTACGGTCCGAGATGCAGTAGCGCGTCACGTATCTCGACGGTCATCCGTAAGAGACGGGCGGTCGTGTCGCGCCGGGTCAGCCCGTCACCGGCGGGGAACATCACGATCTCCGGCACGGCCGCGGTGACGTCGCGCCACAGCGGACGCAGGCGACGGCAGATCCGTCCGTCCCGATCCACACCGGCGAATTCCAGCAGATGCCCGACCACCGGACCTGCGACGAGTGCGGTGGCGAGGACGGCCGCGAAGGTGAAGGCGATCTCCGCCCGGCCGACCGGTGAATACCCCACCTCCCACCCCAGGACCGTTTCGCCGACCATGAGCACCAGCGCCACATAGGTGGGCACATAGGCCAGCAGCATGAGCGAACCGACTACCTTCGCAAGCGGTCTCCGGTTTTCCCGGCGTAGTTCTCGAAGAGCCAAACGGGTCTGCACCAGGGTTGCCGCCGCCACGGGAGTGCCCTGTGCGGCCCAGACGACGAGCCCACCCCAGTTGGGGTTCGGGTCGGGCAGTCGTTCGGCACCAGCGGCGGCCGGCCCGGCGATCAGGGTCAGCACCGCCGCTACCACGCCGACCGCACTGTAGATCCGCTGCCGCCGCCAGGCCACCGCCGGGTCGGCACCGGGTTCCCACAATCGTGCGAGCCCGTAGAGGTGCATGACGAACATGACGATGCAGCCCAGCGCGAGCTGGTTCGCCACACTGCCGATGCTCGTGGTCTGCGTGCAGCGAAACAACACCAAGCCGCTCAGCCCCCACAGGAGCGACCGATTGACCAGCTGGTCGGAGATCGTATTCCTGGTGAAAAGCAGCCTGCCCACGCCGACGATGGCGACATAGCCGATCACCGGCCACGCGATCAGCCCGGAGATCGGCGACGTCAACACTGCCCCTTACTGACCGACCAGTCCGTCGGGGGCGGAGTCTACCTATCGGGTCCGTACGGCGTCGACCGTTCGGAACGCGTCACTCCCCGCGCGCGTAGCGGACCGAGGCGGCGACGGCGTCCATGTCCAGGTTCAGGCTCGGGTCGCGATCCTGGGCTTCGCGGAACTCGAGCATGACGTCGTCGAAGGTGCTCCGGCGCGCGGACGTGATCAGCGACTGGCGGACGTAGTCGCTGAGGGGCAGGCCGGTGGCGTAGGCGCGGCGACCGAAGATGCCGAGGGCATCGGCGGGCAGGTCGTAGACGTCGATGAGGGCGACGGCGGCCGCATCGATCTCCGGAATGAGCTCGCGGCCTTCGGACTCCAGGAACTCCACGACCGTGTCGTCCGCGATGCGCTTGCGGGCCAGCGCGATGAGCTCCTCGCGCACATAACCCAGCAGCGGCAGTCCGGCGGCGTCGGCCCGACGCCGCAGCACGGCGACGTCGGCGTCCGGCAGGTCGTTCACGTGTAAGTCGGCCATGCCCGCCAGCGTAACCCGGCGGCCGCTACCGCACCGCCGAGCATCCGCTGATCGGCTGTGCGCCCGGCGAATTCGGGTCAGCCGAAGAACGCTTCGGCCTCGCGATAACGCTCGTCCGGCACCCGCTTGAGCTGCTTGGTGGCCTCGGCCAGCGGCACGAGCTCGATGGTGCTGCCGTGCAACGCCACCATCTGCCCGAACTGCCCGGCGTGCACGGCCTCGGCGGCGTGCAGGCCGAATCGCGTGGCCAGCACCCGGTCGTACGGGGTGGGGCTGCCGCCGCGCTGCACGTGGCCGAGCACCGTGGTGCGGACCTCCTTGCCGATGCGGCGTTCGATCTCCGCGCCGAGCTGCTGAGCGACACCGGTGAACCGTTCGTGCCCGAATTCGTCGATACCGCCCGCCCGCAAGGCGAAACCGGACTCCTCGGCGGGGTGCGAGCCTTCGGCGACGACGCAGATGAAGTGCTTGTCACCGCGCTGGAAGCGGCGCTTGATCATGGCGCACACCTCGTCCACGTCGAAGGGCACCTCGGGCACCAGGGTCAGGTGTGCGCCCGCCGCCATGCCCGCGTTGACCGCGATCCAGCCCGCGTGCCGCCCCATTACCTCGACCAGCATCACGCGCTGGTGCGACTCCGCGGTGGTGTGCAGCCGGTCGATCGCCTCGCTGGCGATGCTCAGCGCGGTGTCGTGGCCGAAGGTGACGTCGGTGCAGTCGATGTCGTTGTCGATGGTCTTCGGGACGCCGACGACCGGCACCCCTTCGTCGGCCAGCCAGCTGGCCGCGGTGAGCGTGCCCTCGCCGCCGATCGGGATGAGCGCGTCGATGCCGTTGTCGTCCAGGGTCCGTTTGATCCGGCCGAGCCCGGCGCGCAGCACGTCGGGATTGGTGCGGGCGGTGCCGAGGATGGTGCCGCCCTTGGTGAGCAGCCGGTCGGTGCGGTCGTCATTGTGGATCTGGATCTTGCGATCCTCCAATAGACCGCGCCAGCCATCCTCGAACCCGACGATCGCGTCTCCGTAACGTCCGTTCGCGGTGCGAACGACAGCACGGATGACCGCGTTCAGTCCGGGGCAGTCTCCGCCTCCGGTCAAGACTCCGATGCGCATGGCCGCTATCTTGCCCCGCCCGGCCCGGTTCGGCAGGCCGACCCCCGGGTTGGTCGGATAACGGTGATCATTCCAGGACAGTGGGCCAACCTCTTTCGCGAAACTCAGTAGATGTAGACGATCGCGTTTTCCCCGCCGGTGCAGGTGACCAGGCCGTCGCGGGTGACGCATTCCATGGTGAAGTGCTGCTGCCGGGGCGGGCTGAACGCGGTCACCTGGCGGGTGCCCGCGGCATCGGATCCCTCGCCGTAGGCCTTGCGGAGCTCCTCGGCGAACTCGCACGAGGTGACCTCGGTGCCGATCGCCGAGTAGAGGAAACGGCCGGCCGGCGGGTATTTCGTCTCGCAGCCCCGCGCGGTGGCCGGAACCGGAGCGAGCGTCACGGACGCGGGGCCGAAACCGAAGGAACCTCGACCCAGCCAGCCGACGACACCGGCCAGCGCGAGCACGACGAGGAGCGCGCCGACCACCGGCAGCCATCGACGCCGTGACCGGCGCTTGCGCGGCGGCGCGGCTTTCGCCGGGGCCACCACGGGTTTCGGGCCGGTATCCACGTCGGTGCTCGGCGGAAGGACTCGATGTGGTTCGCGCAGCACGACTTCGCCGCGCGGGCCCTGCCCCGGGTTCGGTGCAGGCCGGATGATCCGGTCGGCACCGAGTCGGCCGTTGACCGGCGGCCGCGCGATCGCGTCCGTCGGCACGGCGTTCGCACTCCGCTGTTCGGGGCCGACGTTCGGAAACACCACGGTGGGAGGCGCTTTCGGCAATACGGCGCCCATCTGGTCGGTCGGCAACTCGGTGACCGCGACGACCGGCCGTCCGGTGAGCGCCGACTTCGCCGCCGACGCCAGCCCGCCCGCGGTCGAGTACCGGTCCGTCGGCCGCTTGGCCATCCCCCGCGCGATCACCTCGTCCAAGGCGGCGGGCACCCCCGCCCGGACCGCACTCGGACGCGGCGGCGGCATCGAGAGATGTGAGTGGATCAGCACACTCATCGCCTCGGCCCGGAACGGTGTTGTGCCGGTGAGGCATTCGTAGAGCACGCAGGCCAGCGAGTAGACGTCGGCGGTGCCGGTGACCGGACCGTTCTCGAAGCGTTCCGGCGAGATGTAGCTGTAGGAACCGACCGCGGCCTCGCCGGTGCCGGTCATGTTGGGGTCGTTGGCGGACCTGGCGATGCCGAAATCGGCCAGATAGGCGAAGTCCGAGGCGGTGACGAGAATGTTGGCCGGCTTGACATCCCGGTGCACCAGCCCCTCCGCGTGCGCGGCGTCCAGCGCGGCGGCGATCTGCTCGATGATGTTGATCGCGCGTGCCGGCGTCAGCGGTCCTTCACCGCGCAGCACCGAGCGCAGATCATGGCCGCGCACCAGCCGCATGTCGATGTAGAGCACGCCGTCGATCTCGCCCCAGTCGTGGATCGGGATGACGTGCGGCTCGGCCACCCGCGCGGCCGCCTGCGATTCCCGGCGGAACCGCTGCTGGAACATCGGATCTTGCGCGAGCTCGGTCGGCAACAGCTTGACCGCGACGACCCGGTCCTTCACCGTGTCGTAGGCCTCGTACACCTCGCCCATGCCCCCGCGGCCAAGCAGCGAGCGCAGCTCGTAAGGACCGAATCGAGTCCCGATTCTGGCCCGCGGTCCGTCCACCCGTCACCTCCACCTCACATGCGCGCCCGGCGCACCGCAGGCCGGCGGCCTACATCCGATACGTCGGGATTTTCCGGGGTTGCCGTTACCCGGTCGAGCTCGGCTGATCAGGCAGGACATCGACCGCCGGACAGCTCGTCCAAGTGCTGGGAGATCACGGTGGACAGCTTGTCCAGCATCGTCATCCCGTCGGAGAACGCACCCGAATCCGGCTGTGCCGCGAACGCGATCGCGATCTGCCCCGACGGCGTCGAGATCAAGCCGAACTGCCGCACCAGGTACGCGCCCGAGGCGTCCGGACCCCAGCCACCCTTGAACTCGGCGCCGCTGAACGCGCCGAGACCCCAGCGCTGGGCCGATTGGACCTGCTCCATCAGATTGATCACGGTCGCCGACTGCGGCAGGCAGGGCAGCCGCGAGGCGAACCGAACCTGTTCGGCCAGTGACCACTCCGCCTGACCGAAGGCCGAATGCTCGGACCTGGCCCGGGTGGCCGGCACGGTGGTCTTGGTGTCGCCGCCCTCGCGCAGCACCGACTGCACCGCCTGTGCCGCTTCCTGATTCGAGCCGAGCGATTGCCACAGCGTGTCGGCGGCGGCGTTGTCGGAGGCGGTGATGGCGGCCGACACGGCGTAGGTGGCGTTACCCGGGTTGCGCCGCAGCGCGGCAATGGTCAACGGCACCTTCATGGTCGACCAGGCGGGGCCGGTGGTCCAGTCGCCGAAGCTGACCACTTGGTCGCCGCCGACCGGCATGATCGCCAAGCCGAGTCGTCCGCGCACCCCGGCCTGTAGTTCCGCGACGCTCGCGGCCAGGGTGCCGGGAACGGTGATGGACAGGCCCTTTTGGTCCGCGTGCGACGCGGCCGCGGTAATGCTGGTCTCGTCCGCGTCCGAACGGTCGGTGCCCGATCCGCATCCGGCCACCAGGAACACGGCTAATGCCGCACAGCTCAATGCTTTTCGAGTACGAGCCGCGCGGGATCGATCAATAGACATACACCACCGCATTTTCGCCGCCACTGCACGTGACGAGCTGGCCTTCGCTGAGGCAATTCATCGTGTAGGTCCGGCCGGTCACCGGGCTGGTCGCCACCACGGTGCGCGGTGCGTTCCGCGAGGCGGTGCTCCCCGGGCCTGCCTGGGCATACGCCCGCCGGACTTCCTCGGCGAACGCGCACGTCGTCGCGGCGGACCCGGTGGCGGACTTGGTGAACGCGCCCGAGCCCGAATCACCTTGGGTGCACGGCTTGGCACCGGCGGGCAGGGGTACCGCGGTGGTCGTCTTGGCCGGGGTGGACGAGGTGACCGGCGGTGCCGACGGACTGACCGGCGCTTGTGGTTGCGGGCTTGCCGTCGGGACCGGAGCGCCAGCCTGCTGGTCAGGCGGTGTCGCCACATTGTTGGCGGTGAACACCTGCCAGCCCACCGCGCCGACAACCGCAACCACGACGATCATCACCACCCCGATCAGGATGGGCAGCACGACTGATCGGCGCTTGCCGGTCGAGTAGGGCTCCTCCTCGGGGTCGTAGTCGTCGTATTCCGGTGCGTAGCCCTGATCCGGGTACTCGCCGCGGCTCGCGTAGTTGCTCTGCGGCGGATAGTCGGCGCGCGCGTGACCGCCGTGCTCGGAAAACCTGGCGGGGTCGTAGTAATCGTCCGGTGCGGAATAGGCTTCCGGCGGCGTGTACCCGCCCGGTGCCGCATAGACCTCGGTGGGCTGGTGATCGGAGGGATATCGGTCGGCGCCCGGAGGTCGCCCGAAGCCGGGTTCATCAGGGAAGCGCGTCGTCTCGTATTGCTGGGCAGCCGAGTAGGCTTGACCACCCACGAAGGGCTGGTCCTCCGAATACGCCTGCGCACCAGGGTGTTCCGCATAGGGCTGGCCGGGCTCGGCCGAATAGGCCTGCGCGCCTGGGTGCCCCGGATACGGCTGTCCCTGGCGATGCGCATACGGCTGATCGCCGGGCTGTTCCGTATGCGGCCCGTCATCGGCGCGATGCGGGTACTGCGGTCCATCGAACTTATCCGCGTACGCGGGCCCGGCAGAGTGATCCGAATATGCTTGTCCGCCAGGTCGATCCGAGTACGGCTCGCCGGGCTGCTCCGAATACGGCCGCCGCTCCTGCTGACCCGCGTACCCGGGCTCCTCGGAAGGAGCCGAGAAAGGCCGGTCGCCCGGCTGATCCGAGTATGGCGGACCCTCGGGTCGATCCGAGTACGACGGCCCCTCGGGCTGATCCGAATACGGTGGCCGGCCGGGCTCGGCTGAGTACCTCTGCCCCTCGGCCGGATCCGAATACGGCGACCCGCCGGGCCGACCCGAATACGGCTCTGCGCCGAGTGACTCCGAATGATTCTGCCCGGACTGTGCCGAGTACGGCTGTCCCCCAGGTTGATCCGAGTACTGCGGCCCACCGGGCGGCTCCGAGTACGCCGGTCCCCCGGCTTGCCCCTGATACGGTCCCTCGCCCTGCCCCGGATACGGCTGTTCGGGCTGATCCGGATACGGCGGTCCCCCACCATGCTCCGAATACGCCTGTCCCCCGGACTCCTCCGAGTACAGATGCGCGTCCGGGAACGGCCGCACCGGCGGCAGCCCCTGATCGGGTGTCCACCGCGGCGTCGGCCCGAGCGGCGGCACGAGTTCCTGCGCTGACGAGAGTGTGGTGAACTGGATTTCGGTCGGCCGCACCACGGTCGGCGCGCTGGGCAGGATCACGGCGGAGATCTCCCCCGTCGACTCCGGCGGCACCCCGCCCGCGCCGGGCGCGCGAACCACCAGCATCGGACCGGTCGGCGGCGGCACGTTGGGCGCCCCGACCGGCGGCGACACCTTCGGCGCGCCCGCCGAATTCGCGCCCGTCGACGGCGCGCTCGCCTGCGGCAGGCCGGTCGAGGGTGCGGTGCTGAGCGCGGCCCGCGCCGCCAAGGCCATGGCGGAAGCGGTCGGCCATCGATCGGCCGGATCCTTGGCCATGCCGCGGCTGATCACCGCGTCGAGTCCGGCCGGGATGCCCGCCTGCTGGGAGCTCGGCCGCGGCGGCGTCTCGGAGAGATGCGACCGGATCAGCACGTTCATGCTGGCGGCCGGGAAAGGCGAAGCCCCCGTCAGGCACTCGTGCAGCACGCAGGACAGCGAATAGACGTCGGCCCGGCCGGTCACCTGACCGACGTCGAATCGTTCCGGCGCCATGTAGATGTAGGAGCCGACGGCCATGCCGACCATCGTGACGGCGCTGTCGCCCTCGGTGTGCGCGATGCCGAAGTCGGCGAGGTAGGCGTGATCGGCCGCGGTGACCAGGATGTTGGCGGGTTTGACGTCGCGGTGCACCAGTCCGCCCGCGTGCGCGGCGTCCAGCGCCGAGGCGATCTGTTCGACGATGCCCACCGCGCGAGCCGGACTCAGCGGTCCTTCCTTGCGCAGCAGGGTGCGCAGATCGACGCCGGGCACCAACTGCATGTCGATGAACAGCACGCCGTCGATGACGCCCCAGTCGTGGATGGGCACGATGTGTGGCTCGGTGACCCGCGCGGCCGCCTGTGATTCACGCCGGAACCGCACCTGGTACGCGGGGTCACCGGCGAGTTCCTCGTGCAGCAGCTTGACCGCCACCACTCGGTCTTTCACCGTGTCATAGGCCTCGTAGACCTCGCCCATGCCCCCCTTGCCCAGCAGTGACCGCAAATCGTACGGCCCGAACCGTGTACCGGTTCTGGGCCCAGGTGCCTCCACCCCGTCAATCCTCCACATCCCGGGCCGGATGTGCACGCATAACTCTCGCAACACCGGCCCGTCAAAGAGTGGATTCTCCGGGTGTCACCACCCCGTGGTCAAACGCAAAGACGATCGCGGCGGCCCGATCCCGCAGCTCGAGCTTGCCGAATATGTGTCCGACATGGCTTTTCACGGTCACTTCCGAGATACCCAGTTCGCGAGCGATCTCCGCGTTCACCCGCCCGCGCCCGATCAGTTCGAGCACCTCGTACTCGCGTGCTGTGAGATCGGACAACCTGGCGCTCGTGCGTGTCGCGCTCGGCCGCACGGTGCGATACGCCGACAGCACCCGTTCGGTGACCGACGGGTCCAGCCAGGCGCCACCGCCTGCGACCATCCGCACCGCGCGAATCAGGTCCTCGGCGGGCGAATCCTTGAGAATGAACCCGGCCGCGCCCGCGCGCAGCGCACCGGACAGCAGCTGATCGTCGTCGAAGGTGGTCAGCACCAGCACCGGCGGTGCGCCGTCGCGCGAGCGAAGCAGGCGGGTGGCGTCGATGCCGCCGACGCGTTTCATCCGCAGGTCCATCAGCACCACGTCGGGTCGCGCGGCCGCGACCGCGGCGAGCACCTCGTCGCCGTCGGCGCACTCGTTGACGATGAATCCGTCCCGGCGGCGCAGGATGCGGCGCAGCCCGCCGCGAACCAGCTCCTGGTCGTCCACTACCAGGACGGTCACCGCGTCCTCGGCGCCCGCGGGTGATGCGGCTGTCACAGAGCCTCCCGTGCGTCGCGGGGAGCGCACCCCGTCTGCGAAGGGTGAACGGTCGTCATCCCGCCTCCCGGCTTTCCGCCGCGCCACCGAGCGGAAGGCCCGACAGGACACACGCACCGCGGACCGGAGCCAGCGGGATGGATGCGCGGACCGACCAGCCGCCGCCGTCCGGGCCTGCGCTGATGCGGCCGCCGAGCAGTTCGGCCCGCTGCACCATCCCGGACAGGCCCATCCCGGTGCCCGGTTGCGCGGGCAGGCCGGCGGGCAGCGTGTTGTGCACCGTCAGTGTCACCGCGGCCGCGTCCACAGTCACCTGCATCAGCGCGGACCCGCCCGGCGCGTGCTTTGCGACATTGGCCAGCGACTCCTGCCCGATCCGATACAGCGCGAGCCCGACCGCGGGCGAGACCGCGCGCAGGTCCTCGGCGCACACGTAGCGCACCTCCAGCCCGGCCCGGACAAAGCCGCCGACCAACGCCGCGATGTCCTCCACGCCCGGTTCCGGCGCGTGTTTCGACGGTCGCGCGTCGAGCAGCCCGACGGTGCGCCGGATATCGGCCATCGCCTGGCGGCCGAGTTGCTCGGCCTCGGTGAGCGACTCCACCGCCTCATCGACCTCGCGGTCGGTCTGCAGCGCGTGCCGCGCCGCGGTGAGATGCAGCAGCGTGACGCTCAGCGAGTGCGCGATCACGTCGTGCACCTCGCGGGCGATCCGGCGGCGCTCCTCGTCGGCGGCCTGGGCGGTGCGGATGTCTTGGTAGCCGCGCTCCTGATAGAGGAAGCGCCGCTGATATTGCAGCAGCAAACCGACCATCCACCCGAACGCGACGGTGACGAGATAGGTCGGCAAGCCCTCCGACAGATTCCCGTAGATGTCGAACAGGACCAGCTCGATCATCATCGCGGCGGCCACCGGCACGCTGATCCGCTTGGTGGCGATCGCCGACACCTCACCCGCCGCGGCGACGAGCACGAACGGCGCGAGATCCGGCCACACCGGCTGGACCAGGAACAGCGCCTCGGCCGCCATCGCGAACAGCCCGAGCGTCACCGGCCGTGGCATCACCCCGAGGAAGGCGTACATCGGACCGAACGCGGAGGCCAGCAGCACGGCCAGGATCGGGAGGGCTGTCGGAAAGTAGCTGTGCCGCTGGATCGCCGCGCCGATGGCGACGATGACCAACGTCAGATCGACCACGATGATCACCGACGGCGGATAGTCGAAGGGCAGTTCCTCGACCCGGCGCTGGAACGCGGCCACCGGTTGTCTGGCGAACTCGGCGATCCGTTCCCCGCAGCGGCGCAGACCGACGACCACGCGCCGGACCACGCGGGTCACCAGCCTCGGCTCGCCGGCCGGGGCGGAGACGCCGATCAGACCCATGCGGCAAGGCTAACCGCCCAGTCGTGGCCCGTACATCGTTCCTGGAGCGGGTCGCTTCTCCTACCGTGGGCGGAGAACGATTCGGGTCCACAGCACGAAGACAGGCCGACCGGCTCGTCCGTAAGGTGAGGCGCGGCGAGAAACTGACCGACCGAACAGAGTGGGGGCAGCGATGCCGGATCCGGCCATGCTCGAATTGTCCGAGGTGACCAAGGAATACCGGGTCGGCGGCCAGACGGTCCGCGCGCTGGACGGGATCGATCTGCGCATCGAGCCGGGCGAGTTCACCTCGATCGTCGGGCCGTCCGGGTCCGGCAAGAGCACGCTGCTGCATCTGCTCGGCGCGCTGGACACGCCGGACGCGGGCTCGATCCTGTTCCAGGGCACCGAGATCGGCGGGATGGACGACGAGCGTCAGTCCGAGTTCCGGCGCCATCGGGTCGGTTTCATCTTCCAGTTCTTCAACCTGTTGCCGACGCTGTCCGCGTGGGAGAACGTCGCGGTCCCGAAGCTGCTGGACGGCACCGGGTTACGCAAGGCCAAGCCGCGCGCGATGGAGCTGCTCGATCGCGTCGGGCTCGGCGATCGGGCGAGTCATCGGCCTGCCGAGCTGTCCGGCGGTCAGATGCAGCGGGTCGCGGTGGCCCGGGCGATGATCATGGATCCGCCGTTGATCCTGGCCGACGAGCCCACCGGCAACCTGGATTCCAAGACCGGCGCATCGATCCTGGAGCTGCTCGGGGAGATCGCCGGATCGGGTAATTCGGTGGTGATGGTGACCCACGATATGGGCGCGGTGAACTACTGCGACCGGGTGATCACGTTGCGCGACGGCCGGATCGGATCCAACGACGCCGCCGAGCGGTCGGTCAGCGCATGATCGGCGCCGCTTGGGATCGCTTGCGGCTGTTCAATATCGGGGAACTCCTCGCCCATCGCGGGCGTACCGTTCTTTCCCTGCTGGTGATGGGGGTATCGGCGGGGCTGCTCGTCGCGGTGCTGAGCATCTCCGGCTCGGTCACCGGGTCGGTGGACCGGCTCACACACAGCCTCGGCGGCCGGGCCGCGCTCGAGGTCACCGGCGTCACCGACGCGGGCTTCGATCAGCAACTGCTGCAACGCGTTGCGGGCACGCCCGGCGTGGACAAGGCGGTGCCGATGGTGCGCGCGCAGATCGGCGCGGGCGCGGACCGGGCGCTGCTGATCGGGGCCGACCAGCACATCGGCGCGCTGGGTGGCGAACTGGCCGCGCCGATGACCGCGCAGGTCGGCAAGCTGCTCACCGTGCCCAACGGCGTCCTGGTCGGTGCCGCCATGGGACATGCGGAGGGTGCCCGGTTCGCCCTTGGCTCCGGAACCGTCACCGTCGCAGGCGTTCTCGACGAGGAGACGTCGAAACAGCTCAACGGCGGCCATATCGTCGCCGCTCCGCTCGGGCTCGCGCAGCGGGTGACCGGACGGATCGGCCGATTGGATTCCATTCAGGTCATTGCCGCGCCGGGTGTTTCGGTCGAGGCCTTACGCGCCCGACTCACCGAGGCCGTCGATGGTCGCGCGGTCGTCGCCGACCCGAGCCTGCGCACCGCCCAGGCAGGCAGTGCGGTCCAGCTGGTGCGGTACTCCACCATGATGGCTTCGGCTGCGGCGCTGATCGTTTCGGCCTTCCTCATCTACAACGCCATGAGCATGGCGATCGCCCAGCGCCGACCGATGCTCTCGCTGTTGCGGGCCATCGGCGGCAAGCGCGGGCCGATGGTGCGGGATCTGCTCGCGGAGGCCGCGCTGCTCGGCCTGCTCGGCGGCGCCGTCGGCGCGGTGCTCGGCATCTTCATGGGGCGCCTCGCGATCGACCAGCTGCCGGCCGCCATCCTGTCGTCGGTGGAGGCGCGCACCGAGTATCTGGTGCCCGGCTACGCGATCCCGGTCGCCATTGTCGCCTGCGTGGTCGCCAGCGTGTCCGCCGCCGGGTTGGCCGCCCGCGCGGTGTACAAGGTCGAGCCCATCGAGGCGTTGGTCCCGGTCGGTGTGAACAGTGCGGATGCGACCAGCCCGTTGTTGCGCTGGGCCGCGATCGTCGCGGGTCTCGGGCTCGCCGCGCTGGCGGTCACGATCGCCGCGGTGGACCTCGGCCGCTACTCGTTGGGCGCCATCTCGACCGCGTTCGTCGCGGCCATCGCGCTCTGTTTCGCCGCGACCGGTCCGCTCGTCCGCGCTGCGGCGGCCATCGCGCGCGTGTTCGGCGCACCCGGTGCGCTCGGCGCGACCACGCTGGAACGCGCACCACGCCGGGTGTGGGCGACGGCGATGACCGTCATGATCGGTGTCGCGGCGACCGTCGCGATGAGCGGGGCGTCGAAGAACATGGTGGATTCGGCCACCGCCACATTCGACGACCTGGCCAGGACCGATCTGTACGTCAGCCCCGCGTCGATGGCACAGTTCCCGACCGGCCCGCTGCTGCCCGCCGGACTGGCCGACCGGATCGCGGCGGTTCCCGGCGTTGCCGAGATCAGCCCGGCCCAAATGGCTTTCGCCACCCTCGGCAGCGGACGGGTGATGGTGCAGGGTTTCCCGCCCAACGCACGGCAGACCAGGATGCGGATGCTGGAGGACGCGGCCGCCGCTGGGCTGTCCGCCGGTGCGGGCGTGGTGATCTCGCGGGACGTGGCGAAGTCGCTCGGCGTCGGCGTCGGCGCCCAGCTGACGCTGCCTACCCCTACGGGCCCGCGCACCGTGACTGTGCTGCAAGTGATTCCGTACTTCTCGGCGATCGCCGGCGTGGTGATGATGGATCTCGACCTGCTGCGCACCTGGTACGAGCGACCCGGCGAAACGATCATCGCGGTGAATATCGCACCCGGCGCGGACCCGGCGGCCGTGCAGGCAGCGATCCGGCAGCTGGTACCGCCCGAGATGCACGTGGACACCGGGGCCGCAACGGTCGTCGCGGCCACCTCCAGCATCGAACAGGGCTCGGCGATGAGCAACGCCATCCTCTGGATCGTGGTGCTGGTAGCCACGGTGGCCCTGCTGAACACGTTGATGTTGTCGGTGCTCGAACGCCGCAGGGAACTCGGCGTGCTGCGGGCCATGGGCACCAGCCGCACCTTTCTGACGCGTTCGGTGCTCGCCGAGGCGGCGGGCATCGGATTGATCGGCGCGGCACTCGGTCTCGTCGTCGGCATCGCCGTGCAGTACCTGGCCACCCTGGCCATGGCGCACGCGCTCACCATCGACGTCGTCTACCAGCCGAGCCCGATGCTGCTGGTCTACGGGTCCATCGCGCTCGCGCTCGCGCTGCTCGGTTCGATCCCGCCCGCACTGCGGGCGGGACGGCTGCCGATCGTGGCGGCGCTGGCGGTCGACTGAATACCGTTGGCTACAGCGGCAATCCGGTGAACCAGGCCTTGAACTTCTGCTGGGTCATGCCGAATCCGGATTCCGGCTGGCTGTCGGTGAGCGTCACCTTGGCGAAGAACAGGTAGTTCGACCGCGTCGGATCGGACTCGAAACTCACCACCAGGAACCCGTCCGGGAATCCGCTGTCGGTCTTCTGCCACCGATAGGTCGTGTAGGACTTGCCGCCGTTGCGTTCGGTCGCCTTGGTGTTGGACGGCAGGTCACGCACCGCGGCCTTGGCGTCCTCGGGCGTCTTGAACGCGACCACGATGAAGTCCGGTTCGGCGATCGGAACGCCCCAGCAGTTCCAGCCCGTCTCCCACTTCGGGAAGGCGGGCACGTCGTCGTCGCTGGAGATCTTCTCGCCCGCCTTGGCGGTGTCGAGGAAGCAGGTCTTGTCGTGATAGCCCTTGCCGGTGCCGATTCCGTACTGGGTGTCGACGCCCTGCGGGAGAATCTTCGGGAAGGCCTTGGCGACGAGCGATGGATCGGCGGACGTGTCCGCCGCGGGGGGCTTACCGACGTCCACCGGGGCCGCCGAGTCCGAATCCATCAGGTTCACCAGCACGAACCCGGCGACCACCAGCACGACCACGACGCCAAGGGCCAGCACCGCGATCAGACCGGTGTTCGAGCGCCGGGGCTGCGGGACGGGGTAGCCAGGGGCGGCACCCGACGGGCCGTAACCCATCGGCGGGAAGGCTTGCCCTGCACCGGCATTGGGCGGATAGCCACCACCGGCCTGGCCCGGAGGCGGAAAAGACTGTCCGGCAGCGGATTCAGGCGACGAGTAACCGACGCCGACCGGGGTGTACGGCTGCCCGGCCATGGAATTCTGCGGCGGCGCCGGATAGCCCGTGCTTGCGGACGGGAACTGCTGCCCGACACCAGAGCCCGACGTGTACTGCGGCGCTGCGTAGGTCGGCGCCGAGTACGAGGGCGGTACCGCCTGGTACGAACCCTGGCTCGGCGGCTGCGCGAGCACCGTCGGGGCGGGCGGCGCGGTGTACTGCACCGCGGTGGGCAACTGCGGCAACTGCCCGGCGAGCGCTTGCCGTGCGGCGGTCGCGAAGTCGAGACAGGACGCGAATCGTTGGTCTGGACGTTTCGCCATCGCCACCGCGATGACCGCGTCCAGCGCGGGCGGCAGGCCGGCCCGCAGCGCGGACGCGGACGGCGGCGGTAACTGCAGGTGCCCGCGGATGATGTCGGCCGGGGCGGGCGCGTCGAACGGCGCCACCCCGGTCAGCAACCAGTACAGCGCGCACGCCAGCGAGTACTGGTCGGAGCGGTGGTCCAGGTGCGCGCCGGTCATCTGCTCCGGCGAGGCGTAGGCCAGGGTCGCGGTGAACATGCCGGTCTGCGTCAGGTGTGTGGAGTCCTCACGCAGCCGGGCGATGCCGAAGTCGGTGAGGAACACCCGCTCGCGATGGCCGCCGCTGGACCGGGCCAGCATGATGTTGGCCGGCTTCACGTCGCGGTGCAGCACACCCATGCCGTGCGCGTAATCCAGTGCCCCGGCGACGCCTTCGATGATCTGCACCGCCCGCTCCGGCGGCAGCTTCTGCGGCGTCACCGTCGCCGCGTCGACGCCGTCGACGTACTGCATGGAGATCCACAGCTGGTCGTCCTCGGTGCCGCGGTCGTACACCGCGACGATATTCGGATGATCGAGCTGCGCGGCCAGATCGGCTTCCCGCTCGAACCGGGCCCGCACCTCGGTATCGGTGAACAGCTCACGGTTGAGCAGCTTCAGCGCGGTCTGCCGGGGCAGCCTGGGATGGCGGGCCAGATACACCGAGCCCATGCCGCCCTGCCCGAGCAGCTTCTCGATGGTGAACCCGGCGAAAACCTCACCGCTGGTCAGCAACACGTTCCCTTCAGGTCGACCGCGGCCCCCGGATGTCACGTCCGAGCGCGTCACACAGAGCTTGGAGCATAACCGGTAACCCCGTGGCCATGCCGTTTCGAATTCTTAGGGGAAATCGGTGAAACTATGGTGGAGACATCATGGTCACGTCAACGATCTATGACGCGTTCATGATGACCTCACGCCCGGTTACCGATCGGGTCGACCGGATGAGCTAATTTTTGCACCGCCGACTGACAGCGATGACACGCAAAGCGGGTGGTGGGGAGGACGCGTGGTGAAGTCGACGGGAACCGGATCCGCGCTGCGCGGATTCCTGCGCGGCGCCGCCCTGGTCACCTTGCTCGCCTCGACCTCCTGTGCCCTGCTTCCCGGCGACCGCAACCACAACGATCGCCCCGCCGTGGTCGTCGACACCGCCGGATCCTTCCGGCCCGGCCTCTCGGTGTCCATCCCCGATTCGCTGGCCGCCGACTTCACCCAGCTGCAACCGAGCCTCGGCGGGCAGGTCGGCCTGGCGATCATGCCGGTCGGCGGCGGCCGGATGACCATCTTCGGCGACTGGACCAGCGGCATCGCCTGGTCGACCATCAAGGTCCCGCTGGCCATCGCGGCCCTGCGGCACGACTCGGACCGCCGCATCCTCGAAGACGCCGAGGCCGCCATCACCGTCTCCGACAACGATGCGGCCGAGCAACTCTGGCAATCGCTCGGCGACGGCCTGGAGGCCGCCCAGGCGGTGCAGGACGTGATCGACGAGGGCGGCGACTCCACGACCGGGGTGGCCGGGCCGCGAACCAGGTTGGACTACACGGCTTTCGGGCAGACCGAGTGGACACTGGCGAACCAGGTGCGGTTCGCGTCGCGGCTGCCGTGCCTGCCGCAGACGTCCGAGGTGACCGAGCTCATGTCGGAGATCACGCCCGAACAGTCCTGGGGGCTCGGCACTTTGCCGGGTGCGGCGTTCAAGGGCGGCTGGGGTCCCGATGACGACACCGGCATCTACACGGTCCGGCAATTCGGTGTGGTGCCGACGGAGTCCGGGATGGTCGCGGTAGCCCTTGCGGCGCAGGCCGATTCGGGGACCTACGACGACGCCACCGCCATGCTGAGCCGACTGGCCGTACTGCTCGGACGGCACCTGAACGAGCTGCGCGGCGGCAGCTGCACGCCATGACCGTCAGCCGGGCGTGACCAGTCCGGATTCGTAGGCCAGCACCACGGCCTGTGCGCGGTCACGCAGGTTGAGCTTCGAGAAGACCTTGGAGACATGCGTTTTCACGGTCTGCTCGGCGACGAACAGCGACTCCGCGATCTCGGTGTTGGACATGCCCTTCGCGATCAGCTCCAGCACCTCGCGCTCGCGCGGCGTCAGCGAGCTCAGCGCGGGCGCCGGCTTCGCGCGGGCAGCGGAGCGGCGGCGGGTGACGTCGGCGATGAGCCGCCGAGTAACCGTCGGCGCCAGCAGGGCCTGGCCGTCGGCGACCACCCGGACCGCGCGCACCAGCTCTTCGGCGGGCGCGTCCTTGAGCAGGAAGCCGCTCGCGCCGATGCTCAGCGCCTCGTACACGTAGTCGTCGATGTCGAACGTGGTGAGCATCAGCACCCGCACCGGCGGCTCGAACCCGGCGGCCAGGATGAGCCGCGCCGCGTCCAGTCCGTTCATCTCCGGCATGCGCACGTCCATGAGCACCACGTCGGGGCGCAGCCGCTTGGCCTCGGCCACCGCGATCTTCCCGTCCTGCGCGTCCCCCACCACGCTGATGTCGGGCTGGGCCGCGAGCAGCGCACCGAAGCCCTGCCGCACCATTGCCTGGTCATCAGCGATCAACACCGTTATTGCCACCGCCCTACCCTAAGGGGACCTAGTGCTCGACAGCGAGACGGTTCAGTTGGCGGCTTGCTCGACCAGGACCGGGTCCAGGGTGGTCGTCGGATTGCGCGGAATCCGGGCGTGCACCTCGAAGCCGCCGTCGGGGCGCGGGCCAGCGGTCAAGTCGCCACCGACCGCGAGCGCCCTGGCCTGCATGCCCGCGATGCCGTGGCCGCCGTTGCCGACGGGGCGCGCGACGGTGGCGGTGGGGCCGTTGCCGACGGTGAGCTCCACGATCGGGCCGACGCTCAGGTGCACCTGGACCGGCGCCTCCGGTGCGTGCCGTGACGCATTCGACAGCGACTCCTGGGTAATCCGATACAGCGCCAGGCCCGCGCCGTCGGGGACGGTTTCGAGCTGGCCGTCGATCGTCCACGCGATCCGCACACCGGCGCGCAGCGCGCCCTCGAACAGGCTCGGCACATCGGTGGCCTTCGGCTGCGGGGTGTGCTCGGGCGCCTGGCCGTCGCTGCGCAGCACGCCGAGCATGCCGCGGATCTCGTTGAGCGCCTCGCGGGCGGTGGCACCGATGGACTCGAATTCGGCACGGGCGGCCGGCGTTACCCCCTCCACCCGGTACGGCGCGGTCTGCGCCTGCACCACCACCAGCGACATGTGGTGGGCGACCACGTCGTGCAGGTCGCGAGCGATGCGCGCCTTCTCCTCCAGGATCGCCCGGCGGGCCCGCTCGACCTCGTTCTCCTCTTCCTGACGCACCAACTGCTTGCGCGACTGCACCAGCCACCGCACCAGCAGGCCGAACAGCACCACCGCGCCGAGCGCGATCGGCCAGCCCCATACCGAGCTCGCCACCCCGCTCTCGTTCGACATCGTGGTGCCGAGCAGCAGCGACGTCGCGACCCAGGCGACGCCGATGATCGGCACCGTCGTCCGCACCGCCACCGCGAACAGCAGGACGAACAGCGACAGGATGTGCACGACCTGCATCGGCATGTCGTTGTTCGGCTGGTGCGGGATCGCCAGAGCGATGAGCATGCCGGAGCCCGCCGAGATCGCCCAGCCCAGCGCCGGATTGATCCGGACGAGCAGTACCGGGAACGCGGCGAGCGCCGCCATGAACGGCTGCACCGCCTCCGGCACCGCATGGGTGAGGTGCAGGGTCGGCCACGCCACCGTGAAGAAGATGAGGGCGACGACCACGGTGGTGAAGTCGAACCACATCTGGGCACTCATTTGCCGGACCCGGGCACGGCTCTGCTGCTTCATAGTGACGACCCTAGAAAGTCCAGCGTGCTACCACGTCATACCCCCGGGTGATTTCGCACCCCGTACCCAGGTGGGAGGCCATGACCGGGCTCCCCCGAGGGCACGGCCCCGGAAACCGGTCCTCGGCGTGAGGCCCGCCAGCGGGTCGGATTCCTAGCGTCTAGCTCATGAGCACACCGACCACCGCAGGGCCCGCAACGGCGCGGTCCGCACAGGCCGCAGGCGCCCCCCGTTCTTCCTCCGCCGCAACCGGTTCCGCGACGCGACGGGCGGCGGCCCTGACCGCCGCGGCACTGACCACCATGGCCGCGGCCGTGTTCCTGGCGCCCGCACCGCAAGCCGCGGCGGCGAGCGTGTCCGTACCGGTCGAAAACGCGGCGGCGGGCGCGGCGGTGGCCGACCTGACCTCGGGCGGTCCCGGCTCCCTCGCCGCCATGCCGGACGACTTCGCCGCACGGTTCGGGTATCGGCCGAGCACCGTCGACGGATTGCTGGCGAACCCGCAGGGTGACTGCTCGTCGCCGGTGACGTTGCCGGTGGAGTTCGAGAACCCGTGCAAGGCGCACGACCTGGGGTACGACCTGCTGCGCTATGCCGAGCAGCGCGGTGAACCGCTCGGGCCGTGGGCGCGGCAGGCGTTGGACAGCACGCTCGATCGGCACATGCACGAGTCGTGCGATAGCCGGGTCGATCCGTTCTCGCGGACCAGGTGCAACGCCATGGCCGCCATCGCGAGCACGTTCGTCGATCTGAATTCGCGTCGGCAGGGTTATGGGGCGCCGGTGGTGGAGTCGGCTTTCGGTGCGGCCGAGCCTGATTCGGCGACGAACTGGCAGTTGCTCGGGCTGGCCGGCGCCGGGGTGGCCGGGCTGGGCGCGGTGCTCACGGTGCGGCGGGCGACGCGGAGTGCCGGTGCTCCTCGGGTAATGAAAGCTACTGCGGTACTGGGGGTTCAGCGATGACCAGCACACTGTCGAGATCTGTCGACACCGATGATGCGCTTGCCGGTGGGGCGGTGCTCGGCTTCGACGATCTGCGGGTACGTAGCCGGCACGGCGCTGTCCGGCGGAGGTTGGGCACCGCGCTATCGACTGCGGCACAGAAGTTCTCGGTACCGCGCGCCGGGACCACGGTGGCGATCGGCGTGGGCACACTGGCCTCCCTCGCTCCGGGACTGCTGCCGCGGACGCCTGGGGCGCAGGCGATATTGACCGGATTGCTCGTGGCGCTTTCGTTGGGTGTTGCAGGGCTTGTTCGGTTCGCGGTGCGGCGCTGGGGTTTCGACGCTGATCGCAAGTCGGCGCGGGCTCGGTTGCCGTTGCTGATCGGGACCGCCGTGCTGGTTGTCGGCGCGGTCGCACTGGCCGGGGATTGGCAGAATTCGTTGCGGGCGGCCATGAGTGCGGCGCCGATCGGCGCGGGCTACTGGCTGCGGTGGCTGATCGAGTCGGTGCTGATCGTCGGCGTGCTGCTGGGAATCACCCGTGCGGTCGGGTGGGTACTACGCAAACTCGGTTGGGCGCGTGGGGTTTCGCTGGCCGTGGCCCTAGCGGCGTTCCTGTATCTCGTCGCGGTGCCCGCGGCGGTGGGCTGGCGGCAGGCGGCTTATGCCGGTGCCAACGCCGAGCTGGATCCGGCTCTGGTGCAGCCGGTCTCGGACGCCAGGTCCGGCAGTGCGGCGTCGGCGGTGAGCTGGTCGTCGCTCGGTGCCGAAGGGCGCAAGTTCGTCAGCGGTGCGCCTGCCGGGCCGCCGCGGGTGTACATCGGGGTGGAGTCGGCACCGGACCTGGATACTCGTGTCGCGCTGGCCGTTCGGGAGTTGGAACGCTCCGGCGGTTTCGAGCGGTCGAACCTGGTGGTACTGGTGCCGACCGGTTCGGGCTGGATCGACAGCAACGCGGTACGCGGCTTCGACCAACGCTTCGGCGGCGACGTCGCCCTCGTCGGCTTGCAGTACTCGTACGCACCCAGCTGGGTGACCTTCGTCTTCGGCCGCGACGATGCCGTCGACGCCGCGCGGGCATTGTTCACCGCCGTGGAGGACCGGATCCGCACGCTCGAGCACAAGCCCAACCTCTACCTGTACGGCCAGAGCCTCGGCGCGGTCGGCGGCAGCTCGGTCTTCGCCGACGACGCCGAGCAGGACGGTCGCACCTGCGCCGCGCTCTGGGCCGGACCGCCCGCCGGGCAGGTGCACCGGGCCGGCGCGACCGTGCTGGCCAACACCTCCGACCCGGTGGTCCATTGGTCACCGGCCTTGCTGTGGCGCGCACCCGACCTGACCGGCGCACGACTGGATGCGCCACTGCCCCGGTGGCTTCCCGTGGTCAGCTTCGTGCAGGCGACCGCCGACCTGCTCGCCGCCCTCGACGCCCCCGCCGGGCATGGTCACCGCTACGGCGTCGATCAAGGCACTGCGATGGGCAGTTGCTGACATAGAACGTGTTCTAATTGTCGGCATGGCCTTTGTCATCGACGCCACCGTGGACATCGACGCGCCCGCCGAGCTCGTCTGGCAGGTGATCACCGACTTCCCGCGCTACGGCGAGTGGAACCCCTTCGTCAGCGAATGCCGCAGCTCGCTGGTGCCCGGTGAGCCGATCGACATGGTCGTCCACCTCGGTCCGCGACCGCGTCGGCAGCGCGAATGGATCCGCTCGCACACCCCCGGACACGAGCTGAGCTACTCGATGAAGCCGGTGCCGCTCGGCACGCTCAACAGCCTCCGCTCGCACACGATCACGCCGATCGACGGAGAGCACACCCGGTACGAGTCCCACTTCGAGCTCAACGGCTGGTTGCGGCCGGTGGTGGTGGCGTTGCTCGGCAAGCACCTCCAGCGCGGTTTCGCCGGTATGACCGCGGGCATCAAAGAACGGGCAGAGTCCCTGCGCGCCAGCTGATCCCACCCGTCACGGCAACATGAGGGCGTTTTGCTCCGCGCCGAGGCCGCGCGCCCCGCAGAGAGCCCGCGAGTAAGCCCAGCGCTCGGCCCGGTCAGGCGCGGAGGTGGGCCATGGCCGCGGCGAGGGCGGCGTCGGCGTAGGACTCGGTGAGGCCGCCGAGGCCTAGGGACCAGCGGCTTTGGATCGGGCCGAGCAGGAGGTCGGTGGCCAGGTCGAGGTCGAGGTCGGGGCGGAGCTCGCCGGATTGCACGCCGGCGGCGAGGCGGTCGGCGATGGCGGCGCGCTGGGGAAGGAGGAGGCGTTCGCGGTAGGCGGCGCCTATCTCCGGGTCCTGCTGGATCTCGATGTACATCGCGCGGAGGAAGGATTCGAAGCCGGGGTCGGCGAGGGCGGCGATCGAGCCGTGCAGCAGGGCGCGCAGGTCGGCGCCGATGTCGCCGGTGTTCGGGAGGGCGAGACCGTCCGGGCCCGCGTCGAGTTCGAGCATCGCGTCGAAGACGACCGCGCCTTTGGACGGCCACCAGCGGTAGATGGTCTGCTTGCCGACGCCCGCGCGGGCCGCGATCGCCTCGACGGTGAGCTTCGCGTAGGGCACTTCGCGAATGAGCTCGGTGGCGGCGGCGATGATCGCGGCCCGAGCGCGTTCACTGCGGCGGGTGGCGCTGGGGGTTTCCGGCATGTGGGCAGACTAACACGGACGAGACGATACGTCTCGTATTGACAACGGCGAATCGGCGGTGCATTCTCTTCAAACGAGACGGAGCGTCTCGCGACGAAAGGATCACCTCCATGACCAGAACATGGCTCATCACCGGCGCCAACCGCGGACTCGGCCGGGCCTTCACGCTGGCCGCGCTCGCCGAGGGTGACCGCGTCGTCGCGACCGCTCGCGACCCGCGGTCCATGGCCGACCTGGCCCAGGATCGGCTCACCGTACTGCCGTTGGACGTGCGCGGTCGCGATGACGTAAACGCCACCGTGGACAAGGCTTTCGCGCTGATGGGCACGGTCGACGTGATCGTGAACAACGCGGGCTACGGCCTGGTCGGCGCGATCGAGGAGCTGAGCGAGGCGCAGATCCGCGATCAGATGGACACCAATTTCTATGGCGCCCTGTGGGTTTCCCAAGCGGCCGTCCCGCACCTGCGTGCCCAAGGTTCCGGCCACATCGTGCAGATCTCGACGGTCGGCGCGGTCGGCAGCCTGCCGCTGTTCGGCATGTACAACGCGAGCAAGTGGGCACTGGAAGGATTCAGCGCGTCACTCGCCGACGAGCTGCGACCTTTCGGCATCGCCGTAACCCTCGCGCAGATGGGTGGTTTCGACACCGACTGGGCGAAGACGAGCATGCGGTTCGGTGCCGCGCTACCCGCCTACGCGCAGGTACGCACCGCGATCCTCGGCATGCCGGACTACCCGGACCCGAGTGCCCCACCGCAGGCCACCGACGAGGAATCCGAATGGCAGGAGGCCGCACCGGAAGTCGGCGCGGCGGGGCTCATCGCACTGGTGAACATGCCCAACCCGCCGGTCCGGAAAATCATCGGGCCCGGGGCGCATCAGATGGTCTCGATGGCGTTGGATCAGCGCCGTCAGGACTATCTGACGGATCCCGAATTCACCTGGCCGGTTTAGCGTCTCGGGTTCACCGAGTACCGACAGTGCGGTTGGGCTCGAGCACCTTCCCAGGGCATCGCGCGAAGACTTCGCACACACGGCAGTTGGCCGTGTGTGCGAAGTCTTACGCGTTCGCGAAATCGGTCAGGCGATGGCGCCGCGAGCGGCTTCGTACGCGGCACCGACCCGGTACAACCGGTCGTCGGCGAGCGCGGGAGCCATGATCTGCAGGCCGACCGGCATGCCGTCGTCCTTGCTCAGCCCGGACGGCACCGACATGGCGGGGTGGCCCGCCAGGTTGGTGGGCAGGGTGCACAGGTCGGACAGGTACATGGCCAGCGGATCGTCGACCTTCTCACCCAGCTTCCACGGGGTGAACGGGCTCGTCGGGGAGACCAGGACGTCGACCTGCTCGTAGGCCTTGTCGAAGTCACGCGCGATGAGCGTGCGGACCTTGAGCGCCTGTCCGTAGTAGGCGTCGTAGTAACCCGCGGACAGCGCGTAGGTGCCGATCATGATGCGGCGCTTGACTTCCGGGCCGAACCCGGCGGCGCGCGTCGCCGCCATCACCTGCTCGGCACTGTGCTGCCCGTCGTCGTCGACCCGCATGCCGTAGCGCATCGCGTCGAACCGCGCGAGGTTCGACGACACCTCCGACGGCATCACCAGGTAGTAGGCCGACAGCGCGTACTCGAAGTTCGGGCACGACACCTCGATCACCTCGGCGCCGAGTTCTTTCAGGACCGCAACGGCGGCGTCGAACGATTCGAGCACGCCCGGCTGGTAGCTGTCGGAGTGAAGTTCCTTCACCACACCGACTTTCAGGCCACTCAGGTCGCCCTTGGCGCCCTCGCGAGCGGCGGCGACCACCCCGGGCACCGGCACGTCGCGCGAGGTGGAGTCGCGCGGATCGTGTCCCGCGATCACCTCGTGCAGCAGCGCCGTGTCCAGCACCGTGCGCCCGCAGGGGCCACCCTGGTCCAGCGAGGACGCGCACGCGACCAGGCCGTACCGGGACACCGTGCCGTAGGTCGGCTTCGTACCGACCGTGGCGGTCACCGCGGCGGGCTGCCGGATCGACCCGCCGGTGTCGGTGCCGATCGCCAACGGTGCCTGATGCGAGGCCAGCGCGGCCGCCGAACCACCACCCGAACCACCCGGAATACGGGTGACGTCCCACGGGTTGCGGGTCGGGCCGTAGGCGGAGTTCTCGGTGGACGAACCCATCGCGAACTCGTCCATGTTGGTCTTACCGAGGATCGGGATGCCCGCCGCGCGCAACCGGGTGGTCAGCGTCGCGTCGTAGGGCGAAACCCAGCCCTCCAGGATCTTCGACCCGCAGGTGGTCGGCATGTCGGTCGTGGTGAAAACGTCCTTGAGCGCCAACGGAACTCCGGCCAGCGGCGAGGCGGGCGCGGAGCCGGAGCTGATCGCGGAATCCACGGCCGCCGCGGCTTCGAGCGCCTGCTCCCCCGCCACATGCAGGAACGCGTGGTACTCGCCGTCGACCTCGGCGATCCGATCCAGGTGCGCCTGCGTGACCGCCACCGAGGACACCTCGCCGCCGTGGATCTTGTCGGCCAGTTCGGCGGCCGACAACGTAGTCAAGTCGGACCCACCCGATGCTGAACTCATTCGGCCTCTCCCAAGATCTGCGGAACCACGAACTTCTGCTCCTCCGCCGCGGGCGCACCGGACAGCGCCTCCTGCGGGGTCAGGCAGGGCACGACCACGTCGGGACGGGTCACGTTGGTCGTCGGGTTCGGCGACGCGGTGGCCGGGACATCGGCGGCGGCGACCTCGGAAATGGTCCGCACGTGGCTCAGGATCGAATCCAGCTGACCGGCGAACTGATCCAGTTCGGCTTCGGACAGCGCGAGCCGGGACAGCCGGGCGAGGTGTGCTACCTCGTCACGGGAGATGGCGGGCACCGCGGGACCCCTTTCGGCTTCGGTTTCAACAGTTCACATTGCGTTGCAGTGACGCAATCGCGTATCGGCAACGGAACCTGTACAGCTTAGAGGAGGCGGACATCGACCCACCCTCCGGCAACGCGACCGCACACCGGTCAACCCCTGTCGGAGCCCGGCGGTAGGCTGGTCGCGTCGCCCACGGCGCTGGTATCGCACGATCCGATCCGTCGACACGGTTTCCCAACTAGCTCGACACGCCGTATTGTCACGAAATCGCCGCGTGGCGTACATCACTGGCCGCACTTCCAGTCGATTACTGGGGCGCCAGGGTGTAAGGATTGCGTGACCCGGGTATCCGTTCAGAGCCTCGGCCGCTTTAGGAAAGGAACGCACGTGTCGTATCTGCTCCGCGTGCAACTTCCGGATCGACCGGGAAGCCTCGGCGCTCTCGCGCTCGCACTCGGCTCCGTCGGCGCCGACATTCTCTCGCTGGATGTGGTCGAGCGCGGCGCCGGTTTCGCCGTCGACGACCTCGTCGTCGAGGTGCCGCAGGGCGCGCTGCCCGACACCCTCATCACCGCCGCCGAGTCGATCGGCGATGTGCGGGTCGACTCCATCCGCCCGTACTCCGGCGTGCTCGACACCCACCGCGAACTCGAACTCATCGACCAGGTGGCCAGCGCCAAGGACGACCGGCTCCAGGTGCTCGTCGACGGCGTGCCGCGAGTGCTGCGCGTCGGCTGGAGCACCATCATCGACATGGGTCCGCAGGGTGCTTACCGCGTGGTCGGCAGCCCGAGTGCGCCGGAGACGCAAGCAGGTTCGGCGCCATGGATGCCGCTGGAGAAGCCCGCCATCCTCGATCCTGAATCCGAGTGGGTCCCGGAGATCTGGCGCGACATGGACACCAAACTCGCCGCCGCTCCCCTCGGCAACACCGGCAAGGTTCTGCTCCTCGGCCGCCCCGGCGGACCCGACTTCCGCCCCTCCGAGGTGGCCCGCCTCGGCTACCTCGCCGGCATCGTCGCCACCGTGCTGGGGTAGCTGCCGCGAGTTGTCAGGGCCGCAGGTCCAGGCGGAGGACGTTGAGAAGCTCGCCTGCTCCGGTGTGCCAGTCGCGGTCGGGGGTGGGGACGAAGCCGAAACGGTCGTAGATGCGGCGGGCATCGGACATGGCGGCCATGGTGGTGAGGGCGACGGCGTGGAAACCTTCCGCCTTGGCAATGTCGATCACGGTGCGTACCAAGGCGGTTCCCGCACCGAGGCCACGGGCCGACTTCGACACCGCGAGCATCCGGAACTCGAGTTCGCCGGGGCGGGCGATCTCCGCGTACGGCGTGCCGGGACGCGCGACGGTGAGCGATCCGACGATGCGGCCGGCGTGAATCGCAACCAGAATCTGCGCTGAGGCGCCGCGATGCGCGGTGTCCGCCAGGTCCGCCGCGTACGGACTCCCTTCTTGCACAAAGCCTTCGCCGACGTAGACATCCACGGTCAGCGCGCCGATCGCCGCGTACTCGTCCGGCTCGGCCGTCCGGATGACCAATCCCGTGTCCTTCGCATCCATACCCGGCATCGTGCCATTCGCCGTAGAACGGTCTACGTCACACATGCCGTGCGTACGTGCGCGATGAAGGAAACCGCTGTTCGAGACTTACCGGAGACGGAAGCGCATCACCAGAACCGAGGGCCGAAACCAGCCCGCTGCACCGAGGACCGACCCTCGCGGTCCGCCGGAGCGTCGGCGCGCAGCGTCAGGAACCGAGACCGGGACGGGCGCCGGGGTGCGCGATCTGCCAGCGTTCCGGCTTGCCCGACGGGTAGACGACGGTGATGGGATCACCGATGGACGGCCATGCGTTCACATCCCAGGCGAACCGGCCGTAGACGACGGTGCCTGGCTCCGTCGGGCCGGTCAGGTTGCCGGTGATGGTCACGTACTGTTCGCCGACGGCACCGTCGGGTGGCGGGCTCACACCCGTGACGTAAAGCGTGCCGGTTTCGCCCTGGGCGGGGCTGATCTTGCCGCGCCCGCGCAGATAGACCATGGCGAGGCCGACGGCGGCGACGATCATGATCAGCAGCATTCCGAACTCCAGCATGGCCCCATGCTATTGCGCCGGGCGGACAAACCAGGACCTACACGGTGGCGAGCTCGCTGGTGCCGTGTTCGGTTCGGCGGATCTGCCAGACCGCGCTGCGGGTGCGCGACGACCGCCCGTTACCGCGATCGATCAGGGCACGGTTGTTGGTGGTGTAGATCAGCTGAGCGCCACGGGAATTGGTTTCCGGGTTCTGGAACAGTTGGATGAGCCGGTCGGTCTCCTCGGCGGGCAGGTGCGCCCCGATGTCGTCGACGGCGAGGACACGGCCCGAGTCGAGGGCATCGAGCATGGTCGGCAGAACACGCAGCAGCGACTGTGTCGCGGTGGACTCGTCGGTGATGTCGAACGGGTTGGCGATGCCGTCGTGGACCAGGCCGAGCCCGACACCGCGCCGGGCCACCATCCGCGTGTACAGGGTGTCCCTGGCGGCTTTCAGGTTGGTCAGCTCGCGTTCCAGCAGCATCGGGGTGAAGCCGTTCTCCTGCAACAACCGATCGGCGAAGCCGGGCGAGGTGGCGCACAGGTCGATCTGCTTGCCGAGTGCGGCGATGTCGGCGTCCAGGTCGCGCAGATAGTCGGCGTACATCGGATCGTTCTCGGCGAGCAGAAGATCGGTGATGCCGAGGCCCGCGGTGCGCAACAGCAGGAGCAGCCGCCCGGCGTTGTCCGACGACCGGGAGAGGTGACTGCCGAGCCGGTGCGCGATGGCGGCCGGATCGGCCGGGCCGAGTTGCACCTCCAGCATCGACTCGAACCAGCGGTAGGCCGGCACCAGCGCGTCGGCGTACATCTGCCCGGCGAGGCTGAGCAGCAACGCATTCGGTCGCACCAGCGGCACCAGCGCGGCGATCCCGTAGCGCGCGGCCTCGAACATCGGACCGATCTTGATCTGGTCGCCGTTGCGCTCGAACACGATTCGCTTGCGCGAGCGCGGCTGGGTGTACAGCCACTCGGCCGTGACGTCGGCGTTGTCGAGCCGGAAGCCATAGGTGTAGGGCACGCCCTCGGCCACGAAGCCGACGACGAACTCCGAAGGGCGGTCGGGGAATCCGAGGTGTGGCGCGCGGACCGGTCCGGCGTAAGGATCCCAGCCGGTCACCGAATGCAGCACCGCGTCGCGCAGCTGCGCGAGCGCGTCGACCAGGTTCGTCTTGCCCGCCGCGGCGGCACCGTGGATCGCGGTCACCGGCACGGCCACCGGTCCACTCCCCTTGGTCAACCGTAGTTCCTGCCCCTCGGCCAGCGATCTGTGATTCGTCACCTGAAAACTGCGCAGCATCCCGCCATCCTTTCGTCCCGGCCGCCACACCGCGACAGCAGGGCTTATCGGGGTACCGAGCAGGACGGAAACAATTCATAGCCGATACGCATAGCGCGTGCGTCGGCCGGTGCCGCCCGCCGATCGCCCGACAACGACGCTGGTTACGGGTTAGCATGCTGGGCGCCACGACTTGTTCGTGTGCCGTTATTGCTGGAAACGTTCGAAACTGATGGGTAACGATAGGTATGACGGTTCGTCGTATTGCAGTCCGAAGCTCCGTCGCCGCCGCCATCGCCTTGGGGTCGATCGTGGTCGTCGCGCCACAGGCCGCCGCCGAGACGTGCGCCGACGGCTCCGCTCGCATCTTTTTCTCCAACAGCGAGCCCTCGTGTCAGACGGGCAGCGCGAGTTACCGCGAGCAGACGGTCGCGAAGGTGTGCTCGATGGCGGGCGCCGACGTGGTCGCCGAGGCCACCTACCTGAACACCAGGAAGAAGACCGTTACCCAGCGGCTCGAACTGAGCAATGGGCGCTGCGGGCGCTTCGAGATCGCCGGCCAGCAAAGCGCCACCGTCTCCGTCACCCCGAACTGACATACCAGACCTGACGTGCGGCTCAGGTCGGGCACGCAGTAACGGCCGGGCCGTTGAACCAACGAATCCCGTTGGCTCGCTTACTCTTCCGCGTCGTCGTCCGCGCTCGCCGTCGCCGGAGCCACCGCCTCGGGTCCCGATTCCAGCAGCAAGCGAAAGCCTGCTTCGTCGAGAATCGGCACGCCGAGCTCCTCCGCCTTCGCCGCCTTCGTCCCCGGCGAATCACCGATCACCACGAACGCGGTCTTCTTCGACACCGATCCTGCGGCCTTCCCGCCGCGCATCAAGATCGCCTCTTTGGCACCGTCGCGCGAGAAACCCTCCAGCGACCCGGTCACCACGATCGACAGACCTTCGAGCGTGCGCTCGATGGACTCGTCGCGTTCGTCGGCCATCCGCACGCCCGCGGCGCGCCACTTGTCCACAATCGCGCGGTGCCAGTCGACGGTAAACCACTCCGCCACCGCGGCCGCGATGGTGGGGCCTACCCCGTCGGCGGCGGCCAATTCCTCGGCGGAGGCGTCTTGGATCCGGTCGAGGCTGCCGAATTCGCGGGCGAGAACCCGGGCGGCGGTGGGGCCGACGTGCCGGATGGACAGCGCGACGAGCACCCGCCACAACGGCCGATTCTTGGCCGTCGCCAGGTTCTCCAACAAACGTTTGCCATTCGCCGACAGCCCGCCGTCCTTGTTGACGAACAGCGTGGTGGTGAGCAGCGTCGCCTCGTCGAGGTCGAACAGGTCACCCTCGTCGGTGATCGCGCCCGACTTCAGCAGATCGTTCGCGGCCTCGTAGCCGAGTGACTCGATATCGAAGGCACCGCGGCCCGCGACGTGATAGACCCGCTCCCGCAGCTGCGCGGGGCAGTACTGCTGGTTGGGGCAGCGGATGTCGGCGTCGCCCTCCTTCTGCGGTGCCAACTCGGTGCCGCATTCCGGACAGTGCGTCGGCATCACGAATTCGTGTTCGTCGCCGGTGCGGGCGTCGACCACCGGGCCGAGCACCTCCGGGATCACGTCGCCCGCCTTGCGGATGGTGACCGTGTCGCCGATCAGCACGCCCTTTCGTTTGACCTCCGAGGCGTTGTGCAGCGTGGCCATCGAGACCGTCGAGCCCGCGACGGAGACCGGCTCCATCACCGCGAACGGGGTGACCCGGCCGGTGCGGCCGACGTTCACCGCGATGTTCAGCAGTTTGGTCGTCGCCTCCTCGGGCGGGTACTTGTAGGCGATCGCCCAGCGCGGCGCCCGTGAGGTGGAGCCGAGGCGACGCTGCAACGCCATCTCGTCGATCTTGATCACCTGGCCGTCGATCTCGTGCTCGATATCGTGGCGGTGCTCACCCCAGTATTCGACGCGCTCGATGACGGCGTCGATGCCCTGCACCAGCTTGGTGTGCTCGGACACCGGCAGACCCCACGCGGCGAGCGCGCGGTAGGCCTCGTGCTGCGAGGACGGGGTGTAGCCCTCGATGCGGCCGAAACCGTGGCAGATCATCCGCAGCCTGCGGCGCGCGGTGACCGACGGGTCCTTCTGCCGCAGCGAGCCCGCCGCGGTGTTGCGTGGGTTGGCGTACGGCGGTTTGCCCTCGGCCACGATCGACGCGTTGAGCGTCTCGAAGTCCTCGAGCCGCATGTACGCCTCGCCGCGCACCTCGAGCAGCGTCGGGAGCGGAAACTCGTCGGTGGGGGTCAGTTCACCGGGGATGTCCTCGATGGTGCGCGCGTTGAGGGTGACGTCCTCGCCGGTGCGGCCGTCGCCGCGGGTGGCGCCCCGCACCAGCCGCCCGTTCTCGTAGACCAGGTTCAGCGCGACACCGTCGATCTTCACCTCGCACAGGTAGTGCAGGTTCGGCCCGGTCTCCGCCTCCACCCGGCTCGCCCAGGTGCGCAGCTCGTCGAAGTCGAACACGTTGTCCAGCGACAACATCCGCTCGAGGTGATCGACAGCGGTGAAATCGGTCGCGAACCCGCCGCCGACGAGCTGGGTCGGCGAATCCGGCGTCAGCAGATCGGGATGCTCCTCCTCCATCGCCTGCAACCGCCGCAGCAACGCATCGAACTCCCCATCGGAGATGATCGGTGCGTCCCGCACGTAGTAGCGGAACTGATGCTCGCGCACCTCGTCCGCCAGCCGCTGCCACTCGACGCGCTGCTCCGCCGTCGCCGGAGTTGCCTCGTTACCTACCGCACCGCTCTCACTCACCCAACGCACATTAGCGCAGCCGACCGACATCTCCCGGCACTGTTCCCGCACGTCGCCGCACCAAACGCCGCGTAGTAGGTGAGGTGGTGAAGAAAGGGGTCAGGCGGTGCTGGAGGGTTTCTCGAAGGTGAGGGATTCGGGGTCTTCGGCGTAGGCGCGGGCCACCTCGGTGGCGAGGGTGAGGGCTTTGCGGGCCCAGGTGAGGGGGGTGTTGCCGAGGCCGCAGGCGGGGGCGACGAGGACCTGGGTGGCGAGGGTGGTGCGGGGGAAGCCGAGGCGGTCGATGAGGCGGACGCCGGGTTCGGCGATGTCGCGCCAGGTGGGTGGGGTGGCGGGGGCGGTGGTGGGGACGAGGCCTAGTACCAGATGTTTGCCTGCGTCGAGGATTTCGCCGATGCTGTCGAGTTCGCGGGTGCCGATGGTGGTGATGTCGAAGCCGATGGCTGCTGCGGTGCTGCCGCGGAGGAAGGCCAGGGCGGGTGGGGCGGCGCAGCTGTGGATCAGCACCGGTGCGGACTGGCTCGCGATCACGGTGTCGAGCACGGTGAGTGCTTCGGGTTCGGGCAGCGCGCGGACGCTGTCGAGCATGCTGACCGCGTTCAGCGAACCTTCGAGCACCGCCGACAGGGACGGTTCGTCCAGTTGCAGAACGACTTCCGCGCCGAGGCGCTTACGTACTTCGGCGACGTGGTTGCGTAACCCCTCGGCGAGGGACTCCGAAAGGTCGCGCAGCGCACCGGCATCGGTGAGCGCGAGATGACCGCTGGGCAGCTCGACCTGTGCGGCGAGCGTCAGCGGACCGGCCACCTGCAGCTTGATCGGGCGGCCGGTGCCTGCCGAACCCGCTGTCTCCCAGGCTTCTTCGAGCGTGTCGAGGTCCGCGCGGAGCAGATCACGGGCCCGCCGGGACACGGCGCCGGGGCGTGCGGCGAGCCGGTATCCCCGCGTGGTGGTGTCGAATCGCATGTCGACCAGCAGCGCCGACATCCGGCCGATCAGATCCGCGCCGACGCCACGGCCGGGCAGCTCCACCAGGTGCGGCAGATCGGGCAGCTCACCGAGGATGGTCGCGGCGGACTCCCGCGGATCGGTGCCGGGCCACGAGCCGACCGCGGTCGCGGTACCACCGCGCAATAGGTCGCTGTTGTCCGTGACGACGAGATCTTTGTCCACTGTGCCGTCTTGTTTCACCGTAGTCCGCTCCGTTGGTCGATCGTCGTGCGCACCAACTGCCCGGCTGCGCGCTGACCACTATGCGCACCAGGCAGATTCACCGAGCCGGCGGAATCCGACCCGGATCACCGCGTCCGGACCGAATCGGTCCGGCTCACCCTCCCACACCGGTATCCCGGCGCGACTCACCGCGTGCCGGAACCCGCGTCGCTGGCCACCGGGGTGCTGTCGACGCCGCCGGTACCGGAGATGGTTCCGCTGCCGATCACCTCGTCCCCCAACGGATCCGGGCGATACAGCACGACCGCCTGGCCGCGCGCGACACCGGTCAGCGGCTCGCGCAGGCGAACCGCGAGCCCGTCGCCGACCGCCTCGGCGACCGCGGGAGCGGTGCCGCCGTGCGCCCGCACCTGCGCGACACACTCGATCGGCCCGTCCGGCGCGGCGCCGGATGTCCAGATCGCGCGCTCCGCTAGAACGGTCCACACCTGCAAGTCTTCGACCGAGCCGACCCGGACGGTGCCGGAGTCGGGATCGATCCCGGTCACATAGCGCGGCTTACCGTCGGCGGCGGGTCCGGGCAGCCCGAGCCCCTTGCGCTGACCGATCGTGAACCCGTGCACGCCTTCGTGATCCGCGAGCTTCCTGCCGTCGGCGTCGACCACCGCACCCGGCCGGATGCCGATCTTCGCGCCGAGGAAGGCCTGGGTGTCGCCGGACGGGATGAAGCAGATGTCGTGGCTGTCCGGCTTGTTCGCGACGGCAAGCCCACGCTCGGCGGCCTCCTCGCGAATCCGCGGCTTCGGGGTGTCGCCGACCGGGAACATGGCGCGGGAGAGCTGCTCGGCGTTCAACACGGCGAGCACGTAGGACTGGTCCTTGTCGGCGTCGACGGCCCGGCGCAGCACGCCGTCGTCGAGCCGCGCGTAATGACCGGTGACCACGGCGTCGAAGCCGAGGGCGAGGGCGCGGTCGGCGAGGGCGGAGAACTTGATCTTCTCGTTGCAGCGCAGGCAGGGGTTCGGCGTCTCACCGGCCGCGTAGGCGGCGACGAAATCGTCGATCACGTCTTCCTTGAAGCGATCGGCGAAATCCCAGACGTAGAACGGGATACCGAGCACATCGGCGGCCCGCCGGGCGTCGCCCGCGTCCTCCTTCGAGCAGCAGCCACGCGACCCGGTACGCAATGTGCCCGGCGACGCGGACAGCGCCAGATGCACGCCTACCACCTCGTGACCAGCGTCGACAGCACGTGCCGCCGCTACCGCCGAATCAACACCACCGCTCATCGCGGCAAGTACTCGCATCAAACACCTCCCTTCGCACCGGCCAGACCCGCGGCCCTGGCCCGATCAACCACCTGCGGCAAGACACCCAACAGCGCGTCCACATCGGCGCGAGTCGAGGTGTGCCCCAACGAAAATCGCAGCGACCCGCGGGCCTGCCACTGCTCGACACCCATCGCGATCAGTACGTGACTCGGCGACGCGACGCCCGCGGTGCAGGCCGACCCGGTCGAACACTCGATCCCCGCCGCGTCCAGCAGCATCAGCAGCGAATCTCCTTCGCAGCCTGGGAAAGTGAAGTGCACGTTGCCGGGGAGCCGCCGCTCGCCGGGCGCGCCGTTGAGCACGGCGTCCGGTTCGATGGCCAGCACGCCGTCGATCAGCGCGTCCCGTAACGCGGTCAATTCGGGGGTGCGCGTTGGCAATTCGGTCACCGTCTGGTGCAGCGCGGTGGCCAGGCCGACCGCCGCCGCCGTGTCCGAGGTCCCCGAACGCAGGTCGCGCTCGTGTCCGCCGCCGTGCAGCAGCGGCACGCACGGCACCTGCCTGCCCAGTAGCAGCACACCGACCCCGTGCGGCCCGCCGACCTTGTGCCCGGCGAAACTGGCCGCGGACAACCCACTCGCGGCGAAGTCGATCGGCAGCTGCGCCGCGGCCTGGACGGCGTCGCTGTGCATCGGCACACCGAATTCCTGTGCCACGGCGGCCAGTTCACCGATCGGCTGGACGGTGCCGACCTCGTTGTTGGCCCACATGACGGTCACCAGCGCGACATCGTCGGGGTTCGCCGACAGCGCGGAGCGCAGCGTGCGCGACGAGACGGTGCCCTCGGCGTCCACCGGCAACCAGGTCACCCTGGCACCCTCGTGCCGCTCCAGCCACTCGACCGCGTCGATCACCGCGTGATGCTCGACCGAGCTGGCGATGATCCTGGTCCGGCGCGGCTCGGCGTCGCGGCGCGCCCAGTAGATGCCCTTGATCGCCAGGTTGTCGCTCTCGGTCCCGCCGGAGGTGAAGATGACCTCCGAGGGCCGGGCGCCCAGATCGGCGGCGATCGACTCGCGCGCCTCCTCCAGCGTCCGCCGGGCGGCGCGACCCGACCCGTGCAGCGACGACGCGTTCCCCACGATGCCAAGCGCAGCCGTCATCGCCTCGATGGCGGCCGGGAACATCGGGGTGGTAGCCGCATGATCGAGGTAGACCGTATGGGCCGCCGCACCGTGGACCGGACCCGCAAAAGCCGCCTTCATGACCGATAAAGCCTATCCCACCGTTGACCTGCGCTTCTTTGGGGTAGCCCCCCGGTTTCTGCGAATTTTCCAGAACTTCGCTTACGAGTCGTAACTCGCTGAGCGCAGCGCGGTATTCCCGCAGCGGGGTATCGGTCGGATCAGTGTGGCGGGTAGGTCACCACCGGGGGCATTGCAACGGCCCGGATGAATTCGGCTGTGCAGGGAATTCGGCTGTGCGGGTCGTCGCGCAGTGTTCGTCGCCGGGCAGCAGGTCCCCGGCGCGTGCCGTTACGCGGGCGTCGACTTCCGGAGTACCTCGATCAGCGCCGTGATGCTGTGCTCCCGATGCCCCGCCGCGACCGCGCGCCGCAACAGGTCGTCCATCGGTGCGTGCCAGGACATGTCGACCCCGGTTTCCGCACCGAGTTCGGCTTCATTCCCGATGGCCTCGTGGAACAGACCGACCGACGACCCGAGCTTCGTGTAGTCGCCGGTGTCGATCTCGTCGGCCAAGATCGGCAGCAGCGACTCGATCATCTGCAACCATTTGGTCGCGTAGGGCACCATCGACCCGGCGGTCATGCCGCGCGCGGTCAGCACGGCGGCGCCCTCGAAGAAGCCGAGCAGGGCGGGGAGCAGCGTGGCTCCGACCGCCGACTCGTACAGTGCGGCGAGGTCGGGTTCCGGACCGAGGTGGACCGTGTCACCGCCGAGGACGCGCAGGGTCTCCAGGTGCTCGTCGAAGGTGGTCCGATCCCCGCCGTAGTAGAGCAGGGTGTCCGGCTTTCCAACGGCCGCAGGCACGTTCTTGATCGCGCCGGCGAGGTAGCGGGCGCCGTGCCCAGTGATCCACTTGGCGAATTCTCTTGCCGCCGTCGGGGTTCCGCTGTTCAACGTCACCACTGTCCGCCCGGACAACGCCGCGCCCGCCGATGCCAAGGCCGCCTGTGTGGCGGTGAATGTGGTCAAGCAGGAGATGACGAGCGGACTTTCGCGCACCGCGTCCTCGATCGCGGGCCGGTGGATCGCGCCCGCAGCAACCAAAGGTGCTGCTTTGTCCGGGCTCCGGTTCCACACCGTGGTCGGATGCCCGGCCGCCAGAAACGCTTCGGCCAGTGCCCGCCCCATGGATCCCAATCCCAGAACGGTCACCGGTACTCGTGTGCCATCGGTCATCGTGGCTGCCTTTCCTCGTTCGTCCCTGCGCGGTACAAGCCTCGGCGGCGCCCGAACAGCCAGCAAGTACGCACTTTTCGGTCGAATACGCACGTCGAGGTAAGCAACCAGCTCGTCCGCCGACCACTGCCGCGCCGCATGATCAGCGTCACTCCCGTATGCGTTGCCCGCAGGGGATGTCACACCCGCACCTGCTGCGTCGTCCATCAGGCGAACGGGCAGAAAGCCTGATGCGGAAAGGAATTCCAATGAACGTCGCCTACTACATCGTCGGTGTGCTGGCTGCCTTGTGGATCGGGTTCTCCGGGTACTCGCTGTTCTCCCAGCAGCAGTTCGTGGTCGAACCGCTCGAGCAGTACGGGGTGCCACGGTCGTGGTGGAACTGGCTGGCACTGGCCAAATCGGCTGGAGCGTCGGGTTTGATCGTCGGCTTCTTCGTACCCGCCATCGGCGTCGCGGCGGCGGTGGGCCTGATCCTGTACTTCGTCGGCGCTTCGGCTACCGCCATTCGGGCACGCTCGTACCAAACTGCAGTATTCCCGGTGTTGTACCTGGTCCCGGCGGCGGCCACGCTCGCGCTGCAATGGGCCAGCTAGTCATCGAACGACAGAGCAGCCGCAGACCACTGGCCTGCGGCTGCTCGCGTCTAGAAGGTCAGGCGCTGCTACCCGCCGATGGCATCGACCTTGCGACCGCGACCACGCAGCACGGGCCGCAGACGCCGAGACGGTCTGCGAACTTCCGGTGCGTCCGCGGTCACCGTCGGATCCTGCACCCGCGTCCGGCCTGCCTCGATCCACACCGTGGCATCGCGCACGCCGTGCCGCGACAGTTCGGTGCCACGCACCGCGTCCGCACAGCGACGCGCGAGATCCCGGCGATCGGTGCCCGGCTGCTGTACCTCTTCCAGCACGATCTCCGCGACCATGCCGCGCGAGCGGAGCACCCGGCGAGCGGACGAGCCGAACGAGTCCTCCCCGACGAACCCCGGCACTGTGCACTGAGCCCCGTGCCGATCCAAGTAACGCAACCGCACCGGCTGCACCGGCGTCGCGGTGTCGATCGCCGCTTGGAACAGCGCGGGTCGCATGCTGCCGTAGGCGCGGCCACACCACGTGGTGCCCTCCGGGAACACCGCGATCCGATCGCCCGCCGACAGCCTGGCACCCACCTGCGCCACCACGCCGGGTAGCGCGCGCAACTTCTCCCGCTCGATCGGGATGACCCGCATCAGCGTCGCCAGCTTGCCGAGCACCGGCCAGTCGACCATGTCCGCGCGGGCGACGAAGCCGAGCGGCTGCACCGCGGCGAGCGCGACGATATCGGTCCAGCCGATGTGCCCGACGACGACCATCACACCGTCTCCGGGCGCCCCGTAAACGGCGCGCGCGGTGCCGCCCTCACCGACAGCACCGCGCGTGTTCTGGTCGATCCGGCGATCGACGATCCGCAATTCCATTCCTAGACAACTCAACAACGTGCGCGCGTAGCCGCGCTGCACACTCTCCCGCTTACTCGGCGGCGTCACCAGATTCACCATCGGAAAGCTGATCAGCAGCCCGGCGACGCCGAGCAGCCTGCCGAGCATCCGGCCGGTGCCGACCTCGTCGATCGACTCGATGCAGCCGGCCCCACACGGGCTCGACGGCATCCACGCGTGTGCGGTGGCCCGTGCGGGCGGCGCGTCGAAGACCACGGTCCTCACCGTCCCCCGTCGAAGGTCGCTGCGGCGTCTTGTAATCGGTTCAGGTAGCGGGTGTTGATGGTGTCCAGGCCGAGGATGGCGACGAAGTCGGCGACCCCGAAGTCCGGATCGTGCGCGGGTTCGCCGCAGATCTCGGCGCCCAGGCGCAGGTAACCGCGCAGCAGCGGGGGCAGCTTGGGGCGCGCGGGCGGGGTCATGTCGTCGAGGGTCTTGCCGTCGACCACCACCGGGCGCAGCGGGTGCACCCGCTGTTCGGGATCCGAGGCGTGCCTGCCGAGCAGCATGTCGCGCACGCCGCGCACGTTCACGCCGGGTTCGTCGGCCGGGCTGTCCTGCATCGGCACCGAGACACAGCCCATCACCCAGTCGTAGCCGGTGAGCTGGATGTAGTGCAGGATGCCCGCCCACATCAGCGTCAGCACCGAACCGTTGCGATGATCGGGCACCACGCAGGCGCGGCCCATCTCGACGATCCGGCGGCCCGCCGGATCCAGCTGGGTCAGATCGAATTCCGTGGCCGTGTAGTAGCCGCCCGCCGCGGCGACCTTGTCCGGCGGCAGCATGCGGTAGCAGCCGACGAAGTCTTCGGTCAGGTCGTCGCGGACCAGCAGGTGGTCGCAGTGGTCGTCGAATCGGTCGGCATCGAGGCCGGTGCCGTTGTCGGGGATGTGGAATCCGGGCTCGCCGGCGAACACGCCGTAGCGCAGTCGTTGCGCCGCCGCGCGGTGCTCTGCGTCGGACGAGACGACCAGCGAGTACCGTGACCGTTCCACCCCGGAGTCCGTCGAGCGCGCCGGGGCTGTCAACACGGACGTAATAGTCATATTGCTGATGAAGCCAGCCCGAGACTGCGCTGGAGCAACCTCGAAGTGTCTCGATGATGCCGACTCGGTGAACGAGATAGCAGTCACACCGAGCGTTCATCAGACCGTCGCGACCTGTTCGCGCGGTCGCGCCGAAACCGCGTTCTTCGGCTGATCAACCTTCTCGGCGAACGTCTTTCGAGCCCATGCGACAGCGCGAAAGCCGCGTCACGAGGTTACGCGACGCGGCTTTCAGCGGACGAACGGGCGTTAAGCGGCCGTGCGTTCGGACACCGGCGAAGGCTTTGCGACCTTGTCCACCTCGGCGAACCCGGGCCGCCCGGTGCCGATGAAGGCGACCAGCCAGGACGCCACCGCGGCGAAGCGGTTACGGAACCCGACCAGGTAGAACAGGTGCACCGCGAGCCACATGACCCAGGCGATCAGGCCACGGAAGGTGATCTTGTCGTTCAGCTTGGTCACCGCGCTGAACCGGCTGATCACCGCCATGCTGCCCTTGTCCCAGTACTTGAACGCGGTGCCCGCCTGCTTCTTTCGGCGAATGATGTCGGCGGCGTGCCTGCCCTCCTGCATGGCCACCGGCGACTGGCCCGGGTAGCCGTTCAGCGAGGTCATATCGCCGATCGCGTAGATGTCGGCGTAGCCGCCGACGGTCAGGTCCGGATTGATCAACAGCCGTCCGGCCCGGTCGGTCTCGACGCCGGTGGCCTCGGCAAGCACCTTGGCGAACCCGCCCACCTGCACGCCCGCCGACCAGACGATGGTCTCAGCCGCGATGCCGCGCTCGACGCCGCTCTTGTCCTTGACGGTGACCTTGCCGTGCTCGATGTCGGTGACGAAGGTGCCGAGCAGCACGTCGACGCCGGTGCGGGTCAACGACTTCTTCGCGTACTCCGACAGCCCGCCGCCGAACGGGGGCAGCACCTCACCGGCACCCTCGACCAGGGTGACCGAAACTTCTTGGTGGTAGTACCTTTTCGCCAGTTCCTTCAGCTGACCGGCCACCTCGACGCCGGTCGCGCCCGCCCCGACGACCACGAAGCTCAGCAGCCTGCGCCTGGTCTCCTCGTCGGCGCCCGCGGCCTCGGCGAAGACCCGTTGGATCTGCGCGCGAAGCAGTTTCGCATCGTCGATGGTCTTGAGCGAGAAGGTCTTCTCGGCGAAATCGTCACGGCCGAAGTAGGACTGGCTGGCGCCGGTGGCGGCGATCAGTGAGCCGTACCGGATGCGGCGCTGCTCGCCGTCGTGCTCATAAGTGACGATCGCCTTGTCGGGATCGATGGCCACAACCTTGCCGAGTCGCACATCGGCCTCGCGGTGCCGGCGCAGAATGGAGGCGATCGGCGGCGCGATCTCCTCCGATGCCAGCACACCGGTCGCTACCTGGTACAACAACGGTTGGAACAGGTGCTCCGGCGTGCTGGAGATCAGCACGTAATCGATACCCGACTTGGCAAGTTGCTTGGCGGCGGAGAGTCCGCCGAACCCCGATCCGACGATGACGACACCCGCGGTTTCGATTCCCGCATCCACGTACTGCATGACAGCCTCCTTCTCTCATTACCAACCGTCATCGGGAAGCGAGATATTTCAGGTGTTAGGGCGCATAATGCAGATGACTCTTATCTCGATCCGTCATTAATCGGAGGCGCTGTGGAACTTCGGCAGCTCACCTACTTCGTCGCCGTCTGCGAGGAGCTCAGCTTCAGCGGTGCCGCCGCACGGTGCTTTATCTCACAGTCGGCGATCAGTCATCAAATCTCCCGGCTCGAGCGCGATCTAGGCGTCTCGTTGTTCGAGCGCTCGACAAGATCAGTCGTACCCACCGACGCCACCGCACGGCTACTTCCCCTTGCGAAACAGATGCTGAGCCTCGAGTCGGCCATCCGGGCCGCGGTACGCACCGTCGGGCCGCGGATCCGGCTCGCCGCGAACATGTCCTTCGCAACACGGTCGCTGTCGGCGATCGCGGGCGCCCGCGCCACCCACCCCGAGGCGGAGATCGAGTTCGTGATCAAGCCGTTCCGGCAGCGGATCACCGCGGTGGCCGACGGCGACTGCGATCTCGCGCTGATCCGCGGCAGCGTCGATCAGCCCGGTCTCGAGGTCGAGCAGCTGTGGGTGGAGGATCTGGTCATCGCCACCTCGAGCGCCCACCCGCTCGCCACCAGAGAAACCGTCACCCTGTCCGACCTCAGCAGGTATCCGCTGCTGCTGCCGCCGGAGCAGGAACAAGTGTTGCTACACACCGTGATTCGTTCCGCCTTCGCCGAACTCCCCACCGGCCCCACCTTCGGCCCACCGATCCCACCCGATCACACCGCGACCATGGAACTGATCAACCGCCCCGACGCCTGGACCGTCCTCTACGCCGAAAGCCCCACCGAGGGCCTCGTCGTCTTGAAACTCGCCGAACACAAACTCCGCATCCCCGTCTCCGCAGTCCTGCGCAGCGACGCCCGCCGCTCCCCCATCCTCACCACCCTGCTCGCCGCCCTACACCGAACCTGAACCACCGGCCGCAGGCGTCCGCGCAGAAGAGTGTCAGGGCTGGCGGTCTATGAAACTCGGGTCAACGCTGATGTCTCCGGTAAGCCGCCAGACACCACGCTCGAAGATCAAATCACCCGACACGACGATCGGTTGCCTGCTCTGGTGCGCACGAATCGCCCATGCGTATTCCTGGCCTGCCAGTGGCACATGGACCTTTCGTGGGCGGCCCTCCACATGTGTCGACAGCACAATGCTGGTGGCTTCCTGGTCCTCGTCACCAAGGTCGTCGCGATTGAGCGTGCGCACAGTACCGAGCAGCGTCGTGTAGCGCGGCGGCTCCTCGCGTCGGACCAACCGTTCCCGTACCCGAGGCAAGCCGGCCATTGCATTGCGATCGACGATGATTCGCGACGTGCTGACCTCGGGCGGCGGCTCGGCGGCCGCCCAATCGAACGACAGGTCAAGTGCGCGTAGCGTTTCCGGCTGAGTCAACTCCAGCACCGACTCCACCAGACCGGCGCTGAGCCCCAGCTGCCCGGACCGGTCGAGCGCGCTCTCGTCCCAATCGAGCGCCAGCTGCTTGGTCGACTGCAGACCCGTAGCCAACGTTGTCATCACCTTGCGCGGGAAAGGTACGGTCGGCGACCCGTCTTCGTGTGGTGGCAAGACATCACCGAGCCGGGTTACGACGGTGAATACGAAGCTGCCGGGTTTCGTATGTCCGAGACGGACATCCTCTTCCAGGAATTCGGTGACCGTGGCCGACCTCCTCCCACGGTGCGAATGAGTCGGATCGTCAGCGGTTGTCGCAGCGGCCCGCATCATCGTGAGTAGTGCTTCCAGCGTCGTTTCTGCCTGCCGAAAAGGGATCGTCCCATCGGTCATTTCCTGGTCGAGCCGCACGAAGAAGAGATCAGCACGCGCTGCGGCGATACGTTCCGCCAGGTGCGCGGGGTCCCAATCGTAGATGGCGGCAAGAGCTTGGAGAGTGTCCCGAAACCGCACCGGAAAGTCGACGTAATCGGTAGCCAGCGGCAGCATCACCCGACCGAGGAGACCGTCTTCGCCTGGCAACCGCCAGATCTCCTTGACATTGTGGTCACGAGCTTCCAGCTGCCAATTGTGGCTCGCAAGATATTGGGACACGGCCGGAGGCGACAACGAGGACGCGATCTCTTGGAGAGCATCGAGCGGGATCTGCCTCACCACTGACCTCCTTCGCCGATTACCTGCATGATGCCCTGAAGACCGCCCACGTCGAACAGATTGCTGCGGGGCAGGTGGACCGTTTTGCTCGCCTTACCATCCTCGATCCCGCCGAGCTTCTTCGCATGCTCCCAGTACATGCGACTCGAAGTGGTCAAGCCCGCTTCGGAGAGGTCGAGCAGCTGCTCAGGATCCTCGGGTATGAGCAGTACGCCGAGTACCGCCGGGGTGAAGCGCTTCGGGCTCACCAGCTTGAGGAAGCGGTCGCGCTTCAGCGACCATGCCAGATGGTCGGACTGGAGCAGCCGACTCTGTGTGGTGCACTGCTCTCCGTCACCAGATCACCCCGCAACGAACGGTGGCCCCGACTGAATTTCAGTCGGGGCCACCATGTTCGAGCGAGCTGAGGTTGTCTCAGCCCTTGTGCGACTTGACCGCTTCGGTCAGTTGCGGGGCGACGTTGAAGAGGTCGCCGACGATGCCGTAGTCCGCGATCTCGAAGATCGGGGCTTCTTCGTCCTTGTTGACCGCGACGATGGTCTTCGAGGTCTGCATGCCTGCCCGGTGCTGGATGGCGCCGGAGATGCCGAGGGCGATGTAGAGCTGCGGCGAGACGGTCTTGCCGGTCTGGCCGACCTGGAACTGGCCGGGGTAGTAGCCGGAGTCGACCGCGGCACGCGAGGCGCCGACGGCGGCGCCGAGCGAGTCGGCCAGCTCCTCGACGACCGAGAACTTCTCGGCGGAACCGACACCACGACCACCGGAGACGACGATGTTCGCCTCGGTGAGCTCCGGACGGTCACCGGCGACGATCGGCTCGCGCGCGGTCACCTTGACCACGCCTTCTTCCTGCGCGGGCACCTCGACGGTGACCTTCTCGCCCGCACCGGCCTGCGCGGACGCCTCGATGGCACCCGGGCGCACCGAGATCACCGGCACGTCGCCGGTGGCCTTGGCGTCGACGGTGAACGCGCCACCGAAGATGGAGTGCACGGCGGTGCCGTCGGACTTGACGTCGATGACGTCGACCAGCAGGCCGGAGCCGATGCGGGCGGCGAGGCGGCCCGACACCTCCTTGCCGTCGGCCGAGGCGGCGACGATGACGGCGGCCGGGGAGACCTGCTCGGTCAGCGCGGCGAGCACGTCGATCTTCGGGGTCAGCAGGTAGTTCTCCACATCGTCGGATTCGGCGATGTAGATCTTCTCCGCACCCGCGGCGGCGAGCGCGTCGGCCAGCTTCTCGCCGGTGCCCGCGGTGCCGAGCACGACGGCGGCGGGCTCACCCAGGTTGCGGGCGGCGGTCAGGAGCTCGGTGCTGACCTTCTTGAGCGCACCGTCTGCGTGCTCAACGAGCACAAGTACTTCAGCCATTTGTGTTCTCTCCTAAGCAGTCTCGGACCGGCGAACTCAGATGATCTTCTGACCGACGAGGTACTGAGCGATCTTGGTGCCGCCGTCGCCTTCGTCTGCGATCTTCTCGCCCGCGGTGCGCGGCGGCTTCGGGGTGGCGCCGGTGACGGTGGTGCCCGCGTTCGCGACACCGACGGTCGACGGGTCGACGCCCAGATCGGCCAGCGTGAAGGTCTGCACTTCCTTCTTCTTCGCGGCCATGATGCCCTTGAAGGAGGGGAAGCGGGGTTCGTTGATCTTCTCGGTCACGCTGACGATGGCCGGGAGGGTGGCCTCCAGCTTGAAGACGCCATCGTCGGTCTCGCGCTCGCCGGTGACCTTGTCACCGTCGACGGTGAGCTTGCGCAGGTGGGTCAGCTGCGGCAGGCCGAGGTACTCGGCGATGATGGCGGGCACCGCACCGGCGCGACCGTCGGTCGCCTCGTTGCCCGCGATGACCAGCTCCACGCCCTCGACCTGGCCGAGCGCGCTCGCCAGCACCCAGGCGGTCTGCACGGCGTCGGAGCCGTGGATCGCCGGGTCGTTGATGTGGATGGCCTTGTCGGCGCCCATGGACAGCGCCTTGCGGATGGCCTCGGTGGCCCGGTCCGGACCGGCGGCCAGCACGGTGACCTCGCCGCCCTGCGCCTCCTTGATCAGCAGCGCTTCTTCGACGGCGCGCTCGTTGATCTCGTCGAGGACGGCGTCGGCGGCTTCGCGATCGAGGGTGTAGTCACCGTCGGTCAGCTTGCGCTCGGACCAGGTGTCGGGAACCTGCTTGATGAGTACGACGATGTTCGGCATCGGTCTTCGTCGACCTCCTGTTCTGGTTACACGTATGGGCGGTCGCACGAGCGGGCCGTACGTCCGTGTGAGTAGCTCAGGGCGTGACACTACCCTACGTTAAGTTACTCGTGGGTAACTTAGTCGCTTCTCTCTCACAACGCCAGTCCCAGCGATATCGTGCCGGGCTGGAGCCCAGCCGCGTGACCCCCGCATGACGGCGCATCGGCACTGGGTACGGGTGTCCCGGTGACCGGGTGCGGGTATCCCGCGAACCTCTGGTACCAGTAACGTCGGAATGATGAGCGAGGCTGTGATCCCTGCCGCAGTGGACGACTTGACGGGCATGACCGACGCCCCGGAGACGACCGGCGGCGCCGTTGAACCGCTGCCGTTGACCGGCGAGCGCACCGTCCCCGGCATCGCCGAGGAGAACTACTGGTTCCGCAGGCACGAGATCGCCTATGCCAGGCTGCTTGACCGCTGCGCCGGAAAAACGGTGCTGGAGGCCGGATCCGGCGAAGGCTACGGCGCCGACATGATCGCCACGGTGGCCACCAAGGTCACCGGCGTCGACTACGACACCGGCGCGGTCGAGCACGTGCGCGCCAGGTATCCGCGGGTGGAGATGATCCAGGGCAACCTCGCCGCGCTGCCACTGCCCGACGCCTCGGTCGACGTCGTGGTGAATTTCCAAGTGATCGAGCATCTTTGGGACCAGGGTCAGTTCCTCCGGGAGTGCCTGCGGGTGCTGCGCCCCGGCGGCGAGCTGCTGATCAGCACGCCGAACCGGATCACCTTCTCCCCCGGTCGCGATACCCCGCTCAATCCGTTCCACACCCGCGAACTGAACGCCACCGAGCTCACCGAACTGCTGGTCGAGGCCGGATTCAAGGTCGCACAAATGACCGGCGTGCATCACGGACCGAGCCTGAAAGCGTTGGACGCCAAGCACGGTGGCTCGTTCATCGACGCGCAGATCGAGCGGGCGCTGGCCGGCGAGCCGTGGCCCGCCGACCTCACCGCCGACGTCGCGGCCGTCACCATCGACGACTTCGCCCTGATCGCCGAGGACATCGACGCGAGCCTCGATCTGGTCGCCATCGCGGTGAAGCCTTGAGCGAGGCGGTTCCCGGTCAGTTCACCCTGGTCCTGCACTCCCACCTGCCCTGGCTGGCCCATCACGGCCGCTGGCCGGTCGGCGAGGAGTGGCTCTACCAATCCTGGGCCGCGTCTTACCTTCCGCTCGTCGAGGTGCTGAGAACCCTTGCCGCCGAAGGACGTTCGCATCTACTCAGCCTCGGCATCACGCCGGTGCTCGCGGCCCAGCTCGACGACCCGCACTGCCTGGCCGGCATGCACCACTGGCTCGGCAACTGGCAGCTGCGCGCCGACGAGGCCGCGATGGCGGGCAACATCGCCCTCGGCAGGCACGAACATCGTTTGGCCACAGCGGCTTTGGCGGACTTCGAGCAGCGCTGGCGGCACGGCGCCGCGCCGGTCTGGCGCGAGCTCATCGACGCCGACACCATCGAACTGCTCGGCGGCCCGCTCGCCCATCCGTTCCAGCCGCTGCTCGATCCGCGGCTGCGGCAGTTCCAGCTGGTCGAGGGCCTGGACGACGCGCAGCATCGCTGGGGACACACGCCAACCGGCATCTGGGCTCCCGAGTGCGGATACACCCCCGGCATGGAGCTCGGCTACGCCGCCGCCGGTGTGACCCATTTCATGGTCGACGGACCCGCGCTGCGCGGCGACACCACCCTCGGACGGCCGGTCCGCGAGTCCGATGTGGTCGCGTTCGGGCGGGATCTCCAGGTGAGTTACCGGGTGTGGTCGCCGAAATCGGGCTACCCGGGCCAGAGCGCCTACCGTGACTTTCATCACTACGACCACGCGACCGGCCTCAAGCCGTCCCGGGTCACCGGCAAGACCGTCGACGGTCCGGACAAGGCGCCCTACGACCCGGAACTCGCGGCCGCGGCGATCGGCCGCGACGTCGACGACTTCGTGCGGACGGTGCGCCAGCGACTGATCAGCGAATCCGAGCGCATCGGGCGGCCCGCGCTCGTGGTGGCCGCCTTCGATACCGAATTGTTCGGCCACTGGTGGCACGAGGGGCCGCAGTGGTTGGCCCAGGTGTTGCGGGCGCTGCCCGAAGCGGGCGTCACGATCGGCACGCTGGCCGATGCGCGCGAACGCGGATTCGTCGGTGCGCCGGTGCCATTGGCCGATTCGTCCTGGGGTTCGGGCAAAGACTGGCGGGTCTGGGCCGGCGATCAGGTGAGCGACCTGGTGGAGCTCAACGCCGACATCGTGCGGCTCACCCTCGACACGATCGACAAGATGCGCGCCGCGAACGGTGCGCCCGGTCTGCGCGACAACGTCGCCGACCAGTTGCTGCGCGAAGCCATCCTCACCGTGTCCAGCGACTGGGCCTTCATGGTCAGCAAAGACTCCGCCGCGGGCTACGCACGCGACCGCGCACACCGGCACGCGCACGCCGTGCGGGAGATCGCGGCCGCTGTCGGCGCGGGCCAACTCGCGAAAGCACAGCAGTTGGCGGCAGGATGGGGGGCGGCTGACGGACTCTTCCCCGGTGTGGATGCGCGACGGCTCGGCGGCGCCGGGTCCGGAGGAAGCTTCGCCGTGGCTGCTCAGCACGCCGCGTCCAGCGCAGAAGGACATGCATGAAGATTTTGATGGTGTCGTGGGAGTACCCGCCGGTGGTGGTCGGCGGGTTGGGCAGGCATGTGCACCACCTGGCGACCGAGCTGGCCAAGGCGGGCCACGAGGTGGTCGTGCTGGCCAGGCGCCCCTCCGGCACCGACTCCTCGACCCATCCCACCCACTCCTTCATCGCCGAGGGCGTGCTGGTGGTCGCGGTCGCGGAGGATCCGCCGGTCTTCGACTTCGGCGAGGACATGCTGGCCTGGACGCTGGCCATGGGACACGCGATGGTGCGGGCGGGCATCGCGCTCGGCAAGCCGGGCATCGGTGACGGCTGGGCACCCGACGTGGTGCACGCGCACGACTGGCTGGTCGCGCACCCGGGTATCGCGCTGGCCGAGTACTACGACGTGCCACTGGTGTCGACCATCCACGCCACCGAGGCAGGGCGGCACAGCGGCTGGGTCGCGGGCAAGGTCAACCGGCAGGTGCATTCGGTCGAGTGGTGGCTCGCCAACGAATCCGACGCGCTGATCACCTGCTCGGCCTCGATGCAGGACGAGGTGGAGCGGCTCTATGGCCCGGAGCGGGTGCCGATGACGGTGATCCGCAACGGAATCGACGTGGGCGCCTGGACATTTCGGCCGCGCTCGCCGCGCACCGGGCCGCCTCGGCTGCTGTATGTCGGCAGGCTCGAGTACGAGAAGGGCGTGCAGGACGCGATCGCCGCGCTGCCGCGCATCCGCCGCGCACACCCGGGTACGACGCTCACCGTCGCCGGTGTCGGCACCCAGTTCGAGTGGTTGCGGGAGCGGGCGCGGGTGCACCGGGTGGCCCGCGCGGTGAACTTCGCCGGCCAGCTCGATCACACCGAACTACTCGGCTGGCTGCACGGCGCCGACGCCATCGTGCTGCCGAGCCGCTATGAACCCTTCGGCATCGTCGCACTGGAGGCGGCCGCCGCGGGCACCCCGCTGATCACCTCCTCCGCGGGCGGGCTCGGTGAGGCGGTGATCGACGGAGTCACCGGCGCGTCCTTCGCGCCCGCCGACGTCGACGGCCTGGTCGAGGCCGCGCGCGCCACCCTCGACGATCCGGTCGCCGCTCAGGATCGCGCGTACGCCGCCCGCGAGCGGCTCACCGCGGACTTCGCGTGGGACGTGGTCGCGGCCGAGACCGCGCAGGTCTACCACTCCGCCAAGCGCCGGGTCCGCAACCCGCTGGGCCGCCCGACCATCATCGAGCGCCCGCTCCCCGAGCGCGATCCGAAGTAAGTCGCACCGAGCCGCTCCGCGCCGGAGTCGGTGTCCCGCGATCGGTCACGCCGAACCGATCGCACGCAGAATCAGCGCCCCGAAGCCAGGTCGCGCGGAGTCGAACCCACGCCGGACTCAGCAACCCGAAGCGAGTCGCGCCGAACCGATCGCGTGCAGTATCAGCGTTCGGGCTTGAAGACGAAGAGCTCACCGATGCGGGTGGCGACGACGACCTCGCCCTGCGCGCCGACGGAGGTGCCGGTGGTGCTGCCTTGCGCACCGGGCAGCACATCGGAGTCGATGGTGGCGCCGGTCTTGGTGTCGAACGTGATCAGGTTCAGGCCCTCGCCGATCGCGGCGGGGGTGTAGCCGGTGCCGCCCGCGGTCTGCACCGGGACCCCACGCAAGCCCAGATCCTTACGCTCCCAAGCGAGTTCGGCGACGTCGCCCTTGTCGCGCAGCGCGAGCAGGTAGCCGTCGTCACCGGACGGGATGATCAAGCCGTCACCGGACACCGAAATGCCGCCGCGCGGCGTCCATTCCAGCGGCTGCACCCACTTGGTGCGGCCGTCGGCGGCGTCGACGGCGATCAACCGGTTGCTGTTGTCGCCCACGTAGACGGTCTTGCCGTCGGGCGCGAGGGTCGGGCTGGTCGCGCTACCGCCGAACAGCAGGTCGGCGCTCCACTCCTGCTGAATCTTGTTGTCCGCGTAGCGCAGTGCGACGAGCGCGGCGGTCGGCTTGCCCGGCTTCCATACCGTGACGAAGAAGCGCCCACTCGCGGTGTCGACGGCCGAGATGTTCGCGACCGGGCACTGCGGTTCGCCGGCGTGGCAGTCGTCGAGACCCTGCCCGACGGCAGGCCAGTCGAGGTTGGGGTTGTCCAGGAAGTCGGGCTGGCCGAGCAACTGCACCGTGGGCACGACGCGCTGACCGGTCTGGCGCGACAGCACGTCGATCTGACCGGATTGGGTGACCGTCAGCAGGTTCCCGTCGCCGGTGAACTGCGAGGAGACCGGGGCACCGGCGACCGGGGTGCGCCACCTCGGCTGCCCGAGGTAGTTGAAGGACATGACCGCGCCGACGTTGTCCGCGTCGTCGCCGACGTAGACATTCGTCATGCCGTCCACCACCGACGGTGTCGCGACCGCGGTCGCGCCGAGCTGCGTGCAGAACCGCTTGCGTCCGGTGGCCATCTGGAAGGAGAAGATCGCGCAACCGGGCGCTCGGGTGGTGAGGAACATCTGCCCGTCGGGTCCGATGGTCACCGGCTCGGCGACCGGCCCGCCGATCGGGCGCGACCAGCTCAGCGCGACCTTCTTGGCACCGACCACCGGGCTGCTGCCACCGTTGCGGCCGTCGTGGTACGCGGCAGGCCAACCCTTCCCCGAGCCGACCGTGATGTCGTCGACGTCGGTGCCGCAGCCGGTCAACGCCAGCGCACCGACCGCGGCCAGCGACGCAACTACCCGCAGCCGGGACGGTCGCCACATGGAACTAGCCAGTACGCCGCTTCGCACCTGCTGCACTCCTGTCGTCGTTTCCGCTCGCACGAGACTAAAGCGTGCCGAATCACCGCGCTGGCGCGACCCGGTTCGGGTGTACGCGTGGTGGATTCGCCGGGCGCCGCCCGCGGCGCCGCAGTCACTGTACGGTAGGGGCCCGCGCGGGTGTGCGAGTCCCGCCGTTGCGCATCGCGGGTTGTCGCCACCCGCGTGCGCGGATGGCCCTCGAGCGCGCCCGTTATGCTCTACCCGTCGCCCGCCGAGGCGGGGGACGAGCCGTTGGACCACGACAGGAGAGCCGTTCGTGACGAGCATGTGGGGCGCACCGTTGCGCTCGCGCTGGCGGGGATCGCGCCGCCGGGATCCGCAGCAGGCGCGCTTTCTGACCGTGGCGTCGCTGCGCTGGGTGCTCGCGAACCGGGCGTACACGCCCTGGTATCTGGTGCGCTACTACCGGCTGCTCAAGTTCCGGCTGGCCAACCCGCACATCGTGCTGCGCGGCATGGTCTTCCTCGGCAAGCGGGTGGAGATCCACGCGACGCCCGAGCTGGGCCGGATGGAGATCGGCCGCTGGGTGCACATCGGCGACGGCAACGCCATCCGCTGCCACGAGGGCTCGCTGCGCATCGGCGACAAGGTGGTGTTCGGCAAGGACAACGTGGTCAACACCTACCTCGACATCGAGATCGGTGAATCCACTCTGGTCGCCGACTGGTGCTACATCTGCGACTTCGACCACAAGATGGACGACATCACGCTGCCGATCAAGGATCAGGGCATCGTGAAGAGCCCCGTCCGGATCGGCCCGGACACCTGGATCGCCGCCAAGGTCACCGTGCTGCGCGAGACCCGGGTCGGCCGCGGCTGTGTGCTCGGCGCGCACGCCGTGGTCAAGGGGGAGATCCCGGACTACAGCATCGCGGTCGGCGCGCCGGCCAAGGTGGTCAAGAACCGCAAGGCCGCCTGGGAGGCGAGCGCCGAGGAGCGTGCGAAATACCTTGCGGCGCTGGAAGATATCGAACGCAAGAAGAACGGCGCCAAAACCGCGTAGCGTCGGTTCACCCGGTCTGTCCGTGGCGTTGGGTAGGTTCCCCGATATGAATCGCTATGCCGCACTGTTGCGGGGGATCGCGCCGAGCAATCCGAACATGAGCAACGAGAAGGTGCGCGGCGTATTCGAGCGGCTCGGGTTCGAGAAGGTCGCCTCGGTGCTCGCCAGCGGCAACATCGTGTTCCAGAGCGCCGACACCGACGTCAGCGAGCTGGAGACGCGGATCCAACAGGCGCTCAACGCGGAACTCGGCATCGCAGGCGGAACGATCATCCGCAGCTACGAGGAGCTGCGCGCCCTGCTCGACACCGACCCGTTCCCCGGCCTCACCCACGGACGCGGCACCTACCTCGTCGCCACGTTCCTCAAGAAGCGCAAGAAAGCCCCAGGCAAGCTCCCCGAACAACCCGACCCGCTCACCCGGGTCGTCGGCTACGACACAGCGTGCGACACGTTCCTCGCGGTGGTCGACAACAGCGAACCCGGTAAAACCCCCGACTTCATGACCTGGCTCGACAAGACCTACGGCAAGGACATCACCACCCGCACTTGGCTCACGGTGCAGCGCGTCGTCAAGAAGATGGAGCAGTAGACGGCAGCGGAGTGCTTGCGACAGCGTGGCACAGGAACGCCGTCGGGGTGCGGCCGATCCGGGTGATCACCAGGGTGAACGGTTGGGCGCCTTGAGGTTTGAGGGTACGGCGGAGTTTGTCAGGGTCGACATCCACGCCGCGCACCAGGATCTCCAGCGGGCCACAGTCGTGGCGGCGGAGTTCGGCGCGGAGAGTCTTTTCGCGGTAGTCGAGGCGGTCGATGATGCGAAAGCCTCGGGTGCCGGGCGGCACGGCATCGCCGGTGAGATAGGCGATGCGCGGATCCAGTTGCCAGAGGCCGTGCTTCGCGGCGTAGTGGCGGACCAGACCGGCCCGCACGACGGCACCGTCGGGATCGATGATCCAGTCGCCGGGCGCGCGTTCGGGTATGCCGTCGGAGTCCGCGTCCGTGAGGGTGAAAGACGTTCCAGCCGAGGACGTTACGGTCGCGCGGCGGGTGACCGACGGACCGCTCAGGCCGGCCGACCACAGGCACGCCTCGCGAACAGCTCCGTCGAGGGAGACGACTTCGATCTCACCGGACCAGTCGAGTCGATCGAAATCCAGTCCGGGAGCGCACTTCACCGCGATGTCCCGGCCGGGGTAGGCGGCGAGCAGGTCCGGCAGCGGCGGTTGCAGCTTGGCCGGATCGTGCGTGCGCCTGCCGTCGGCCCGGCGGGCCGGGTCGGCGACGACGACGGTGTCCCTGCTCACCGGCATCAGCGCATCCGCCTTGGCCAGCAACACATTTCGAGATCCGGCGAGGTTGTGCGCGGCCATCGACAGCCGCGCGTCGTCCAGGTCGCTGCCGAGCACAGCGGGACACACCCGCGCCAGCTCGGCGAGTTCCGCACCGATCGAACACGTCACGTCGTGCACCGCGCGCCCGGCCAAGCGGGCGGCCCGGTGCCGGGCGACCAGTGTCGGCGTCGCCTGCTGCACGGCATCGTCGGTGAACAGCCAGTCCCCCGCGTCCACGAGCTTGGCGGCCGCCTTGCGCCGCAGACGCACCGTTTCGACGAGCGCCGCCGCCCGATCCCCGTGGTCGCGCCGCACCCGCGCCAGCTCGCGCAGGTGCGTCGCCTGGGTCAGCTCCAGCCGGTCCACCTCGGTCAGCGCGGCGGTGCCCGCCGGACTGCCGAGGTAGGCGACATCCTCGCGACTGAAGCTATAGCCCACTACTTGGCAGAACTGCCCGGCTTCACGCCGGTGATCATCGCGTTGTAGAAGAACTGACGCGGCACCACCCGGCGCATGACGTTCTCGTCCAGCCAGCTCAGTCGCAGCCACGCGTTGTACATGGCCAGCCGGTAGCCCATGGTGAGCTTCTCGTCGGGCACGGCCGCCTCGAAGGTGCGCACCGGCCAGCCCCACAGCGCGGCCGCGAACTCCTCGGTGGTCGCCTTGACGTCGACCGCACCAGCCGAGCTGGCCATCCGCTCCAGCTCGCTGGGGTCGAAGGTGTGCAGGTCGACGACCGCCTCGAGCGCCGCGGCCCGCGAGGACTCGTCGAGCTCGGTCTGCGGGCGCCGCCAGCCGGCCAGCTGCGGCAGCTTGGTGACGGTGGTGGTGGCCTTCCAGGTGATCCGGCCGAGCCAGCGGGCGTAGAAGTTGCCCGCGGTGGTCGGCTCGCCCGCGAAGACGAAGCGCCCGCCGGGCTTGAGCACGCGCAGGCACTCCTTCAACGCGAGTTCGACATCCGGGATGTGGTGCAGCACCGCGTGGCCGCACACGAGATCGAAGGTGTCGTCCTCGTACGGGATGGTCTCGGCGTCGGCGACCCGGCCGTCGACGTCGAGGCCGAGGTGTTCGGCGTTGCGCAGCGCGACCTTGACCATGCCCGGCGACAGGTCGGTGACGGAGCCGGTCTTGGCCACGCCACCCTGCATCAGGTTCAGCAGGAAGAAGCCGGTGCCACAACCGAGTTCGAGGGCCCGCTCGTACGGCAGCGGGGCGGGACCGACGGCCGCGTCGAACCGGCCGCGGGCGTATTCGATGCAGCGTTCGTCGTAGGAAATCGACCATTTGTCGTCGTAGGTCTCGGCTTCCCAGTCGTGATAGAGCACCTGGGCGAGCTTCGTATCCTTGCGCGCTGCCTCGACCTCGGCCTCGGTCGCATGCGGGTTAGGCGCTGGGTCGTCGGGACGTACCGTCATGGAGGCTAAGCCTACCCAAATACGCAGACCTGCCCTGCTGTCGGCCCATGGTTTCCGGGCATGGCTGGACCTATGGCCAGAAAGCAACCTGTTCCCATCAGGCGATCTTCGAAAAACCGCTGCTCAGCACGTCGCGATCGGGACTCGAATGATCGACTTCGGCAGGGCTCAGCGGCCGACGAAGGCCGCCGAGCCGGGGCCGTCGGCCAGGTAGGACTCGGTCCCGATGCGCCGGTCCTCGGTGCCGAACAAAGCAGACCATTCGGTCTGGGCACGGTCCAGGCCGTGCGGGCCCGCCTCGAAGACGGCTTTCGCGGCGGCGAGGGCGCGGGCCGGGCCGTCGGTGAACCGTTGCGCCCAGGTGAGCGCGGCGGTGTACACGTCGTCGGGCGGGACGACCTCGTCGACCAAGCCGAGGGTGCGGGCCTCGTCGGCTTCGACGAAGCGGCCGCTGTAGACGAGGTCCTTGGCCGGGCCCGGCCCGATCAGCAGAGCGAGGCGGCGGATCCCGGCCAGCGGGATCAGCCCGGTCTTGATCTGCGGCAGGCCCAGCTTGACGTTGTCGCCGATGATGCGCCGGTCCGCGCCGAGCGCGAGCTCGAGCCCACCGCCGAGGCAGTAGCCGCTGATCGCCGCGACCGTCGGCTGCGGCAGCCTGGCCAGGCAGCCGAAATCGCGCTGCACATCGGCCGCCATCGCACGCGCCTGGTCTTCGCTCAGGTCGGCCAGCTCGGTCAGGTCGTCACCCGCCGAGAACACTCGCTCGTCGCCGTAGAGCATGACCGCGGCGACCGTCGGGTCCGCGGCCACCGTCTCGGCCGCGGCGGCCAGCTCGCGCACCAGCTGCACGTTCAGCAGGTTCATCGGCGGGCGGGCGATCCGGAGGACGGCGACGCGACGCGCGCCGGCACCCTCGAGCAGATCCAGGGTCACGAATTCGGCCATGAGAGGCCACGCTACCGGTCGCCGCCTGGCGACTCACTTGCGGACGGATCCCTTGAGCCTGCTCGCATCCGGGAGACCGGCGAAGTAGTGCTCATTGCCGGGGAAGGTCAGCCCGCGTCGCCCCTCGCCTTCGCGCAGCACGGGCATGATCGGCTCGATCACCACCTCGGCGGCGAGAATCTCTGCGGTGGAGCCGAACTCGGCGAGGGCGAACAACTGCGCCCAGGTGGGTGGCAGCAGGATGTCGGTGCCCGCCCGCCACCGGTCCAGCGCCTCGGCGGGCGTGCGCCAGTGCACCTCGGCGGCCTCGGAGGTGGCGCCGTCGGCCAGCTGCCCCTCGGGCAGTACCGCGACGAAGAACCTGGTGTCGTAGCGCCGCGACTCGACCACCGGGGTGATCCAATTCGCCCACGGCCGAAGCAGATCCGCGCGCAGCACCAACTTCTCCTGCGCGAGGAACTCGGCGAGCGAGAGCTCGCGCCGTTCCAGTTTGCCGCGCGACTCGCGGTAGCCGGCGGTGTCGCAGACCACGCTGTCGTCGGTCGGGCCGGCAAGCAGCACACCGCATTCCTCGAAGGTCTCGCGCACGGCGGCACAGACCAGCGCCTTGGCCCTCGGCTCGGTGGTGGCGAAACGCGCTGCCCACCAAGCGGGTTCGGGCCCGGCCCACTCGATGTCGGCGGTACCGTCCGAGGGGTCGACGCCGCCGCCGGGGAACACGGTCATCCCGGCCGCGAACGCCATCGCGCCGACCCTGCGCTGCAGGAAGATCTCCGGCCCTGCCGCGCCGTCGCGCACCAGCATCACCGTCGACGCGTCCTTGGGCGCCTGCGGCTGAGAGTCGGCCTGCGGGTTTGTCTCACTCACTCCTGCACACTAACCCGCGCACGGTGCGCGCCGGCACCGGCGGCGGGTCAGCGGGTGCGGTGCTTGCCCGCGCGCCGTGCGCGGCGGGCGAAGTAGCGGCCGTCCACCCGGTCGAGGGCGATCGACTGACGGAAGGCGTCGCTGAGGTTCTCCGAGGTCAGCACGTCGGTGAGCAGACCTTGCGCGACCACTTCGCCCTCGTTGAGCAGCAGGCCGTGGGTGAAGCCCGGCGGGATCTCCTCGACGTGGTGGGTGACCAGGACGATGGCGGGCGAGTCCGGGTCGGCGGCGAGATCGCCGAGCCGCTCCACGAGTTCCTCACGCCCGCCCAGGTCCAGTCCTGCGGCAGGTTCGTCGAGCAGCAGCAGCTCCGGATCGGTCATCAGCGCGCGGGCGATCATCACCCGTTTGCGCTCACCCTCCGAGAGCGTGCCGTAGGTGCGGTCCGAAAGATGTTCCGCGCCCAGGCTTTCCAGCATGTCCACGGCGCGGTCGGTGTCGATGTCGTCGTAGCGTTCGCGCCAGCGCCCGAGCACCGCGTAGCCCGCCGACACCACCAGATCGCTGACCTTCTCATCCCGCGGCACCCGGCCGGCCACCGCGGCGGAGGACAAGCCGATCCGCGGGCGCAGCTCGCTGATGTCGACCTTGCCGAGTACCTCGCCGAGCAGATGGGCAATGCCCGAGGTCGGGTGCAGCTCGGCGGCGGCCATTCGCAGCAGGGAGGTCTTGCCCGCGCCGTTGGGGCCGAGCACGACCCAGCGTTCGTCGAGCTCTACCTGCCAGGTAACGGGGCCAACGAGGGTGTGACCGGAGCGGCGAACGGTGACGTCGGTGAAATCGATGAGCAGATCGGGATCGGGTTGCGGCACGCGGTCCATCTTGGCCCACGCCACGGGCTGCTCGCCAACGCGGGCGGGGTGCGGGCAGCGTGTCGCCCGGGTCAGCGGCGGTAGTCGAGCAGGAAGTGGTCGGGTAGCCGCTGGTCGTCGCCCTGATCGGGCTGCGGATGCTCTTCGCCGTCGGACTTGTGTAGCAGCCGAGCCACGAGGAGGGCCAGTGGAACCGAGAGGAGCAACCACAGGACGAGAATCACCAGCAGCGTCGTCATAGCTGGTCCTTCCTTCGGTCGGCGAGGCCGCGATGCCTCGATACGACGAGCCTCCGCCTGGAGAGCTCAGCGCGGGTAGGGCACAACGTCCTCAGAGGAGTAGACCGAAGAGATACCCCGATCGGCCTCGCGCAACGCGCAATCCACGCAGGTGTTTTTCCGGTGTCCGGCGCTCGCGACCGATCTGCGCGCCCAGCGGCCTCGTGCCTCCGCGACGCACCAGGGCTCCCCCTCACCGAGATCGGGCGGGGACCGCGATCACCGTCATCGAGCCGGGCGCCACCTCGGTGAACCCGGCATCGCGCACAGCCACCGCCGTGCCACGCGCGACCTGATCGACCAACGTCGGCCACTGTCGTGCGTCGGCTTCCCGTACCGAGCAACGGAATTCGCGCTCGGCCCAGCGCAGCGCCTGCGCCGCGGTCAACGCCCCCGCGAGCAACATGCTGGCGTGCCCGACCTGCGCGGCCGCCTTGCCGACGGTCATGCCGAGCGCCGAATTCACCCACAGCACCGGCAGTTCCGGGTCGGCAGGGCCTGGGTCGTCGTGCTCGAGGTCGGTGCCGCCGATCTGCAACCGCTTGATCCGCGGATCCACCGCACCGACCGGCCCGGGGACCAGCGCCCTGGCCTGCGCGCCCTCGACCTCGACCGTGACGCCGTCCACCTCGTTGGCCGCCAGCCACTGCGCACCGCGCGCACGCCGGCTCACCTTGCGGATACGTGAGCGCTTCCAGGCCAGGTAACGCTGCGCCCACTCGCCGCCGGGACCGACCCGCTCGTCCAGGCACAGCGCCACCGACGCGGTCGCGGCCGCGGCAAGCACGGCACTGCGCGGCGGCGGGTCCACCTTGGGCAGGTGCAGCACGATCTGCATGGCCTGCACCATGGCCGGATCGTCGGGATCGCCCGCGCCGCCGTAACCCTGCGCGAGTTCCGCGTGCCGGGCGCGGAAGCCTTCCTCGTCGAACTCGGCAGGCTCGCTCGGGTCTGCCACGGCGTCCCGGACTCCGGCACCACACTCCGGGATGCTCGACATCACTCCACCTTGATCGTCAACGAATACGTTTGTGCGGGTTCGACACCCTGCTCCCACGGTCGCAGGTAGTGCATCGAGAGCTTGGTGCTGCCCGGCGCCTTACCGGCGAAGGTCCACACCGAACTGCCACCGGCGCCGGGGGCGACCGGCACGTTCGGGTCCGTCTCGAACCCCGGATCCCCTTGCACCTGAACCAGATTCGCATCCAGCTCGGAGATCTGCCACAGGTAGCCGGTGGACGGATTCGCGGGCAGCGTCACCACCAGGTGCTGTCCGACGGCGAGCCTGCGCTCCTGACCGTTGTCGGCCTCGGTGGCCGTCACCACGGCGGGTCCGTGCGCCGACGTCGGCGCGGCCGAGGAGGTCGCATCCCCGTCGGACGAATCGTTGGTGCCGCAGCCAACGACCGACAAGCCGAGCAGCAGCACAAGCAGAGATTTCCGCAACGCACCCTCCGATTCACCCGACGATCCTGGTCGGCGCCAGCCTACCGACGGCGACCACGCGATCGGGCCTACGACACCGGGTACGCCGTGGTCAGCTCAGCGGCACCCGGCGCAGCAATCCGTCACGGGCGTCGGCGGCCTCCACCTCGTGCCGGGTAACGCCGAGGACGTAGAGCACCGCGTCCAGGAACGGATGCGACAGTGCCGCGTCGGCGATCTCGCGCAGCGCGGGTTTGGCGTTGAACGCCACCCCGAGCCCCGCCGCGTTGAGCATGTCGATGTCGTTGGCGCCGTCGCCGACCGCGACCGTCTGCTCCATCGGCACGCCCGCCTCGGCGGCAAACTTGCGCAGCGCGGTGGCCTTGGCCGCGCGGTCGACGATCTCGCCGACAACCCGTCCGGTGAGCTTGCCGCCCTTGATCTCCAGCGTGTTGGCCTGCACGAAGTCCAGCTCGAGTTCGTGGGCCAGCGGCTCGATCACCTGACGGAACCCGCCCGACACCACGCCGCAGCGGAAACCGAGCCGACGCAGGGTGCGGATGGTCGTCCGCGCGCCGGGGGTCAGCTCGATCCGGTCGGCCACCTCCTCGATCACCGACTCGTCCAGACCCGCGAGCGTCGCGACCCGCTGCCGCAGCGATTCGGCGAAGTCGATCTCGCCGCGCATGGCGGCCTCGGTGACCTTGCGGACCTCGTCCTCTACCCCGGCGTGCGCGGCGAGCATCTCGATCACCTCACCCTGGATGAGCGTCGAGTCGACGTCGAACACGATGAGGCGCTTGGCCCGGCGGGCCAGTCCGGCCCACTCAACCGCGACGTCGACCTGCTCGGCGACCGCGATCTCGGCCAGTGCCGTGCGCAGCCGCGCGTCGGTGTCGGCGCCGGTGTCGGCCGCGGTGACCAGCAGCTCCATCCCGGTGACCGGGTAGTCCGCGATGCCGCGGATGGAGTCGATATTGGCGCCGAGGGCGGCCAGCCGCCGGGAGAGCGTGCTGAACGCGTGCGCGGTGACCGGCGCGCCGAGGACGACCACCGCGTGGGTGGACATCGGCTGCCTGCCGATCGCCGCGTCGACCTCGACGTCGACGTGCATGCCGACGGTGGTCATCGCCTCTTCGAGTTCGTCCTGCAGCGACTCCGGGTCACCCGGGCAGGTGACCAGCACGCCGAGGGTCAGCCGACCGCGGATGACGACCTGCTCGACGTCGAGCAGGCTCACCTGGTGCCGGGACATCGCCGCGAGCAGTACGGACGTCACACCGGGACGGTCGGGCCCGGTGACGGTGACGAGAACGGTTGTGTCGGCCAACTGTTTGTACTCCAGATTCGAAGTTGCCGTAGCTGTTGCTGGACCTCGTTGTCACGCGCTCCGGTACTGCACAAACGAGTGTGCACCCGCTGGTCACCAGCAGGTGCACACTCGTCGTCGTTACTGATTCCTACTTCGTTGCCACTGCGCCTTCGTGCACTTCGGTGGCGTGCTTACCCGAACCCCAGCCGACGTGCGCCTCGGCGCGCATCCGGTCGATCATGTGCGGGTAGTGCAGCTCGAAGGCCGGACGCTCGGACCGGATCCGCGGCAGCTCGTAGAAGTTGTGCCGCGGCGGCGGGCAGGTGGTGGCCCATTCGAGCGAGTTGCCGTAGCCCCACGGGTCGTCCACGGTGACGACCTCGCCGTACCGGAAGCTCTTGAAGACGTTCCAGACGAAGGGCAGCATCGAGGCGCCGAGGATGAACGCGCCGATGGTGGAGATGGTGTTCAGCACGGTGAAGCCGTCGCTGGGCAGGTAGTCGGCGTAGCGGCGCGGCATACCCTCGGCGCCGAGCCAGTGCTGCACCAGGAAGGTGGTGTGGAAGCCGACGAAGGTGGCCCAGAAGTGCCACTTGCCCAGGCGCTCGTCCATCATCCGGCCGGTGATCTTCGGGAACCAGAAGTAGATGCCGGCGAAGGTGGCGAACACGATGGTGCCGAAGAGCACGTAGTGGAAGTGCGCGACCACGAAGTACGAGTCGGTGACGTGGAAGTCCAGCGGCGGGCTGGCCAGGATGACACCGGACAGACCACCGAAGAGGAAGGTGACCAGGAAGCCGATCGACCACAGCATCGGTGTCTCGAACGTCAACTGACCGCGCCACATGGTGCCGATCCAGTTGAAGAACTTCACGCCGGTCGGGACGGCGATCAGGAAGGTCATGAACGAGAAGTACGGCAGCAGCACCGCACCGGTGGCGTACATGTGGTGCGCCCACACCGCGATCGAGAGCGCGGCGATACCGAGCGTCGCGTAGACCAGCGTGGTGTAGCCGAAGATCGGCTTACGCGAGAACACCGGGAAGATCTCGGACACGATGCCGAAGAACGGCAGCGCGATGATGTACACCTCGGGGTGGCCGAAGAACCAGAACAGGTGCTGGTAGAGCAGGATGCCGCCGGTCGCCGGGTCGTAGATGTGGCCACCGAGGTGACGGTCGAAGGCGAGTCCGAACAGCGCGGCGGTGAGCAGCGGGAAGGCAAGCAGGACAAGCACGCTGGTGACGGCGATGTTCCAGGTGAAGATCGGCAACCGGAACATGGTCATGCCTGGCGCGCGCAGGCAGACGACCGTGGTGAGCATGTTGACGCCACCGAGGATGGTGCCGAGACCGGAGACGGCCAGGCCCAGGATCCACAGGTCGGCGCCGACGCCGGGCGAGTGCAGGATGTCGGTGAGCGGGGTGTAGGCGGTCCAGCCGAAGTCCGCGGCACCACCCGGGGTGATGAAGCCCGCGGTCGCCATCGTGCCGCCGAACAGGTACAGCCAGTAGCTGAACGCGTTCAGTCGGGGGAAGGCGACGTCGGGGGCGCCGATCTGCAGCGGCAGCACGATGTTGGCGAAGCCGAACACGATGGCCGTCGCGTAGAACAGCAGCATGATCGTGCCGTGCATGGTGAACAGCTGGTTGAACTGCTCGGGCGAGAGGAACTGCAGGCCGGGGCGCGCCAGCTCGGCCCGCATCAACAGCGCCATCAGACCACCGATGAGGAAGAAGCTCATCGCGGTCACCAGGTACATGGTGCCCAGGACCTTCGGGTCGGTGGTGGTGACCATCTTGTAGAGATACGAACCCTTCGGCCCGGTCCGCGCCGGATACGGCCGAGTCGCTTCCAACTGCTGGACTGGCTGGGGCTCTACCGCAGTCACTGATCCTCCTGAAGGTGCCTTTAGGTCGCTCCGCAGGCTCCGCTGCTTGCATCCATCCCCATGTCGGAACAGACGACAGTTCGCTTGCGCTTCTGGAATCGTAAACCGTGCTGCCGCAGCAATCCGCACGGGTCCTACTCTGTGTCGTATTTCGTTGGTCGGGGTGGACCCGACCGCAGCGATGAGTTTCGTGCGCGGCAGCCGTCTGTATCGGTGATCAGTCTTCCATCCTCCTCCAGGAGACCAGCTATGACCGACCAGAACCAGCCCAAGCCCGGCGATCCCTGCTGGGTCGATCTCTACTCCTCCGATCTCGACCGCAGCATCACCTTCTACAGCGAACTGTTCGGCTGGACCGCCGAGCGGGCCGGCGCGGAGTTCGGCGGCTACGTCACCTTCCGCAAGGACGGCCTTGCCGTCGCGGGCGCGATGGGACGGATGGACGGCGACGTCGACAGCCCGGAGCAGTGGACGATCTACCTCGCCAGCCCCGACGCCGCGGCCACCGTGGAAAAGGCGGTCGCGCAAGGCGCTTCCGTGGCCGTGGCGCCGATGCCGGTCGGCGAGGTCGGCAGTATGGCGGTCATCGGCGACGTGGGCGGCGCGAGCGTCGGCATCTGGCAGCCGGGCACCTCCGCCGGTTTCGAGACCAGGGCCCTGGTCAACGACGGGCGGTGGCGCGACCACGCAGGCGCGCCCTCCTGGTTCGAACTGCACACCCGCGCCTATGACGCCTCGCTCGACTTCTACCGCACCGTGTTCGACTGGCAGGACCCCTTCACCATCTCCGACGCACCGGAGTTCCGGTACACCACGATCCACTCGGCGAGCCCGATGCTCGGCGGGGTCATGGACGCTTCCGCGTTCCTGCCCGAGGGTGTGCCCGCGAGCTGGACGGTGTATTTCGGCGCCGACGATGTGGACAAGGCGGCCTCGCGCGTCGTCGAGCTCGGCGGCACGGTGCTGTCCGCACCGCAGGACACCCCGTACGGCCGGATGGCCTCGGTCGCCGATGCCACCGGCGCGCGCTTCAGCATCGGCGGGGACAGCGCCTGAGGCGACCTCGCTCGCAGACGGCCCCGAGGACGGCTTCCAGCACTTCTCACCGTCGGCTGCACGGAATCCTTTGCCATACCGAGGGTTCCGTGCGGCCGACGGCGGCCTCCTCACGACCGACCCGCAGGCACGGTGGGCACTTCCCGCCGAGCTCCCGGCACGCATGTACCCTCACCCGCATGCCGCTGAGCGCCTACGTTCGCACCGGAAACCGCACAGCCTCTCCCGCCCGCGTGGCACGGCGCCGGATCGTCGCCGTCGCCGCGTTATGCGCGACGGTCGTCGCGGCGGGTTGCAGCAGCACGCCCGACGACGCGAGCAGCATCGTGCGCACCACCACGAACATCGCCGGCGCCGGCGTGGTCGGGCTCGAACGCGACACCAGCAAGGCCTGTGCCCTGCCGAGCGCACCGGATCCGGCCGGCGGCAGCACCCGCACCGTCACGCACGCTGCGGGCGTCTCGGAGGTGCCCGCCGACCCGCAGCGCATCGTCGTGCTCACCACCTCGGCACTGGACGCGGTGTGCGCGGTCGGTCTGTGGGAACGCGTCGTCGGCGCGGTCACCCTGGACGGCCCGAGCCCGCAGCCCGCCTATCTCGGCACCGGCGTGCTGAAGATCCCGGGCGTCGGCTCGGCGGCGCAGCCCGATCCGAAGCTCATCGCCGACCTGCACCCGGACCTCATCCTCGGCGACATCCCCACCGCCACCGCGAGTTTCGACACGCTGCGAGCCATCGCGCCCACCGTGCTGGTCGGCGCGAACAACAGCTGGCAGGCCGAGTTCACCGCGCTCGCAGCGGGTTTGGGCCGACGCGCGGCCGCGGACACCGCGCTCGACGACTACCGCACCCAGGCAACCACTGTCGGCAACGACATCGCCGCCAATCAAACTCAGGCCTCGCTCATCCGATTCACCGCCGATACCAACGAAGTTCAGGGCAACAACAGCTTCGCGGGTCAGGTCATCGGCGATGCGGGTGTGCAGCGGCCCACCGCACAGCGCGGCCCCTCCTTCGACGTCACCCCGGACCAGTTCGCCACCAAGGTAGAGGGCGACCTGATCTACGTGCTGCTGGCCGGTGAACCGGGCAAGAAGCGCGGCGAGACGGTCATGCGCACCGAGGAGTGGAAAGACCTCGGCGCCGCGACCGACAAGCGCGTCTTCGCCGTCGAGGACACCGTCTGGCACGGCAACGGCCTCACCGCCGCCCGCGCGCTGCTCGCCGATCTGAGCGGCACGCTCAACGGTTTCGTCACCGACTGAACCCGTCCAGCTCCGCAGTACCCCCTGGGGTGAAATTTTCCCCACCCTGGGAGGTACCCCGACCAGCGCTTGGGTTGCTGTCGAAGTCTCGCCTCGTAGCCGAGATTTAGAGGTACGCAAGAGAACCTCTTCACCGAGACTTCGAGGAACCAACACCATGCATACGCTGACCGAATCGCTCGACAACATCCGCCTGCTGCCGCTCGCGCGGCCCGTCGCCGAGGTCGATCCGAACGCGGTTGTGGTGTCCACCGACGACTGCGCGCTCACCTACGCCGAACTGGACAGCTGGTCGAACCGGCTGGCTCGGCTGCTGCTCGGGATCGGCGCCGCGGCCAACACCCGGATCGCGATCGCGATCACCGATGAGATCGAGTCCGTGGTCGCCGAACGGGCCATCGTCAAGATCAGCGCCACCCCTGCCCCGCGCACCGACGACGGCTCGTTCGCGCTGGGTACCGCCCTCGGTGTGACCACCAAGTCGCAGCGCGGCGAGCTCACCGACGCCATCTCCTGGCTGGTGCTCGACGACCGCTCGACCTTGCAGCGCTACCTCGCGGGCTCCGACGCACCGCTCACCGCGACCGAGTTCCACCTGCCGCAATCGGCCTGATTTCCCCGAGCGCGTCCCGGACGATGTCCGTTCGGGACGCGCCTGTCGGCATGTTCGAACCTCATGTCGGCAAACGCCATCGGTGCACACGTCATCGGTTCAGAATGAATCTTGTCGCGAGCTGTGCGGCAAGTACTACCACTACCACGGTGGCTCAGCGGCGGTCACTCCGCGGCAGCTGCGGGCGGTAAAAACGTAGGACTATTCATGCAACAGCCTCTCCCCTCGCCCACCGAATCCGGCAGCGCTCTGCCCATGGACGCCTTCGAGCTGTCCGCGGCGCAACGCGGTATCTGGTTCGCCCAGCACATCGCCGGCGACACGCCGATCTCCATCGCCCAGTACGTCGAGTTGAGCGGGCCGATCGACCGTGACCTGCTCGCCGACGCGGCGCGGCAGGCGGGCCGCGAGTTCGGCACCGGGTACCTGCGGCTCGTCGAGGTCGACGGCCATCCGTACCAGTTCGTGGACACCACCCTCGACGACACCCTGGACACCCTGGATCTGCGCGGCGAGCGCGATCCGGTAGCCGCCGCGCACGCGTGGATGCGGGCCGAATACGAGGCACCGCTCGACCTGACCCGCGACCGGCTGGTGCGCGTGGCGATGCTGCGGCTCGCCAACGACCGCTGGTACTGGTACTCCCGGATCCATCACATCGTGCTGGACGGTATGGGCGCGCTGACCATGGTGCAGCGCACCGGGGAGCTCTACAACGCCGCGGTCGAGGGCAAGGAGCCGCCCGCGGCGAAGGCCGAGGATCTGCGCAGGATCGTCGAGGCCGACGCGGCGTACCGCAGCTCGGATCGGTTCGGCGCCGACCGCGAGTACTGGCTGGAACATCTGCGCGGCATGGCCGATCCGGTGAGCCTCGCCGGTCGCACCGCCGGTGTCGACGCACACCCGAGTCGCGTCGCCGGCGCGCTGCCCGGGGAGACCGCCGCGCTGCTCGACGACGTCGCGAAGGCGGCCTCCTCCGGTGTCGCGCCGACGGTGGTCGCCGCGTTCGGGGCGTACCTCGCCGCGATGACCGGTGCGCCCGAAGTTGTGCTGAGCCTGCCTGTTTCGGCGCGGACCACCGCGGTGCTGCGCCGCTCCGGCGGCATGATCGCCAATGTCGTTCCGCTGCGGCTGACCATGGCGCCGACCACCACGGTCGGTGACGTCATTCGAGCGGCCCAGGGTGAGCTGACCGGGGCGCTGCGGCGGCAGCGCTACCGCCAGGAGGACATCTTCCGGGATCTGGGCTGGCCGATGGACGAGACCGCGTCGTTCGGGCCGTCGGTGAATTTGATGATGGTGGACACCAGGATTCAGCTCGGCGCGGTCACCGGTCGCCTGCACGTGCTGACCTCCGGGTTGATCGATGATCTGTTCGTCAATGTGTATCCGGGCGTGGGCGGCGAGAGCACGCACATCGATTTCCAGGCCAACGCGAACCTGTACAGCGACGCGGAATTGGCGGCGCACCATCGTCGGTTCCTGCTGTTCCTGCACGCATTCCTCGCTGCGGGAACGGAAGCCGCGCTCTCGACGGTGCCGGTGGTGTCCGAGCAGGAGCGGGCCGACCTGGTGCCCGCCCGTGGGGCCGCAGGCGTCGCACCGCGCACCCTGCCGGAGATCCTCGCGGCAGGCGCGGTCCTCGACCCCGATGCGGTGGCGATCCGGGCCGGGGGCACCACGCTGACCTACCGTCAGGTCGACGAGCGGACGAACCAGCTGGCCAGGGTGCTCATCGCGCACGGCGCCGGGCCGGAACGGGCCGTGGCGATCTCGATCCCCCGCTCGGCCGAGTCGGTGCTGGCGACGATCGCGGTGGCCAAGACCGGCGCGGCGTTCGTGCCGATCGATCCGACCTACCCCGCCGACCGGATCGAGCACATGATCGGCGACAGCGGTGTTGTCGCCGGAGTGACCGTCGCGGCCGCCCGGAAGTCGTTGCCGGAGCGAGTGTCCTGGCTGATCCTCGATGACGAGGCGACCACGCGCAGCGTGCACGAGCAGGACCCGACCGCCGTCACCGCCGCCGTGCACCTCGACCAGGTCGCCTACATCATCTACACCTCGGGGTCGACCGGGTTGCCCAAGGGCGTCCTGGTTTCGCATCGCGGACTGGCCAACCTCGCCGCCGGTTCCGGGGCAGGCTTCGGCGTGACGTCGGATTCCGTGGTGGCGCATGCGGTCTCGCCGAGCTTCGACATCTCGGTCGAGGAGATCCTGGTGACCTTGGCCTGCGGCGCCACCCTGGCCGTGGTGCCGCCCGCCGCGTACGCGGGCGAGGAGCTGGCCGAGGTACTGCGCGCCCATCGCGTCACCCATCTCAATGTCACGCCGACGGTCGTGGGATCGCTCGATCCGGCGACCCTGCCCCAGTTGGGCACCGTGATCGTCGGCGGCGATGCCTGCCCGCCCGAGCTGGTGGCCAAGTGGGCTGGTCGCACCCTGTTGAACGGGTACGGCCCCACCGAAACCACGGTGACCGCGACGTTGAGCGAGGGGCTCGCCCCTGGCGCCCCGGTCACCATCGGCACTCTGGTGCCCGGTGTCGAGGCCGTGGTGCTCGACCCGTGGTTGCGGCCGGTCCCGGTCGGCACCGTCGGTGAGCTGTATCTGGCCGGTGCCGGACTGGCGCGCGGCTACCACCGGCGCAATGGGCTCACCGCGGAGCGGTTCGTGGCGAACCCCTATGCCGCCGGGGCGCGCATGTACCGCACCGGCGACCTGGTGCGCTGGACCGATCGCGGCGAGCTGGAGTACCAGGGGCGCAGTGACTTCCAGGTGAAGGTTCGCGGCTTCCGCATCGAGCTCGGGGAGATCGACGCCGCGCTGCAGCGGCATCCGGACGTCGACTTCGCGATCACGGTCGGGGCCGAGACGGGTTCCGGTGCCACCGCGCTGGTCTCCTACGTACTGCCGAAGCCCGGGGTGGAAGTACATCCCGAGGCACTGAAAGCAGCTGCCGGACAGACACTTCCGTCCTACATGGTGCCTGCGGTAGTCATGGTGCTGGACAGCATCCCGCTCACACCGCTCGGCAAGGTGGACCGCAAAGCCTTGCCGACACCGGATTTCGGAGCGCGGACGATCGTCAGCCGCGCGCCGTCCACGCCACGGGAAGAGGCGTTGGCCGCGCTGTTCGCCGAGGTGCTCGGGCTGGAATCGGTCGGCGTCGACGAGAGCTTCTTCGCGCTCGGCGGGGACAGCATCGTGTCCATCCAGCTGGTGTCGCGGGCCAAAGCCGCGGGGATCGGGCTCAGCGCGCGGGATGTGTTCGAGCGCAAGACCGTTGCCGCGCTGGCCGCCGTCGCCACCGAGGTGACGGCGCAGGTGGTGCACGAGCTGCCCGGCGGCGCGGTCGGCGCGGTCGCGCTCACGCCGATCGTGCACGCCATGCTGGACCAGGGCGACAGCTGGCGCCGATTCGGTCAGGCGGTGCTCGTCGGATTGCCCGCCGAATTCGAGCGGGCTCGCCTCGTCACGGCGGTGCAGGCGCTGCTCGATCAGCACGATCTTCTGCGTTCGTCGCTGCGGTACACCGACGGCAACTGGGAATGGGTGGTGGCCGAGCGTGGTTCGGTGGCCGCCGAAGCCTTGGTGGATGTCGTCGCGGCCGGCCCGGACATCGAGGAAACCTGCGAGCGCGAATTGCAGCGCGCCGCCGATCTGCTCGATCCCGCCGCGGGAGTCGTCGCCCGCTTCGTGTTGATCCAGCACGCCGCCGCCGAGCCGGTGCTCTGGCTGGTGCTGCACCACCTGGTGACCGATGGCGTCTCCTGGCGCATCCTGCTGCCCGATCTCGCCACCGCCGCGCTGGGTGGCACCCTCGCTCCGGTCGGTACCTCGTTCCGGCGCTGGGCCCACGGTCAGGTGGCGCAGGCGGTCGAACGGGCCGCCGAATTGCCGCTCTGGCAACGCATCCTGGCAACCCCCGATCCGGCGCTCGGTTCGGACACCCTGGACCCGGCCGTCGATGTCGTCGCGACCATGGCGCACCGGCAGACCATCGTCACGCCCGATCTCGCGCACACCGTGCTCAGCACCGCACCCGATCGATTCCATTGCAGCGCAGACGATGTGCTGCTCGCCGCGCTCGCCATGGCGATCGGGCGCTGGCGCGAGCGGACCACGACGCTGTGCACCGTCGAGGGACACGGGCGGACCGAGGCGATCCTGCCCGGCGCCGATGTCGCGCGCACGGTGGGCTGGTTCACCAGTGTGTATCCGGTGGCCGTCGACTTGACCGGGATCGATCTCGCCGACGCGTTCGCCGGTGGCGCCGCGGCGGGGACCGCCATCAAAACCACCAAGGAACAGCTGCGGGCGGTGCCGGACAAGGGTGTCGGCTTCGGCATGCTGCGCTACCTCACCGCCGACACCGCCGCAGTCCTCGCCGAAGGACCCACGCCGCAGCTCAGTTTCAACTACCTGGGCCGGGCGACCACCGGCGCCGACACCGGGCCGTGGCTGCCGCAACGCTTCGCGGCCACCCAGGACGATCGGGCGCCGTTGGCCGCCGTGATCGATATCAACGCGGTACTCACCGACTCCGGCTTGGAGGTGACCTGGGCATACGCATCTAGGCTGCTCGACGCTGCCGAGGTCGACCGGCTCGCCGAACTCTGGGCCGAGGCGCTGCGGGCGCTCGCCGCGCATGCCGAGTCCGCCGGCGCGGGCGGGCGCACACCGTCGGACTTCGAGCTCGTCTCGGTGACGCAGCCGCAGATCGACGCCTGGGAGCGCGACTACCCGAATCTCACCGACGTGTGGCCGCTCTCGCCGCTGCAATACGGCCTGCTGTTCCACGCGCTCTACGACTCCGACACCGCCGACGGCTACACGGTGCAGTCGCTGCTCACCCTCGCGGGCACCGTCGACGCCGCCCGGTTGCGCACCGCCGCGCAGGCATTGGTGGCCCGACACGAGAACCTGCGGGTCGCCTATGTGGAAACCGACGACGGTCCACGCCAACTCGTCCTCGCCGACGCCGAAATACAGTGGCAGGAGGTAGATCTGGCCGACATCGACGATGCCGAGCTGCGGCAGCGCGAACTCGACCGGGTGATCGCGCTGGACGCCCGCACCCGCTTCGAGCTGACCCGGCCACCGCTGGTGCGCTTCACCCTGATCCGCACCGCCGCCGACGCCTACCGGTTCGTGCTCACCAATCACCATCTGGTGCTGGATGGTTGGTCGACGCCGCTGCTGGTGCGCGAGCTGCTCGCGCTGTACGTCACCTCGGGTGACGCCTCGGCGCTGCCGCCCGCACACTCCTATCGCGAGTTCCTGTCCTGGCTGGACGAGCGGGACGACGCCGCATCGATTGCCGCCTGGCGGGAATCGCTGGCCGGCATCGATACCCCCACCCGGGCGGTGCCGACCTTGGCCGGCATCGAATCGACCGAGACCGGCATGTTGTCCACGGAGCTGTCCGCCGACACCGTCGCCCGCCTGGAGGCGGCCGCTCGCGAATCCGGCGCCACGGTCAACACCCTCGTGCAGGCGAGCTGGGCGATGCTGCTCGCCATGCGCACCGGCCGCACCGATGTGGTGTTCGGCGGCACGGTCTCCGGGCGGCCGCCGGAGCTGGCCGGTGTCGAAGAGATGGTCGGCCTGTTCATCAATACCTTGCCGGTGCGGGTGCGCCTGGATCCGGCGGAGCAGGTGGCCGATCTGCTCGCCCGCCTGCAAGCCGAGCAGGCGCGGCTGATGGATCACCAGCATGTCGGGCTGGCCGCCATTCATCAGGCCGTCGGTCTCGCCGAATTGTTCGACACCCTCACCGTTTTCGAGTCCTACCCGATCGATCGGGAGGCGCTCTCGCAGGCGCTGGACATCGCGGGCATGCGGGTGCTCGACGTCGAAGGCACCGATGCGACGCCGTACCCGTTGAACCTCATGGTCATTCCGCTACGCGGTGCGGACGGTCACGACACCTTGCGCGTCAGCCTGAAATTCATGGCCGATCAACTCGACCCCGCGGACGCACGACCACTGCTGGATCGATTCGTCCGACTGCTCACCCAGCTCGCCGACAATCCGCGCGCCCTGGTCTCGCAGGTGCAGTACTGCGACGACGCCGAGCGTGCCGCGCTGCTGCCGGTGCGCGGCCCGCAGTCGCTGCCCGTGCGCACGCTGCCCGACATCCTGGCCGCCGGTGCGGCCATCGACGCCGACGCCATCGCGGTCAGCGCTGGCGAACTCACCATGTCCTACGGCGAGCTCGATGCCTGGTCTAACCGGTTCGCGCGGCTGCTGCTGAGCCGTGGCGTCGGGCGGGAGGTGTTCGTCGTGCTCGCCCTCACCCGCTCGCTGGAGTCGGTGGTGGCGGTGTGGGCGCTGGCCAAGTCGGGCGCGGCGTTCGCGCCGCTGGACCCGCACTATCCGGTCGAGCGGATCGAGCACATGCTCACCGACTCGAAGGCGCCCATCGGCGTGACGGTCACCGCGACCGGCGAGACGCTGCCGGGCAGCATCGACTGGCTGCTGCTCGACGACCTCAACACCATCCGCCGGGTGATGACGGTGTCCGCCGATCCCATCACCGACGAGGAGCGCGGTGGCCCGATCGACGTCGATCAGACCGCCTACCTGATCTACACCTCCGGGTCTACCGGCAAGCCGAAGGCCGTGCTGCTCAGTCATCGAGGCATCGCGAATCTGGTTGCCACCCAGCGTGACTCGCTGGCACTGGACCCGACGGCGAGTGCGTTGCAGGTGGCCTCGCCCAGCTTCGACGCCTCGGTGTTCGAACTGTTGACCGCGCACGGCTCGGGCGGCAGGTTGGTGGTGTCCCCGCCGGATGTCTACGGCGGCACCGAACTCGAACGACTGCTGCGTACCGAGCGGGTCACCCACGCGGTGATCACGCCGTCCGCGCTGGCCACCATGGACCCGACCGATCTTGACCACCTGCGAGTGCTCTCCGTCGCCGGTGAGGCGGCCACGCCCGAGCTGATCGAACGCTGGTCCGTCGGGCGCCGGATGGTGAACCTGTACGGTCCGACGGAGTTCAGCATCTGGGCCACCGGGCCTGCGGAACTCGTTGCGGGCGAACCGATCACCATCGGCGGTCCGATCCGCGGCGCGGCGAACATGGTGCTCGACACCTGGCTACGGCCGGTGCCCGTCGGGGTCGCGGGCGAGCTCTACTTGGCCGGGCCCGCCCTTGCCCGCGGCTACTTCAACCGGTTCGAGATGACCGCGAGTCGCTTCGTCGCCGATCCGTTCGGCGAGCCTGGCGAGCGGATGTACCGCACCGGCGACATGGTGCGCTGGGTAGTCGGTCGCGACGGCGGCTACGAGCTGGAGTACTTGGGGCGCAGCGACTTCCAGGTCAAGATTCGCGGCCTGCGCATCGAGCTCGGCGAGATCGACGCGGTGCTCTCGCGCGACGAGCAGGTCGAGTACGCGGTGACGATCGGGCGGACCGGGCCTGCGGGCGCGACCGTGCTGGTGTCGTATGTGCTGCCCGCCGAGGGTGTCGAACTGGATACCGAGCGACTGCGCGTCCAGGTGGCCGCCGAACTGCCCGGCTACATGGTGCCCGGCTACCTCGTCGTGCTGCATTCGATTCCGTTGACGCCGGTCGGCAAGCTGGACCGCAAAGCCCTGCCCGTGCCGGACTTCTCGGACACCAACCGGCCCTACCTCGCGCCGCGCACACCCGTGGAGCAGGCGGTGGCCGAGGTATTCGGTGACGTGCTCGGCCGCGAGCGGATCAGCGTCGACCAATCCTTCTTCGAGCTCGGCGGCAATTCGCTCAGCGCGACCAAGGTTGTCGCCCGGGTCAATTCGGCGCTGGGCTCGACGATCGCGCTGCGCGATCTGTTCGACGCCCCCACCGTCGCACAGCTGTCCGGACGAGTGGTCCCGGCGACCGATGGCAAGCCGGGCCGATTCGCGCTCGCGCCGCGGATCCGGCCGGACCGCATCCCGCTGTCCCCGGCGCAGCAGCGGATGTGGGTGCTCAACCGGCTCGATCCGACCTCGTCGGCGTACAACATCGCGGTCGCGCTGCGCCTGACCGGCGAGCTCGACGTGGACGCCATGCGATCGGCCCTCGCCGACGTCGTCGACCGGCACGAGAGCGTCCGCACGATCTACCCGGCAGACTCCGACGGCCCCCGCCAGGTGGTGATGAGCACCGAGACGGCCGCGCCCACAATGACATTGATCGATAGCGAGGACGGTGCCCCGCTGCGCGCTCGAATCAACGCGTTGGCGGGCAACGGATTCGACATCGCCAAGGAGCCGCCGCTGCGTGTCGGGTTATTCCGCATCGTCCCGGCGGACGCAGCGAATCCCGGCCTGGCCTCGGCAGGCACGTTCGCGGGTTCCGCACCGGTGGCGTCGAGTCCATCCGCAGGCGGCACCACTCCGGTCACGTCCGGTCCCTCGGCAGACGCCTCACGGGTGACGTCCAGCCCGTCGGCGGGCGGCTCACCCGTCACCTCCAGTCCGTCGGCAGGCGTTCCACCCGTGACGTCCAGCCCATCGGCAGGCGTTCCACCCGTGACGTCCAGCCCATCGGCGGGCACCCCACCCGTATCGTCCGGCCACTCGATGGCGACGGCACCGGTGGTGGCCCTCGCCCCCGACACAAATACTCCTGCCGTGCACATCGTCGTCCTGGTGGTGCATCACATCAGCGCGGATGGCGCGTCCATGGCGCCGCTGGCGGCCGATCTGGTTGCCGCATATTCGGAGCGGGCCAGTGGTGCGGAGACGGCCAGGGTCCCGCTGGGCGTGCAGTACGCCGATTTCGCGCTGTGGCATCGCGAGTTGCTCGGTAGTGAGTCGGACCCGGGCTCGATGGCGGCGCAGCAGCTGCGGTTCTGGGACGACACGCTCACCGGCGCGCCGGATGTCCTGGAGTTGCCCAGCGATCGACCGCGACCTGCCGTGCAGACCATGCGCAGTGCCGACGTCGAATTCACCATCGATGCCGAATTGCACCGTGCCCTGGTCGAATTCGCGGCGGCGCACCATGTCAGCCTGTTCATGGTCGTGCACGCGGCGCTCGCGGTGCTGCTGGCTCGGCTCGGCGGCACCGACGATGTGGTGATCGGCACGCCGGTCGCCGGGCGCGGTGAGCAAGCGCTGGACGAGCTGGTCGGGATGTTCGTCAATACCCTGGCGCTGCGCACACCGGTCGACCCGGGCGCAGGCTTCGGCGACTTCCTGACCGCGGTGCGCGCCGTGGATCTGGATGCGTTCGCGAATGCCGACGTGCCGTTCGAACGCCTTGTGCAGGTGTTGAATCCGACCCGGTCGACGGCGCACCATCCCCTGTTCCAGGTGTCGCTGACGTTGCAGAACTTCGTCGAGCCGGCGCTGGAGCTGCCGGGACTGCGCTTCGAGGTGGAGGACTTCGACCGGCGCACTTCACAATTCGATCTGACCCTCGACCTGCGCGAGCGTTTCGACGAGACGGGCCCGGCCGGATTGTCCGGTGTGCTGACCTACGCGACGGACCTGTTCGATGAGGCAACGGTGGCGGCCTTCGCCACTCGGTGGCGGCGCGTACTCGCGACGGTGCTGGCCGAGCCCGGCACGCGGCTCGCCGATATCGACATCCTCGACGACACCGAACGAACCACCCTGGTGCCGGTGCGTGGCCCCGAGAGTGCCGGGACGGCAACACTTCCCGAGCTGCTCGCGACGACCATCGACCGGTACCCGGATCGACCCGCTGTGGTCGCTGCAGGCCACACCACGACCTATCGGGAACTCGACGCACACACCAATCGACTGGCCCGCCTGCTGTTGGAAGCCGGCGTCGGACCGGAATCCGTGGTGGCCCTCGGCCTTCCGCGCTCGGCCGAACTGCTGACCGGCATGTGTGCGGCGGCGAAGGTCGGCGCCGCCTTCCTGCCGGTCGACCCGAAGCATCCGGTGGAGCGCATCGACCACATGCTCACCGATTCTCAGGCCCGGGTCGGTCTCACGGTGGCCGCCTACCGGCCGCTGCTGCCGGACAGCACGCACTGGCTGGTGCTGGACGACGTCGACCTGGTCGGACGCTGGTGCCTGGCGAGCGCGAGTCCGCTGAACGACGGCGATGTGCCGAACCCGATCCGGCCGGACAACCCGGCGTGGATGATCTACACCTCCGGTTCGACGGGGACACCGAAGGGCGTCTCGGTGGCACACCGTGGCATCGCCGACCTTCTTGTCGCGCAACGCGAGTCGCTCGGACTCGACGAGCACTCCCGGGTATTGCAGGTGGCTTCACCGAGTTTCGACGCGTCGGTGTTCGAGGCGCTCATGGCGTTCGGCTCCGGCGGCGCCTCGGTGGTCGCGCCGCCCGAGGTGTTCGGTGGTAGCGCGCTCGCCGAACTGATCGCGGCAGAGCAGGTCACCCACCTGGTGATCACACCGTCGGCGCTGGCCACGCTCGATCCCGGCGAGGTATCGAGTGTGCGGGTGCTCGCGGTGGCGGGCGAGGCGGTCGGCGCCGAGCTCGTCGAGCGTTGGGCCGCCGACCGCACCATGGTCAACCTGTACGGTCCGACCGAGTTCACCATCTGGGCAACGGGTTCCGCGCCGCTGACGGTCGGCGAGCCGGTGTCCATCGGCACGCCGGTGCGCGGGGCCGCCGCCCTCGTCCTCGACGACCGGCTGCGCCCGGTGCCGGTCGGCGTCGCGGGTGAGCTGTACCTGGCCGGGCCCGCCCTGGCCCGCGGTTACCACGCTCGGCCCGGTTTGACGGCGGGCCGCTTCATCGCCGATCCGTTCGGCGCGGCGGGTGCGCGGTTGTATCGCACCGGCGACCTGGTGCGTTGGACCCGAACCAGCGCTGGCCTGACCCTGGAGTACCTCGGCCGCACCGACTTCCAGGTCAAGGTGCGTGGCCAGCGCGTCGAACTCGGCGAGATCGACGCCGTGTTGGGCCGGGTCGACGGTGTCGACTTCGCGGTGACGCTCGGTGTTCCCGGCCCGACCGGGGCGACCGCGCTGGCCGCCTATCTGGTGCGTAGGCCGGGCGCCGAGCTCGATCTCGCGCAGGTCCGCGCCGTCGCCGCCGACACGCTGCCCGCCTACATGGTGCCGTCCGCCTTCGTTGTGCTGGACGCCATCCCGTTGACCGCGGTCGGCAAGCTGGACCGAAAGGCGCTGCCCGCACCGGAGTTCACGGCCGAACGCACCGAGTACCGCGCGCCGTCCACCCCGACCGAGCAGACCCTGGCCGGGATCTTCGCCGAGCTGCTCGGACTCGACGAGGTCGGCGCCGACGACTCGTTCTTCGCACTCGGCGGCGACAGCATCCTCGCCATCCAACTGGTCTCGCGGGCAAAGCAATACGGCGTGCACTGCACACCGCTGCAGGTGTTCGAGCACCGGACCGTAGCCGCACTGGCCGCCGCGGCCGACGCCGCGGGCGCGGTTATCACGCTTGATGAGCTGCCCGGTGGTGGCGTCGGCGAGGTGCCGTTGACGCCGATCGTGCACTACATGCTCGAACGCGGCGGCGACTACCGCCGCTTCGCGCAGACGGCGGTGCTGGAGCTGCCGGTCGGCATCGATCGATCCCAGGTGGTCGCCACGCTGGCGGCGGTGGTCGACCGGCACGACATGCTGCGCGCCCGGCTCTCGCCGGACGAGAACGGCTCTCCGTGCCTGCGAGTCGGCGAAGTCGGGTCGGTCGAGGTGGACGCGCTCGTGCACCGCATCGAGTTCGACGCCGCCGCCGACCCGGTCGAGCTGCGCGAATACGCGGTAACCGAGCTGGATGCCGCGATGAACCGGCTCGATCCGGCGAACGGCGTTGTGCTCCAGTTCATCTGGCTCGATCCGGTGGGCGACGGCGGGACCCGCACGCGGGCTGGGCGTTTGATCGTGGTGGCACACCACCTCGTCATCGACGGTGTCTCCTGGCGCATCCTGGTGCCGGACCTGGTCGCCGCGTGGGCGCAGGTGTCGGTCGGCAATACCCCGGTCCTCGCCGAGACCGGCACCTCGATGCGGCGGTGGGCGCATGCCCTCATCGACGAGGCGCACACGGACAAACGGATTTCGGAGCTCGGCTACTGGCAGGACGTCATCACCGGGTTCGATCCGCTGATCGGGGCTCGTCCGCTGGACCCCACCATCGACCAGGCGCACACGTTGCGCATGCTCGACCGCGAGGTCTCCCCGGAGATCACCAACGCGCTGCTCACCACGCTGCCCGGCTTGTTCCAGGGTGGCGTCGACGACGCGCTGCTCGCCACCTTGGCGATTGCGCTGGTGCGCTGGCGGTCTCGGGTCGCCGGAACCGCCGAGGCACTGCTGCGGCTCGAAGGGCACGGCAGGCAGGAGGAAGTGATCCCCGGCGCCGATCTGTCCCGCACGATCGGCTGGTTCACCAGCATCTACCCCGTCCGGCTGAACCTCGACGGCATCGACCTCGACGACGCGCTCGCGGGTGGACCGGCGATGGGCACGGCCATCCGCGCCGTGCAGCATCAGCTGCGCGCGGTGCCGGACAAGGGCATAGGCTTCGGACTGCTGCGCTACCTGAATCGGGCGACGGCCGAACAACTTCCGGTCGGGCTGCCCGGACAGGTCAGCTTCAACTATCTCGGCCGGTACTCGACCGGTGACATCCCCGCCGGGCTCGAAGGACTCGGCTGGCTGCCTACCGACGAGTTCGGCGATCTGCACGCCACCGAACACCGCACTGTGCCACTGCAATCGGCGATCGACGTGAACGCCGTGGTGATCGGTGACCGATTGCAGGCGAGCTTCGGGTTCCCGGCAGAGCTGCTGTCCCAGGGGGAGGTCACCGAATTGGCCGACCTGTGGGTCGACACGCTCCGTGCCGCAACCGCATTCGCGCAGTCTCCCGCCGCGCGCGCGGCGGCGGACGAGACCGCCGCCATCGCCGCGCACGCCGCGGCACAGACAGCCACGGCGGCACCCACCGGACTCGGTCTGGATGTGCTGCTGCCGATCCGCCCCGACGGCACCGAACCCGCGCTGTTCTGCGTCCACCCGTCCTCCGGAATGTCCTGGACCTACCTGGGATTGGCGGACGCGCTGCGGCCGGGCAGGCCGATCTACGGCCTGCAGGCGCCCGATCTCGGCGGCCACGAACCCCCGGCCCGCTCGATCGAGGAGTTCGCCGACCGCTACGTGCGCGAGATCCGCGCCGTCCAACCGAGCGGCCCGTACCACCTGCTCGGCTGGTCGTTCGGCGGACTCATCGCGCACGCCGTCGCCAGCAAGCTGCAGCAGGCGGGCGATACCGTCGGCGTCGTCGCGCTACTGGACGCCGACACCGCCGATATCGACGGCGACAGCATCGAACGGCTCAGCGCGGGCGCGTTCGTCAACTCCTTCGGCGCGGTCTTCGGCATCGACGACGTCCCCGCCGAAGCCACGGCGCAGCAGGCCGCCGACCTGATTCGGGAACGGCTCGGCGGTGTCTCGCTCATCGACGCGGACACCATCGAGCGGATGGCCGCGTCCTACAACGCGTCGGCGCGAACCCGCACCGGCTACCGGCGACCGGTATTCGACGGCGACATCGTGTATTTCAGCGCGACCGTCGATACCTCCGACATCTTCGGTCCGGACGGCTGGCGGCCCTACGTGACCGGTGAGATCAGCAACCACGACGTCGAGGTCACCCACGACGAACTGACCGCACCGCACGTGCTGCCGCTCATCGCGCGCGTGCTCGACGAACATCTGGGAGGCCGAGAATGAATTCCGCACAAGGAGTCATCGTCGAAGGAGTCGAGAAGTCCTTCGGCGCCGTCAAGGCGCTGCGTGGCGTCGATTTCGTCGCCGAGCCGGGCGAGGTACTCGGCATCCTCGGCCCGAACGGCGCCGGGAAGACGACCATGGTGAACGTCCTGTCGACGCTCATCACCCCGGATCGAGGACGCGCGGTGGTCGCCGGGCACGACGTGGTCGCCGACCCGGCGGCGGTGCGCCGATCGATCATGCTGACCGGGCAGTACGCCGCGCTCGACGACATGCTCAGCGGTTACGAGAATCTGGTGATGTTCGGCAGGCTGATGGGTTTGCGCAAGCGCGCCGCCCGGGCCAGGGCGGACGAGCTGCTCGCCGAGTTCGATCTGGTCGGCGCGGCCGGCCGCCGGGTCGGCACGTACTCCGGCGGCATGCGGCGGCGCATCGACATCGCGTGCGGCCTCGTCGTCCGCCCGGATGTGGTGTTCCTGGACGAGCCGACCACCGGGCTGGATCCGCGTAGCAGGCAAGGGGTGTGGGATCTGGTGACCAGCTTCAAGAAGGAAGGCATCACCACGCTGCTCACCACGCAGTACCTGGAGGAAGCCGACGCGCTCAGCGACCGGATCATCGTGATCGACCACGGTGTGGTGATCGCGCAGGGCACCGCGGACGAGCTGAAGTCCAGGACCGGCGGCAGCTACTGCGAGGTGGTGCCGCTGGATCTGAAGGATCTGCCGGTCATCGCCGATGCGCTCGGTTCGCTGCTGCCGGACGATATTCGGGCCGCGATGACGCCCGACTCGGATCGGATCGCGATCCCGGCGCCGGACGGCGCCAAGACCCTCGCCGAAGCGTTGCGCCGCTTGGACGGCGCGGACGTCGAACTGGTCGACATCGCGCTGCGCAGGCCGTCGCTCGATGATGTGTTCCTCCAGCTGACCGGCCACCTGGCCTCCACGGATGGTGCCGACACGAAAGCCGTTGATGTGGAGCGGGTCTCGTGACCGCGGGCACCTGGCTGACGCAGACCAGGGCCACGCCGGTACGGGCACAGCAGTGGTGGGTGCTGACGACGCGACTGATCGTGCCGTCGGTGAAGACCGGTGAGGTGCTCGCCTCGATCCTGGCGCCCGCGGCCTTCACGGCCAGCTTCTACATTCCGCTGAAGACCGTGATGACCTTCGCGAGCACCGGATTCAGCAGCTACGCCCAGTTCATGATGCCCATCGTGGTGCTGCAGGCCGCCGCGTTCACTGCCATCTCCGCTGCATTCCGAGCGGCCACCGACTCGGTCGCTGGGCTCAATCGGCGCTTCGGGTCCATGCCGGTCGGGCCGCTCGTTCCCGTGGCCGCGCGGATGTCCGGCAATCTGTTCCGGCTGGCGATCGCGCTGGTCACCGCGGTTATCTGCGGTCACGCGATCGGCTTCCGGTTCCGTCTCGACGCCGTGCACACCATCGGCTTCCTGCTGTTCGCGATGCTCGTCGGGCTCGCACTGATGCTGGGTGCCGATGTGATCGGCACGGTGTCCCGGAGTCCGGAGGCGACGACCCAGGCCTTGGTGTTGCCGCCGTTGATCTTCGGCATGCTGTCGACGGGTCTGGCGCCGGCCCATCAGTTTCCGGCCTGGGTGCAGCCTTTCGTGCGCAATCAGCCGGTCTCCCAATTCGCTATCGGATTGCGCGCGTTGGCCGGTGACACGGTGGGCAACGCCGGCCAGGTGAGCTGGTCGCTGATGGGGCCGCCGCTGGCGTGGGCGATCGGCATTCTCGCCCTGTGTATTCCGCTGACCGTCCGACTGAGTTCGAGGAGGGCGTGATGGCGCTGCCGACTCACCACACCGCAGCTACCCGCACCGGTTCGGAGGTGTCGGCCGCATCCTTGGTGCGGCACACCATGATTCAGACTCAGCGATTGCTGCTGCGCTGGACGCGCAATCCGATCACGCTGCTGGAGACGCTGATCATCCCGTGCCTGCTGCTGATCATGCTGGAGACCGTCATCGGCGGCCAGATCCGTAAGTTCACCGGGGAGAGCGCCCTGTTCGGTTCGGTACCGATGGTCACCCTCGTCGGCGCACTGTCCGGCGCGGTGGCCGGTGGCGTGCTGCTCGGCCGCGAGCGGGACGCCGGTCTGCTCGCTCGGTTCTGGGTGCTGCCGGTACACCGCGCATCCGGCCTCGTCTCCCGCATCCTCGCCGAGGGGTGCCGCATCTTCGCGGGCACGCTCGCCATCGTTCTCGTCGGCTACCTGCTCGGCTTCCGCTTCCACCAGGGCATCCTCGCGACCCTCGTATTCCTGTTCATCCCAGTGCTTTTCGGGCTCGCCTTCGCCACGGTCGTCACCGCCGTCGCCGTCTTCACCGTCAAAGCCACGCTGGTGGAGGCCATCACGATCCTCACCTCACTGATGATGTTCTTCAGCACCGGCTTCGTCCCCCTCGCCGCCTACCCCCAGTGGATCCAACCGGTAGTCCGCAACCAGCCCATGTCCGTCGCCGTGGACGCGATGAAGGCCCTCGCCCTCGAAGGCCCCCTCGCCCGCCCCCTCACCCTCACCCTGCTCTGGTCCCTCGGCGCGATCCTGCTCTTCGCCATCCCCGCCACCATCGGCTACCGACGCGCGAGTAGGCGCTGACCCACTCGGTGCGCCGCGAATCGGCCCCGGCACGTCGAAAGGGTGCCGGGGCCGAGGGATTCGAGGGGTTACTGGGCGGCGAGTTGGCGGGCCAGGGCCCAGATCACCAGGACGTCGATGGCGATGATCACCAGCGCCCAGAAGGGGTAGATGGGGGCGAAGAGGAAGTTGTCCAGGATGCTGATCGACGCCATGACGATGCCGGCGAGGTAGCCCCAGGTTCTGCCGGTGACGATGCCGTAGCCGGCGATCAGCACGAGGACGGCGATCACCAGGTGGATCCATCCCCAGGCCGAGACGTCGACGAGGAACACCTGATCCTCGGTGACCACGAAGATGTCTCGGCCTGCGATGGCGGCGACGGCGGTCAGCAGGTGCAGCACGCCGGTGATGAGGATCAGCACACCGGCGAAGATGGTCATGTCGTTGAGCACCGGGCCGGTCCGGACGGGGCCGGGACTAGTCATAACACACACTCCTTCCGAAACGCGTGGTACTTCTATCCGCTCAACGTAGCCTCTGATCAGGCAAAACCACGGCAGGTAGGCGGGTGGGTCATCGGGCGGCGCCGGCCGCCGGGCGGAGGCGGGCAAACGTGCCGCGCCCCGATCACGTCGTGGTGCCCGCGGGCGCCGAGCCACGGACGGACCACTGGCAAACAATTGGCGATCTCGCGCGGCGCGCCAGCACCGATGTGGCTGTTCGCGCGATCGTGCCGCAGAATAGGGGCCGCACGCGATGGCTCCCGGCGTTTCTCGCCTCGGTGACACGCATCGCTGCGACACAAGGTGTTGTGCTGCACGGACTTGTCACCCACTAGGAGTAGTGTCCGGTGGAGAGAAGATCCGTCACGGCAGCGGGCTCGGGAAAGGTGTGGAGGCAGGATGAAACTGATCGATCGGGTATCGGCCATCAACTGGAATCGGGTGCCCGACGAGAAGGATGCCGAGGTCTGGGACCGGCTGACCGGCAACTTCTGGCTGCCCGAGAAGGTTCCGGTGTCCAACGACATCCCCTCGTGGGGCACGTTGACCACCGATGAGAAGCAGCTCACCATGCGGGTCTTCACCGGCCTCACGCTGCTGGACACGATCCAGGGCACCGTCGGCGCGGTGAGCCTGATCCCGGACGCGCTGACCCCGCACGAGGAGGCGGTGTACACCAACATCGCGTTCATGGAGTCGGTGCACGCCAAGAGCTACAGCTCGATCTTCTCCACGCTGTGCTCCACCAGGGAGATCGACGACGCGTTCCGCTGGTCGGAGGAGAACCGAAACCTGCAGCGCAAGGCCGAGATCGTGCTGGACTACTACAACGGCGACGATCCGCTGAAGCGCAAGGTGGCCTCGACGCTGCTGGAAAGTTTCCTGTTCTACTCCGGCTTCTACCTGCCGATGTACTGGTCCTCGCGGGCCAAGCTCACCAACACCGCGGACCTGATCCGGCTGATCATCCGCGACGAGGCCGTGCACGGCTACTACATCGGCTACAAGTACCAGAAGGGTCTGGAACTGGTCAGCCAGGCCGAGCGCGACGAGCTGAAGAACTACACCTTCGAGCTGCTGTTCGAGCTGTACGACAACGAGGTCGAGTACACCCAGGATCTCTACGACGAGGTCGGCCTCACCGAGGACGTCAAGAAGTTCCTGCGCTACAACGCGAACAAGGCGCTGATGAACCTCGGCTACGAGGGACTGTTCCCGAAGGACGAGACCGAGGTGAACCCGGCCATCCTGTCGGCCCTGTCCCCCAACGCGGACGAGAACCACGACTTCTTCTCCGGCTCGGGTTCGAGCTACGTGATCGGTAAGGCTGTGAACACCGAAGACGAAGATTGGGAGTTCTGAGCGATATCCCGGCTCGACACGGCGGCGGATGCTCTCCGCCGCCGTTTCGTTTCTCCGGGATGGCGGGCGGCGACGCTTGCGTTGACACCGGCGACAACGTTTAGCGTGGCCGGGACGGTCGCTCGGAGGAGGTCGGATGCTGATCGGTGAACTGGCCCGACAGGCCGGAACGAGTACCCGCACCCTGCGGTACTACGAGCAGCACGGGCTGGTGCGAGCGCAGCGCTCCACCAACGGGTATCGCGTCTACGACGCGGCGGAGTTGCCGGTCGTCCACCAGATTCGCACGTTGCTGGCGGCCGGTTTCGGGCTCGACGACATCCGCCCGTTCGTCACCTGCCTGCGGGCGGGCCACGGTTCCGGCGACGAGTGCCCGGATTCGGTGGCGGTGCTGCGGCGCAAGCTCGCCGAGGTGGACGGCGCACTCGCCAGGCTCACAGCGTTGCGGGCGGAGCTGCACCACCGGCTCACCGGTACCGAGCAGCATCCACCGGCCTGCGAATTCGGGTAACCACCTGTCCGGCAGCCGGTCTCGATGGATCGGTTGTGCGATCGTCGCTCCGCACGGCACCGAGGAACGTCGATGAAGTTCGCAATCAGTTACAGCACACCGCATTACGGGGCCGACCCCGATCGCCTCATCGCCTTCGCTCAGCATGCGGAGGCGTGCGGATTCGAGGGGCTCTATCTGCCGGATCACCTCGTGCTGTATCCGGGCGCCAAGGTCGGGGACTTCGACCTGCCCGCCACGCTGCCCTACCCCGACCCGCTCGACTGCCTGAGCTTCGTCGCCGCGGCCACCCAGCGGATCCTGCTCGGCACCGGCGTACTGCTACTGCCGTACCGGCACCCGGTGGTCCTGGCCAAACGTCTCGCGACCATCGACGTGCTGTCGCGCGGACGGATGCGACTGCTGACCGTGGGGCTCGGCACGCTGCCCGGTGAAGCCGCCGCCACCGGTGTCGACTTCGCCACCCGCGGCCGCCGCGCCGACGAAGCCATCGACGTGCTACGCCTGCTGTGGTCCGGCGGGGCGGAGGGGGTCAGCTTCGACGGTGAGTTCTTCCGCTTCGACGAACTGGTCAGCTTCCCGAAGCCCCTCGGCGTACCCCAGCTGCCGATCCACATCGGTGGCTCGAGTCGAGCCGCCGCGCGCCGTGCGGGCCGCCGCGGCGACGGCTACTTCCCCGGCGGCATGCTCGGACCGCAGGAACGGGCCGGGCAACTCGACCTGGCCCGAGCGGAAGCCGTTGCCGCGGGCCGCGATCCGGGCGTACTCGAGTACACCCGATGGGGTTCGATCGATACGCCTGCCGAACGCGTCGAAGGTCTCGCCGAGGAGGGGGTGACCCGGATCGTCGTCGGCGGCACCGATCCCGACAAACCGTTCGACGAGATGTCGCGATTCGCCGAACGATTCGGGCTCGGCAGCTGACCCACCGGCCACCCGGCCGCCGTCATGCACCAGGTGGCGGCCGGGGGTCGGTCTGTACCGCGACGGTGTCGCTCCTGCGGTCCGCGCACGCCTATGCCGAGTCGCGCTCCTCGAACCACCCCTCGCCGTAGACACTCCGGAGAATGTGCAGCACGTCCGCGCTGTCCGCGGCGAGGCCGTCGACGGCGAACCGGATAGCGCCCACCGCGACGGTCAGCGAGCGCAGGTGCTCCTCCGTTCTTCGTGCTCGGTCGGCCAGCGTCGACAGTCCGAACTCCAGGTGGGCCTCGCGATTTTCTATGGCTTCGAGTTGCCATTTCAGGTCCGTGTCCATCGATATACAGCGCCTTTCCTGGATGGTATTTATATTCTGGATTGTTCCTGTTGTGTTGTGGCACTGAGCAATTCGGCGAATCCGTAAACCTCCATTACAGTCTGCTGATTGGATGAGCGCGGGAACCGATTCGCCGGTTGCAGGGGCTGGTCGGCTTTCCGAACACATGCAGTGCAACACCGCAGCCACACCGTCGGCACCTTTCCGGGACTGAGCTCTGTCAGTATTTCGGCGAGGTTCCACAGTCGCTGCCGCACTTGGGTTCCAAAATAGACCGCCATTCTTCAGCGACCCCTCGGAGATGCAGCTATGACGACTGGTTCGACCCTTCCCCGTAGGCTATTGGCCCGCGAGCTTCGCAGAGCTCGCGCAGCGGCGAAGGTCAGCTCGGAAACCGCGCGAAACGCCATCGGCGTCAGCAAGCAGACGTTCTGGCGAATGGAGAGCGGGATCCCGATCAGGTTGAATCCGTTGTTCGTCAAACGGTTGTGCGAGCTCTATCAGGTATCGCCGGGGTTGACTCAGGTGCTGCTCGCGCTGACCGAAGAGACGAAGACCAAGGGGTGGTGGCACACCTTCGATGAGTCGATACCCAGGGACTTCGGGCTGTTCGTCGGCCTGGAAGACGCGGCGCATCACATCATTTCGTATCAGACAACGTTTATACCTGGAATGTTGCAAACCGATGAGTATCGGCGCGCAATGATTTGGGTGGAATTTCCCAATATGCCGTCGCCCGAAGTAGAGACGACAGTAAGGATTGCGGCACTGCGCCGGGACCGGCTCCACAGCAAAACCAATCCCGTGACACTGGATGTGCTGATCGACGAGTCGGCGCTGCGCCGGCCTACCGGCAGTACTGCGGTCATGGCCGGTCAATTGAGGCATCTCGCCGATGTCGCACAGCTGCCGAATGTTTCGGTGCGTGTGATGCCGGCATCGGCGGGAACGTATCAGGGTTTGACAGTTGGAACATTCGTATTGCTGGAGTTCCCGCCGCACCCGACCGCGTATTTGACTGAGCCACCGGTGGTTTACGTCCAAGGTTTCACCGGAGATTTGTATTTAGAACGCCCAGAGGAGATTGCGGCGTATCGTGTTGTGTACACAGACCTCAAGCGTCTGGCGTTGGGTGAGACGGAAAGTCGCACTCTCATTCGAGAAATAGCAGAGGAGTTCTCCGCATGTACGATATGACTGACGCACACTGGTTCAAGAGCACCCACAGCAGCGCTGTGAAAGATTGTGTCGAGGTAGCACATCTCGACGGCGGATCTGTCGGCGTTCGCGACTCCAAGAACCCCACCGGCCCCGCCCTCGTCTTCAGCCCCGCCGCCTGGGACACCTTCACCTCCAGCCTCGCGCGAGGTGATCTCGACAACCCGTAACCCACCTACCCACGAGACCCCCACTACCCGTGGGGGTCTCGTGCTGTGCGTCGAACCACTATGGCGCGGAGGGGCGTTTGCGCGCCCGACCGACCAAGCGGCCGTTACGCTGAATCAGCCGATGGCGGCTAGGTATTCGCCGTAGAACAGCATCAGGCCGACGGCGGCGGCTACGCCGGCCAGCAACCAGAAGCGGATGATCACGGTGGTCTCGGCCCACTTGCTGAGTTCGAAGTGATGGTGGAACGGTGCCATCTTGAACAGTCGGTTGCGGGTGGTGCGGAACACCACGATCTGCAGGAGCACCGACAGGATCTCGGCGAAGAACAGGGCGCCGACGACCGCCATGAGCAACTCGGTGCGGGTGGTGATGGCCAGCCCGGCGAGCAGGCCGCCCAGCGCCAGCGAACCGGTGTCGCCCATGAAAATCTTGGCCGGAGCGGCGTTCCACCACAGGAATCCGGTGCAGGCGCCGACCCCGGCGGCACAGACCAGCGCCAGATCGAGCGGATCGCGCACGTTGTAGCAGCCTGCCCCGGGCGTGACCGCGCAGGCGTTGGTGTACTGCCAGAAGGTGATGATCACGTAGGCGCCGAGCGCGAAGCTCATCGATCCGGCGGCGAGTCCGTCCAGCCCGTCGGTGATGTTCACCGCGTTGGACCAGGCCACCACCAGGAAGCTGACCACGAGCAGAAACCCGATCACGCCGAACGACACGGTGGCCACGTCCCGGACATAGGACATGTGCCTGCTGCCCGGTGTCAGACCCGAACTGCCGGGATACCGCAGCGCGAGCACACCGAAAACCACTGCGGCGGTGAGCTGGCCGATGTACTTGCCGGTCGCGGTCAAGCCGAGATTGCGTTGCCTGCGCAGCTTGATGGAGTCGTCCAGGAAGCCGACCACGCCCAGCGCGGTGGCCAAACCGAGCACGAGCAACCCGGAGGCGGATATCCCCTCCCCGTCGTGCCGGATCCCGATCAGATGCGCCCCCAGGTACCCCGCCCAGATGCCGACCAGGATCGCGATGCCGCCCATCGTCGGCGTGCCGCGCTTGGCCTGGTGGCTGACCGGTCCGTCGGCCCGGATCTCCTGCCCGACATTTCGCCTGGCAAACAACATGATCAGCAATGGTGTCAAGGTGATGGAAACCGCCAGCGCGATCATCGCCGAGAACAAGATCTGTCTCATTCGCCCCTCATGCGGCCGTCACCGGACTCTTCGTTCATTGAAACATCAACGCGCGGACTCGTTTTCACTGCCCAGCCGCCCGGCCTGCCGCGAATCGCACCGCACAGCGCCGAGCTTCAAGATCGTCCTCGCGAATGCACGACGTTAGCAAGCCCGCGGGATCTGTGCCGCCACGTGAAGTTCCGCTACATGCCGAAGCCGCGGCCACCCCTGGTACGGGTGGCCGCGGCTTGCACGGGAGCGGGTCAGCGCGAGCCGACCGGTGTTCAGATACCGAGGACCAGCTTGGCGGTGGTGAAGTAGATGATGAGCCCGGTGGCGTCGACCAGCGTGGTGACCATCGGCGCGGACACCACCGCGGGGTCGATCCGCAGCTTCTTGGCGAGCAGCGGCATGGTGCCGCCGATGGTGGCGGCCCACCCGCAGATCAGCACCAGCGTGATGCCGACAACCAGCGCGACCCGCAGGTCGACGAACAGTCCGCCGATCACCAATCCCGCCGCGGCGAGCATGGAGCCGAGCACCAGCCCGACCCGGCACTCGCGCCAGATCACCTTGAACAGGTCGGTGGCCCGCACCTCGCCGACGGCGAGCGCCCGCACACAGGCGGTGGCGGCCTGCGCGCCCGCGTTGCCACCCGCGCCGATGAGCAGCGGAATGAACAGCGCGAGGTGGGCGGCCTGCTGCAACGTGCCCTCGAACATGTCGGTGACGCTGACCGTGAGGGTGGCGGCGAACAGCAACAGCAGCAACCACATCGCGCGGTAGCGGGCCAGCTGGAACACCCCCGCCGCCATGTAGTGGCCTTCCCACGGCGCCGAGCCTGCCTGCCTGGCCACGTCCTCACTGTCCGCGGCCTCGATGACCTCGACGGCGTCGTCGATGGTGAGCAAGCCGACGAGCCGGTTCTCGCTGTCGACGACGGGCATGTTGATGTCGTTGGTCTCGCGCATCAGCCTGGCCGCCTTCTCCGCGGCGTCGGTGGCGCGGGCGCAGACGGGTTCGGTGACGACCAGTTCGGCGATCATCGTGTCCGGCTTGCTGAGCACCAGCTCACGCAGTTCAACGATGCCGGTGAGCCGCCTGCCCGCGTCCACCACGGGCAGGGTGTAGACGGTCTCGGCGGTGGCGCCCTTGGCGCGCACCATGGCCAGCGCCTCGGCGACGGTCAGGTTCTGCGGCAGCGCGACCACCTCGGGGGTCATGTACTGACCCGCCGAACCCTCCGGATAGCCGAGCAGCGCGGCGGTCATCCTGCGCTCGCGCGGGCTCAACCCGGCGAGCACCTTCTTGGCGACCTTGGCGGGGGCCTCGCGCAGCATGCGGGCCCGGTCGTCGGGCGCCATGCCCTCGATCAGGTCGCGGAAGCTCTGGTCGCGCAGGCCCTGCAGGATCTGCTGCTGGTCGACCGGTTCGAGTTCCTCGAAGACGGCCAGCGCCAGGTCCTTGTCGAGCAGCCGGAACGCCATGCCCGCCTGGACGGCGTCCATCCGGGCCAGCTGGTCGGCGATGACGTGCGGCGGGTGGGTATCGAGCCAGGCCAGCGCGGCGTCGACGCGGTGGGTGTCGGCGATGTCCTGCAGTGATTCGGACAGCGACGGACGTACTTCGATGACATCGGTCTGCGACATGGGGTGTCCTCAGCAATATGCGTGAGTGAATGGGAGCGCGAAAATTCACACCGCGCGGGCGTCGGCCCCCACCGTCGCTGACTACTCAGGAATGCGAAGGGGCGACGCCGCGCGGCCTTCGACTGGGAGGTTCGCTGCGCATGGCAACCCCACCTCCTTCTCGTCGCTGCCGCAGACCTGACGTGTCCGCACCATCACTGAAACGTTGATCGGATGCGAAAGCATCCTCGTGCAGGATACAGGGAATCGGTTGAAGTGTTCACCACGAGCGATCGTGCTGGTCAGTTGACCACTCGGGCGTGAGCGTGGCGGTGACGGCAGCTTCCGCCGCACTCCAGGTGGGCACGTGCCGCACCCAGTCGGGCACCGGGCCCGCCTGCGCGCCGAACAGGAACAGGTGCGGCACCTGGTCGCGGAGGTGGTGATGCACCTCGATGCGATCGTCGATCATGTGCGTGATGCCGAGGTCGGCGCAGTGCCCCGCCTTGTCGGCGCGTTTGCGGCAGAAGCGCAGGTTGTTCCGCGGGATCCCGGTGCGGTCGTAGAAATCATGGTGGTCGAGCCATTGCCTGGTGCGCTGTTCGATCCGTTGCCCGCACTTGGAGATCACCCATGCGCGGCCATCGAAGCGGCGGACCAGCCTGGGCAGCACGTCGAAGGCGTCGGGGCTGGGTGGTGTGCGCAGTGCCTCGTCGAGACCGCCGGAGAGGAAGACCGTGTCGTCGTCCCCCGCGCGCAGGGCCGCACCCTGAATGACTCGGCCGAAATCGACGCCGAGTCGAGGTTGTTTCGCTGTTTTCATGTGCGTTCGATCATGACTCGGCGCACCAGTCCGCCGCCAGTGAATTTCGGATCCGCAGCGGCGGCATCGGTTACCGACCGTGCCGATCCGGGAAAACGGCGTCTCCAGCACTATCAGCCAGCGATTTGCTGGATTCTAGTAATGAGTTCAAGGCTTTTACGTACCGTGAGCCTTCTCTGCCGTCATCCAACAGACTGATTGCCAGTCAAGCGGCCTCGAAAAACGGCTACATCAAGCGCAAAGTCCTCCTCAAACCACATGCAACGATCTGGCTCTATGGTCGATAACGCATGACCAGACGGGTGACACGCCCATTAGCCACAAGTTAGCCTGCCGTATGACCAAAATACTGGCATTCACCTCACCGGCCGAAGGACACCTGTATCCGGTCACGCCGGTCCTGGCTGAGCTGGTATCGCGCGGACACGACGTGACCGTGCTGACGCTGCCCGGCAGCCAAGGGGCCTTGGAACCGTTCGGCATCACCGTGCGGGAACTGCCGCCCACGCTGGCGCCGCACACCCTCGATGATTGGGGCACCACCGCCCGCATCCCGGCCCTGCGCGCGGCCGTCCGCGCGCTGGTCGCCCGTATTCCGGACGAGATCCAAGCCTTGCGCAGCGCGATCATCGCCGAGCGGCCGGACGCGCTGCTAATCGACGTCACCGCACCCGGCGCGCAGATCCTGGCCTCGGCCAGTGGGCTGCCGTGGGCATCGTGGGCCGCGATGCTGCTGCCGATCCCCTCGCGCGACTCGCCACCGTTCGGACCCGGGTTGAGACCGCGGTCGGACCTGCTCGGCCGGGTCCGCGACCGCGGCCTGCGCTGGTTTCTCACCCGTCGGTGGAACGAGGTGCTGCCGCAGCTCAATCACATGCGCCAGTACTACGGACTGGATCCGCTGGACAACACCGAGGACTACCTGCGCCAGCCGACGCTGACCCTCAACTTCACCGCACCGCCGTTCGACGATGTGCACAGCGACTGGCCGCCGACGGTGCACCAGATCGGGCCGGGCCTGTGGGCGCCGGACGCCGAGCCACCGAGCTGGCTCGACGAGATCGACCGTCCGCTGGCGGTGGTCACCTGCTCGACCGAGTTCCAGGACGACGGGAGACTCGCACAGGTCGCCATGGACGCACTGGCCGACAGCGGGCTGTACACCATCGTCACCGCGGGCGCTGTCGACACCGCGACGTTGACCGTTCCGCCGAATGCCCGGGTCGAACAGTTCGTGCCCCACCACCTCCTGCTCGACCGGGCCGCCGTCGTGGTCACCCACGGCGGCATGGGCATCACCCAAAAGGCTTTGGCCGCAGGCGTTCCGGTGTGTGTGGTGCCGTTCGGGCGGAGCCAGTCCGAGGTCGCGCGGCGGGTGGTCACCAATGCGGCGGGCACCTGGGTGTCCGCGGAACGGCTCACCGTCGCGCGCCTGCGCGCCGGGATCGAGAAGGCGATGACCTGCCAGGCCGGTGCGGCCAGGGTGGCCGCGGGCTTCGCCGCGGCGGGCGGCACATTGCGCGGCGCCGAGCTGCTGGAGCGGCACTTCGCCGGGCACGCGATCGAGCACACGGCATGGACCGGGACCACGCCGACGCACAGCTCGCACGCGTACCCGAAGAACGAGGTGGCTCCGGAGATCACGCCCGGCGAGCCGGACCCGATTATCCTGCCGCCCAAGGGTTCTCCGCCTGCCGATGATCGATATTGGACGACCTGGCAGCGGCGCGAACACTGACCCGGCCGTTGTACCGACGCCGGGTCGCCACACCGACGGCATATATCGGTCGGCACGTCGCGTGGGATACCCGCGGACCGGGCACCTGCACACGATCGCGCGAAAAGCACGTGCGCCGTGCGCGTTTGGCGCGGTACGTTCCGGCCATGGACGATCACTTCGGCGAACAGGTAGCGGCACGATACGACGAATCGTCCGCAGCGATGTTCGAACCGGACGTCGTCGGGCCCGCGGTGGACCTCCTTGCGGAGCTCGCCGACGGCGGCCCGGCTCTGGAGTTCGGCATCGGCACGGGCCGTATCGCATTACCGCTGGCGCGCCGCGGCGTCCCGGTGCACGGCATCGACCTGTCGCAGGCGATGGTTTCGCGGCTGCGCGGCAAGCCCGGCGGCGACGCGATCGGCGTCACGATCGGCGACTTCGCGACCACCCGTGTGGACGACGCGTTTTCCCTCGCCTACCTCGTCTTCAACACCATCATGAATCTGACGAGCCAAGCCGATCAGGTCGCCTGTTTCGCCAACGCCGCAACCCATCTCGCGCCCGGTGGCCGCTTCGTCATCGAGGTCGCCGTCCCCGACCTGCGCAGCCTGCCACCCGGCCAGACCATGGTCCCGTTCCAGCACAGCCCCACCCGCTGGGCCTTCGACCACTACGACGTCGCCACCCAGCAGATGAGCTCGAACTACATCGAAGTGATCGACGGCCGCGGCCGATACCGATCCATCCCGTTCCGCTACGTGTGGCCCGCCGAACTCGACCTGATGGCCCAGCTCGCCGGCCTGCGCCTACGCCACCGCTGGACAGACTGGACCCGCACCCCCTTCACCCACGAGAGTCGCAAGCACGTCTCGATCTGGGAGAAACCCGCAGACTGATTGACCACCCCGTTCCGCACAACCGGCGTTGTGCCGGCCACCGCGCCTCGATCGGCCCATCACGGGATGATTGGTTAGGTTTGGGGTACATACACGAAGGAGAAATCTGTGCGCTTCGGCATCTTCATCCCGCAGGGCTGGCGGCACGACCTGGTTGGTATCGAACCGGCGCAGCAGTGGCGGGTGATGCGGGACCTCGCGCAACGCGCGGACGCCGGTGACATCTGGGAGTCGCTGTGGGTGTACGACCACTTCCACACGGTTCCGGTGCCGACCGAGGAGGCGACGCACGAGGCGTGGACGCTCATGTCGGCGTTCGCGGCGTCCACCTCGCGGATTCGGCTCGGGCAGATGTGCACCGCGATGAGCTACCGCAATCCGGCGTATCTGGCGAAGGTCGCCGCGACCGTCGACCTGATCTCCGGTGGCCGGGTCGAGATGGGTATCGGTGGCGGCTGGTACGAACACGAATGGCGCGCTTACGGTTACGGGTTCCCGTCGGCCGGGGAACGGCTCGCCCGGCTCGACGAAGGCGTGCAGATCTTCCGGCAGGCCTGGACCGAGGGCAAGGCGACGCTGAACGGCGTCCACTACCAGGTCGACGGTGCGATCGTGCGGCCACTTCCGTTGCAGGAGGGCGGGCTTCCGCTGTGGATCGCGGGCGGCGGCGAGAAGAAGACGCTGCGGATCGCGGCGAAGTACGCCCAGTACACCAACTTCAGCAACGTGCCCGAGGAGTTCACGCAGAAGTCCGAGATCCTGCGCGCCCACTGCGCCGACGTGGGCACCGATTTCGACGCCATCGTGCGTTCCTCTAACTTCAACGCGGTGCTTGCCCCTACGGAAGCCGAAGTCGAAGAACGCCTTTCGGCGATCCAGGCGAAGTTGGTCCCGGCGATCGGCGAGGATCAGGCCAAGGGTTACGTCGACGGGATGTTCCGCACCTCCGCCGCCACCGGGACCCCGGAGCAGGTCATCGAGAAGCTGTCCGCGATCCGGGATCTCGGCCTCGGTTACGCCATCTTCAACTTCCCCGAGTCGGCCTACGACACCTCGGGAATCGAGCTGTTCGAGCGCGAGGTCGCGCCCGCTCTGCGCTGAGTGTGTGCCCCGGGGGTTGCCCGAAAGGTGGCCACCCGGGGCGTTCGCGCGACGCGACCAGAGCAAACCGTCGGGAATGTGACGCCGGACACATTCCTCTCCACCATGGAACCGTCCCGGGTGCTGCACGTCTAAAGCCATGAAAGACAACAGCATTCGAGATAGGAATTCCGATGAGACTCCGCACGGCCATCGTCGTCGCGTCCGCTGCGATCATGGGCTCCGGCCTGATCGCCGCCGGATCGGCGGCCGCAATCCCCGCCGCACCAGGTCTGCACGTGCAGCTGGACTACCAGCCGAACAACGGCTGCGTGCCGCCGCCACTGGGCGCCGACGGCAAGCCGCTGCCCCCGCCGCTCGGGCCCGACGGTCGACCACTGCCGCCCCCGTCCGACCTCAACGGCAAGCCCTGCCCGCCTCCTGCCTGAGCCCTGACGGTGGGCGTTGCCCGACAACCCATCTCCGGTGATGAGGGTCGGCGGCACGCCCGACAGCGGGGGCCGAATCAGGTGACTAATCGGCAGGCGGACCCGGAGTCAGCATCCGGGTCCGTCAGCTAAGCGAACGCGCGAAATTCAGTGTGCGACGTTCTGCGACAGTGCCGTTGGGGAAGGGGTGGGGTCGGTTCTCTTACTGTCACCGAGGACGAGGAAGGCGCCACAGCACAAGAGCGACCAGGCGGGCGATGCGGGGACTGCGGTTGTCAACAGCAGTGCCCAGAGGAGGACGAGCCAGCCGATCCACCCTGGTACGCGGTGGTTTTGGCGGGTCGACCAGAGGATGTAGCAACCGAGCACGAAAATGGGGACGCCGAAGCTGGCGAGGGAGATCCAGAGCGCTTCGGAGCGCTCGTATTGGGCGAGGGTTGTCGACTGGTCGAGGGTGAAGGTGTTCCACCAGCCGTCCGACACGGCCTGCGACCACGTATCGCGGACGTCCACCGGGGAGAGAACGATGTGCACGGCGCCGAAAACGGTGGCAATCCATCCGGCGACCTTCGTCGATCGAATGCCTCTCCAACCGGCCGAAGGGCGCTGTTCGGTGAGTTCCATGTGTCCTCCATCTGTCCGACCAGGCAAAAGCCGTGGCCGGATACGAGACTGCCAGTATCGATACTGACAGTCTCGTATGATGCCAGCATGCCGAAACCGAAACAAGCGGGAGGACGCCCTCGGGATAGTCGGGTAGATCACGCCATCGCCGCCGCGGTCCGATCACTGCTGGCCGAGCAGAGTTACGCGACGCTCACCGTCGATGCCGTGGCCGCGCGCGCCGAGATCAGCAAGGCGGCGATCTACCGCAGGTACGCGACCAAGCAGGAGATGATCTTCGCCGTCCTGGTGCACGACCTGGACGAGGCCCCGCCGACCGATACCGGCTCGCTACGCGGCGACATCACCGAGCTGGTCACCCGGATCAGCGACCAGCTCGCCCGCTCCGCCCCCGGTGTGATGGCCGGGCTGCTCGCCGACATCCACGCCGACTCGGCACTGGCGGTCCGCTTCACCGATTCCTATCTCGCCGTGGAACGTTCGGTCATCACCACCCTGCTGAACCGCGCGGTAGCGCGCGGCGAACTCCCGCACCGCCCCGACCCCGCCCTCGTACACGCCCTGCTCCTGGGCCCCCTCTTCGCCTGGCAGATCATGCTGGACGAAGACCCAACCCGCACAACAATTCTCGCCGACGCGGTCGCACAATCCGCCACCGCCGCCTTGACCTCCGGCGCCCTACCACCCAGCGCCACCTAGCGCCCGCACCGAAATCGACTGGCAGGATGGCGACTCAGGTATCGAGGCGGGCATGAGAGGGTTGGCCGTGGGCTGGAAAGTGAATGGCTTGATCGTCGAGGGGGCGGTGGATCCGGCACGACTACCCGGGCGGCCACGTGCCACCGGCGAAACCGTCGATCTGGACACCGTGCATCGGCGGCCCTGCGACTACGGGGTGGCCGAGCTCGACGGCTGGACCTTCGTCGCTGATCCTGCCCTGCGCGCGACCTTCAACGATGAAGCAGCACAGGAACTTACGTCTACCGGCCGCGCGCTGGCCTGGGTGACCAACAGTGTTGCGACCCTGCATGGCTTCGCCTGGTATGTCGACGGAAAACCCTTGCGCCGGATCATGCATGCCGAAGGTGTGCCGATCGACGAATTCGGGGACGGCCTGCCCGAGGAGATTGCGGCGCCCGCACCGCTCGACGAGGACTATGTCTTCGAGATGATGCAGCGGCTGACCGGACAGGCGTGGGGCGAGGCCGCAGCTGCTTCGTACCACGTCTGGACCTGCACCGTTTAGTCCGCTCGAACGCGAAAGCCTCAGTGCGGTAATGGCACTGAGGCTTTCGCGACTAGCAGCAGGTGTCCCTTACAGCATGCAGGACACGCAACCCTCGACTTCGGTTCCCTCCAAGGCCATTTGGCGCAGGCGGATGTAGTAGAGGGTCTTGATTCCCTTGCGCCACGCGTAGATCTGGGCGCGGTTGAGGTCGCGGGTGGTGGCGGTGTCCTTGAAGAAGAGGGTCAGCGACAGGCCCTGGTCCACGTGCTGGGTGGCGGCGGCGTAGGTGTCGATGATCTTCTCGTAGCCGATTTCGTAGGCGTCGTCGTAGTACTCGAGGTTGTCGTTGTCGAGGTAGGGCGCCGGGTAGTAGACGCGGCCGATCTTGCCTTCCTTGCGGATCTCGATCTTCGACGCCACCGGGTGGATGGAGCTGGTGGAGTGGTTGATGTAGGAGATCGACCCGGTCGGCGGGACGGCCTGCAGGTTCTGGTTGTAGATGCCGTGCTCCATGACCGAGGCCTTGAGCTCGTGCCAGTCGGCCTGGGTCGGGATCCGCACCCCGGCGTCGGCGAAGAGCCGGGCCACCCGTTCGGTCTTCGGCTCCCACACCTGCTCGGTGTACTTGTCGAAGTACTCACCGCTGGCGTACTTGGACTCGGGGAACCCGCCGAAGTAGGTGCCGCGCTCCTTCGCGATCAGGTTCGATGCCCGAATCGCGTGGTAGACCACGGTGTAGAAGTAGATGTTGGTGAAGTCGATGCCTTCTTCGGACCCGTAGTGCACCCGCTCGCGAGCCAGGTACCCGTGCAGGTTCATCTGGCCGAGACCGATGGCGTGCGACTCGTTGTTGCCCTGTTCGATCGAGGGCACCGAGTAGATGTGCGTCTGATCCGATACCGCGGTGAGCGCCCGGATCGAGGTCTCGATGGTCTGCGCGAAGTCGGGTGAGTCCATCGTCTTGGCGATGTTGAGCGACCCGAGGTTGCACGAGATGTCCTTGCCCACCTTGGCGTAGGACAGGTCGTCGTTGAACAGCGACGGCGTCGACACCTGCAGGATCTCCGAGCACAGGTTCGAGTGGGTGATCTTGCCCGCGATCGGGTTGGCCCGGTTCACCGTGTCCTCGAACATGATGTACGGGTAGCCGGATTCGAACTGCAGCTCGGCGATGGTCTGGAAGAACTCGCGCGCCTTGATCTTCGACTTGCGGATCCGCTTGTCGTCGACCATCTCGTAGTACTTCTCGGTCACGTCGATGTCGGCGAACGGCTTGCCGTAGATGCGTTCCACGTCGTACGGCGAGAACAGGTACATGTCCTCGTTCTTCTTGGCCAGCTCGAAGGTGATGTCGGGGATCACCACGCCGAGCGAGAGGGTCTTGATGCGGATCTTCTCGTCCGCGTTCTCCCGCTTGGTGTCCAGGAACCGGTAGATGTCGGGGTGGTGCGCGTGCAGGTACACCGCGCCGGCGCCTTGGCGCGCGCCGAGCTGGTTGGCGTAGGAGAACGAGTCCTCCAGCAGCTTCATGATCGGGATGACACCCGAGCTCTGGTTCTCGATCTTCTTGATCGGCGCGCCGTGCTCACGAATGTTGCTGAGCAGCAGCGCGACACCGCCGCCGCGCTTGGACAGCTGCAGCGCGGAGTTGATGGAGCGCCCGATGGACTCCATGTTGTCCTCGATGCGCAGCAGGAAGCACGACACCGGCTCGCCGCGCTGCTTCTTGCCCGAGTTGAGGAAGGTCGGGGTGGCGGGCTGGAAGCGGCCGTCGATGATCTCGTCGACCAGCTTGCCCGCGAGCACCTCGTCGCCTGCGGCGAGGGTGAGCGCGACCATGCAGACCCGGTCCTCGAACCGCTCCAGGTAGCGCTTGCCGTCGAAGGTCTTCAGCGTGTACGAGGTGTAGTACTTGAACGCGCCGAGGAAGGTGGGGAACCGGAACTTCTTGGCGTACGCCTGCTGGAACAGCTTCTTGATGAACGGGCGGCTGTACTGGTTCAGCACCTCCGGCTCGTAGTAGTTCTCCTTCAGCAGGTAATCCAGCTTCTCGTCCAGGTTGTGGAAGAAGACGGTGTTCTGGTTGACGTGCTGCAGGAAGTACTGATGCGCGGCCTCGCGGTCCTTGTCGAACTGGATCTCGCCGTTCGGGCCGTACAGGTTCAGCATGGCGTTGAGGGCGTGGTAGTCCATGACCTCGGCGGTGTCCGCACTGCGGGCGGCAGGCTGCTCTAAGCGAGCCGTTTTTCCGGCCGGTGCTGTCGTTGTTGTTGCCAAAACAATCCCAATCCCTCTCGGACGCGCTCGACGTCCTCGGCGGTTCCCATGAGTTCGAAGCGATACAGGTACGGCACGCCGCATTTGCGGGAGATCACGTCCCCCGCGTAGCAGTAGGTATCGCCGAAGTTCGTGTTTCCCGCCGCGACCACGCCGCGCAGCAGGGCGCGGTTGTGCGGGTCGTTGAGGAACTTGGCGACCTGCCGCGGCACGAAATCCTTGTCGGATCTGTTCCCACCCAGAACGTGCCGACCGCCCCCGTAGGTGGGGACGATCAGCACGAAGGGTTCGTCGACGCGCAGCGAATCGGCGGTGTGCAGTGGAATGCGAGTTGCCGGGATACCCAGCTTCTCGACGAAGCGATGCGTGTTCTCCGAGGCGCTGGAGAAGTAGACCAGCGCCGGAGCGGCGGGACCGTAAGCATTGTCGTCGGACACGGTCACCCTCTCCTCTCGGAGGAACGGAATACGCGGGCGGTCAGGCCGCCACGGTGGCGAGCGACTTGATGCGATCGGGCCGGAAACCGGACCAGTGATCCTCACCGGCCACGACGACCGGGGCCTGCAGGTAGCCGAGGGCCATGACGTAGTCACGCGCCTCGTCGTTCTCGGAGATGTCGATCACCTCGTAGTCCACCCCGGCCTTGTCGAGCGCCTTGTAGGTGGCATTGCACTGGACGCAAGCGGGCTTGGTGTACACGGTGACGGTCATTGGTATCCCTCTTCTCCTTGTGCCTGATCCACAGCCTGTGATCCGTAGCTGACCTTTGCGAGCGACCTACAAGCAGTCGCAAGCGGTGCACGATCCGTCTTGCTGCGCAAACTCCTGGATCTGGCCGCGAATCCCCTGCTCAGCCCCTTCGGGCCGAAGCTCGCAGAGCGGGGTGTCATGCCGTCTTCCAGTACCGAAGACACTACACCTAGTGGCCGACAGATTCATCCGACACGACATGTTGCGAGTCACATTGGTGAAATTCGAACGCGGTAAGTACCTGGATGCTCGATTCGCAACCCGACACGACCGTGGTGCAGATCACAATTTCGTACCGTAGCTGATTTCCAGCAAACTCCCTGCGCAGACGAAGAGGGCCACCTCCGCCGTGCGGAGATGACCCTCGAGAAGACCGGAGCGGAAGCTTACACGGCGGCCAATTCCCCGCGAGCGGCCTGGACCAGCTCGTGCACGGTGGCGGCCAATCCGGTGAGCGCTTCGGCGTCCTCACGCGGGTGTGTCGTGCCGAATCGCTCGCCGATCGTGGCGAAGTGCAGGTGCGCGGACTCCACCACGCGAGCACCCGCGACGCCGAGCACCTTGACCGTGTCGCCGTGCGCCCACTGCGCGGCGTTGGGGCTGATCGACGCGCTCACCACGGCGGTCGGCTTGTCCTTGATCGCGCCGACGCCATACGGGCGGGAGGCCCAGTCGATGGCGTTCTTCAACGCGCCGGGCAGGCTGCCGTTGTACTCGGGAGTCACGATGAGCAGACCGTCCGCTGCCGCGACAGCGTCGCGCAGCGCCTGGGCCGACGCGGGCACGGAGCCCTCTACATCGATGTCCTCGTTGTAGAAAGGAATATCGGCGAGACCTTCGAAGAGGGTGATCTCGACACCCTCGGGAGCGGTCTGCACAGCGGTCTCGGCCAGCTGGCGATTGATCGAAGCCGCACGAAGGCTTCCGACAAGAGCGAGGATGCGGGTCTGACTCATGACGACTCCTGGTGTACTGAATGAGTAGGTGTCCGAACTTTCACTGACAGATAACCGGACCGTGGTCCGATTACTTCCCGCGGAGATTGCGTGAGTGCTGTGAGCTACCCCACATCGGATCTCCCTGCCCCAGGGGAGCGTCCGCTGCTCGGCATCGGCGCGCCCCTGCCCGGCACGTCCGAACCCACCGAGCGCGCCGACGCGGCACGCAACCGACAGTTGCTGCTCGACGCCGCGCAACAACTGGTGCGCGAGCAAGGGGTCGACGGTCTCACCATGGACGCGCTGGCCAAGCGGGCCGGGGTCGGCAAGGGCACGGTCTTCCGCCGGTTCGGTAGCCGGTCCGGACTGCTGATGGCGCTGCTGGACCACTCCGAGCGCAAAGCCCAGCAGGCGTTCATGTTCGGACCGCCGCCGCTGGGGCCCGGCGCGGCGCCGGTGGAGCGGCTCGTCGCGTTCGGCCGCGCTCGCCTGCTCGACATCGATGTGGAGGGCGAGCTGTATCGCGCCGCGGAGGTCGGCGAGGCGGGCGACCGCTACTCCGGCGCGCCCTACATGTTGCTCAAGGCGCACGTCTCGATGCTGCTGCGCGAGGCGAAAGTGCCCGGCGATCTTCCGCTGGTCGCCGACAGCCTGCTCAGCACGCTCAGCGCCGCGCTCGTCATGCATCAGATGCGCGCGCAGGGGTATAGCCGCGAGCAGATCGGCGACAACTGGGAAGCAATCGTTCGTCGCGTTGTCTCGCGGTGAATCGACAGTAAAGTGGGCTGCCATGCGGAACCTGCGCGAACAGATCATCACCGAGTTGGGCGTTCAACCGAGCATCGAGCCGAAGGACGAGGTACGACGCCGGGTCGATTTTTTGAAGGACTACCTGAACGCCACTCCCGCAAAGGGTTTCGTGCTCGGCATCAGCGGCGGGCAGGACAGCTCGCTGGCGGGCCGGTTGTGCCAGCTCGCGGTGGAGGAGCTGCGCGCCGACGGTGCGGAGGCGACGTTCGTCGCCGTGCGGCTACCTTATGGCGTGCAGTCCGATGAGGCCGACGCGCGCGCCGCGCTGCGCTTCATCCAGCCGGACAAGACGGTGTCGGTGAATGTGCGGCCGAGCGCGAACGCGACCGCGGGCGAGGTGGCCGCCGCCCTCAAGATCGACAAGCTCCGGGATTTCGTGCGCGGCAACATCAAGGCGCGCGAGCGGATGGTGATCCAGTACGCGGTCGCCGGACAGGAGAATCTGCTCGTGGTCGGTACCGACCACGCCGCGGAGGCGGTCACCGGTTTCTTCACCAAGTACGGCGACGGCGGCGTCGACCTCACCCCGCTGACCGGTCTCACCAAGCATCAGGGCGCGGCACTCCTGCAGGAGTTGGGCGCGCCGGAGAGCATCTGGTCGAAGGTGCCGACCGCCGACCTGGAGGACGACCGGCCCTCGCTGCCCGACGAGGAGGCCCTCGGCCTCACCTATCGGGAGATCGACGACTACCTGGAGGGCAAGGACGTCACCGCCGAGGTCGCCGAGCGGATCGAGTCGATCTACCTCAACACCCGGCACAAGCGGACCGTCCCGGTGACTCCGCTCGACACCTGGTGGCGCGACTAGCCGACACCCGCACCACTTCTGTTCCCCCGCACCGCGAATCACATGCGATTCGCGGTGCGGGAAGGTAAGGCGTGTGCGGCTCGTCCTATCGCCTGCCGACGGCGGGTAGGAAGCGGCCGACCTCGGCCATGTAGGACCGATAGTGGTCGCCGTGGATCTTGTGCAGGTACGGCTCCTCCACCACTCGTACCTGCAGTTCGATCGCGCCGACGAGCAGCAGGAAGCCCACCACCGCAACAGGATTGGGCACCATCAGCGTGACGCCCATCGCGAACGCGAACATTCCGGTGAAGATCGGGTTGCGGACCAGGCCGAAAACGCCGGATCGCACCAGGGTCGTGCGCTCGGTGGCGTCGACGCCGATTCGCCAGGACTCCCCCATGTCTCGCTGCGCGTACAGCGTGCCCACGATGCCGACCGCTGCGACGAAGACCCCGATCCAAGAGACGAAATTCCTGTCCAGCAACGGGATCGGATCCAGCACGCCCGTCAGCTGAAGTATCGGCGCGGCCGGCCCGACCGCGAAGGCGACGGCCACCGCCACTCCGGCCAGCCATTCCAGCGAACCGGGGCGGCCGCCGATGCCGTGGAACCCGGTCGAACCCGTGCGGCGCCACTGCCACCACGTCCGCCAGCCGAACGCCGCCGCGGCGAAGACCACATACAAAACCAGTGCGCCTACTGCCATCGCGCTTATTCCTCCTTGTGTCGCCACCAGGATATATAGATGGATGCGCATGTGTCTATGGTTTTGTATGGTTCTGTCCCGCAGCTGTTTCTACCTGCGCGAGGCGCCGCGACAGGAAGCGTCGGACTTGCTCGTTGGTCGTGCGATCCAGTGCGAGGCGATAGTGCGTCACGGACTCCGCACCGCGCCCGGCGCGCCGCAGCAGGTCGGCGCGGGTCGCGGCGACCAGATGCGAGGCAGCCAGGCGCGGATGGTCCGCGATCTCGTCGAGCGCGGCGAGACCGCTGTCGAACCCGCGCAGGAATCCGACGGCGATCGCCCGATTCACCGCGACCATCGGCGAGTCCGAGTAGCCGAGCAACTCGTCGTAACCGGATACTATTGCGGCCCAATCGGTCTGCTCCCACGTCGGTGCGGTGGCGTGTGCGGCGGCGATGCGCGCTTGGGCCAGGTAGGGTCCGGTGCCGTCCGCAGCGGCGGAGACCAAACAGCGCAACCCCGCCGCGATCTGGGCCCGATTCCACGCGGTCCGGTCCTGGTCCTCGATCGGCACCAATTCGCCGTCGGCACTGCGCCGTTGACCTCTGCGACTGTCGTTGAGCAGCATCAGCGCGAGCAACGCCCGCGCCTCCGGGTCGTCCGGCAGCAGCCCGCACAGTAGTTTGCCGAGCCGAATCGCCTCGTCGCACAGTTCATCTCGGACAGCGGTCGGCCCCGAAGTGGCGAAGTAGCCCTCGGTGAACACCAGATAGACGCACGCCAACACCACAGGCGTGCGCTCCGCCAGCAGATGCGCGGGCGGCACCCGCAGCGGAATACCCGCCGACCTGATCTTCGCCTTGGCGCGGCTAAGGCGTTGGGCGACAGTATGTTCCGGTTGCAGGAAAGCCCTGGCGATCTCCGCAGTGCGCAGCCCGCACACCAGCCGCAGTGTCAGCGCCACCTGTGACTCCGGCGACAGCGCCGGATGACAACAGGTGAAGATCATGCGCAGCTGATCGTCGGCCACCGGCGACACGTCCACCTCCTCGTTCGGCGCGCCGAGCGGACCCGGCGCGGTCAGCAGCACGGCGCCCTGCTCCTTGCCACCCCGCAGCGATTCGCGCCGCAGCCGGTCCAGCGCGCGATTGCGCGCCCCGGTGGTGATCCAGGCGCCCGGATTCGACGGCACGCCCCGGCTCGGCCAGGTGCGCAGCGCGTCGGCGAACGCCTCCTGCACGGCGTCTTCGGCCAGCCCGATATCGCCGACCAACCGGGCGACCGTGGCCACGGCCCGGCCGAATTCGGCGCGGTAGACGCCGTCGATCGAGGCGGCCGGGCCCGGCACGGTCAGAAGCCGACGTCGACGATGCGGCGAACTTCGGTGCGCCCCTTCGCCCCGCGCGGAATCTTGGTCGCGATCTCCGCGGCTTGGGCGGGACCGGCCGCGGTGAAGACGTAGACGCCGTCGACCACTTCCGCACCCTCGGTGTACGGCCCGTCGGTACGCAACAGGTGCCCGTCGCGCATCCGCACGGTGACCGCGGTCGCCGGTGGCCGCAGCGCGCCGCCGCCGCGGATCACTTCGCCGACCTGCTGCTCGAACCGCTCGTGTTCGACGATCGCCGCGGCCCACTCGGGAGTGTCCGGCTCGATGACGTCGCCTTGGCTCTCCCACAGCAGCGCGGTCCACCAGTCCGCACCCGGCTGGCCGTGCGGCGCCCACATCACCATCGGACGCACCTCGATCGAGCCCCGCGCGGCCGTCGGAATCCGCCCGGCGAGTTCGACGGCCGCATCCAGATCCGGGCAGTCGAAGACGTAGAAGCCTCCGACCACCTCGGCCTGCTCGGTGAACGGACCGTCGGTGACCAAGGGCTGGTCGCCGTCGCTGCGGACATTGATCGCCGTATCCACCGGGAACAGCGCCGCGCCGCCCGCGATCGCGGCCGCGGCCTGCTCCTGGAATGCCGCGTACTTCTCGACCCCTGCGGCGAACTCGGGTGTGCCCGGCTTCTTGCCGCGGTCCGCCTCGCCGCTCACGATCGTCGCAAAGTAGTGCATGGTCGCCCAACCTTCCTCGAATGGAGGGGTCCGATACCCTTCCCTACCCAGACGACGAACGGCGCGAGCATTTCTCTACCTACCCGACGCCGGAACCGTCGAGTGAAGTCGGCACAGTCACTCTTCGAGGTCGACAATCCGACGCAGTTCCACCCGCCCGGTCTCGCCGCACGGAATCCGAGCGGCGATCTCGGTTGCCTCGGTCTGGTCTTTCGCAACGAACATATACAGTCCGTCGATCACCTCCGACTCGGCGAAGGGTCCGTCGGTGAGCAGCAACCGCCCGTCCCGGACGCGCACCGTGGTCGCGGTCGTCGGCGGTTGCACAGCGCCGCCGCCGCGCAGTGCCGCGGCCGACGCCTGACCGAACTCCTCGTGCAGGCGCACCGCGGCGTCCCATTCGGGTGTGTCCGGCGCGATCACGTTCTCGGGCCGCTCCCACAGCAGCGCGAGCCACCAATCCGGGCCAGGCTGGCCTTGCGACTGCCACTGGACCATCGGTCGCAGTTCGACCGCACCCTGTTCAGCCGCGGGCGCTTGGCGCGCGAGCTGGATGGCGTCGTCGAGATCCTTGCAGTCGAACACGATGAAGCCGCCGACCACCTCGGCCTGCTCGGTGAACGGACCGTCGGTGATGAGCGTGCGGCCGCCGGTGTGCCGGATCTCGATCGCGGTATCCATCGGATACAGCGGAGCGCCGCCCACGATCGCCGCGCCCGCGTTCGCCTCGAACACCTCGTACTTCTCGACCTCGGCCATGAACTCCGGCGAGCCGGGCTCCACGTCCGGCCCGTCGCCGGGTCCTACCAATGTCGCCAGGTAGTGCATATCGTCATCCTTCCCGGAATCCGAGGAGTCCGATACCCCTCGCTACCTGGACGACGAACGCGACAGCGGTTTCTCTACACCGGTCAGCCGCCCGCGAACGGCGGCAGCACGTCCACCTGCGGCGTCAACGCCATCTTCGGGTCACGGGTCAGCTCGTCGCCGACCAGGTAGGCGCAGACGGACAGCATCTTGTCCAGGTCCGGCCCGTAGGAGGCGGACAGCATCGAGCGCAGGTCGGCGACGGTGGCGCCGGCCGGGAACTCGAGCGTCTCGCGGTCCTTGCCGACGGCGTCGGCGATGGCGGCGAAATAGCGGATCTCAACCACCGATAGCTCCCATCGTGCGTTCCGGCGGGACGAAGCCCTCGGCGTCGATGCCGTGGCCCGCCCATTTGTTCCACATCGCGCCGCGCCACAGCGTGGCGAGCTCGGCGTCGTCGGCGCCGGCGCGCAGGGCTTGGCGCAGGTCGTACTCCTGGTCGCTGAACAGGCAGGAGCGCAGCATGCCGTCGGCGGTGAGGCGGGTGCGGTCGCAGGTGTCGCAGAACTTACGGGTGACCGAGGCGATGATCCCGACGGTTCCGGGGCCGCCGTCGACCAGCCACGTCTCGGCGGGAGCCGACGGGTCGGCGCGGCCTGCCTCGGTGAGCTCGAAGCGGGTGCCGAGCACGTCGAGCAGCTCGGCGGCGGTGACCATGTTGGCGCGGGCCCATTCGTGGTCGGCGTCGAGCGGCATCTCCTCGATGAACCGCAGCGCGCACTGCTCGTCCAGGCACCATTGCAGCAGATCCGCTGCGCCGGACAGCGTTTCGCGCATGAGCACGGCGTTCACCTTGACCGGGGCCAGTCCGGCGTCGCGGGCGGCCCGAATGCCTGCCAGCGCGGAGTCGAGCCGGTCGCGGCGGGTCAGCTTGGCGAACCCCGCCCGATCGACGGTGTCCAGCGAGACGTTCACCCGATGCAGCCCGGCGGCGGCGAGCGCGCGGGCGCGGTGCTCGAGGCCGACGCCGTTGGTGGTCATCGCCAGCGGCGTGTCCGGCACCTGTTCGTGACAGCCCGCGATGATCTGTTCGAGGTCGCGCCGCATCAACGGCTCGCCGCCGGTGAACCGGACCTCCTGCACCCCGAGCTCGCGGACCGCCAGGGTCACCAGCCGCACGATCTCCGCGACGGTCAGCAGCTCGTCCTTCGGAATCGCGGGCAGCCCTTCCTCGGGCATGCAGTACGTGCAGCGCAGCGAACACTTCTCGGTGATGGACACGCGCAGATCGCGGGCCACCCGGCCGAATCGGTCCAGCAGGAAGGGCGTATCGGGGCGCCCATCGAGCGAGGGACGCCCGGAACGCACGGCAGGTATCCCCATCTCGACCAGAGTCACCTGTCCATTATGACCTTTGCCCGCCGTTGGTCAGCCGCGGAAGGTACGGAATCGCGCACCGCGCGCACCGCGCGATTGTGAGGTTCGCACAAGCCGGACAGCCCATTGGCGTCGTTGCGCGGACGTTACGCTTGCCGACATGAACCCTCGGCCTGCCAGCGTCTCGGCCCGGCCCGTCGACGACTACCGCGACAGCATCGAACAGCTGCTGCGGCCACTGGCCGCGCGCTCGGTCGAGGCCGCCCCGGTACCCGCGGCACTGGGCAGACAGCTCGCCGACGATGTCCGTTCGCCGGTCGACCTGCCCGTGTTCCGCAACTCGGCGATGGACGGCTACGCGGTGCGCGCCGAGTCGGTGGCGACCGCGCCGGTGACGCTGCGGCTGGCCGGGGTCGTCGCGGCGGGCAACGCCGGACAGACACCGCTGCCGCCCGGCGCCGCGATCAAGGTGATGACGGGTGCGCCGATCCCGCCCGGCGCGGACTGCGTGGTCCCGGTGGAGGACACCCACGCCGACGACGGCACCGTCACCATCGAACGTGGCCGCGGCACCGGCGATTTCGTGCGCGAGGCGGGCGCCGATGTGCGAGCCGGTGACCTGCTCGTCCACGCGGGCACCATGCTGGAGCCGCGGCACATCGCGGCACTCGCGGCGGTCGGATTGCCCACCGTGTCGGTGTTCAGCGCGGTGCGAGCGGCGGTCATCACCACCGGCGACGAACTGGTCCCGGCGGGCAGCACACTGCGACCCGGGCAGATCTACAACTCCAACGGCATCGCGCTGGCCGCCGCGCTCACCGCGAACGGAGTCGACGTCGTCTCGGTCGAGCACAGCACCGACGACCCCGATCAGTTCCGCAAGCTGCTGGGGGCCGCGACCGACTCCGCCGACGTGGTGTTCACCTCCGGCGGTGTCTCCAAGGGCGACTTCGAGGTGGTCAAGGACGTGCTCGCGCCGCTGGGCGGCCTGTTCGGCTCGGTGGCCATGCAACCGGGCGGGCCGCAGGGGTTGACGGTCGTCGATGGTGTTCCGGTGCTGAGCTTTCCCGGTAACCCGGTCAGCACCATGGTGTCGTTCGAGGTGTTCGCCCGGCCGATCCTGCGCCGCCTGGCGGGACTGGCGCCGGTCGACAGTTACCAGCTGCCGCTGCGCGACGAGGTGGCCCGCTCACCGCAGGGCAAGCGGCAGTTCCTGCGCGGCAAGCTGATTCGCGCGCGGTCCGACCACCTGTCCACGCCGGAGGCGGTGGAGTTGGTGTCCGGGCCCGGGTCTCATCTCGTCGCGGGGATGGCCTGGGCGGACGTGCTGATCGACGTTCCGGCCGAGGTCACCACGCTGCCGTCGGGCACCGTTGTGCGAGTGTGGTCGCTGTGATCCGCCGCGTCCCAGGAGTATTCGATGAGTGAGTTGTCCCATGTGGACGGCGAAGGCCGCGCCCGCATGGTCGATGTGAGCGCCAAGTCCGACACCACCCGGATCGCGGTCGCCGCCGGGGAGCTGCTGACCACCGCCGAGGTGGTCGCGCTGGTGCGCGCCGACGACATGCCCAAGGCCGACGTGCTGTCCACCGCACGGATCGCGGGCATCGCCGGCGCCAAGAAGACCTCGGAGCTGATCCCGCTGTGTCATCAGCTGGCCCTGTCCTCGGTGAAAGTCGAGTTCGGTTTCACCGACAACACGATCACCATCGAGGCCACCGCGAAGACCAAGGGGCCCACCGGCGTCGAGATGGAGGCGCTGACCGCGGTCGCGGTCGCCGGGCTGACGCTGCACGACATGGTGAAGGCGGTCGATCCGGCGGCGACGTTGAACGGAGTGCGGCTGCTCACGAAAGAGGGTGGCAAGCACGGGCATTGGGTGCGGCCGGAGCATGCCGACTCCACCGGACACGCAAAGGTCCAGGAGTCGAGTTCCGCAGCGGAGTCCTCCGCCGTCGTCCTCGTCGCCTCGACCGGGGCCGCCGCGGGCACCCGGGTCGACACCACCGGCCCGGTACTCGCGGAATGGCTTACCGGACTCGGCTTTTCGGTGCGCGGACCGCTGGTCTACGCGGACGCCGATATCGCCGTCGGTCTGGCCGACGCGCTGCGGTTCGAACCGGCGCTGGTGATCAGCACCGGCGGCACCGGCGCCTCTCCCACCGATGCCACCCCCGAGGCCACCCTCGCCGTGCTGACCCGCGAGCTGCCCGGTGTCGCCGAGGCGATCCGCCAGCGCGGCACCGCGAAGTTCCCCCTGGCCGCGCTCAGCCGCGGCGTGGCCGGACTGGCCGGCCGATCTGTGGTCGTCAATCTGCCGGGGTCCCCCGGCGGCGTCGAAGACGGCATCGCGGTGCTCGAACCGCTGCTCGATCATCTGCTCGCGCAAGTCGCCGGAGGCGGAAACCATGACAACAACTGAGCACACCGTCCGGCTGGCCCGGATCAGCGACCAGCCGCTGGACCCCGCCGCGGTCGAGGCGGCGGTGACCGGTCCGCACTACGGCGCCGTCGTGGTGTTCACCGGCAAGGTGCGTGACCACGATGGCGGACAAGCCGTCTCCGCGTTGGAGTACTCCGCGCATCCCGACGCCGAGCGCTTCCTGCACAAGATCTGCGCGGAGCTGGCCGAGTCCTCGGGGGTGCCGGTGGCCGCCGTGCACCGGGTCGGCGCGTTGACCATCGGGGACGCGGCGATCGTCGTCGCGGTCGCCGCCGCGCACCGCGCCGAGGCCTTCACCGCCTGCGCCGAGCTGGTGGACCGGATCAAGCACGACGTGCCGATCTGGAAAAGGCAGCTGTTCGCCGACGGGCTATCCGAATGGGTCAACGCATGCGGTTAACCAAGCCGTGACATGAACCCCATGACGAATCAACACCCCGGCGATAGCGTTGCCGCACACCCAGCTCGGCGGCGGCGCGGGAGGACGCGATGGGCACCGATCAAGTTTTGCTGCACCGGTTCGTCATCTCTCAGCTCAGCGCGGCCGGCCTCGATCGAGATCGGCTGATCCGCGACACCGGGCTGCCCGAGTGGACGATGGCCGGGGCCGACGTGCACCTGCCGAGCCACACCTTCTCGCGGCTGTGGGAGCTCGGCGAGCACGGCCTCGGCGATCCGAACGTCGCGTTGCACGTGGCCCGGCGCTATCAACTGCCGACCCTCGGCCTGTACGACTATCTGTTCTCCACCGCCCCCACCCTCGGCGCGGGCCTGGCAACCTGCGGGCCCTACGTCACCGCGGTGACCACCAACCATCGCTTCGACCTGGTCGCCGAGAACGACGGCGAAGTGACGCTCTACCTCGACATGATCCGAGGCGAGGGCCGCGGCCGCGACCTCACCCAGCTGTGGGGCCTGACCGCCGTGCTCAGCCGGGCCCGGCGGGTGGTCCAGGAGCCGGTTGTCCCCCTGCGGGTTTCGCTGCGCCAGTCGGCACCCACGAAAGTGGACACGTTCGTGGAGGTGTTCGGCACCACCGCGATCGACTTCGACGCACCGGTGGACGCGATGGTCTTCCGCGCTGCGGACATGGAGCTGCCGCTGACCACCAGCGATCCGGTGCTCGCGGCGATTCTGCAGCCGCTGGCTGAGGCCTTGCCGCCACCGCCGCCGCTGGCCACCGCCTGGCCGGAGCGGGTCGCGGCCGCGCTGGCCGACGCGCTGGAGACCGGTGACGTCTCGCTCGATCAGGTGGCGCGCAGGCTGGCCACCAGTCCGCGCACGCTGCAGCGCAGGCTGATGGAGGCGGGCACGACCTGGCGGCGGGAACTGGATCGGGCGCGTTCGGCCCGGCTCAGCGAGGCGACGTCCGGCGGTCCGCTGAGCCGGTCACGCCAAGCCGAGCTGCTCGGCTACTCCGACGCGGGCTCGATGCGGCGCGCGGCGCGGCGGTGGTCCCTGACGCCGCGCGGGCGGCAGGCCGCCACCTTCGACTAGGCGGCGATCCCAGCGCACCGGACGACCCAGCGCTCCGGACGACCCAGCGCCTCGCACTCTCACGACTTCAGGAAACGCGCCACGATTCCCCAGAACGTGGCGTCCTCGATCGCGCGGAAATTCCAGCTGTTGGCGACGGCATGTGACTCGGCCACGATTCCGGGAACGTCGAAGTCGTCGCGCGTGGCGGTGCCTTTGGCCTCCAGCGCTTCGATCACGTACGCGGTGGCGCTCTCCAACGAATCTGACACGGAAAACTCCCATCGGTCGCCAAACGAAACGTCTCGATCATGATTCGGTGCGCCGACCCGACACCACGCGCGACAAGTTCGCACCATTGCGCACGTGCCGACGCGGCGGGCACCAGGACAGTCTTGTGTCCGCCCGGCGCCGCCGCCAGCACCGAACGCGCCAGTTTCGGGCCGAACGCGCCAACCTCGTCGGTCAGTGCGGCGTATAGCGCCACACACCGAGCAGGGTCTGCGGATCGAGTAGGTCGTCGTCGAGGTGCACGGTGTCCTGCAACCGTTTCAGCGCCAGGTCGGTGTCCAGGCCTGCCCCGATCAACACCAGCTGGGTCGTGCGGGATTCGCCGCGCGCCCAGTTCTCCGGCTCGAACACCAGATGGCGGCCGACCAGGTGGAACACGAACTTGCGGCGCTCATCCGCGATGGGGAAGGCGACGAAGCCCTTGGCACGGAACAGGCCGGGCGGCGGGTCCTCCAGGAAACCGATCAAGCCGCGCGGGTCCAGCGGGCGCTCGCTGGTGAACGACACGGTGACGTAGTCGTCGTGCAGATGGTGATGCTCGGTGTGGTCGTGATCATGGTCGTGGAGCAGCTCGTCGAAGCTCAATTGCTCGGCGACCCGTGCGGTTTCGCGCATCGGCTCGTCGAACAGCAGGCCCGGCTCGAGGCGGCCGTGCGTGGTCGCGTACACCGGCACCTGCCCGATCAGCTCCGCGATCTGCTGCCGCAAGGTGTGCACCTGCGCGGCGGGCACCCGGTCGGCCTTGTTGACCACCACCAGATCGGCCAGCCGCAGATGCGTGGTCAGCTCCGGATGGCGTGCGCTGCTCGCCGGGAACTGCTCGGCGTCGACGACCTCCACCAGCCCGCCGTACCGGATGCGCGGATTCTCGCTGCCCACCACCATCCGGATGAGATTGCGCGGCTCGGCCAGGCCGCTGGCCTCCACCACGATCACATCGATCTTGGCGCGCGGCTGCGCGAGCCGAGTGAACAGGGCGTCCAATTCGCCGACGTCGACCGCGCAGCAGACACAGCCGTTGCCGAGGGAGACCATGGCGTCGACCTGACCGGCGACCAGCATCGAGTCGATATTGATCGCGCCGAAGTCGTTCACGACCACGCCGATTCGGGTGCCGCGGCTGTTGCGCAGCAGGTGGTTGAGCAGCGTTGTTTTCCCGGAACCGAGAAACCCCGCGACGATGACAACAGGAATCCGGTCAGCCACGCCGACCACCATACTGCGCGGCGGGACGGCCCCGGGAAAGCCGAACGTCACCCTCGGCGAGGGTGACGTTCGGTGTGCACGGTGTTTATTTGGCGGGAGCGATGAACTTCGCCGCCAAGGCGTAGGCGAGGTTGATCAGCTCGGCGGTGACCATATTGTTGTCCACGCCGAGCGCCTTCGCCAGCGGCATCAGCATGGTCAGCACCATGTCCATGATCTCGCGGACGGCGGACATGTCGGCCGACTCGTCCACCGGCGGTTTGGTCCCCGGCACGCTCGGGTTCGGTTGCGTACCCGGTGCGGTCGGCGACTGCTGGGTGCCCGGGCCGGGGGTGAACGGCGAGGCCTGGCCTTGCGGTGCGGACTGTGCCTGCGGTGCCGGTGCGGACTGTGCGGGGGGATCGATCGACGCCGGAGACGGCTGCCACTGCGGCGAGTTCGGTTGCGGAGCGGGGGCCGATTGCGCGGGCGGCTCGGTTGACGCCGGATACGGCTGAAGCTGCGGCGAGTTCGGTTGCGGAGCGGCTTGCGCCTGCGGTGCTGACTGCACGGGCGGCTCGGTCGACGCCGGATACGGCTGAAACTGCGGCGGATTCGATGCCAACTGCGGTTCGATCGGAGACGGGTGCGACGGCGAGTCCGCCGGTGGGAGCGTCAGCTCCTGGGGTGCCGCCTGCATCGGTGGTGCGGCTTGGGCCTGTGGATCCGGCGCGGCCTGCGGTGCGGGTTCAGCTGCGGCAGGCTGCGGTGCCGCGAGCGCAGGCTCGGTCGACGCAGGCTGCGGCACGGGCGCCGCGGCAGGCTGCTCGGCCGCCATATTCGGCGTCCCCGATTGCGGGCCGAGCAGATAGCTCACCAGCCCGGTGGTAATGGCGATAGCGTGCCTGAGCTGCCCCTCCCGGCTCTCCAGCAGCGCGGCGTCCTCGGCGTTGGCCCCGTTGCCCATCTCGATGAACACATCGGGCACGGCGGTGAGTGCCGGTCCGGCGATGTCCCGGCGCGACTGCAAACCATGCGGGCTCGCGTACGTCGCAGGCACGAAGCCGGCCTGCAGATACGCGTCGCGTACCGCGGTGGAGGCGGCCAGCCCGGCGCTGGACTGGATCTGGTTGATCGTCGGGTCGGGAATGGGCAGCTCGGGCACGATCAGGTGGAAGCCGCGTTGGTCGGCGGGTGCGCTGTCGGCGTGGATGCTCACCGCGACGGCGGCACCGGACTCGTTGGCGGCCCTGGCACGGTCGTCGATGCAGCCGCCCCAACCCGTATCGTCCTGGCGGCTCAGCACGACCTGCGCGCCGAGCTGCTCCAGGGAGGTCTGCACCAGCTGCGCGACATTCCAGTTGATGGTGTGCTCGGGCACGCCGTGCACCGTGGTCATGCCGGTCGTCTGGCAGTCCTTCATGCCGCCGCGTCCGTCGCTGACCTGCCTGGCGACGTTCTCGCCGTGCCCGGACCCCTGATGACCGGGATCGACGAACACAGTCTTGCCCGCAAGCTTGTTCGCCGCCTCCGACTGCGCGGGAGCGGCCGTCGCGGTGCCGGGAACCGCACCGGACAGCGTCACCGTGACTGCAGTGGCAACGGCGGAACAGAGTCCGGCTCGGACGAGGCCTGATTTCGTAAAGAACGCCTGGTAGATAGACAAAGCAGCTCCCTAGTCCCGTGATGGTCCCGTGAGCCGTTCCAGCCCGTCGAGCTAAGCGGAATCGCTCTCGGTGTTACTGCTGGTGCTGTTGTTACAGGAGAGCATAGCGCCTCGCGAGTCCGCGACTCGTAACTTTCAAGCGGTGCACATACGTCGCTTCCTGGGGTAACCGACGGTCACACGGTCGAGGGACTTCCGCACAGCGGCGCCGACAGCAGCTCGGACGGTGCTGCCGACGTACGTCGGGCTCGCGCGAACGAGATAACTTTTCCACTTCCAGATCAATACGCATCGCCGATACGCCATAGGTTTGCGAACTAGATCAAATATGGGTCAACCCCCGGAAAGTGTTGTCTATAAAGTCCCTGCAAATGCTGCTAACGTTTCGAGCCAACCTGACCACTAGCCACCCAGCGGATGGCAGCGGCGCACCGCGGCGCTCCGCCCCTCCCGACTAGTCGGTCAGCTCGGTCAGGGAAGAAGATATACATGCATTACTACGCTTCAAACAGTTTATCTCGCCAAGAATTAGAAATGCTGCGAGCGCTGTCGACAGGCAACCGAGACGAAGTCGTCGCACGGGCCATGAACGTGAGCGTCCGCACGATGCGGCGGCGGTTCGCCGAAGTGATGGAAGATCTCCACGCACACACACGCTTCCAGGCGGGATTCATGGTCGCCGAAGCAGGGTGGTTACCCAACTACGGAGTCGAATGCTCCCATACTGTGCAGGGCTCCCGCCTCGATATACGATTCCACGAGTTCTAGCTATGACACAGAGGCCGTACTGCGCTCATCCGACTGCGGGGACGAATCGCACAGGCAGTTCAGCGAGACTTCGCACCGTGGCCGTCGGCTTACGAATCGGGCTGCCGACCAGCTGCAACGTCGAAGGATGACGCAACAACGTGCGTATCAGCGCCTGGAGAACTATTTTGGTGAATAGATTTCCAATACATGAGTGCGGACCACGGCCGAACGAAAGATGCTTATTCGGCGACCTGTCCAAGAGTAGCGTGTCCGGATTCGGAAACTCCGCTGGGTCTCGATTCGCCGACCCGAACAGCATGAGAACAATGTCACCAGCTGCTACCACGGTATCGCGAATCAACGTGGTCTTCGTAGCGGCCCTACTGGTGCCCTGCACCGCGGAATCGTATCGCATCAGCTCTTCGAACCCGGTGGACATAATTTTGGGATCCCGCATGCGTTCGATAGATCCCGGGTGCTCCAAGAGGGCGAGCATCATATTACCCGCGCCGGCTACGATCGAACTGTAGCCGGACTGAAAGACGATTCTCATCGTATTCCGGATATAAGACTCAGGCAGGTCTGTGCAGACCTTTGTTCTGGTTACTTCCGACAGCAAGCCGGGTCTGGGATCGGCCGCGAACCACGCATCGACCAGTTCGTTCAACCGAGCACGCGCCGCGACACCCGCCGCCTTGACCGACGGATCCAGCCCGGCGTCCATGCTGCGCACAATGGCGTCCGAGATGGGGTCGTACAGGTCGACGGGCGGACACGGCGTCCCCACCAGGTCGGACACCGTGCCCAACGCCAAGGGGGCGATAACACGGTGGATCATGTCGAAGTCCTCGCCCGCCGTCGCGGCGTCCAGCAAGGATTCCGCGGTACGCTCCGCTCGACGCGTGAGGCCTGCGAGATCCTGCGCCCGCAGCGCGTTGGTGAACAAACTGCGCAGTGGGCCATGATCCGGTGGATCCAGCAATTGCAGGCCGAGTTGGGGCTCTGGCACGGCCTTTCCGATTCGACGCCAGTCCGAAGCGAATGCGCCGTTGTTGCGAAGAACAGCCTGGCAGTCACGGTAATGCGTGAGGACCCAGCAGTGCATCCGTTCATGCCAAAATATCGGGCCCGCAGAGCGGAGTGTCGCGTACACCGGATAAGGATTCTCCAGCACGGCAGGATCCAGTGGATCGTACGCAAGAATTTTCGGCACACCAGCTCCTGAGGTTGGTGGGGGAATGATTTTTATCAAGGTGGACGTCGAAGCAGCCGGACCCACTTCGACCAGGCCCGGCTGCGCCCACTCTTACTCGCTGTACAGCATGTCGCCACCCCCTCCAATGATCCTTTCGCTCCATTCATTGCCATCCCGATTCTGCCAGCGCTACAGAGCGGGGAGCAATGACATCGCGCAGGCTGGCATAAAGTTGCCAGTGTGGTCTAGCCCCATTGTCCGATGCCCCGGAGCGGCGCGCAGCGCAGTATGATCGAAAAAGCATCGGCAATCGCCAGAACTACGGATATCGGATATGGTGAAGAGCAAATCCCCGAATACCGGGCACGCGGACGATTCCCGGCTACGATATCGCGATGCGTTTGCGGTGCCCGAGTTCCGCGTACTTATTGCCGCACACGTCATTTCCATGCTGGGCACGGTGATAGCCGAGTTCTCGCTGAGTGTTTTGGTGTATCGGCGCACCGGTTCTCCGCTGCTGACCGCTCTGGTCTTCGCTCTTGCATTCACGCCGCACTTATTCGCCGGAGCATTGTTCTCCTCGCTCGTGGACAGAGTCCCGGCGCGGCGGCTGCTGGTGTCCTGCAACCTGGCCACAACGCTGCTGGCGGCCGCGATGGCGATGCCGGGAATGCCGGTCTTCGCTTTGCTTTGCCTGGTGTTCGGCATGGGCTTGATCAGTCCGATATTCGCAGGCACCCGAGCGGCCACGCTCGCGGAGATTCTCCCGGATTCCGCGTATGTGCCGGGCAGAAGCCTGTTTCGCCTGGTAGCCCAAGGAGCACAGATCGTCGGCTTCGCCGGTGGCGGCCTGCTGCTCGTTGTCGTGTCGCCCACGAGCGCACTCTGGATCCAGTCGGCCATGTTCCTCATCTCCGCGGTGCTGCTCCGGGTCGGCACGGCGAAACGCCTTACCGGCGCACACACCAACAGTTCCCTGCTGCGGGACTCGCTCACCGGTCTCCGTGGGATTCTGGCCATCGGTCCGTTGCGGAGGATCCTGTTCCTGGGCTGGGCGGTGCCTGCCCTTTCCGTCTTCGCCGAGGCGTTGGCCAATCCCTATGCCCACGCGCGCGGTTTCACGAGCGTCGAGCTCGGCGTCATGATGGCCATGCTGCCGCTGGGGACCGTCCTGGGGGAGTTTCTGGCCATGTGGCGGCTCACCGCGAGCCGACAGCGAGCGCTCGTGCCGTATCTCGCGGCATTGGTCTTCATTCCGGTGCTCAGCTTCTGGTTCCAGCCGAGCTTCGGCATCGTCGCGCCGATCCTGCTGTTGTCCGGGATGGGCTTCGCCCATCACCTCGGGCTCGACCGCCTGCTGCTCGACGTGACCCCGGAACAACTGCGGTCTCGTGCCCTGGCGGTACAAACCGCAGGCCTGATGTTCTGGCAGGGTCTGGGATTCGTGACTGCTGGAGCCCTTGCGCAGTTCGCTCCCGCAAGCGCGGTTGTCTCGGTCGGCGCGGCAGTCGGCCTGCTGGCCACCGTCTGCCTGCGTCCCCGAACCGAGGACATCCAGCCGCTTCAGGCACCGCGTGGGAGGCTGCGCAACGACCGCAGGGCGTAATGCACTCGCGTCTTCACCGTGCCCACCGGCACCCCGAAGTCGTCGGCGACCTCCTGGTAGGCGCGATCACGCAGGATCACCTCGACCACGGCCTCGCGTTGCGGGGCGGGCAGCATGGCCAGCAGGTCTGCGACCAGCAGTCCGTCGACCAGTCCGTCTGTGAAATCCGGGTGGGCGTAGCGGATGTCGCTGAGCTCGCCCACCTCGTCCCAGCCGGTGTCGCCCGGTCGTGCGGCCCGCGCGCGGATCAGGTCGATGAGGACGTTGCGCAGAATCGTCAGCAGCCAGGATCGGACGCTGCCCTTGGTCTCGTCGAAGAACGCGCACGAACGCCACGCACGGAGCAGCGACTCCTGCACCGCCTGCTCGGCCAGCCCGCTATCGTTCAGCGCACGCATCGCCCGCCAGTGCAGCAGCGCCCGGTCGGTCGCCAGCAGCGCGGCCAATCCCGAGTCGGTACACAAACCCGCGCACCGCGCGCCGCACGATCTCAGCCGTCGAGTGGTGCGGACGGACCCGAGCTGAGCACATGTCATACCTCCGATATCGCGGCGGCCCGGGTCGATGACAACATCGTGCGCGATTTGACTATGCACCGACACAAGAAAAGTGAATACGCCCACATTCACCCGAGGCGTCTGGTAGATCTTGGCCCCGGAGATTCGGGGATCCCCAGGTCAGCCGCTGCGTGGCGGTTGCAGCACGATTCGAGGAGAACATCGCCATGCGTGCACATGCATTCCTGATCGCCGGCGCCATGACGTCCGCGATGACCCTGCTCGGCGCCGCGACGGCGGCCGCCGAACCGGCGACCACGATGCCCGAGGACGGCCTGTATCTGGTCGGGATCGACATCGTCCCCGGCATCTGGGAGGCGCCGGGCACGCCCGATCCGGCCTACGCCTGCGATTGGCGCAGGCTATGGAAGGTCGAGGGCGACAACACCGACATGCGATACATCATCGGCAACAATTTCACCCGGCTCGGCCCGATCCGTGCCGAGATCAAGGCGACCGACGTGGCCTTCAAGACCGTGAATTGCGGCCCGTGGCGCCTGCTGCCGCCACAGCCGAGCACCGGATCGGCAGGCGGCTGACCCGGTCGGCTTGCCAAGCCCCGTCCCGAACTCCGGCCGGATGCATCCGAGGGCTGGATGACACTCGGCCACAGGGCCTAGGGTCAGCCCCATGACGAGGACCAAAATTCTGATCACCGGTGCGAGCGCGGGCCTCGGCGCCGCCATGGCGCGCGACTTCGCGGGCAAGGGCCGTGACCTCGCCCTGTGCGCTCGACGGCTGACCGCGCTCGAGGCCCTGCGCGACGAGCTTGTCGCGGCCCATCCCGGGATCACCGTGGCGATCCGCGCGCTCGACGTGAACGAGCACGCGGCGGTGCCGCGGGTATTCGGCGAGCTGCGCGACGAGCTCGGCGGACTGGACCGGGTCATCGTCAATGCGGGCCTCGGCAAGGGCGCGGTGATCGGCAGCGGCCGGGCCGACGCCAATATCGCCACCGCGACAACGAATTTCGTCAGCGCGCTGGCGCAGGCGGAGGCCGCGCTGGAGATATTCCGCGCACAGAACGCCGGACACCTCGTGCTGGTGTCGTCGATGAGTGCGGTGCGCGGACTGCCGGGGAAGAAGGCCGCCTACTCCGCGAGCAAGGCGGGGCTGGACGCGCTCGGACAGGCGCTCTCGACCGAGCTGGCCAAGTCGCCGATCGCGGTCACCACGCTGCTGCCCGGGTTCATCGCGACCGACATGGCCGCCAAAGCAGGGGATGCGCGCTTGGTGGCGCCGCTGGACAAGGGCGTCGCCGCGATGGTCGGTGCGATCGAGAAGGAGCAGCGGCGGGCGTTCGTGCCCGCGTGGCCGTGGCGACTGCTGGGTTTGGCGTTGCCGCTGCTGCCCGGTGCGGTCGTCGGCCGCATCAGCTGAGTCCTCGCGAGCCATTCGCGAAATAACGTGTCGTGCGCCACATTAATGGATGCTGAAAGTTAGCTAAATGTCTGAATTTATGTTTCTTTAACACAGATCACTTCTATTTGACGCTTTTTTGGTGCCTCCTGTTACTTGCCCGAAACAAAGGACGACGAGCCTGTTCAGAGGTTCGTATTAATGGGCCGCGCCGGCTAGAGCCCCCTGAGGGCCGACGGTGCTCCTGCTGAGGAAAGTGTCTGAAAAGTATGAGGGTCAAGAAGTTTGCTGCCGCATCCACCCTGGTCATCGCGGCTATCGGGATCACGAGCGGCACCGCGTACGCGGAACCGGCCGCGCCCGCACCCGCCCCGGGGTCGACCGTGCAAACCGACATCCTGCCCGGCATCCACTACACCGCGAATGTGGTCGACAAATCGGTCGTGCTGAAGACCGACGCCGGGTCACTGACGACTCAGGGCACACAATTCCAGGTGCTGGATAATCAGGGCCGCCTGGTTGCCGGCATGCCGCTGACTTATCTCAAAGACGGCATGGAATGGCCCATTGCGGCTCAAATCGACGGTAATACCGCTACTTTCACCCCGAGTACCGACGCGGCGGACGCACACCCCGCGTCGATGCTGAAGCCGGTCAACGCGCAGGACGTCGCGGGCGCCGACTTCAACACCGCGCTGAGCACCGCGGCCACCCAGTTCGGCCTGGCCACCGCCATCGGCACCCTGGTCGGCACCATCGTCGGCGGGGCGCTCGGCTGCGTCGCGGGTGCGATCATCGGCGCTCCGCTGGTCGTGCCGACCTTCTTCGCCGGCCCGATCGGCCTGTGCATCGCAGGCGCCGGCGTCGGCATCGCGCTCGGTGCCGCGGCGGGCATGATCGTGCTCGGCGTTCCGGTCGGCATCGCCAGCGCGATCCAGTTCTACAACTCCGTGTACGGATAAACAGCACCGCATACCACCGAGGCCCGGCAGGCGACGTGTCCCCCACGTCACCTGCCGGGCTTTGTCGTACGCGGGCAGCATTCGCCCGGGTCACGGGAATATTCACCCGCCAGGGGTCGTTGAGCTTATCGCTGACGACAGTGTGTCGCAGTAGCCGCCCAGCCGGACCCCGGTGGCCGACACCATTGCGCGCCGAAGATCGAGCCTGTACTCTCGGCCACGTCTTCTACTTGTGGATGTAGCTAGTTCTCCCGCAAGAATTCTGAGATCCCTCTCCGACCCGGTCGACAGAACCGTTCCGGAATACCCCCGAGGATCTTGCTCCGCGACGCTCATCGTCGCCTGCACGGCTGCTTCGCCGTACTCACTCCTCTGTAAGGAAAACCCATGAACCCCAACACACTCAACGAAAACCCCACCGAAGGCGGCGCGGCCGAACAAGATCCGGCCCGCACCGTCACCGGCATCCTCGACCTGACCGACAACCGAGGCACCTTGCGCCTCGACGGCTACCTGCCCGGACCGGACGACATCCCCGTGCCGCAACGCCTGATCCGCGAACATCACCTGCGCCGGGGCGACTTCCTCACCGGCACAACGCAATCCGCCGGCACCAACGGAAAGCCGGCACCGCTGCGCACCGTCGACACGGTCAACGGGCAGCACCCGGACAAGATCGCACACCGGCCCGTCTTCAACGACCTGGTGCCGATCTACCCCAACGAACGCCTCCGCCTGGAAACCGAACAGCACGCCATGACCACCCGCGTCACCGACCTGGTGATGCCGATCGGCAAGGGACAGCGCGCACTCATCGTCGCGCCCCCGAAAGCGGGCAAAACCTCTGTGCTGCAAGCCATATCGCACGGCATCGCGAAGAACCACCCGGAGTGCGAGCTCATGCTCGTCCTGGTCGGCGAGCGCCCCGAGGAGGTCACGGACCTGACGAGGGCCGTCCCCGCCGACGTGGCCGCGGCCACCTTCGACCAACCCGCCCGCGAACACATCGCGGTCGCCGAACTGGCCATCGAACATGCCAAACGGCTCGTCGAAATGGGCCGCGACGTCGTCGTTCTGCTCGATTCACTGACCCGCCTCGCCCGCGCCTACAACCTGGCGAGCCCCGGCTCCGGCCGGGTGCTGTCCGGCGGCGTGGAAGCCTCCGCCCTCGCCCCGCCCAAGCGGTTCCTCGGCGCCGCCCGCAATATCGAGAACGGCGGCTCGCTCACCATCATCGCCACCGCGTTGGTGGAGACCGGCTCACTGGCCGACACCGTGATCTTCGAGGAGTACAAGGGCACCGGTAACGCTGAGCTCAAACTCGACCGCGCCGCCGCGAACCGGCGGGTCTTCCCCGCCGTTGACATCGGCCAGTCCAGCACCCGCAAGGACGAACTGCTGCTCGCACCCGACGAGCTGGCAGCGACCCACACGCTGCGCAAGACCCTCGCCACGCTGGACCCGCCGCAGGCGCTCGACCTGCTGTTGGAGGGGCTGCGCAAGTCCGAGACCAACGCCGAATTCCTCGCCCCGATGCGTGCCGGGCGCGGCTGAGCGGGTTTTCGCCCTGGATACGGTGGTGGCGTAAACCCGCCGGAGCAACGGCCGGCCCGCTGGTGCACTAGGCGCCGTGTCCACCGTTCTCACACCTTCTTCGATATCCCCCCGCCGCGCGCTGACCGGCTGGCTCGCCGTCGTCTCGGTGCTGCTGGCGATCTTCTCGCTCGTCACCGCCGAGATCCTGCCGATCGGCCTGCTCACCTCGATCGGTGCCGACTTCACCATCTCCGACGGTATGGCCGGGCTGATGATGACCATGCCCGGGCTGGTCGCCGCCGTCGCCGCACCGGTGTCGATCCTCGCCGCCGGGCGAATCGACCGGCGAATCCTGTTGTACCTGTTTATGTTTCTGCTGGTGCTGAGCAACGCACTGGTGGCAGCCGCACCGGCGTACTGGGTCGTGCTGGTGTCCAGGGTGCTGGTCGGCGTCGCCATCGGCGGATTCTGGTCCATCGCGGCCGGTCTGGCCCACCGGCTGGTACCCGAGGCCGCGGTGGGCCGGGCCAACGCGGTGATCTTCGCCGCCGTTCCGCTGGGATCCGTGCTCGGGGTGCCCGCAGGCACGTTGCTCGGCGAGATCGCGGGCTGGCGAACGACGTTCGTGGTGGTCGGGGTGCTCGCGGCCGGGGTGCTCGGCATGCTGGCGATGTTCCTGCCGCCGCTGCCCGCTCAACAGGCGACCCGAGTCGCCGTACTACGTGGGCTGCTTCGCGGAGCAGGCGTCCGATTCGCCTTGCTGGCAACATTTCTCGTAGTGCTAGCGCATTTCGGCGCCTACACCTATCTCACGCCCTTTCTCGAACAAGTCGCCCACCTCGGTCCGGGCATGGTTACCCTGCTGCTCCTGAGCTACGGCGCCGCAGGCATTCTCGGCAATTTCCTGGGCGGCGCGGCGATCGAGCGGTATCCACACGCGACCTCCGGCGGTGCCGCCGCACTATTGGCGAGTGCCACCCTCCTGCTGCCCTTGCTCGGCCAGCGACCGGCAGGTGCGCTGGTGCTCCTGATCGTCTGGGGTATCGGGTACGGCGCGGTGCCGGTGTCGTCGCAAGCCTGGTTCGCTAAGGCCGCGCCGCATACCCCGGAGGCGGCCTCGGTGCTGTTCACCGCCTCGTTTCAGGCGACGATCTCGCTGGGCGCGCTGGCCGGCGGCGTCGTGGTGGACCGCGGCTCGCCCACCGGCGTCATGCTGTGCGGCGGGCTCACGGCGACCCTGGTCATCGTCGCGGTGACCGCCCACGCCATCCGACGCGGCCGTTCGGACCGACAAGAATTACCTCACGGGTAATCGACCGGACGCACCGGATCGGGGACGATCGCGAGCATGATCGATGAGACGGGCACCGAACTGTTCCACCAAACCATGCCGTTCACCGAGCGGCTCGGTATCGAGGTGCTCGAGCACGGACCCGACCTGGTCCGCAGCCGCATAGCCTGGAACGAATCCCTGTGCACGCTGGGCGGTGTACTGCACGGCGGCGCCCTGATGTCTCTGGCGGACGCGACCGGCGCGGTATGCGCCTACCTGAATCTGCCGGAAGGCAAAGCAGGCACCACCACGGTCGAGTCGAAGACCAACTTCGTCAGAGCAGTTCGCTCCGGCTACGCCACCGCCTCGTCCACGCCGCTGCACGCGGGCCGCTCGTTCATCGTGGTGGAGACCGAAATTCGCGATGACGCGAACAAGCTCGTCGCCAAGGTGACCCAGACCCAAGCCGTGCTGTAACCCTGACCGCACAGCAGAAAGCCCGCCTGCGCAACGTCTTTCGGTGCGCAGGCGGGCTTGTCTCAGTACTCAGGCGAAGAGGACCACGCTCAGGGCGGCGATGAAGAGGGCCTGGACCAGGGCGCGCAGCGGCAGGGGCATGGTCTTGATGCCGAGGTCTGCCTTGACGGCGCGAATGTTGGCTGGGAACAGGGAGAGCAGCAGCAGGATCAGGGCTGCGGCGGCGAGTTTCGAGGTCGCGGGGATGAGCAGTCCGGCCGCGCCTGCCACTTCGAGGACGCCGGTGAGGGCGACCAGGGCGGCGGGGTTGGGCAGGTTCGGCGGCACCATTGCCACCAGCGCCTCGCGGCGCGGCGAGAGGAAGTGTGCGCTGGCGGTCAGCACGAACATGGCTGCGAGACCGAGTGCGACGGCGTGCGGCCACGAGTCGAGCCAATCGGGCCCGGCCAGCCAACCGGCGAGGCGGGCCAATGCGGTGACGACGGCGAGTACAACCAGCGGTGCCATCAGGGTCTCCTACGTTTCTAGCGATCAATCTTGACACTGGAAAGATAACGGCCCACCCGCAAACTTGTCAATGACTAGATTGTCGGGCACCATCGAGGCATGGCGAAAAGCGGCTATCACCACGGCGATCTGCGGGCGACGATCCTGTCGGCGGCCGCCGACCAGATCGCGAGCGACGGGGTCGACGCGGTATCCCTGCGCGAATTGGCCCGCCGGGCCGGCGTCTCGCACGCGGCACCCGCCCATCATTTCGGCGACCGCGCCGGGGTGCTGACGGCGCTGGCCATCGAGGGATTCGAACTGCTCGCCGCCGAGCTGACACAGGCCGGCCCCGACTTCCGCGAGGTCGCCGTCGCCTACATCCGTTTCGCACGGGAGCACCCCGGGCATTTCGACGTGATGTTCCGGCACAGCCTGTTGCGTGCCGACGATCCGCGCCTGGCCGAGGCGCGCACGAAGTCCGCCGCGGCGCTGCGCTCCGGCGTGTCCGCCATTCGGCCCGGCGACGTCGAGCAGCAGCAGGCCACCCAACTGGCCGCCTGGTCGCTGGTGCATGGTTTCGCCGCGTTGTGGCGCGAAGGGGCGCTGGATAATTCGAGCCTCGCCGACGGGGCCGACCCCGAACTCCTGGCCCGCCGCATGCTCGCCACCGTGCACTTCGACCGACCGGCAAACTCCGCCGTCCGATAGCAAATCCCGGACAACGCGCGCAGCCGCCGCGCGCGTACGGCACAGTGGGGCACCAGGATTGCGGAAAGGAGTTGGCGCCACCGCCGGTGGCCGCCGTCGACACCATGGACATCCATGCTTACCCGACCGAGTGCACCACCCCGGTGACCCGCGCCGAGGCCGAACGTCTCACCGAGCGCTACCTGTCCTTCGACGACGACGCCGGGCGCGGGATCACCAATCGGATCACCGAATTCGACAGCTGTTTCGTCGTCGTCGCCATCTTCACGCCCCCGCCGCCCACCGAAAACCGCACTCCGCCAAGCCCGCTGCCCATCGGCGGCACGGTGAGCACCATCGACAAGGCCAGCGGCGCCATCACCCTCTGGCCGACCTACCCGCCCGACGTGGTCGCCGAACACCACGCGGCGGCGGTGCGCGCCGGCCGCCTGATCATCGAGGAAAACTGGCCTGCGAGCGGCTGATCACGCCAACGCGGCGGTGATGCGTCTGCTGTCCCGCCCGGTCGGCGGTGACTGCACACCATCGAACTGGAAGCCATGACCCGCGCCCGGGGCGAATCGAGCACCGAAGTCGCAGCCTCCCAACCTCACCCGTAGGGATGAGGGCCGTATCAGCCCGGAGAGTGAGGCGTCGAAGCTCGCGGGCAGACCAGACTGAGCGCTTGTGAGGCTTACCAGTGCGGCGACCCGGACCGCGGGCGCCGTCGACGACGCGACCCGGGGCGTCATCGAACGGTTCGAGCGATTCCCGCCCGGCGCGGTCGATGCCGCGCTGACCGTGGTGATCACCGTGGCCAGCGTCGGACCCGCAGTGCTCGCGCACCAGCCGTGGTGGGTGCTCGTGCTGTCGGCGGTCGCGTCCGTGCCGGTGCTGTGGCGGCGACGCGCACCGGTCGCGGTGTTCCTTGTGGTCGGACCGGCGATCACCGTGCTCGCCTGCCTGCACGCCATGCCTGCACTCCCCTACGGCACCGTCGTCTGCGCGTACACCATCGCCGCGTACAGCCCGCGGGCGCGGCGCCGCGGCGCCTTCGTGGCAGGCGCGTTCGGCATTCTGGTCTCCCTCGTCGTCCCGCACGAGAGCCCGGACTCCTACGGCCACGCCGCCATGTCCTTCCTCACCGCCTGGGCACTCGGCACCGGAGTTCGCGCCAGGCGAGCCCAGATCGCCATGCTCGAGGAACGCGCCCGCCGACTCGACGAGCAACGCCGCGCGGCACTGGCCGGAGAACGCCTGCGGATCGCCAGGGACATGCACGACATCGTCACGCACTCGGTGGGTTCGATGATCGTGCAGGCCGAGACCGGTCCCCTGTTCACCGACCGCGAGCGGACCGACGCCACGTTCGCGAGTATCGCGGCGACCGGACGAGTTGCCGTGCAACAACTTCGGCGCACCCTCGGCGCCTTACGGAGCGAGACCGGCGATCCACCACGGCAACCCGGCATCGAGGCGATCCCCGACCTGCTCGAGCAGTCGCGGCGCGACGGACTGGCCGCCTCGCTGGACGAAGACGGGGCGCGGCGGGCAGTGCCCGACGACGTCGCCGTCACCGCGTACCGGGTGGTGCAGGAAGCATTGACCAACACCATGAAGCACGCGGACGCGACCGGCGTGCTGGTCTCGCTGCGCTGGTCAGATCAGCTGCTGACGGTGCGGGTTTCCGATGACGGCATAGGACAGAAGCGCACGAACTCCACCGGCTACGGCCTGCTCGGCATGCGCGAACGAGTCACCGGCAACGGCGGAACCCTCTGGCACGGCCACTCGGACAACGGTTTCCAGGTGCGCGCCGAACTGCCACTGGGACAGCGGAGTTGAGCGTGCGTGTGCTCGTGGTCGACGACCAGGACCTGTTCCGGGCCGGTTTCGGCATGATCCTCGACGCCCAACCGGATCTCACCGTGGTCGGCGAGGCCGCCGACGGACTGGAGGCCATCGAGAAGACTCGTGCGCTGGCCCCCGATGTGGTGGTCATGGACGTCAGGATGCCGCGCCTGGACGGCGTGGCCGCTACCCGCCGGATCTGTACCGAGACCTCAGCGAAAGTGTTGGTGCTCACCATGTTCGATGTCGACGAGTATGTCTACGATGCCCTGCGGGCCGGAGCCGGCGGGTTCCTGCTCAAAGATGCCCGCCGCGACGAGCTGGCCGACGCCGTGCGCGTCGTCGCCGCGGGCGAGGCGCTGCTGGCGCCGACGGTGACCAGGCGGCTGATCGCCGAGCTCACCGAGCGGGGACGCCCACGGCCCGAATTGGCCTGCCGTCTGGACGAACTGACCGAACGGGAGCGAGATACGTTGCGCCAGCTCGCCCGCGGCCTCTCGAACGCCGAGGTGGCCGCGGCGCTGATGGTCAGCGAGCACACGGTGAAGACCCACGTCAGCTCGGTGCTGTCGAAACTCGGTCTGCGCGATCGGGTGCAGGCGGTGGTGTTCGCCTATGAAGCGGGCTTGGTCAAGCCGGGGGCCGCCGCAGCAACCGGGTGACCCAGCGACCGAACTCGGCCGTCGGCTGCGCGAACGAGCGAGGACACCCAGCTCGGCGACTAGAACGTGCGCGAGGTGTTCATCGAACCAGCGCTGACGATTCTCGTTCCGTTATCAATCCGTGACCATCCTCACATCCACCCCCTCCGCCGCAGGTCGCGGCACTCGCAAGAGGTGGGCACACCGGGATGCCCTGTTTGCGCCGCGTGAAACGTGGGTATCGGTCTATTTCGTGCCCAGTCTCTGGTGTCAGGACCCGGAGGCGGGCCGAAACGAGGTCCGTTCAACGGGCTGGAGAGGACGCGCACGTGAGTGATGGGGACCCGGGGAGTTTTCCACTACGGCGATCGGTCGCCGCTTCCGCAATGGGCAATGCCACCGAATGGTTCGACTACGGCGTCTACGCCGCGACGGCTACCTACCTGACCGACGCTTTCTTCCCGGGCGAGTTGGGCACGCTCGGCACCATGCTCGGCTTCGCCATCTCGTTCCTGCTGCGCCCGCTCGGCGGCATGGTGTGGGGTCCGCTCGGCGACCGGATCGGCCGAAAAGCGGTGCTGGCCACCACCATTCTGCTGATGGCCGCGGCCACCGGCGCCATCGGCCTGCTGCCGACCCATGCCCAAGTCGGCGTGCTCGCGCCGATCCTGCTGATCACGCTGCGAGTCGTGCAGGGCTTCTCCACCGGCGGTGAATACGGTGGTGCTGCCACATATCTGGCCGAATGCGCCAGCGACAAGAAGCGCGGATTCCTCGGCAGTTTCCTCGAATTCGGCACGCTCGCAGGCTTCGTCGGCGGGTCGGCGACGGTGCTCGCCTGCCAGCTCGCGTTGGGCTCCAGTGCTATGCACGACTGGGGTTGGCGCATTCCGTTCCTGCTCGCCGTCCCGCTCGGCCTGGTCGGCTGGTACCTGCGGTCGAAGCTCGACGAGAGCCCGGTGTTCACCGAAGTGGCCGAGGAGGAGAACCAGCCGCCCGGCGGCCTGCGCGGCCTGCGTGAGCTGGTCACCACCTACCGGCGCGAATTGTTCACCCTCGGCGGGCTGGTCGTCGCGCTCAATGTCGTGAACTACACCCTGCTCACCTATCAGCCGACCTACCTGCAGAAAACCATCGGCATGGGCGAGTCGGACACCACCGCGATGATGTTGATCGGCCAGACGGTGATGATGCTGGTGCTGCCGTTCTTCGGCAGGCTGTCCGACCGGGTCGGCCGCCGCCCGATGTGGCTGTTCTCGCTGGTGGGCCTGGCCGCCCTGGCCGTCCCGATGTACTGGCTGATGGGCCAGGGCACCGTGTGGGCCATCACCGGCTTCGTGGTGCTCGGCCTGCTGTACGTTCCGCAGCTGGCGACCATCAGCTCCACCTTCCCGGCGATCTTCCCGACGCACGTCCGCTACGCCGGTTTCGCGCTGGCCTACAACCTCTCCACCGCCGCCTTCGGCGGCACCGCGCCACTGGTCAACGAGGCCGTCATCGAGGGGACCGGCTGGTCGCTGTTCCCCGCCGTCTACATGGTCGGCGCCAGCCTCGTCGGTCTGGTCGCCTGGTGCTTCCTCCGGGAAACCGCAGGCACCTCCCTGCGCGGCACCGAGGTTCCCGATGCGGGCGAGGACATCGCGCTCGGCTCGCTGGTTCCCGCTAAGGCGGCCATAGCTCCATAGCCGGGCACGGAACGGGGCATGACCGGGTAGCCGTTCGGTCATGTCCCGTTCACTGTCAATGATTTCGGCTGCGAGGTTTAAATTATCCGCAGTACGGGAAGAGACCCATCCGGGGTAATGGCGGGCGCAGATCAATTCGAATTCCGGCCATGTGGGCCGATGCGGTCCGCGCGTAAGTGACTTGCCTACGGTACCGACGTCCTGCTCATTTCGAAGGATCACCACTAACGTGTTGAACGTTTGATCAGCATGTACCACTTCGAAACGAGAAGGGGCTACACATATGATTTGCAAGATCGGAGCCGCGGCCGCAGGGCTGACCGCGACACTATTGCTAGCCGGTTCCGCCGGGGCGAATACATTCCAGACCGAGGATTCGGTCGGCGGATTCACCCGGGTGAGCCAGACCGAAACCGAGAACTGCCCAGAGAGCAAGAGCGGTAGCGAAGACCCGACCAAGAAGAAAAAGAAGCCGAGCGAATCCAGCCCCAGCCAGACCGATCCGAATGGTGCAGGCGGTACGAACGGCACCGGCGGCGAGAACGGCACCAGCGGCGAGAACGGCACCAGCGGCGAGAACGGCACCAGCGGCGCGAGCGACGCCAAGCCGGGCGATGGCGAACCGACCGGCCTGCCCAGTACCGGCAGCGCCGGCCTGCCCGCCCAAGGTGAGGACGAAACGCCTGCCCAGTCGACCGAGCCGACCGAGAAGTGCCCGAGCACCGGAGCTGATCAGGGCGCGGAGAACGGTGGCACCAACCCGGGCGCAGGCACCAGCCCGGGCGCAGGCACCAGCCCGGGCGCAGGCACCGGCACGAGCCCGAGTACCGGCGGCGCTCCGCGCGCGGGCGAAGGCACCGGCACGGGTGACGACACCGACACCGGAGCCGGTGCAGGCACCAGCTCGGGCGCAGGCACCGGCACCAGCCCAGGAGCAGGCACCGGCACGGTGGGCTGAAAACTGCCCTGAATTCGGCGATTTGGCTTTATCCGTGGCGACTCACTGCGGGTGCAGTCTCGCGACTGAGTAGGCGATCAGCTCGCCCACGGCGCTCACCTCGATTCGCGGCACCATCTCTCCGCAGTAGGGGTTGAACGCCGCAGCAAACCGCCCTGTTCGGCGTCGTCGTCGCGCTTCGGCGCGGCGGCGACGCGCACGGGCTTCGGCTCCGCTATCCGACGCGTTGAGCCCACCGGCATTGCAGGCCGTAACCGCCCGACAATTCGACATTTCCCCCGGAAGTAACCTCGGCCGGCCGCGCCGAAACCGACCGAATTCCCGACTTCGAACCCATTTCATACCGACCAGTTTTGCTGATTGTGATCTGAGCCACTACTGTGTTGAACGTTTGATCAGCATGTACGCATGTACCACTTCAACACGAGAAGGGGCTACACACATGAATCGGATCATCGCAGCCGCGGCCGCCGCAGGAGCGACCGCAACACTGCTCTTCACCGGCGTCGCCGGTGCCAGCGCCTACCAGCCCGCCCCGCCGCAGGGCGGTGCTCAGGGTGGCGCACAAGGCGGCACGCAAGGTGGCGTCCAAACCCCACAGGGTGGCGCACAGGGCGGAGCGCAGGGTGGCGCCCAAGGCGGCGCCCAGGCTCCCGGTGGCGCGCAAGGCGGCGCAGAAGGTGGCGCACAGGGCGGCGTCCAAACCCCGCAGGGCGGGGCGCAAGGTGGTGCGCAAGGCGGCGCACAAGGCAACACGCCGCCGATACCTCAGGTCCCGAACATGCCGCAGCTGCCCCAGATCCCGAACGTGCCGCAGTTGCCCCAGCTGCCCCAGATTCCGGGCTTCGGCTAATCCTCGCTAGGCCTGGTGCGATTCCGCATCGAACAGCCGATCGGTTCACCGACGCATTTCTCGACATTCCGCATCACCGCCCCAGCGGTGGAATGGATTGTCCGATGCCGACGCGAAGCCAGAACTGTTCATCGTCGTGGGGGCGCCCCCCCCCCCGCCCCCCCCCCCCCCCCCAAAACCCCCCATGGTCTGTGTGTGGCCGCACCACGGCCGCTCCCCCCAACAAAAGGGTGGGCGGGCGT
>NZ_JBIUBB010000009.1:0-237135 GCF_044547795.1 Nocardia sp. NPDC052316
TGTCTTTTTTTGGGGTGTGGGGCGGGGCGCCGCGGGGGGCGCCCCCCCCCTTGTCCCCGCCCAACACTGGGTTGTTGACAACCGGGGGGGGGGGGGGGGGCCGCGGGGGGGGCCCCCCGCCCCTGTCATGTCGTGGTGTTCGTCCGCGGGCGCATGTGCTCGAAGATCAAGATCGTCTCGGTGGACGCGACCGCCGGATGCTCGCTCAGGTTGTTCAGCACGAACCGGCGCAGCTCGTCGGTGTGCGAGGTGGCGACGTGGATCAGATAGTCGTCAGCGCCCGCGATGAAGTACACATTGAGCACCTCCTCGAACTCCGACATCTGCTCGCCGAATTGGGCCAGATGCTGGCGGGCGCTGGCGCGCAGTCGCACCGCGATCATGGCCTGCAGGCTGCGGCCGAGTGCGGCCGGATCTATGTCGGCGTGGAACCCGCGAATGACGCCGCGCTCCACCAGGGCGCGCACGCGGCCGAGGCAGGTGGACGGGGCGATGCCCGCCGCGGCGGCGAGCGCGTTGTTCGTCATCCGGCCGTCGCGCGCGAGCTGGTCGAGCAGGATCCGGTCGATATCATCGATCGGAACACCGGCCGGCGGGTGGATCGGCGGTGCGGGTGCAGTCGAGCCGCCGGGTGAATCATTCTTCCGCATTCCTCGACGGTACAGAATCTTGTTCGTAAATCCTGCCTTAGTCTCGAATTATCTTCGATAAATCTGAAATGTTACTGTGCTCACGCGCGCCACGAGGTGGCGGGGAGGCCGTTGAAGAAGTCTTTTCCGGACAGCACGCGCAGTCGCCACGGGCGTAAGCGCAACAGGCTGACACCGGGTGACTCCGGTCCATGCCAACCGGGTACGCCGATGCCGCCGGGGTCGTAGCCGAGCGGTGGCGGTGTGCTGCGGAAGAGCTCCCACAATCTGGTCTTCGTCTCGAGGTCGCCGACCCATTCGGCGGCGCACTCCGCCAGGCAGGTGTCGTGCGTCGGCACCCAGTAGTTGCACGACACATACGGGCTGTGCGCGAGGTGGGCCAGCTTGGCTGGGGTCTGACCGGTGAAGATCCAGCCCGTCAGCTCTTGGCCGTCCCACTCCCAGATCGGATGGAGGACGCGACTGCGCGGGCGCCCGGCCGGATCGGTCGTGGACACGGTGCACCAGACGATGCTGTGTGCGAACTCCACGAAAGGTAGTGCGATATCGCCCAATTCGGTCACATCGGCCACCATAGCCGCCGAACCGTGTTTCAGCCCAGCGGACGCGGATGTGGCCGAGCCTGTTCGAGCTGAGCGGCGACGGTGAGGATGGTCGTTTCGCCGTTGCTCGGGCCGATGAGCTGAACCGCGAGCGGCACACCGTCCGTGCCCACTCCGGCGGGCAGGGACGCTGCTGGGTGACCCGTCACGTTCCACAGCGCGGTGTAGGCCACCATCGAGATGGACCGGAGTTGCGCGCGAACCGAATTCACGCCGTCGAGCACGCCGATGCCCGGCGGGCGGCCTGCCAGGGTGGGGGTGAGCAGCAGGTCACTATCGGCGAAGACGCGATCGACCTTGTGCGCCACGGCTTCTCCCTGCCGGATCGCCCACTCCACGACGGGCCGCCGAGCCCAGGCGCCCAGTGCGACGGTCTGACGGGTGCGGCGTTCGAGCAGCTCCGGATGCTCGACATGGTCGGCCTCGGCACGGACCCCGCCGAAGAACTGCGGGTAGAAGGCGTGCAGGAACTCGGGGTAGTGCGGATCCACCTCGAAGACGGAATGACCGAGATCGGCAAGGAGTTTCGCGGTATCGAGTACCGCGCGGACATGCTCCGGGTGCGGCTTCGTCAGAGGGGAAGGCGATTTCGTGCTGTAGCCGATCCGCAGACCCGTGGTCGGTTGCCGCGCGGCCTGCTCGAACGACATCACCGGGTCCGGCGCGGTGAACCGGTCGCCGGGAGTGTTGCCGCGAATCACGTCGTAGACGATGGCGGAGTCGAGCACGCCTCTGGTCAAGGGACCGGTCACACCCAGCGCCCACCAGAGATGCTCGAAGGGCGCGATTGGCACCCGCCCGCGTTGTGGTTTGAGGCCGAACAGTCCACAGCAGGCCGACGGGATGCGGATGGAGCCGCCGCCGTCACTGCCGATCGCCACCGGTACCAGGCCCGCCGCGACCGCCGCGGCGGAGCCACCGCTTGAGCCGCCGGTGGTCCGGGTTCTATCCCACGGATTGCGGGTCACGCCGTACGTGCTCGACTCGGTGAACGGCCACTGCCCGAACTCGGGCATGGCCGTCTTACCGACGATGACGGCGCCCGCGGCCCGCAACCGGCGCACCACCTCGGCATCGGCCTGCACGGGGGTCGAGTTGGCCCGGGTGCCGAAGGAGGTCACCGCGCCCGCGACGTCGATCTCGTCCTTGATCGCGATAGGTATGCCGTGCAGTGGGCCGACGGCGCCCGCGGCACGCTCCCGGTCCCGCTCGATCGCCTCGGCGCGAGCCTGTTCGTGGCGTACACGGGTGAAAGCATTCAGGTCGGCGGCCGCGTCGATGGCGTCCAGCGTGGCGGCGACGAGTTCGTGTGTGGACAGTGCGCCCTGCTCCAGCAGCGCGCGCTGTTCGAGCACACCTGCGGATACGACGTCCCGGAGATCCATCTGCGACCGCTCCTCTCGGTCACGCGGCACCGCGTGACCAGCACGACCCGAGCCGTCGTGCCGCAGCCCCGACAGTAGATAGCCGTATGACCATTTCGCAATCAATACGGATGCGAATCACAAAGAGTTCAGTGTTTCGGCGAACTGGGTCCGTGAGATTTCGGATCAGGCACCTGGACTCGCATAGAAAGCCAGGTCAGAGTGGGTTCGGTAGACCGAGTGGGGTTTCCAGGAAAGCCCCGCCGATATGCTCCGGTACGGCCGCCACCGCGGCGAGAATCTCCGGAGCGAACTTCTCGGCGTCGTCGAGACTGCGGTAGCCGAGCTCCTCGGCCTCGCGTAACGAGACGACCGCGCGCGTATTCTTCGACACGCCCCACAACACCCGGAAGCCAGGGCTTTTCGCGCTCAGGCACGCCTCGTACAATCGGGCGCCGTCGTCGGGGGACAGCCACAGCGACAGTCCGCGGACATCATGCGGCCGCTCGAAGCACGACCCGATGCGGATACACAGCACATCCATCCCGAACCGCGAGTGATAAAGGCTGCCAAGCGCTTCGATCGCCGCCTTGCTGAACCCGTAATAGGTGTCCGGCCGCGGCGGTGCCTCGCCGGCAATGCCGTCCGGGCCCGCCTCGCCGATTAGCCGGTAGCCCACCGCGTGATTGCTGGAGGCCAGCACGATGCGTGAGATACCCGCTTGTCGTGCGGCTTCCAGAACGGTATGCGTGCCATCGATATTTACCGCGAGCACCCGTGCCCAGCTGTCCTCGCGGCTGATCCCGCCGAGATGGATGATCGCGTCCACGTCCCGGCAGGCGTCGGCCATGGTGTCAGCGTCGGTGAGCGACCCCGTGACGATCTCGACGCGTTCTTCCGGTGCGGGAGTGGGGAGTTCGGTCAAATCCAAGAGGCGCAGTATGCGATCCGGGCGACGTAGGCGCGAACGCAGCAGCGTGCCGATACCGCCACCCGCGCCGGTGACGAGAATTCGTTGAGAACCCACGCGACCTCTCCTCCATCCGGTACGTCGCCGAGAACAAAGCTGGGTGGGTGGCCATACGGCCCACCCACCCAACCGGTCCGAGGAGCTGGCGTCAGTGCCCCTCGGAGTTCCTTCAGATCACCTCGGCTGTCTCCGCCGAACCCCTGCGCTCCAGCTTGGAGTGCGTGCGCGAGTAGGCGAAGTACACGACGAGCCCGACGATCAGCCAGACCGCGAACCGCGCCCAGGTCTCCCACGGCAGCGACCAGATCAGGTACAGCGAGAAGCCGATGCCGATCAGCGGGACCACCGGCATGAACGGCAGCTTGAACTCGCGCGGCTCATCGGGCCTGGTGCGCCGCAGCACGATCACGGCGATCGAGACGACGATGAAGGCCATCAGGATGCCGATGTTGGTGAGCTCGGCGACCACGGTGATATCCAGCAGACCCGCCATCACGGCGGCGCCGATGCCGACGATCCAGGTCACCCTGGTCGGCACCTTGCGCACCGGATGCGTCTTGGCGAACCATTCGGGCAGCAGCCCGTCCCGGCTCATCGCGTACCAGACGCGGGTGACGCCGAGCATGAAGGTGAGCACCACGGTGACGATGCCGACGATGGCGCCGATCGCGATGATGTTCGCGATACCCGGCATGCCGACCGATTCGAACGCGGTGGAGAAACCGCTTGTCGGGCTGATCTCGGTGTACTTCTGCATGCCGGTGAGCACCAGCGTGGCCAGGACATACAGCACCATCGCGATGGCGAGTGAGTAGAGGATGGCCTTCGGCAGGTGCTTCTTGCCGTCGGTCGACTCCTCGGCGGCCGTGCTCATCGCGTCGTAGCCGAACACGGCGAAGAACACGGTGGCCGCGCCGGTCCACACCGCGGCGCCGCCGAACGGGAAGTACGGGGTGTAGTTCGAGCTGTCGATGTGGAAGACACCGAGCACGATGATCAGCACGACCAGAGCGACCTTGATGGCCACCGCGACGGATTCGAAACGGCCGACGCTGCGGATGCCGCGCGAGAGCACCCACGCGGTACCGAGGCAGAACAGCATTGCGAACACGTCGACCACATGGCCGTCGCCGGTGCCGCTCGCACCCAGCATCCAGCTGGGCAGATCGATGTTCACCTGCTCGAGCAGGAACTTGAAGTAGCCGGATACGCCGATGGCGACGACCGCCGCCACGGCGATGTACTCCAGCAACAGGTCCCAGCCGATGAACCAGCCCGCGAGCTCGCCCAGCGACACGTAGCCGTAGGTGTAGGCGGAACCCGCCTTCGGCACCATGCCGGCGAACTCGGCGTAACAGAGCGCGGCGGCGGCGCTGGCGACGCCGGCGATCAGGAACGAGATCAGCACCGAGGGACCGGTGACGGAGTTGGCGACCGCGCCGGCGAGGGTGAAGATACCCGCGCCGATGATGCCGCCGACGCCGATCGCCGTGAGCTGCCACAGGCCGAGCGACCGGGCCAACTGCTCATCGGCAGGGCTGTCGTCATCGATCTGCCCCATGGGTTTGCGGCGCAGCATTTGGCTGCGCAACTCCGCAATGGACATGTGCTTCCTTTCGTCCTCCGCGCTCCGCGACGATGCGTAACGCAGATCACACTTCGAGCTGTGGTTACTAAATACGACCACAGCGCGACTGTGATCGGCGAGTTGGCCAAATATTGTTCAGCGTGGTTGGCCAACCGGACGGGCGCGGGGCGACCGCGCCCCCCGTCAGTGCTGGCTACCGGGTTTCAACGAGCGCAGGAAGAACGCGACATTCGCCGGACGCTCGGCCAGCCTGCGCATGAAATAGCCGTACCACTGGTCGCCGTAGGGCACGTAGACGCGCAGATGGTTCCCCTCGTCGACCAGCTTGCGCTGCTCGGCGTCGCGGATGCCGTACAGCATCTGGAACTCGAACTCGTCGGGTTTGCGATGCGTTGTCTCGACACAGTTGTGTGCGGCCTCGATGAGTGCCGGATCGTGCGTGGCGACCATCGGGTAGCCGTCGCCGAGCATCAGCAGCCGTAGGCAGCGCAGATAGGACTCGTCGACGTCGGCCCGGCTTTGGAACGCGACAGAGGCCGGTTCCTTGTAGGCGCCCTTGCACAGCCGGATCCGGGAGCCGGGGCCCGACAGGTCGCGGCAGTCACCCTCGGTACGGCGCAGGTAGGCCTGCAGGACCGTGCCGAGAGTGGGGAAGTCGGCACGCAATTCACCCACGATGCCCAGGGTGGAATCGGTGGTCGTGTGGTCCTCGGCGTCGATGTTGACCCAGACGCCCGCCTCCTGCGCCGCCGCGCAGATCCGGTGGGCGTGCTCCAGCGCGATCGCGTGCCCGTCGCGCGGCAGGGACTGGCCGAGCGCCGACAGCTTGAGCGAAACCTCCAGCGGCCGAACCGACTCCGTGTCCGCGCTGACATCGAGCCGAGCCAGCGCGGACAGCATGTGCAGGTAGTGCGTGACCGTGGTGCGGGCCTGCTCGATCTCGGTGGTGTCCTCACCGAGATAGTCGATGGTGACGTAGCGGCCGGAGCCGAGCAGGGTCTCGACCGCGGCCACCGCCTGATCCGCGGAGTCGCCCGCGACGAACCGGTCGACCAGCTTCTTGGTGGTCGGCATCCTGGTGATGGTGCGCTCCATGCGCGGCGAACGGGACGCGGCCAGCATGGCGGGCCGCAGCAAAGCGGAGAAGGCCATCAGAGCTCCTGGTGCGGGTAACGGTGATCGGTGGCCGGGACGAACGTTTCCTTGATGGTGCGGGCGGAGGTCCAGCGCAGCAGGTTCTGCGCCGAGCCTGCCTTGTCGTTGGTGCCGGAGGCGCGCGACCCGCCGAACGGCTGCTGCCCGACGACCGCGCCGGTGGGCTTGTCGTTGATGTAGAAGTTGCCCGCGGCGAAGCGCAAGCCCTCGGTCGCGGTGGCGATCGCCGCGCGGTCGTCGGCGATGATCGCACCCGTCAGGGCGTAGGGCGAGCCCTTGTCGACCAGATCGAGGGTCTGCTCGAAGGAGCCGCGGACCGAGTCGTCGTAGACGTGCACGGACAGGATCGGGCCGAAGTACTCGGTGTGGAATGCCTCGTCGGTGGGGTCCTCGCCGAGCAGGACGGTCGGGTCGACGAAGTAGCCGACCGAATCGTCGGCGTGCCCGCCCGCGGCGATCGACAGACCCGGCGTGGCTTTCGCGCGGGCGATGGCCTCGGCGTTCTTGTCGAAGGCGCGCTTGTCGATCAGCGCACCGCCGTAGTGGCTGAAATCGGTGACGTCGCCGTAACTCAGGATGGCGACCTTGTCGAGGAAATCGCGGCCCATCTTGGCCCACACCGACTTGGGAATGAACGCGCGCGAGGCGGCCGAGCACTTCTGGCCCTGGTAGTCGAACGCACCGCGGATCAGGGCGGTGGTCAGCACGTCGGGATCGGCGGAGCTGTGCGCGACGACGAAGTCCTTGCCGCCGGTCTCGCCGACCAAGCGCGGGTAGGCGTTGTAGTCGGCGATGTTCGCGGCGACCGAGCGCCACAGGTGCTGGAACGTCGCGGTGGAGCCGGTGAAGTGGATGCCGGCCAGACGACGGTCCGCCAGGGCCACGTCCGAGACCTTCGGACCCGCACCGTTCACCAGGTTGATCACGCCGGGCGGCAGGCCGGCGGCCTCGAGCAACTGCATCGTCCAGTACGCCGCGACCGACTGGGTCATCGCGGGCTTCCAGATCACGGTGTTGCCCATCAGGGCGGGCGCGGTCGGCAGGTTGCCGGCGATGGCGGTGAAGTTGAACGGGGTGATCGCGTAGACGAAGCCGTCCAACGGGCGGTACTCGACCTTGTTCCATACGCCGGGGGAGGAGATCGGCTGGTCGGCGAGGATCTGACGTGCGAAATGCACGTTGAAGCGCCAGAAGTCGACGAGCTCGCACGGGCTGTCGATCTCGGCCTGGTACGCCGTCTTGGACTGGCCGAGCATCGTTGCGGCGGCGATGGTTTCGCGCCACGGTCCGGCCAGCAGATCCGCGGCGCGCAGGAACACCGCGGCCCGGTCCTCGAACGACAGGGCGCGCCAGGCAGGTGCCGCGGCGGTGGCCGCGGTGATCGCGTCCTCGACGTCGCTGGGCTTCGCGGTGGTGAGGGTGCCGAGCACCGCGGCGTGCTTGTGCGGCTGCACAACATTGATCGTCTTGCCGGAACTGCGCCGGTGCTCACCGCCGATGACGTGGTGCACCTCGGTCTGGGTCGCGCCCAGTTCGGCCAGTTTCGCCTGCAACCGTGTACGTTCCGCACTACCGGGGGCGAAGCTGCCGACCGGCTCGTTCGCCGGCCGCGGTGTGGACACGATGGCGTCCATGGTTCCTCCTGCTGGATGTGGCATTTGTGAGGTCAGCCGAAGTCAACACCGGAAAAGTGCCCGGGAAATGGGCCGAAAGGACAAAGATGGGATGAGTGTGTTGTCGAGTTGGCCGAAAGGCGTAGACGTGGCTGTTGATAGTGAGCTTGTTGCCGCGGACATCGACCTGTTCGGTTTGGCGCAGATCGTTGCGCAGAACGCGGGTGGCATGGTGTCGATCGAAGACCCGCAGTCCCATGTGCTGGCGTACTCGGCCTCCGACGAAGCGGCCGATCAAATGCGGGTGATGTCGATCCTGGGTAGAGAGGGGCCACGCGAATACTTGGCGGTCCTGCGCAAGTGGGGAGTGTTCGACCGGCTGCGCCGGACCGACGAGGTCATCGACGTGCCGGAGCACGAGGAGTTGAACATCAAGCGCAGGCTCGCGGTGAGCATCCGGCACCCCGCCGACGGTGCCGCGCGGGCGCCGCGGGTGCTCGGCACCATCTGGCTGCAGCAGGGCGCTCGGCCGTTCAAGCCGGACGCGGCGGAGATTCTGCGTGGCGCCTCGGCCATCGCGGGCCGCCTCATTTCGCGCAGTCTCGACGCGCCGTCCACTGAAGCGTTGCTGGTGCAGCGACTTTTCGGTGAGGGTGGGTCCGTCGATGTCGCGTCCGTGGCGAGTGCGCTGAACCTGCCGATGACCGGGCCTGCCGCCGTGGTCGGCTTCGCGCTCACCGCCACCGAAAGCGCTCCGGCCACCGAACCTTCCGCGCTGGGCAGCATGCTTCGCCTGCGCGCCAGCTCATTTCGCAACGACTCGGTGACGGCCAGTCTCGGCGACCGCGTTTATGTGCTGTTGCCCAGTTACAAAGCCGCGCAGGCCGTTACGGCTTGGACGCGCCAGCTCGTCGAGCAACTCGAATCCAAACGCGGCCTGGCGCTTCGCGCGGCCATCGCGTGCCCGGTACCCGACCTGAGCGGCGTCGCCGGGGCCAGGCGGGAGGTCGACCGAGTCCTCGACAGCACCATCGCTACCTACCCGCGCGGACGAGTCACCACCCTCGCCGAATCTCGGACCGCTGTACTGCTCGGTGAAATTCTCGATCTGGTCGGCAACCGCTCCGAACTGCACGACCCCCGCCTGCGCACCCTCTCCGAATACGACCGCAAGCATTCCGCGAGTCTGCGCGAAAGCGTCGACATCTACCTGCGCGAACACGGCGACGTCCGCAATGCCGCCACCGCACTCCAAGTCCATCCGAACACGTTGCGGTACCGCATCCGTCGCGTCGAGGAGATACTTCGCATCGACCTCACCGACCCTGCCGACCGGCTACTACTGGAAATCCAGCTTGCGCTGCACCGTCGTGAACACGGCCGCGAAGGCGGGGCCTCGACTCGCTGATCGGAGGTGGTTCGCGGTGCGCGAGTTGCCGCGCATGGCCAAGGGGGAGTATTTCGAAGCCGTGCTGGGTGTTTCGCTGGACGCGGAGTTGCTCGATCAGGCGCTGACGCACCGCTCGTTCGCGTACGAGCATGGCTCGCCGCACAACGAGCGACTGGAGTTCGTAGGTAGCGCGACTGTCGGCGTCGCGGTCGTCGCGTCGCTGTACCGTCGGCATCCTGACCTGCACGAGCGCGAGCTGTCCAGGCTCCGGTTGGCGATCGTGAACGAGCACGCGATTGCCGAGGTGGCCCGCCGTCTCACCCCGGGTGGGTTCGGCCGTTATCTGCGGCTCGGCCGCGGCGAGGCGGCGACCGGCGGGCGCGACAAAGACGGCATTCTGGCCGGTGCGCTGAAGGCGGTCATCGGGGCGGTGCAGATGCAGTTCGGACATGGCGTCAGCTATCCGCTCGTGCTCCGATTGTTCGAGTCGGCGATCGAAGAGGCAGGACGCGGCGGACCGGGGCCGGGACCGGACTGGAAGACGAGCCTGCAAGAGCTCACCTCGGCGCGTGGTCTCGGCGTGCCGGGATATGTTGTGCACCAGCAGGATGCGGCCCGCGAGCAGCGGTTTGCCGCCACGATCGACATCGGTGGGGCGATCTTCGGCCCGGCGCACGGGCGGAGTAAGAAAGAGGCGCAACAGCGGGCTGCTCAGCTGGCGTGGACTACGTTGACCCAGCAATCGAGCGAGACGAACGGTGGGCCGGAAGGCGGGTCCGGCGAGCAGGAATCGCGCGGGTAGCCGACTGTAAGGCTTGCCTCGCGATGGGCACGATGCGATACTCGGGGAGTCCTCGCCACCTGGTTTTCCCCTATGGGAGTGGGCGTCTGATCCGACGGTCCGTCCACTGTTGTAGGGGTCTATCGCAGCTGGTGTTGTTTCTTCGCTATGCCAGGAGAACAACGCCATGTCTGCGCCCATGGTTCTGCTGTCCATCACTCCGCTGACACTGCTTGCCGTCGCCGCTCTCATTCGACGCGGTAGCGAATCCATCGCGATCGTTCTCGCCACGATGGCAGCCATCTATACCAGCGATGCCGAGCGTGGCCGCCGTGCACTGGCGGCCCTGCGAATACTGCTTCCGGAAAGGCGGATTTCGCTCACCAGGCGGTCAGATCGGGGGAGCTAGCACTTTCCCTTGGCTGCGTCCCGGATTCCGGCAATGGTCGACTGGCGGTCCGCTTCGCTGAGAGTTGACCATTGCGGGGACTGGGGGAGCAGCGCGATCGTGTCCTCTGCCGTCCTGTTCGCGGACTCCTCGCTGGCCGCCTTCAGCTTGCTCAACACGGGCAGGTAGTTCTCGCACGTCTTACCCCGCACCACATCGTTCGCCGCGGTTGTCGGCGCGGCATCCGTGCTTGTCGTAGAACTACACGCCGACAATGCCAGCGCAATCCCAACGGCCAGCAGGGCAATGCTTTTCATCGCGATCTCCTCATCAGAATGGGGAGACCCTACCTGCACCCACCGCCCTCGTCCACGCGACAGCGAGCGCACTTCTCGTTCAATGCGCGACCGCCGCAGAGTCGGTCTGCCACACGTCGAATGTTCAGGGGACAGACACCGTACCCACTGGTTGCCAGACTCGGGTGAATACACGAACGCATGACGCGAGTCCAGCGGCGCTGAACCGTCTCAACGCCTCGCGACACGGTAGGAGCCAATATGACCGACGAGAAGATCTGGCTCGAACGCGAGATCAAGCGATTGGAAAGCGAGTCGGCGCGCTTGGAAGGTTTTGTCCGACAGCGTCGCGCTGAGGTGCATCGAGCAAGCACCTCCCGCGACAGCCAACATGCGCAGGGGCAGTTGGCGAAAGCGGCGGCCGACCTGCGAAACACGAAAACTGCGCTCGCGAGTTATCGGCAGAATCTGCGCCGATACTGAAAGGCCGCAACAGTTTTGATGTGCTGGCCCCAGCCGTGTTCAAGCCTTCAGCAGGCGGTACACGATGAACGTCGGCACTCCGACGAGTCCAGCGAGTTCGTCGGGCCAGCGCTCGAGCGCTTCACTGCTCGGTTGAGGTTCGGCTACTCGGTCGACAACAAAGCCGGCCCGGCTGAATTCTGTGATGACGGCAGACAGCGGGCGGCGCCAGAAATGTTGGGTGACTTCGACGCCGTTCTTGGACCAGGTATCGCTGACGAGCTCGGTATCGAAATACCCGCCCTGTTGAGTCGGTAGCGATGGCCCGAACGGGTGATCTACGGACATGACGACCCAACCGTCCGGACGCAATGCGGACGCGAAGGATCGCAGCGGAATCGTCCAGTCACGCAGATAGTGCAGTGTGAGCGAGCAGGTGACCCCGTCGAACGAACCCGGTTCAACCGGAAGGGGTTCGGCTAGATCAGCCACAAAGAAGCGACCTGCACGCCCTGCGCAGCGGCGCTCTGCTTCTTCGACCATCCGCGGACTCATGTCTATACCGGTCACTTCCGCGCCGGCATCGAGCAGCCACTCGCATTGTGCGCCGGAGCCACAGCCGGCGTCGAGCACTGCCGCGCCGACCAACGGGGTGGGCACCAATGCGCGGACCGCCGGTCGTTCCAGTCCTGCGTTGAAGGGCCCCGCGTCGGTCGCAGCTGACCACACCGGCGCCAAGCGGTCGTACTCCGCACGGGTGTGGCGGGCGTGCAAAACTGGATCGGATGACAGGGCTGTCATGGACGACAGAGCCGGATCGCACGGCATATCCGAAGACATAGGGACAGCATGACAGGCCGTCGGCAAGCCCTGGTGCTCGAGGAAGACGATGGGATCGAACCCACAGGACTACCAAAATTGAGTGCGGCTTGTCGTGGCGGTCCGCTAGGACGGCACCGCATGATATTCGACTGTAGTGGAACAAGGTGCCGAAATAGCTTGTGCTGTAGTCGGTTAGGCATCTATCAACCGCAGCCGCCGGCCGGGCCGCCATAATGGCCCGGTCGTCCCGGCTGGCGTCGCACTGACGCCAGCCCCGAGCGGCTCACGCAGCGCCGATCAATCGCTGATCTTGTTGCGTCCGCTCACCCTTTTGGTTCGCCTCTTGCTGTTTTCGCTCATGGACACGCGAGAGTGCTTCGGCGAGGAGTTCGCCCGGGCGGTGACGATTGTTGACTTGGGGCTGCCCACTGGGATTGATGTGTGGTGGTCCGATCCACCCGACCCGGCCGGGGTGCGCCGTTTCCGGTCCGAGAACAACCGTTTTCCAGCCGCCCGGCCCGTCATGAACCAGCGCATGGCACTGGTCACAGGCCAGCGTCTCGTTGCCGATATCGGTCGGCCCGCCCTTGTTCCAGTCGGTGACGTGGTGGATGGCGCACACACTCGCGGGAGCGTCGCAACCGGGACGTGAGCAGCCGCGTACGGCAGCGATCAACGCCAATCGCTGTGCGGTAGAAGCCAAACGTTTGGTGCGACCTAAATGTAACGGCAAACCGTCGGTGTCGAACACCATCAGGAACGGCTCCGACTCCGCAGCCAGCTTCAGTGCCTCGCTGATCGGAACCAGTCCTCCGGTCGCGGTGGTCGCAACCCCGGCGGCTCTCTCGACATCAGCGACGTTCATCGTCAAGATCGTTGAAACCGGAAGTCCGCGATGCGATCCCAGCTTCTCCGGTGCGACACAGTGCCGCAGCAACGCGAGAAACCCGTCGTGGGTGCGTTGCGCAGCGCTACGGGCGTCGCGCCGAGCTGCGGCGGCAAGTTGATCTTGATCCACGTATTCATCCGCACCGGACGGACTTTCGGGATCGTCGGGGTTATTCATGCCGGGTCGAGCAAGTTTGGCCATGGCCGGATCCAGCAGTGCGCGCAGCGTCGGCGTTATCTCACCTTTGATCGGCGACATCCCGTCCGCACGCTGACGGCCGATGGTGATACCCCGCATGCGGGCCCGGTCGGTATCGTCGGTGCGTTCCCCGTCCGGATCCAGGTACGCGAGGATCGCCTCGCCCACCTTGGTGATGTCGTCGGGCGACCCGGTCCGAGCAAAGTCGGCCAGAAGCTGTTCTGCGGCTTCGAATTCCGCATTCGCCGTCGACCCGGGCACGCGCTTCATCACCGCTGCGATCTGACGCGCATGATCAGCCGAGATCTCACCGTCAACTTGTGCGGCCGCGGTGCGTGGCAAGCGCGGCTCCTGGGCTTCGCCACCCATGTCATGCCACGACCCGAGTGACAACGCCGCAGCAACCCGCGCGCCCGCTTCGGCGTTGGACAGCCGCAGCGTGTGCATCAGAAACTTCTTTGTGGTGCCGGTTCCCGTCTGGTTGGGCAGGTTTCGATCAGAGGCTTGCACAATCAATCGATGCCCGACGGCCACCAACATCCGAGTGGCCTGCTCGACATCACGCAACAGCTCGATGATCTTGTCGTCGGACATAGCGGTCAACGGCCGTTCGAGGAGATCGGCGACAGCACCAAGCAGCGGATCAGCGACCCGTCCCTGATGTTCTTCGCCTCTCGAACTCATGTACTAGACCCTAGCCATCCCAGCCAACGAATTCCAGAGAAAACCCCATCTGATCTGCGGGTTTTCACAAAAAGTATGTGAACTTGCCGACCAGGTCGGCCTATTCCCCACATCGACTGGGGAGCGACGGCCGGCGCCTGCCGTGCCATGCTTCGATGGATGTTCGGAAAGTGGTGGCAGACAGCACGGACGATGCGAAGGTCTGGTCCGATTACTGGATCTTTGGTGCTGGCCGCCGGGTTGATGATTTCAGGTTCGGCGGCGCAGACCACGGCGCGACCGGATATGCCGGAGGATTCCGCGCTCTCCGTCTCCCTGCCTGACCCGACGCTTGATCAATCGGTCGAACTGCCCCAGACCGACCTGGGTACCGACAGTAGCGATCTAGGCGAAACCGGCTCGGACACAACCGAAGAAGTCCCACTTGTCATCGATCCGCCCATCGAGCCGCTGGATTCCACACCTTCGACAGATCCGCTGGACACGACGCCGATCGAACCGGTGGACTCGACGCCCATCGAGCCCGTGGACCCTGCGGCACCTATTGAGCAGGTGGACGCCACGACGCCCACCGATCCGCTGGACGCCGCGTCCACAACGGAGGTGCCTACGAACACCGAGCCGCCCCCGTCGACTACTACAGAGATCACAACGGCCACAACGGAATTCCCTAGACTCCCATTGGAGCTGTCGATCGAGGTGACGATCGATATTCAAGGCAGGCCGATCCCATGTGCCACCTGCTCACCGCTACCCACCTCATCGGCTCCGTATCAGCCGGAACGCTGCCCGACCCCGCCGCAGTCGACTACCCAGCGACCCACCACATCGACGTCGGCAACCACCACGCCTCCCCGAACATCGCCCACGACAACACGATCCACGACAAAACAGTCGGTCGGATCCGGCAGCTCGACGACACCGACAACTCGCCGGACCGTGACCTGCCGGCCCGTGCCGACGACTACCTCGACAACTCCCAGCTCGTCCCGAACACCCACTGTCACAACCAGTCCTACCCGGCCAACGCAAACTACGGCACCGTCGACGCAGCCCACCACGCCACGTCGATGAGCTGCCACGCGCCGAAAGGCCCGCAGTATGAAACTGCGGGCCATCGCATCAGCTGCGGGACAACAGCGTTCAGCAGCTGAACGCGTAGGTCGTGCCAGCCGACGTAGCAATCCCGGTCCGAGTGTCGACGACGATCACCGTCGCCGCACGATCCCGCGGGATCTGGCACCGCACATCGGCCAGCGCGGCGGTTTCCCTCGGCAAATTGCCGTTTCCATCGGTCTGTCGATTGCCGAGCGCCCGCAGACCATTGGTGTTGACTCCTGCCGCGTAAAACTCCAGGCGGGCGTTCGGCGACAGACCGCTGGCCTTGTCGACGAAGAGCCAACCGCCGAGCTGATGCTTCTGCGTGCGCACGTGCACCTTGCCCGCAGGCAACTGCGACGCGTCGGCGAAATGCTGTGCGCCCTCGCTGTTCTGGGCCCTGGCGCGGTCGCGCCGATCGGGTGTCACGCAGACGTGGTCGGCAGGCCGCGTCTCCCGCCAGACGAATCCTTGCTTGCAGGTGTCCGGACCGTAAGCGCCACCGTTCGGCGAACGCCGGGCAGCGGCCTGAGCGTTCTCGGCGTGCGCGGTGTCCCGGTCGCCGGGGCGTACGCACACGGTGTCGCCGTTGTAGGCGTCCCGCCAGACATACCCTTGCTGGCAGGTGTAGGGCCCGTAGGGCAGCGCGGACGCCGGTGCGGGCAGCAGGGCGCCGAAACCGGCCACCGCCGCGATTCCCAGCGCGATGGGCAGCGCGCGCAGGGGGCGAGGTACGGAGGTGCGGAACATATCGTGGTCCTTTCAGGCATTGACCAGCCGGTTTCGGCTGAGAACCACTGTCGCCGCACCTACCAACGGCCCACTAACGACGCACCAACGGCGGACCTCAGCCCGGCGGATCCGGCGGCACCAGCGTGAAGGTCAGCGCGTAGTCCCCGATCCGGATCACCGCGCCGTCGGCGAGCGCGACACTGTCCATAATGCGCATGCCGTCTACGAATACTCCGTTCGAGGACAGCAGATCCTTGATCACATAGGTGAGCCCGTTGTGCAGTATCGCCGCGTGATGCCTGCTCACCTTGCCGTGTTCGAGCACGATGTCGTTGTCCGGCAGTCGCCCGATCCGGGTGATCGTGCCCATGATCGCGTAGGTGTCACCGGAGCGTTCGCGCAACAGTGCCGTCGGCCCGCCGGAGCTCTGGTCGACGATCGTCGTCGCCCGCAACGACGCGACGGCGGCCTTCGCGCGAATCTCCAGCGGCTCCTGCCGGAGGATCCGCGCCTCCAGCTCCCGAATGGGCGGGCTCGGGTCGATGCCGAGCTCGTCGGCGAGGGTGGCCCGCAGCCTACGGGCCGCGTCGAGCGCGTCGGACTGACGGCCGTCCACATACAACGCGGTGATCAGCTGCTCCCACAGCGGTTCGCGCAGTGGATACTCCGCCGCAAGCAGCGCGAGCTCGGACACAACGGCTTCGGCCCGGCCTTCTGCGATATCGGCCTCGGCCCGTGCTTCGATGGCGCTGAGCCGATCGTTGTCGAGCACCGCGGCATAGGAGTCGGCGAAACCGAGCCCGCGCAGATCGGCGAGCACCGGCCCGCGCCACTGACCGAGCGCGCTGGACAGCAACTCGCTGGCAGTCCGATAGCGTCCTGCGCTCAGTGCCCGCACGCCCGCCTCTTTGCGCACCCGGAACCGCTGCACATCACTCGCGCCGTCGGCCACCGCGACCCGGTAGCCCGCACCCACCTGCGCGAGTATCGCCCGCGCGTCGAGTCCATTGTCGCGCAACGGTTTCCGCAGATTCGATACGATCGTGTGCAGGCTCACCCGAATGTCCGGCGGTGGATTGTCCTCCCACACCGCCTGCGCCAGTGCCTCCACCGACACCGGTCGATTCGCGTTGCACACCAGATATGCCAGTACCGCCCGTTGTTTCGGACCGCCGAGGGGCTGCTCGACCCCGTCGATCGTCAACTCCACCGCGCCGAGCACGCCGAACCGCGCGCGAGTTTCGGGCATAGCGGCACTCCTCACGACGTGACACCGTTCACACGTCGCCTGTGAGCGTACCGAGGCGACCCGGCCGACAGAGCCGCAACCGCGCAAGAAACGCCCGTGCCCGCACCCCGCCGTGTGCGGTGTTATCCCTGGTCTGCAAGGTTTCTCGGATGTCGCAGAGCGCCGCGGCGCGGCCTGACCGGGTCGCAGTGGCGGTTGACACGCGGAGAGTCGGGCCAGCCGAGACGGTCGACGGTCGTGCCCGAGTTCCCTGCCCACTCCGTGAGATCCGATCCGACCGCATAGCAGCCGACCCGCGCCGATGACACCGCCGTTTTCGGCGACGGCAGTCTCTACGTCGAGCTACCTCGACTCCGTCCGGCAGATCGAAGTTCAGATCCGCACCGCCACCGATGACACCGCCCTGGTCAGGACTGCCACCAGTTCTGGGGGCACGAGGATGGCCAGTTGAATTGCCACCTACGGATCCGTAGGCTCGCGGAGGTTGTCGCGCTGGCGGTCGTGCTCGAGTCAGCGCCAGGTGAGCCAAAACGTCTGAGGGGTAACGCAAATGGGCAGAAATCTGACCCAGCTCGAGCTGCTCACTGAGCTCGAGCCCGTCGCCGAGGAGAACGTCCATCGGCATCTGTCGATGGCGAAGGCCTGGCACCCGCACGACTACGTGCCGTGGGACGAGGGTCGTAACTTCGCGGCGATGGGCGGTGTCGACTGGGATCCGAGCCAGTCGCAGTTGTCCGAGGTCGCCAAGGCGGCGATGATCACCAACCTGCTCACCGAGGACAACCTGCCCTCCTACCACCGGGTGATCGCGGAGAACTTCTCGCAGGACGGCGCGTGGGGCACCTGGGTGGGTCGCTGGACCGCCGAGGAGAACCGGCACGGCATCGTGATGCGCGACTACCTGGTGGTCACTCGCGGTGTCGACCCGGTCGAGCTGGAGAACGCGCGCATGATCGCGATGACCACCGGCTTCGATCCGCTGGCCGTCGCCAAGTACGGCACCATCGATCCCAGCGAGGTGCCCGATGCCGGGTTCCTGCTCGGCGTGGCCTACGTGACCTTCCAGGAGCTCGCCACCCGCCTGAGCCACCGCAACACCGGCCGGGTGTGCAACGACCCGATCGCGGACAAGATGCTGCAGCGCATCGCCGCCGACGAGAACCTGCACATGATCTTCTACCGCAACATGTGCGGCGCGGCCCTGGACCTGGCGCCCGATCAGGCGATCGAGGCAATCGCGTTGACGCTGATGAACTTCCAGATGCCGGGCGCGGAGAACCCGAACTTCCGCCGCTACGGCGCGTTGATGGCCAAGCACGCCATCTACGACATGCGCCAGCACCTCGAGGACGTGGTGATGCCGGTGCTGCGCATCTGGAAGATCTTCGAGCGCAATGACTTCACCGCCGCGGGCGAGCAGATGCGCGAAAAACTGGCGGACTACCTAGCGAAGTACGAGCGGGACATGCTCAAGTTCGAGGAGCGGCGCGATCGGATCGCGGCGCGCCAGGCCGGCAAGCGCGACTCGGCCGCGCTCACCACCACGCTGCGCTGATCGGCCGGGTTCACGGATCGGTCACAGCCCGGCGAGGGCGTTGCGGCAGGGGGCGGAGTGCTGCACCGTCAAGCCGCAGCACCCGCAGGCCGTACCGCCGTGCCGGGCACGTGAATACGAGGCAGCGCGACGATCAGGACGACGCCGGTGAGGATTCGCCAGACGACGAAGGGGTCGATGGCGAGGCGTTCGGCGGTGCCCGCGCCGAGGCCGAGGTGGTCCGGGGCGAGGCTGGCGACCATGCCGAAAACGGTGACGGCGATCAGCGCGAGAGTGGCTGCGGTGTAAGCGCGATGGGTTCGGTAGAGGCGGGCCACCAAAAGCATGATCACCAGCCCGGACAGCAGCTCCAAATAGGCGCCCGCCGGGTGGAGCACCGCGCGCAATTGGTTGCCGCCCGGCACTTCGCCCGCGCTACCGGGAAAAGTTCCGACCAGCACGATGCCGACGCAGTTGATCGCGGCCAGGTAGGGGATTGCCCGCCCGGCTGGGGTTTTCGGCAGCAAGGGCAGCAGCAACAGGGCTGCCCCGAGCACCAGCACGCCGAGCAGCACGAACTCGGCCGACATCAGCGCGTGCCACGGTGAACAGATGTAGCGGGGTGTCGTGGCCCCGTATTGCGCCATGTCACCGAAGCATTCGGGCACGCCGAGGTCGCTGATCATGTTCTCGGCCCAGCTGTAGGAGTGCGGTTCCTGCCATCGGCCACCGACGACGAGCTGGGCCACGTAATAGGTGACGGTCAGGATCAGCAGCGCCGCACCGGCTTTCAACCGGCCGGTCATGTGCGGCAGGTCGTGGCCGGGACGGGCGCACCCGCGAAACGGTCATTGATCCACGCGGTCATCAGATCGCCCCGGGCCCGCCAAGCCTCGTGCCCGCCCGGCAGCACGTGGTCGACCAGGTTGATGCCGAGCCGGCACATGTCGGCGACGGCCTGGTCGCCCCACGCGGTGTTGACCAGGTCGTCTTTGTCGCCGCGCGAGATGAAGGTCGGGATGTCGGTGGCGACCTTGGGCAGGTTCCCGGCGGCTTCGTAGTCGGCGAGCGCCTGCCGAGCCGCGTCGTCGACGAACTGCGCGGCCGCGGGCGTCGCCGCCTGACCGACGGCGAAGTCCTTCAGCGTGGATTGGCCGGTGCAGAGTCCTTCGAGCCGCGGTGCCGCCGAGAGCAGCGGTCCGTGCAGGACCTTGTCGTACGAGTAGTCCGGGTTGTCGTAACGGACAGCCGCCACCAGGTAGGGCAGCAGCAGGTACTGGCCGATGGTCAGCGTCTGCGACTGCGCGGCCAGCGCCAGTTCACTGCGCAGCGCGGGAGACAGCAGCACGTTGCCGAGGATCTTCAGCTCGGGCGCGTAAGTCTTCGCCGTCTCCGCCGCCGACTCGGTGGCCCGCCCGCCCTGGGACAACCCGACGAGCACGACCTCCTTGGACACCGGCAGGCCCAGCTGCTGTGCCGCCCGAATCGAATCGAGTACGTCGTATCCGGAGGACTGCGCGTGCAGATACGGCGCCGAGCCGGGGCCGTCGAGACCCTGGTAGTTGGTCATCACCACGGCCTTGTGGGCGTCGAGCAGATTGGCGACCGTGACGTCGTTGCCGAACAGCCCTGGATCACTGGTCGGCGCGCAGCCCGTGGCGACCCCCGAGGTGCCGTGCCCGTAAGCGACCAGTGGCCAGCCGCCCTCTGGTGCAGTGCCCTTCGGCAAGTACACCGCCCCCGACACCTCGATCGGCGAGTTGTCCGGAGAGGTCGAGACGTACCGGAAATAGGTCGCCGACTCCGCGGCCGCCGAGATCTTGGGACCACCGTTGGTCAGCGGCCGCTGCGCGAGCAGCGTGCCCGGCTTTTGCGGCGCTTCGGCGGCGGTATCCGAGGACGACCCGCAACTCGCGGCGACCAGCACCGCGGCCGCCGCCAGCGAAACCCACGTCAATGCTCTCTTCGGACGCACGTTCCATTCGCTCCTTCGACTCTGCCGCGCACCGTTCTCGATCCCCCGCAATAGTCACCATCGTGCGTCGACGATTCGCCCTGCTCGGCACCGGTCGACGCACCTGCGTGACAGTCCAACAAGATCAGGATGTCCTGTGATCGCGGTCTCCGCACCGCCGAGTGACCGGAATCTCAGTGTGCCGATCGATTCGTTACCGACCAGCTGAAACTACTTAAGCCCCGACCGGACGAACGCGTTCACGATGTGGCGCTGCAATAACAGGTACAGCACCAGCATGGGCAGACAGGCCAGGCTCGCCAGCGCCTTTATCGGTCCCCGCTGATCGCCCTCGGTGCCCATGAAGCTGCGCAACCCGAGCTGGAGCACGCTGTTGAACTGCCTCAGCGCCGCCGCGGGCCAGAAGGGTTTGGTCCAGGCATTGATGAACAGCGCCGATGAGATCGCGAACACCTGTCCGGCCGTGCGCTTGCTGCCGCAGGAAGGCACGCCCTTCCGCCCATCATCGATATCCGGGCTGAACACAGCGACCCACCGTTTATTGCTGCAGGCCCGAACCTTTACTCGCCGCGGTGGAGGCGGAGGGAGCTCCACGCGGGATAGTGGTGCACTTGGAGCGGTTTGTGCCGCGCCCGATGGAGTTCGCGCCGAACTGGCCGTTCGAGGTCCGATTGGCCGACGGCGGTCGAACATTCCGGATCAATGCCAACCAATCCATCGCCGAGGTACCAGAGCGAGCCCGCATCGGCATCGTGACTCCCTGCCGCGAAGACTTCTGCGAAACAGCCGTTCTCGCAGGCGATATCGCCCAATTCAACCCGCTACACACCGCTGCGGAGCAGGACCGCGGCGACACCCATGATGCTGTGCGTCTCGCGTGCGAGGTCGGACGTGCTCGTCCTGGACCGCTGACCTGCCGCAGCGCGGGTTTTCCGGGTGTTGCGGGTGTCGATCGCCCGTATTCGTGCTATCGAGGACGGATGAAGCCGATTCGGTCGTCCTATGACGTGGTGGTGGTGGGCGGCGGCCACAACGGGTTGGTCGCCGCCGCGTATCTGGCGCGAGCCGGCCGGTCGGTGCTGGTGCTGGAGCGGCAAGGGCATACCGGGGGTGCCGCGGTGTCGGCCACGGTGTTCGACGGGGTGGACGCCCGGTTGTCCCGGTATTCGTACCTGGTGAGTTTGTTGCCGCGCCAGATCATCGATGAGCTGGGGCTCACGTTCGCAACACGGCGTCGGCGAATCTCGTCGTACACGCCGGTCGGGCAGGGCGGCCTGTTGGTGGATACCGGCTCGGGGCAGCGCACTCGCGACAGTTTCGTGCGGCTCACCGGTTCGGATCAGGATTTCGTTGCCTGGCAACGGTTTTACGCGATGACCGGGCGGCTGGCCGAGCGTGTGTTCCCCACGTTGACGCGACCGCTGCCGTCACGCGCACAGCTGCGCCGAGTGGTCGACGACGAATTCGCCTGGACCGCGTTGTTCGAGCGGCCACTCGGCGAGCTCATCGAGTCGGAGTTCGTCGATGACACAGTCCGCGGCGTCGTGCTCACCGACGCGTTGATCGGCACGTTCACCCAGGCGCACGACCCGACGCTGAAACAGAATCGCTGCTTCCTGTATCACGTGATCGGTAACGGCACGGGGGACTGGGATGTGCCGGTGGGCGGCATGGGCGCACTCACCGATGCGCTCGCCGACGCGGCGCGCGCCGCGGGCGCGGAAATCGTCACCGACTGCCCGGTCACCGGAGTCGACACCGACGGCGCCACCGCCGAGGTCAGCTATCCGGACGGCGTGGTCGGCGCGGGACACGTGCTGGTGAACGCCGCGCCACACGAACTCGCCCGGCTGCTCGGCGCACCGGCGGAGCCGAAACCCGAAGGCGCGCAACTGAAAATCAACATGCTGCTGACGAGGCTGCCCCGGCTGCGGGACAGTTCGGTGGACCCGAGGGAGGCGTTCGCCGGGACCTTCCACATCGGCGAGTCCTATGCGCAGCTGGACCGGGCCTACGGCGAGGCCGCGATCGGCCGGATTCCGTCCGCGCCCCCGTCGGAGATCTACTGTCACACACTGACCGACCCGTCGATCCTGTCCCCGGAGCTGGCTGCGCAGGGCGCCCACACCCTCACCCTGTTCGGATTGCACACTCCCGCAAAGCTTTTCGCCAAGGATCCGCCCGGTGTGAAGGCCGAGCTGGTGAAAGCGACCATCGCTCAGCTGGATTCGGTGCTCGCCGAACCGATAGGCGAGTGTCTGGCCGTGGACTCTCACGGCGCACCGTGTCTAGAGGCGAAGACCCCGCTCGACCTCGAACAGGAGGTCGGCCTACCCGGCGGTCATATCTTCCACCGCGACTTGGCTTTCCCTTACCGCACCGACGACGACGCGACCGAACCCGCCGCGCGGTGGGGCGTCTCGACCGGCCTGCGCAACGTGTACCTGTGCGGCGCGGGCACGGTCCGAGGCGGCGGCGTCAGTGGCATTCCGGGTCACAATGCCGCCATGGCCGTCCTCGAACCACGCCCGTAGCGTCAGACCTTCGGTGCCAGCGCGATTTTCGCGCTACGCCCCGGGCTCTCGGTGGCCACGGCGGCGTCGGCCGCCGAATCCAGCGCGTAGGTGGCTTCGACGTCGAGCCGGAGCACGCCCTGCGCCGCCGCGGACACGAGTTCGCCGATCAACCGCTTACGGTCCTCGGCCGAGGTCTCCTCGATCCGCTTGGAACCCCAGAAACCCTTGACCACAATCTGCTTGAAGATGAGTTCGCTCGGACTGAGCGTCAACGGCTGACCGGACAGCGCGCCGAACGAGATCAGCTGCCCCTTCGGCGCGAGCAGGGCCGTGGCATCGCTGGCCGCGCGCCCGCCGACCTGGTCGACCGCGCGCACGATCGGCGCGCCGGAGGTTGCGGCGACGGCCGCGTCCCGCCAGCCTTCGGCCTCGGTGTCGAAGACCGGCTCGAAGCCCGCCGAGCGTAAGGCCTCGACCGACTTCGGCCCGCGCACGAGATTGAGTACGTTGATACCGCGTTGCCGCGCAAGCACATTCACGAGCCGACCGACCGCGCCGTTCGCGGCGTTGATCGCGATCCAATCGCCCGCGGCCACCTCGAGATCTTCCAGCAGCATCAGCGCGCTGAGCGGCATGGCCAGCAACTGGGCGGCGGTCTCGTCGGATACCGCATCCGGCACCGGCACCACCTGGGCGGCCTTGACGACGAAGTAGTCGGCCCAGACATTCTGCGCGCCGGACACGGTAACCCGTTGGCCGACAGTCAATCCGGTCACGCCCGCGCCGAGCGCGTCGACCCGGCCGACGCCTTCGGTGCCCGGGATGGCGGGCAGCGGCGGCTTGTAACCGTACACGCCGCGCACGATCGCGAGGTCGTGATTGTGGATGGGCGCGAGGACCAGCTCCAGCCGTACCTCGCCCTCGCCCGGTTCCGGTAGCGGCCGCTCCGCCGTGGTCAGTACGTCTTTGGGCTCGCCGAAACTCTCGATGACTACCGCACGCATGCTCTGCTCCTTCGTTCAGTCTTCGGCGACGACGACGTCGACGTCGATGTTGCCGCGGGTGGCGTTGGAGTACGGGCACACCTGGTGCGCCTTGTCGGCGAGGGCTTGGGCCTCCTCGCGGGACAGATGGGGCAGCGACACCTCGAGGGTTACCGCGAGTGCGAACCCGCCCGCGTCGTTCGGCCCGATGCCGACCTTCGCGCCGACGGCGGAGTCGTCGATGTTCGCCTTGGCCTGCTTGCCGACCAACCGCAGCGCCGAGTGGAAGCAGGCCGCGTAACCCGCCGCGAACAGCTGCTCCGGATTGGTGCCCTGGCCGCTGCCGCCCATCTCTTTGGGCGCGGCCAGGTCGACGTCGACCTGGCCGTCGGTGGTGCGGGAGTGTCCGTTGCGGCCGTCGCCGGTCGCCAGTGCTTCCGCGGTGTAGAGGATCTGCATGTCTATTCTCCTTCGTTCGGTGACGCAGGCACTTCGTTCCCCGAAGCCGCCAGCGCGGCGGTGAGCCTGCGCAGGGTTTCGCGTAGCGCCAGGAACTCGTCCATGGAAAGGCCGCAGGCCGCAGCCATCTCGGCCGGTATGTCGCGGGCCTGGGCCCGCAGTTCGCGCCCGCGTTCGGTGAGCTGGATATCGACGCGACGTTCATCGGCGGCCGAGCGCGTTCGCTGCACCAGGCCCGCCGCCTCCAGCCGCTTGAGCAGGGGAGACAGCGTGCCGGAGTCCAACGCGAGCGCCTGGCACACCTCGCCGACGCTACGCCCGTCCCGTTCCCACAGGGCGAGCATCACCAAGTACTGCGGATAGGTCAGCCCGAGCCGCTCCAGCTTCGGCCGGTAGACCGCGGTCATCGCCCGGGACGCCGCGTAGAGCGGGAAGCAGATCTGCTCATCGAGGGTCAGATGATCGGTCATGTCCAATAATCTAGCCCGCAACTATATTGTGCACAACCGATATCCCTGTGTTCCCGGTCACGGGCTGGAACGTTGCAAGATGTAGAGTGTCGGAGCCCACCGGGCTGGCGAGAAGTGCCCGCCGCGGGTTCCGTGGAACGCGCGACTCGTGTCCGATCTGACACTTCGGTGTTTATGTCGTAATTCGCCGACGCGGGCCCTTGGACGCTTGTACAGTCAGCCGGACGTACCACCTCTCGAGGAGCCGCATCATGGTCCGCGAAAGCGATCGGCTGATCCGCACCGATGTACCGCATTCCGCACGAATCTGGAATTACTGGCTCGGTGGTCAGGACTATTACGAAGTCGATCGGATAGCCGGTGAATCGGGGGAATCGGTGTTTCCCGAAATCGGCACCATGGCGCGGCAATCGCGGCGGTACTTGATACGCATGGTGCGTTATCTCGCCGCCGAGTGCGGCATCCGCCAGTTCCTCGACATCGGCACCGGATTGCCCACCATGCAGAACACGCACGAGGTCGCGCAGGGTGTCGCACCGGAATCCAAGATCGTCTACGTCGACAACGACCCGCTCGTCCTCACCCACGCTCGCGCGTTGTTGATCAATACCACCGACGAAGGCGTCACCGCGCTGATCGAGGCGGATTTCCACAACACCGATCAGGTGGTCATCGAGGCGCGCAACATTTTGAACTTCAACAAACCGATTGCCGTGATGTTCATGGGTGTTCTCGGCCACGCGCGCACCTGGGATGACGTTATCCGGATCACCGGCGCGCTACAGGAAGCCATTCCGTCCGGAAGCTATTTCGCGATGTATGAGGGCACCAACGAAGATCCCCGGCTGGTGCGCCTTTCGGACTACTACTCCAAAACCGGTGCCGTTCCGTACTACGTGCGCAGCGTCGACCAGGTCCGCGAAGTCTTCAAGAACCTCGAACTCGTGCCGCCCGGCATCGTGCCGGTCAACCATTGGCGCCCCGACGACCCGGAGACCGCGAACGCGGAACCGCCCTCCGCCGCCTGGGGCGGCGTCGGTCGCAAGCCTTAGGTGGACCGGCCGCCGATGCGCTGAGTGAGACTGTCCGCGGTGACCCGCACCCGGCCCGCCAGCGGCGCCCAGTCCGCCGGACACGGCGTGGCCTCGCAGTGGTGGCGCAGCGTGACACTGATCGCCGCGATCGGGCGCTGGTTGTGATCGAAGACCGGATACGCGACCGAGGCGAAACCCGGTGTCACATGACCGTCTTCGCACGCCCACCCGCGCTTGCGCTCGGTGGCCAGGATGCTGCGCAGCGACGCCAGCGAATTCGGCCCGCGCTCGGTCCGGCGGACGAACGACGACGCAGACGGGAACAGCGCACGGATCTGCGCGGCAGGCAGGTAGGCGAGGATCGCCCGACCGCAGGCCGTCAGGTGCGCGGGCAGCCGCACTCCCACATTGGTGACCAGCGTTTCCGGCCGTGAGGGGCGCTCCTTGATGAGATAGAGCAGTTCGTTGCCGTGCAGCACCCCGAGGTGCGCGTTGTGGCCGACCTCCTCGACCAGTTCGCGCAGCAGCGGCCCGGCCAGCCGCTCCAGCGGATCGTGGCGCAGGTACGCGGAGCCGAGTTCGAACGCGGCGATGCCGAGCCCGTAGCGGCGCTCGCTGGGCAGCCGGGTGACGAAACGGGCCGCTTCCAGCTCGCCGAGCAGGTGATAGGTGGTGGACCGGGGCAGCCCGAGTTCGCGCGCGATCGTCGAGGCCGAGATGGGCCCGGCCCGGCCCGCGAGTAGTTGCAACACCGCCAAGCCGCGGCGCAACGCCGGGACGTCGCTGCTCGTTCCCATGCCATCTCCTCGGCGAGTCTTGGATATCAGACAGATTCGGACCGACCCTCATTCTCCACTGCCCGCCGCGACGGTGGAATGGTGCCCATGCCCGAAACTGCACAGCTACCGACCGTCGCCCTCGACGGACCGTTGACCGGGGAGCAGGTCGTCGCCGTCGCGCGGCTCGGCGCGAAGGTCCACCTGAGTGCGGCCACCGAGGACCGGCTGGCCGCGGCGCGGGCGCACGTCGACGCGCTCGCCGCGGGCACCGTGCCGACCTACGGCGTGTCCACCGGCTTCGGCGCGCTGGCGACCCGCCACATCCCCGAGGAGAGCCGCACCGCCTTGCAGCGTTCGCTGATCCGCTCGCACGCGGCGGGGGCGGGCCGGCCGGTCGAGCGCGAGGTGGTTCGCGCGCTGATGGTGCTGCGGTTGCGCACGCTGGCCACCGGCCACACCGGCATCCGGCCGGAGACCGCGGCCACGCTCGCCGCGCTGATCAACGCCGACATCACCCCGGTGGTGCACGAGTACGGCTCGCTCGGCTGCTCCGGCGACCTCGCGCCGCTGGCCGCCGTGGCGCTGGCGCTGATGGGCGAAGGCGATGTCATCGATGCCGCGGGCAACGTGACCGACGCGGCAACGGCCTTGCGCGCCAACGGCATCAAGCCCGTGGTGCTGGCCGAGAAGGAGGGGCTGGCGCTGACCAACGGCACCGACGGCATGCTCGGCATGCTGACCCTCGCGCTCGCCGACCTGCACATGCTGCTCGACATCGCCGACCTCACCGCGGCCATGAGTGTGGAGGCGCTGCTCGGCACCGACCGGGTGTTCGCCGCCGACCTGCAGGCGCTGCGCCCGCACCCGGGCCAGGCCCGCTCCGCGGCGCGGATCACCGCCGCCCTGGCCGGTTCGGAGATCGTGGCCAGTCACCGCGGGCCGGACTGCAATCGGGTGCAGGACGCCTACTCGCTGCGTTGCGCGCCGCAGGTGCACGGCGCGGCCCGCGACACCGTCGCGCACGCCGAACTGGTCGCCGGTCGCGAATTGGCCGCCGCTGTGGACAATCCCGTGGTGCTGGCGGACGGCCGGCTGGAGTCCAACGGCAACTTCCACGGCGCGCCCGTCGCCTACGTGCTCGACTTCCTCGCCATCCCGGTGGCCGACGTCGCCAGCATGGCCGAGCGCCGGACCGACCGAATGCTCGATGTCGCACGCTCACACGGGCTTCCGGCCTTCCTCGCCGCCGATCCCGGTGTCGACTCCGGGCACATGATCGCCCAGTACACCCAGGCCGCCGTGGTGAGCGAGCTCAAGCGCCTGGCGGTGCCCGCGTCGGTGGACTCGATCCCGAGCAGCGCGATGCAGGAGGACCACGTGTCGATGGGCTGGTCCGCCGCCCGCAAACTGCGCACCGCGGTGGACGGTCTGACCACGGTGCTTGCTGTCGAATACCTCACGGCCGCAAGGGCATTGGACTTCCGTGCGCCGCTGCGCCCGGCCCCTGCCACCGCCGCCGCCCGCGCGCTGCTGCGCACCGCGGTCGACGGCCCCGGCCCCGACCGTCACCTCGCTCCCGAGATCGCCGCGGCCGAGGCGCTGATCCGCTCCGGCGAACTCACCCGCGCGGTCGCCCCGCACCTGGCGTCGTCGAACGGGTCCTGACTTGTCAGACATGTGCCGCGGCGCTGCCCCGCACGCGGCGGAATTTCATCGGAGGTTGGTTCTATGAGTCGGATAGTCCGGGCGGCGCGCGGCGCGCAGCTCACTGCCAAGAGCTGGCAGACCGAGGCGGCGATGCGGATGCTGCACAACAATCTCGATCCCGAAGTGGCCGAGCGCCCTGAGGATCTGGTGGTGTACGGCGGCACCGGGAAGGCGGCCAGGAACTGGGCCAGCTTCGACGCGATCACGCAGAGCCTGACCACACTGGAGGCCGACGAGACGCTGCTGGTGCAGTCGGGCAAGCCGGTCGGCGTGTTCCGCACGCACGAGTGGGCGCCGCGGGTGCTGATCGCGAACTCGAATCTCGTTGGTGACTGGGCGAATTGGCCGGAGTTCCGCAGGCTCGACGCGCTCGGGCTGACCATGTACGGACAGATGACCGCGGGCTCGTGGATCTACATCGGTACCCAGGGCATCCTGCAAGGCACCTACGAGACCTTCGCGGCGGTGGCGGACAAACGCTTCGGTGGCACCCTCGCAGGCACCCTCACGCTGACCGCGGGCCTCGGCGGCATGGGCGGCGCGCAACCGCTGGCGGTCACCATGAACGACGGCGTCGCGCTGGTCGTCGAGTGCGACCCGGCCCGGGCGCAACGGCGGGTGCAGGAACGCTACCTGGACGAGATCGCGACCGACCTCGATGACGCGGTGATGCGGGTGACGAGCGCGCGCAGGCAGCGAAAAGCATTGTCGGTCGGCCTGATCGGCAACGCGGCCGAGGTGTTGCCGCAGCTGCTCGCGCGCGGCCTCGATCCCGAGATCGTCACCGATCAGACTTCCGCGCATGACCCGCTGGCCTACCTCCCGCGCGGCATCGCGGTGGAGGACTGGACCGACTACGCGACGAAGAAGCCCGACGAGTTCACCGAGCGGGCCCGCGAATCGATGGCCGAGCACGTCGACGCCATGCTCGGTTTCCTGGACAAGGGCGCCGAGGTCTTCGACTACGGCAACTCGCTGCGCGGCGAGGCCGCCCTCGGCGGCTGCGCGCGGGCCTTCGATTTCCCCGGCTTCGTCCCCGCCTACATCCGGCCGCTGTTCTGCGAGGGCAAGGGCCCGTTCCGCTGGGCCGCGCTCTCCGGCGACCCGAAGGACATCGCCGCCACCGACCGCGCCATCGTCGAGCTGTTCCCGGAGAACGAGTCGCTGCGCCGCTGGATCAGAATGGCGAGCGAACGTGTTGCCTTCCAAGGGTTGCCCGCTCGCATCTGCTGGCTCGGCTACGGCGAACGACACCTGGCCGGCTTGCGTTTCAACGAAATGGTCGCCAGCGGTGAGCTTTCGGCGCCGGTGGTGATCGGCCGCGATCATCTCGACTCCGGCAGCGTCGCCTCCCCGTACCGCGAGACCGAGTCGATGGCCGACGGTTCCGACGCCATCGCGGACTGGCCGCTGCTGAACGCGCTGCTCAACACCGCGTCCGGGGCGACGTGGGTGTCCATCCATCACGGCGGCGGCGTCGGCATGGGCCGCTCCATCCACGCCGGGCAGGTCTGCGTGGCCGACGGCACCGCGCTGGCGGCGCAGAAGATCGAGCGCGTGCTCACCAACGACCCTGGCACCGGCGTGATCCGGCACGTCGACGCCGGGTACGAGCGCGCGACCACGGTGGCCGCCGAGCGCGGTGTCCGCATACCCATGCACGAGGCGCCGTGAACCACACCGACGAGCACGGTACGACAGGAGCAACGCGGTGGGCGTGAACCAGCTGATGGGCGAGATCGCCGGCGTCGGACGCGACGCCAGGCGCGGCGGCTACTCCCGGCACGTCTACGACTACGCCGACTTCGAACTGCGCGACTGGTTCATCGACCAGGCTCTCGACAGTGGCCTGGACGTGCATACCGACCGCAACGGCAATATCTGGGCTTGGTGGGGAAATCCAGGCAGCGCCGCGGTCGTCACGGGCAGCCATCTCGACTCGGTGCCTGGTGGTGGCGCCTACGACGGTCCGCTCGGGGTGGCCAGCGCGCTCGCGGCGGTGGAGATACTGCAGGGCAAGGGTTTTACCCCGGCCAAGCCGCTGGCGCTGTTGGTGTTCGCGGAGGAGGAGGGCGGCCGGTTCGGCGTGCCGTGCCTCGGTTCCCGGTTGCTCACCGGTGCCATCGACCCCGATCGGGCGCGAAACCTGCGCGATACCGACGGTGTAACGCTCGCCGAGGCGGCGGTGAAGGCAGGCCATGATCCGAAGCGCTTCGGAGCCGATCCCGAATCACTGGCCCAGATCGGCTGTTTCGTGGAACTGCACGTGGAGCAGGGCTGCGGACTGATCGAGTTGGACAGCCCGGTCGCCACCGGCAGCAGCATCATCGCGCACGGGCGCTACCGGTTCTCCTTCTCCGGGCAGGGAAATCACGCGGGCGCCACCCGGCTCGCCGATCGGCACGATCCGATGCTGCCCGCCGCGACGGTCGTGGCGGCCGCGCGCCGGGCCGCCGCCGCGATGACCGACGCCCGTGCCACGGTGGGCAGGCTGGTGCCCACTCCCGGCGGCACGAATGTCATCGCGTCCACCGTCGATCTGTGGCTGGACGCCCGTGTTTCGGGGGAGGGCCGTACCGCGGCTCTGGTCGAGGACATCACCGCGGCGGCGCGGGCGGCCGCCGAGGCGGAGGGATGCGAGCTCACCGTCACCGAGGAGTCCTACTCGGACGACGTCGTTTTCGACGAAACCCTCCGTAGCCGCATGGACAAGGTGCTCGGCGGAGTGCCCGCGCTACCGACCGGTGCCGGCCACGACGCAGGCATCCTCGCCGCGCACGTCCCCTCCGGCATGCTGTACGTGCGCAACCCGACCGGCATCAGCCACGCCCCCGAGGAGTACGCCGAGCCTGCCGACATCGACAGCGGCGCAGAGAGTCTCGCGCGGGTGCTGGAGGAACTCGCCGGATGACCGTCTACTGGGCCGAACACGCGTGGCTGCCGGACGGACCGGCCGCGGCGGTGGCGATCGAGGTGCACGGGGCGGTGATCCGGTCGGTGACCCGCGACGCCGAACGGACGGGCACGGTGCTGCCCGGACTGACCATCCCCGGCTTCGCCAACGCGCACTCGCACGCCTTCCACCGTGCGCTGCGCGGACGCACGCAGCACGATCAAGGCACGTTCTGGACCTGGCGGGAACGCATGTATGCCGTTGCCGCCCAACTAGATCCAGACTCCTACTATCGGCTGGCGCGCGCGGTGTACGCCGAGATGGTGCTGGCGGGATACACCAGTGTCGGCGAGTTCCACTACCTGCATCACGCGCCGGGCGGCGCGCGGTACTCGGATCCGAACGCGATGAGCGGGGCACTCGCGGCGGCTGCAGAGGACGCCGGTATCCGCCTCACTCTGCTCGATACGTGCTATCTGGCCGGGGGATTCGGGGCGGAACTAGGGGAGCACCAACTTCGATTCAGTGACGGCACGGCAGACGCGTGGGCCGAACGTGCCGCCGCGTTCGTGCCGAAGCCGGAGCTGGTCCGGACCGGTGTCGCCGCGCACTCGGTGCGTGCGGTACCCGCGGCGGCGTTGCCGGTAATCGCCGATGCGGCTGAGGGCCGACCGGTGCACGTCCACCTGTCCGAGCAGCCTGCTGAGAATGCCGATTGCCTTGCCGCACATGGCTGTACACCGACAGAGCTGTTGGCGCAGGCAGGCTTGCTCGGCCCGCAAACGGTCGCGGTGCACGCCACGCACCTGACGAACGCCGACATCGCCCTGCTCGCCGACAGCGGCAGCCGCGCCTGTTTCTGCCCCACCACCGAACGCGACCTCGGCGACGGCATCGGCCCCGCCCGCACCCTCTCGGACGCCGGCGTAGGCCTGTGCCTCGGCACCGACAGCCACGCGGTGATCGACGCCTTCGAGGAGTGGCGCGCCCTCGAACTCGACGAGCGCCTGGCCAGTCGGGCCCGTGGTCGTTTCACCCCGGCCGAGCTCTACCGCGCCGCGACCGACCACGCGTCCATCGGCTGGCCCGAGGTCGGCCGGATCGCCCCCGACGCCGCCGCCGACCTGGTCACCATCGATCTCGACTCCGTTCGTACGGCGGGCACCGCGCCCGCCGCCGCGCTGTTCGCCGCGACCGCGAGCGACGTCCGGTCGGTGCTCGTCGCGGGCCGTCCCGTCGTGTCCGAGCACCGGCACCTGCGAATAGAACATCCGGAAACCGTGTTGCGCGAGGAAATCGAGGCACTGTGTCGACCCTGATCACCGGTATCGGCGAACTCACCACCAACACCGAGGACGGCCCGCTGCGCGACGCCGCGGTGGTGCTCGACGGCGACCGGTTCGCCTGGATCGGCCAGGCCGCCGCCGCACCCGCCGCCGACGATCGGATCGACGTCGACGGCCGGGCCGCTTTGCCCGGCTGGGTCGACAGCCACACCCATCTCGTCTTCGCCGGTGACCGCACCGCCGAATTCGAAGCCAGGATGGCGGGGCGGCCGTATCGCGCGGGCGGCATCGCCACCACCGTCGCCGCCACCAGGGCCGCCTCGGACGACGAACTGTCGGTCAACCTGGCGCGCCACATCGCCGAGGCGCGCAGGCAGGGCACCACCTGTCTGGAGACGAAAACCGGCTACGGCCTCAGTGTCGCCGACGAGCTCCGCTCGGCCCGGCTCGCCGCGGCCGCAGCCGACGAGGTCACCTTCCTCGGCGCGCACCTCGTCCCGTCCGAAATGGCTGCCGACGCCTACCTCGACCTGGTGTGCGGGGAGATGCTCGATGCCGTCGCCCCCAACGTGCGCTGGGCCGATGTCTTCTGCGAGACAGGCGCTTTCGATCAGGACCAGTCCGATCGGGTGTTGCGCGCCGCGCACGCCCGCGGCCTCGGCCTGCGCGTGCACGGCAACCAGTTGGGGGAGGGCCCCGGCGTTCAATTGGCGGTGCGCCACGGCGCGGCGAGCGTCGACCACTGCACCTACCTGACCGACGAGGACATCGAGGCCCTCGCCGCCTCCGACACCGTCGCCACCGTGCTACCCGCCTGCGACCTGTCCACCAGGCAGCGTCTCGCCCCGGCCCGTGCCCTGCTCGACGCGGGCGCCACCGTCGCGCTGGCCACCAACGCCAACCCCGGCAGCTCCTACACCACCTCGATGGCCTTCTGCGTCGCCACCGCCGTCCTGCAGATGGGACTCTCGATCGCCGAGGCCGTGCACGCCGCCACCGCGGGCGGCGCGCGGGCACTGCGCCGCGACGATGTCGGCGTCATCCGGGTCGGCGCCCGAGCCGACCTCCAGGTGCTCGACGCCCCCTCGGTCACCCACCTGGCCTACCGCCCCGGCGTGCCATTGACCTACGCGGTCTGGCGGCTCGGCCGCGCGGTCCGCGTCCCGATGTTCGACTGAAGCGGTCGCCGCCAACCCGACGGCGACCGAACCGGGAACGCACGACCGGCGATCGGTGGGCAGGCCACCGATCGCCGGTCGTGCTTTATTGATGTGTCAACGCGAGAGCGAGTTGCGCAGATCGGTGATCGTGGCGCGGCGCTCGTAGGCGATCCAGGCGAAGATCGCGGCGAGCACCAGCGGGAAGATCGCCATCGCAGGCTTGTCGGCGATGAAAGCCTGCGTCGCGGCGGCCAGCACGGTGAGCACGGACAGGCCCGCCGCGGCCAGGGCGCTGAGCCGCGGCACCATCAGACCGATACCACCCGCGACCTCCACCACGCCGATGAAGATGAGCAGCCCCAGCGGGATGGTCAGATTCTCGGGGGCGTTCTCCATCAGTTTGGTCGGAATAACGAGCTTCGGCCCGCCGGAGGCGATGATGAAGAACAAGCCGAGCAGGACCTGCAGGGTCAAGAGCACGCGGTCACGGACCTGACCCGGACGGTAGGTGGCGTTGTCGGAGAAGTTGGCGGCGGAGTTCGCGGTGGTCATTTCTGGTCCTTCTGGTCGGTCGCGCTGGGTTGGAAGCGCGTTCACCAGGTAGGACGGGGCACCGTCACAGAACTCATCGCTGTCCGCGAAAATTTTTTCGAACCCTTGGGGCGGTCGAGGAGCGGTCGGCCCGAACTCGAGCCACCACGTTGAAGACCGCGATGACCAGAGAGAAACCGAAACCGGAGAGCAGGGCGCCGACGGCGAGATCGCGATTTGTCCCCACCGAGACCTAATACCCGAACACGTGGGGGTTCGCGCACGGGCGGCTGCTCACCGGGCCGGGAAGCGAAGGACCCGATCGTCATTCGGGCCTGGGTCGCCGCGCCCATCGGTGTTGGAGGTGGTGAGCCAGAGCGCTCCGTCGGGCGCGACCATGACGGTGCGTAGCCGACCGTACTTGCCGCGCAACACATCCCGGGCCGGTCCGACCGCGCCGTCGCGCAACGGCACGGTCCATAGCCGGGCACCGCGCAACGCTGCGACAAAGAGTGTGTCTCCGGCGATCGCGATGCCGGAGGGTGACGCCTCCGCGGTGGTCCATGTCGTCAACGGTTCGACATATCCACGATCCGTGCCGCCCATCCCTTCCACCGCGGGCCAACCATAGTTGCGCCCCGGCTCGATCCGATTGATCTCATCGAACCGGTTCTGCCCGAACTCCGCCGCGAAGAACCGGCCGTCGCGATCCCAGGCCAGTCCCTGAACATTGCGATGCCCCAGGCTGTAAACCGGCGAGCCGGGAGTCGGATTGTCCTCGGCGGGTTTGCCTTCCGGCGTCAGCCGCAGAATTTTCCCATTGGGGCTCGCCGGGTCCTGCGATCGCGCGGTCTGTCCCGCGTCGCCGGTCCCGACGTACAGCATGCCGTCCGGCCCGAACGCGATCCGCCCACCATTGTGGTTGCCGGCCTTGGCGATCCCGTCGAACACCACTTCCGGCCGCCCATCGAGCCGGAATCGTACGATCCGATTGTCGGTGTCGGCGGTGAAATAGGCGTAGATGTAGCGGTTTTCGTCGTACCGCGGTGACAAAGCCAATCCGAGCAGGCCGCCTTCACCGCGCGCGACGACGCCGGGCACCTCATAGACCTGTTCCGGCGGGTGGCCCGGCCCGATCCGCAGGATCCGCCCGGAATCCCGCTCGGCCACCAAGGCATTGCCGTCGGGTAGCAACGCCAGCCCCCACGGCACCTCGATATCGTGCGCTATCTCCTCTGCCGCCCCGAGATCGGGCGCGCCCGACGGTGTACTGGGCGCGGTGCTGTGCACCGTCGGGGGAGCGGGTTCGGTCCGCTCGCCGCTGTCGCACGCGCACAGCACGCCGCCGACCAGCAAGACGGCGCCCACCACACCGACGGTGCGCCGGCGCGCGAACCTGACATTTCCAATACCCATGCGGGCACCTCCGACACCATTTTCAAGGCCCGCGGCGCGCGGGAAGAAGCCGCATCGGTTGGCCGCGCAGCACGGGCGGTAGCCTGACCCAGTCTTGTCCCCGAACCACGTTGAGGTCATGGAACTTCGTCAACTGAGGTATTTCGTCGCGGTGGCCGAGGAGCTACATTTCGGCCGGGCGGCGGAACGACTGATGATTGTGCAATCGTCGGTCAGCCAGCAGCTCGGCCGGCTCGAACGCGAGCTCGGTGTCGTGCTGCTGGAACGCTCGCCTCGTAGCGTCCGGCTCACCGAGGCCGGGGCGGCGTTCCTGCCTGCCGCGAAGAAGGTGCTCGCGGCCGAGCGGCGCGCGCGGACCAGCGTGGCCGATTTCCTCACTCCGCCCACCGTGCTGCGCATCGGAACGAGCCGGGGTATGGGCGAGCGGCTGGAGCGGCTGCTCGTCGCGCTCAAACAGCACGCGCCAGGGGTGAAGGTGGAATTGACGTCGGCGGCCCTGGGGCAGCGGCTGCGTAAAGTGTCCGAATACGAATGGGACGCGGCCTTTCTGCGCGGTGAGGTGACGGCGCCGGAGGGCGTGCAGCAGATCCCGGTGTGGTACGACGAACTGGTCGTCGCCCTGCCCGCCGATCATCCCTCGGCCGCCGAACGGTGTGTCGATCTCGCCCAGCTCGCCGAGCTGCCGCTTTACCTGACCAACCGGCAGAACAACGCACTGCTCGACGATCTCGTGCTGACCGCCTGCGGCAAGGCGGGATTCGAACCGGTCTTCGGTCCCGAGCAGGTGTCGATCCAGGAGACCCTCGCCGCGCTCGGCGCGGGCGCCGCCGGCTGGACCGTCCTGTACGCGCCGCACGCTCGCCTGCTGCACAGCAGCCGGGTGGCCTTCCTGCCGGTCTGCACGCCGGGCGTGCTCGCGCTGCCCACGGTGCTCGCCGTGCGCACCAACGCCATGGAGCGGTTGGAGCCGCTGCTGGCGGCGTGCCGGGACGTCGCACTCGGCGACCGAACTCTGTAATCGCGCCGTCGGCCTTGTGCCGAGTCGCGGTTTTACGCTAGCTTCGAAGAGAACGAAACCGTACCGTTCACTTGGAGGATCTGTGGTCAGGGGCGCGGAACGCGAACAGGCGATACTCGCCGCCACCGTCGAGCTGCTCGGCGAAATCGGTTACGCGGCAATGACAATGGATGCCGTCGCGGCGCGGGCGAGGGCGAGCAAGGCGACCATCTACCGGCGGTGGCCCGGAAAACCCGCGCTGGTGCGGGCGGCGATGGACGCGCACGACGCGGCGTATGTCGCGCGGATACCGGACACCGGGACGGTGCGCGGCGATCTGATCGCGGCCTTGGTGGCGTTGACCGCGCAGGTCGACGACCACTACGTGACCATGATGACCGGCCTGATGCACGCGATGCGCGTGGATACCGAACTCGGCGACGCGCTGCGCGCCCACGTCGCGGACGAGGACCTCGGCCCGTTCCGCACCATCGTCGAACGCGCCGTCGCGCGCGGCGAACTGCCCGAGGGCACCCCAACCGAACTGGCACATCAGGTATCGGAGGGACAGATCATGCGCCGGATGTTTCTGGGCGAGCCGCTCGATCGAGCGTTCCTGACCGATTTGGTCGACGAGCTACTGCTGCCGATCCTCACCCGCACTTTCGTGACGAAAGAAGACAGATGACGACCACGGAGCTGCCGGTGCTGGTCGTTGGCGCCGGACCCACCGGGCTGACGCTGGGCTGCGATTTGGCCCGGCGTGGCATCGAGTGTCTGGTGGTGGACAAGGCGGCTGCGCTCTTCGCCGGCTCGCGCGGAAAGGGTCTACAGCCGAGGACGTTGGAGGTCTTCGACGATCTCGGTGTGCTCGACGCCGTGTTGGCGGCCGGGGCGCCGTTCCCGTCGTTCCGCATGTATGCGGGCACACAGGTGCGGTGGACGCGGACGCTGCACGACATGCTGGGGATCGCGCCGCTCGACCGTGGCCGAGGCGTGCCCTATCCGGACGCGTGGCTGCTGCCGCAGTGGCGCACCGACGAGGTACTCAGGGACCGGCTGCTCGAACTCGGCGGTCGCATCGAAATGGGCACGGAGCTGGTCGATTTCGACCAGGACGACGCGGGCGTCACGGCGACGCTCCGCCGTGACGGCGTACTCGAGCGAGTACGCGCGCGATATCTGGTCGGCGCGGACGGCGGCGGCAGTTTCGTACGCAAAACGCTCGGCGTCGGCTTCGAAGGCGAAACCTTCGAGACCGAGCGGACCTTGATCGGCGACGTCAGGGCCGAGGGACTGACCGGCACCTACTGCCATATCCTGACCACCGGCGATGTGCGGGAACGCTTCTCGCTGTGGTCGATGCCGGGGACCGACTACTACCAGTTCGTCGCGTCGATGACCGCCGATGGGGTGCCCGAGCTGACGGTGTCGGCCGTGCAGCAGATCCTCGACGAGCGGTCCGGTCGATCGGATATCCGGTTGTTCGACCTCGATTGGATCTCGGTGTACCGCGTGAATGTCCGCATGGTGGACCGCTTCCGAGTGGGCCGGGTGTTTCTGGCAGGCGACGCCGCACACGTGCATTCGTCGGCCGGCGGGCAGGGGTTGAACACCAGCATCCAGGATGCCTACAACCTGGGCTGGAAGTTGGCGGCTGTGCTGTCGGGCGCTCCGGACGGTTTGCTCGATACCTACGACGACGAGCGGTTCCCGATCGCGGCACAGGTCCTCGATGTGACGACGCACTCGCATCGCCGCAATTTCCGATCGCCGGAGCCGGGCGAGGGAAGCCCAGACATCTTCCAGCTGAAGCTCGATTACCGTGGCGGACCGTTAGCCGTGGATATGCGTGACAACCCCGGCGCGGTGCGGGCGGGTGATCGTGCGCCCGACGCTCTATGCGTACAGGGCCGCCTGTTCGATCTGTTCCGGGGTCCCCATTTCACGCTGCTAGGCTTCGGCACGGATACCGCCGCGTCGGTAGCCGAAGTCGTTCGTGCACAGGGGGTTAGAGTCCGAGCCCATGTGCTCGAGCCAGATGTGGCCGGTGACGACACCACGCCTACCGTCGGTTCGGCCTTCCGCAACTACGACATCGATCCAGCCGAGCCGGGCACGCTGGTGCTGATCCGCCCCGACGGTTACATCGGCGTCGTCGCCACAGATCCCGCGCCGATCCACGACTACCTGAACTGGTGAGTCCGCGACCCGTCAGTCCAGATGTGTTCCGTACCAATCGAGTACGCGGCGCCAGGCCTCCTCGGCGGCGGCCTGCGCGTAGCGGGGCCCGGTGTCGTTGAAGAACGCATGGTCGGCATTCGGCGCGACCCAGATCTCGTGCGGCGTGCCCGCCCGCTCCAGCGCGGCCGTGGCGGCCGGGCGGGTGGCATCGATGCGCGCATCTTTCGCCGCGTAGACCCCGAGCACAGCGGCTTTCGACGCGGTGAGATCGCCGTTGTCGGGGAAGGGACCGTAGAAGGGGGTGGCAGCCGCGAGGGCGGACGGCCCGGCGGCCAGCAGGAGCCAGACCAGGCCCCCGCCGAAGCAGAACCCGGTAGCGCCGAGTTTCTTGCCAGGCACCCGCCGTCCGAGCTCGTCGAGACCGGCGCGCAGGTCGGCGAGCAGCTGCTGCTGCGGTGTTTTGCTGAGCTCGGCGGTCGCCGCCGCCGGATCGGTGAACGTCGCGGTGCCACCCTGCGCCGAGAGCAGGTCGACGGCGAGCGCCGAGTATCCGGCGCCGGCGAATCGCCCTGCCACCGAACGGATGTGGTCGGTGAGGCCCTTGTTCTCATGGATGACCAATACGCCACCGCGAGGCTCCGGACTCTCCGCCCACGCTCCCTGTAGTTCACGATTGTCCGGGCCGGGGAAGGTAATCGGCGTGGTCGGCCGCGCCGAACCGGACCCTGGCGGTGCGGATGTCGTTGTGGGGGAGGGCGGTTGCGAGGTGACGGCTTGCTCGTTGTCCCCGCTCGAACAGGCGGCGAGCAAGGCGGCCGCCGCGGGAACTCCGACACCGAGTAGGCCGAGGCGGCGCAGCGCCTCCCGGCGATTCAAGAGGCCGTCGGCATGATCGGCGGCGATTTCTTCCGCGATATAGCGCTGCAGCGGCGTCATGCCCACCAAGGTAAGCCCCGCCGTAGCACCCCGCGCGGCTTTGCGCGCAACGGCGCGACTGAGCCGCACGGCACTGTCGGCACGGTGACATTCTTAAACCCAACCGCTTGGTATCTTCGCCTCGAATTCGGGCAAATGCGATATCGCACAACCGGATAGCGGCCGCGCGACAATCCGACAAACCGGCCGGGCCGTACCTCCCGGACATTTGCGAACAGATTGCTATGTTGTGCCTCGGTATTGCGGAGCCCAATCAACAAGCGGCACATCGGTCGAGGAGAAGGATGCTTTCGGGGCAGCAAGTGGCACAACGGTTTGTCCGCGCGGCTCGATTGGCAACGGTGCTATCGATGGTAGTGGTTGGCGGCGGATTTGCGGCGAGCTCGGCTACGGCACACCCCGGCACCAACAGCGAACGCTGGACGGCGCTACACGACGGCCCGCAGCCGTATGCCGACGTGCACATCGACTGGGATGTGCCGATCCGGATGAGCGACGGCGTGGTGCTCAAGGCGAACGTGTACCGCCCGATGGACGCGAACGGCGTGGTGGAACAGCGGCCCCTGCCGACCATCGTGAACCTCACGCCGTACACCAAACTGATCGCGAACCTGGTCGACTCGGCGTTGGTCGCGCCCGGCCTGCAGCCGCTCGTGCTGGACGCGCTGCGCCGGATGAATTTGTCGGGGACGCCGATCAGCGGCTTCGGTGATCTGCTCCATGCGCTCGACGGCGGCACCGTGCAGACCGTACTCGGCCTCGACCGCAAGCTGATTCGCAGCGGCTACACGCTGGTCGTCGCCGACGTGCGCGGCACCGGCTTCTCTCAGGGCGCCTGGGACACCCTCGGCGCCCGCGAACAGCAGGACACCCGCGAGGTGCTCGACTGGGCGGCGGCCCAGCGGTGGTCGAGCGGCAAGGTCGGCATGAGCGGCGGTTCCTACGCCGGGATCAACCAGCTCCGCGCGGCCGAAAACGCCCCGCCCGCACTGAAAGCCATCTTTCCGGTCGAGCCGGGTAGTGACCTGATGCGTGATGTCGTCGCCCCCGGCGGCGGTGTCGGCACCACCTTCCTGCCGCTCTGGTTGAGCAATGTGAACCAGTCGAAGCTGATCCCGAACGTGCGCTCGATGCTCGACGGCACCTTCGACTGGCGATGGTTGAGCGACCGCCTTGCCGAACCGTCCACCAACGTCGACCTGCTGACCCAGGCGCTGCTCACGCCGTCGCTCGACCAGATTCCGCAGACGCTGGCGGCCGCGCTGGACGACGACAGCGACTTCCGGCAGGCCATTCTGGGCCATCCGGAACGAATCACGGTGCCCACCTTCGTCTATGGCGGCTGGCACGACATCTTCGCCAACAGTGCCACCACACTCTTCAACGCGATTCCGTTACCTGCCGAGAAGAAGCGACTGCTGGTCGGCGATACCTATCACGCAAATCCCGGCGCGGGCACCGGCGCGCCCGGCGCCCCCGCGCGACTGGACGTCTTGCAGCGCGTCTGGTTCGACAAGTGGCTCAAGGACATCGATCACGGCATCGACAGGTTCGGCCCGGTGACCGTCTGGGAGCAGGGCGGCGGCTGGGTCACCATGAAACAGTTCCCCCAGACCGATGTGACGCATCGAAGGGTCTACCTGTCCGCGGCGCCCAGCGGCACAGCCGAAAGCGTGCACGACGGATCCCTGTCCGCCACAAAGCCCGACGCACCGCGCACGCTCACCGTCGCACCCGGCCTCACCGCGGTCTGCTCACGCGACACCGCCCAGGGTGCCGCGGGCATCACCGCGGTATTGGACATGTGCGCCAAGGACTCTCGCATCGCCGAACGCAACGCGCTGACCTTCACCAGCGCGCCGGTCACCGAACGGACCACCCTCTCCGGCCCGATCAACGTGCACCTGAACACCGTGCACGACGCGTCCGACGGATACTGGGCGGTCACCGTGAACGACGTTGCCCCGGAGGGGACTTCGACCGTACTGAGCACCGGACAGCTCACTGCGTCGATGCGTGCCGTGGACGAGGCGAAGAGCACCCGCTCACCCAACGGCGACTACACCGCCCCCTACAACCCGATCACCCTCGACACCCTGCTGCCGGTGGTGCCCGGCGAACCCGTCGCCCTCGACATCGCGGTCATCCCGATCCAAGCCGTGCTCCAGCCCGGACATCGACTACGCGTAGACGTCTTCGCCGGAAACTCGCCCAAGGGCCTGCCTTTCCGGCCCATGCTCAACAACACCGAACTCAAACCGCAGTCCCTGCACCTGGATCCGGCTGCGCCGAGCTTCGTGAACCTGCCGACCAACAGGCCACTGGGGTGACGACGGCGGTTAGCCGGAGCTCGTAGTAAATGTAGGCGTTGACTACTTTGTAGGCAACGCCTACATTGGCGAGTATGACCGATACCAGATGGACATCGAGCGATCTACCTTCCTTCGCTGGGCGCCGAGTCGTCGTCACCGGCGCCAACAGCGGGCTCGGCCTGGTGGTCACGCGGGAACTCGCGCGCGTGGGCGCCCATGTCGTGCTGGCCGTGCGCGATGTCGCGCGCGGCCGCAAGGTGGCCGAGCAGATCGCGGGCGACACCGAAGTCCGCGCCCTCGACCTCGCCGACCTGGCCTCGATCCGGCGCTTCGTCGACGAATGGACCGGCGATATCGACGTCCTGGTGAACAACGCGGGCATCATGCTCGTCCCCGAGGGGCGGACGAAGGACGGATTCGAAAGTCAGTTCGGCACAAACCATTTGGGCCACTTCGCGCTGACGAACCTGCTGTTGCCGCATACCACCGACCGCGTGGTCACCGTGTCCTCGCAGGCCCACCGGCGCGGCACCATCGACCTGGACGACCTCAACTGGGAAACCCGGCACTACAGCGCGGCGGGCGCGTATGCCCAGTCAAAACTCGCCAATCTCCTGTTCACCCTCGAACTGCAGCGCCGGCTGACGGCTGCCGGATCGCTCCGCGCGCACAGCGCACACCCCGGTTGGGCCGCGACGAACCTGCAGAGCCACTCGGGCAACCGACTGCTCGGCGGCGTCATGCACCTCGGCAACAAACTGCTGGCCCAGGACGCGGCCACCGGCGCGCTACCCATCCTCTACGCCGCCAGTCAGGATCTGCCGCCTGCGAGTTACGTCGGGCCCGACGGCCTGTTCGAATACCGCGGCCACCCTACCCTGGTCGGGCGGACCGCCGCGGCGAGCGACATCCAAATGGCACGTCGGTTGTGGGAAGTATCCGAGCAGCTGACCAGGGTGCCGTCCACCGTCTGACCCGCAGCGGGCTGCGAGACGTCAGTCGCGAGGTCGCAGCCCGGCCATGAGTTGGGCGATGGTGTCGGTCAGCAGTTCGTCCACATTCTCCGCGCCAAGGAATCCCGAGCCGACGAACGTGGCGAGACCTTGCAGCGCCGCGACGGCGGGTAGGCCGATCCGCATCGGATCACCGGCCGCGACCTCCCCACGCGCCTGCCCTTCGGCAATCGTCGCCATCGGCACCGCGAAAGCCTGAGCCACCGCGGCAGTCATCTCCGCGCCGGAATCGGGACTGTGCTTGCGCGCGAACATCACCGCGAGCAACTCCGGATTCTCGATCGCGAACGACAGATAAGCCCGCGCTATCGCATGCAGCCGCTCCGCGAACGTCCCCGTCCCCGCCGCACCCTGGTAGACCTGCGCGAGCCGCTCGAAGCCGCTCAACGCCAGCGCGTCGAGCAGCGCCTGCTTGTCCCGGAAGTGCCGACTCGGCGCCGCGTGACTGACCCCGGCATCCCGGGCGAGCTGCCGCAACGACAGCCCATCGACCCCGGATTCGCGCAGCGTCACCTCGGCCCGCTGTAGCAGCGTCGCGCGCAGGTCGCCGTGGTGATAAGAGCGCGAACGGAAGCTCATCGGCCGGGGCTCTCTGTCATGGCCCGAAGTGTAGTTGTTGACTACTTTGTAGCCGCCGACAACATGGCCGCATAGCACGGGTTTGCTACATGTTGACGCCGTTCACATGGTCCGTTATGTTGACGGTGTTCGCATCGCTCGGCGGACCGGGCCGGACCTGCCCGCTTCCCGCGAGCGCTGATCGAGGAGAAGTGGGATCACGATGCGTGCCACGGCGTTGTTGCGTAGTCCGAAGATTTGGGTGTTCACCGTGTTCGGTGCGGTGCTGGGTTTGGTGTTGTCGTTGGGTTATCTGGGTGGCGTGCTGGACACCGATGCACCCGCAAGCCGGATCCCGATCGTGTGGGTCGACGCCGATGCTGCGGCCGGGAATGGTTCGGCCGCAGCGGTTCTCACCGAGCAGGTGCGGTCCGGGCCTGCTTCGGCTGCGGCGCAGTGGATCTTCGCCGGTAGCGAGGACGAGGCCCGGCGGTTGCTCTCGCTCGGCGAGGGTTACGCCGCGGTGATCGTTCCGGCGGATTTCAGTGCGCGCCTTGCGGCTTCGACCGATCCGAATCAGCCGTCAGCGCCCGTCACGGTCACGCTGTTGACCAATCCGATCGCGGGCCCCGCGGCGACAGGCACGGCGACAGGGGTGGCCCAGCAGGTGCTGGCACAGCTGTCGCGAGCCACGGGGACCGAACTCGTCGCCAAGCTGCCTGCGGGCGGCGTTGCCGAATCAGGCCCGGCGCGAGTGCTTTTGGCGAATCCGCTCACCGTGGTGACTGTGCCGCTGGCTCCCGCGCCCGCACACACCGCAGGCGGAATGGCGGCCTTCTACTACACATTGGTGCTGATCCTGACCGGATTCCTCATCGCGCAGCTGCTGCACTCCGGCGTCGACGGGGTGCTGGGCTTCACGCCGCGAGAGTTTCTGCACACCCGGGCCACCCACGCCCCGTTGCCGATCGGGCGGGTGCAGACCTTGCTCGCCAAGACCGCGCTGATGTCGGGTTGTGCGGTGGTCGCGGCCTCGGTGATCGAAGCCGTCGCGGTGATCGGGCTCGGCATGCCGACCGTCGCACCACTGGGTTTGTGGGCGTTCTCGGTACTGGCCGTGGCGACGGCCGGCGTGCTGCCGCTGGTGCTGCTCGCGGTGTTCGGTTCGCCGGGAGCACTGCTGGCGACGGTGCTGCTGGTGGTATTCGGGGTGCCGTCCTCGGGCGGCGCCTACCCACCCGAGCTGTTGCCCGCGCCGTTCCGCTGGCTGGGTGAGGTGCTGCCCATGCGCTACATCACCGACGGTGTCCGGGACCTCGTGTTCGACACGCCCGCAACGACATTGACCCGCAGCGTGCTCGCCGTCACGGTGTGGCTGGTGGCCGGACTGGCGGCCGGGATTGCGCTCACCAGCTTCTACGACCGCTCCGGCCGGGCCCGGATCAGTGCCCATGAACGCGGCATGCAAACCGCGTGAATCGCCAATTCCTTTGTAGTGCAACCAGTTCGACAAGGAGCTTTTCATGTCCACTATTCCGCCGCTGACGCTGACCACCATGTGGGGTTCGGTCTCGCGTACCGGCCGCTGGCAGGTCCCGGATTCGATCAGCGTGACCTCGACCATGGGCTCGGTCCTGCTGGACTTCACCGCCGCCGACTGCCCGCATCGGCAGGTTGAGGTCCGGGTGAGCTGCCAGGCGGGCAAGGTGACCCTGATCGTGCCCGCGGACTGGGCGGTCGATGCGAACGAGCTCGCCGCCAACGGTGCCGGAGTCACCGTCGCCGGGGAGCATCGCGGGGACCCCGGCAGGCCGCTGCTGCAGGTGACGGGTCGGGTCGTCTGGGGCGGCGTGCTCATCACCGATCCGCAGGGTGCGCGCAGCCTCGACGAGGGCGAGCTGCGCCGCCGTGAACGTCACCGCGACCGCCGCCACTGACCCGATCGCCGGGCTATCCCATGAGTGCGCGGGTGATGAACTCCTGGGTCCGCATTACGGTCTCCGTCTGCTCGCTTGCGGGCAGCGAAGCCAGCGGGCCGTCGACCAGAAGCGTGGCGATCCCGTGAATAGTCGCCCATACCGGCGTCTCGGCACCGGCCCGCCGCGCCGCAGGCAATACTCCGGCGGCCACCAGCCCATCGAGCGCATCCGACAGCAATCGGAACGACTCCGAGGACACGGCGGTCGGAACCTCGCGGGTAAACGCGGCCCGGAACCACCCCGACTCGGTCTGGGCGAAGCGCACATACCCTCGGCCCAGCGCGTGCAACCGCGCTAGCGCCCGCGCGCCCGCATCGGTCTCGGAAGCCACCGGCTCGGTCGCCATCGCTCGCGTAAGCTCTTGCTGCGCATAGGCTTTCACCGCGAGGATCAGGTCATGGTGGTTCGTGAAGTGCCGATACGCCGAGGTTGCCGAGACGCCAACGCGCCGCGCGGCCTCACGTAACACGATCGCCTCCGGCCCGCCCTCGCGCGCCAGTTCGATCGCCGCCTCCACCAACGCATTCGACAAATCCCCGTGGTGATAACCCTTTCGCGCCGATGCTGCCATGTGCACGCACCCTACCTTCAAATGTTGACAGTGTTCCCATTGATCCTTATGTTAACAACATAAACATCTGTGGCGAGAAGTCCCGCGAATCCCTTCCCCGTTTCATCCCTAGAAGAGGGCTACTTCCCATGCGCAAACCAACCATCGTTCTCGTCCACGGTGCCTTCGCCGATGCCACCAGCAGCTGGAACTCCATCGCCGCCAACCTGATTCGCCGTGGCCACACCGTGCTCGCCGCCGCCAACCCGCTGCGCGGCCTACGCCACGACGCCGACTACCTGCGATCCGTGCTGGACGCTGTCGAGGGCCCGATAGTGCTGGTGGGTCACTCCTACGGTGGGGCGGTCATCACCGAGGCCGCCACCGGTGTCGAGTCGGTCACCGGCTTGGTCTACCTCGCCGCTTTCGCCCCCGACGAGGGAGAGACCGCCGCAGCGCTCGATGAGAAGTTCGGCGGCGCGGCCCAGCACATCACCCAGGCCCGCCCGCTGCCCGGCCCCGACCCGCAAGGCCCGCCCAACATCGAACTCACCATCGACCCGGCGCATTTCCACACCGTCTTCGCACCCGATACCGACCCCGGCACCGCTGCGGTACTCGCCGCGACCCAGCGCCCGCTGGCCTTGGCCGCCATGCTCGAGCCGGCCGGCTCACCCGCCTGGAAGTTCCTGCCGAGCCACTACGCCCTGGCCACCCGCGACCAGATGATTCCCATCGAAGGCCAACGCTTCATGGCCGCCCGCATGAACGCAACCACCATCGAGGTCCCCACCGGTCACGCGGCCATGCTCGGTGCGCCCGAAGCCCTCAGCGAACTCATTGCCGGCGCCGCGGCGTAGTGGACTGCCACCCGAGCCCTTGCCGATTCGCGGCTTCGTCACCTGACCGATGAGCGACCAGGCGCCCTCGCGCACTGCTCAGCTGCGGATGGCGCGGACGATACGGGCGTGCAATAGCTCGGGGTCCGGGCCGAGCTCGGCTCGGCCGACGTAGTCCGCGAGCAGGTCTGGTGCGTTGTGGTCGTCCACCTCGGTGAAGCCTGCGGCACGCAGTTCCGTCGTCATCTCGGCGGCGGTGAAGTAACTCCGCCACGGCTCGCCCAGGGCCGCGACGCGTTCCGCCCTGGCCTCGAGCGCCGCCCGATACTCGGGTGCGGCGGCCGACGGCGGGCAGAGGTAGTCGGCGACCAAGCGCACCGGTGGCGCTTGGTCCCCGAGATAGCGCAGCGTCGCCCGGACGGTGTCGCGGGCCAGATACATCACCACGCCGAGCCAGACGAACACCGCCGGCTCGTCGCGTGCGAAGCCCGCTGCCGCCAAACCGTCGGCGAGCGTGGCGGTTTCGAAGTCGACCGGCGCGAAGGTGAGCGAAGCAGGGGCCTCGATCCCCGCCTGCGCCAACCGTTCGCGCTTCCACGCCTGCGTCGCGGGATGGTCGACCTCGAACACGCGTAGCCCGGCATGCGGGTTGCGGTAGGCGAAGGTGTCCAAGCCGGCTCCGAGGATCACCGCCTGCCGTACCCCATCCGCCGCCGCGTCGGCGATGGTGTCCTCGGCCGAGCGGGACCGCCCCGCCACCCACAGTCGGCGTAGCCGTGGCAGCCCGGCATCAGCACTCGATTCGCCGGGCGCGGCGATTGCCGCCTCGCTCAGTTCCTCGGCACGCACACCGGCGATCGCCGCCGCCAACGGGTCGGTGAGCACCCGCGGCTCGGGTGCGATCTGGTGGTAGGCGCGGGCGTGCGCGGTGGCGAGGGCCGTCCGGCTCGGCTGTCCGGTCTCCATGGGGTGTCCGATTCCCGCCGGGGTCAGAGCTGGGCCTGGACCTGTTCGGCGATCAGTTCGAGATGGTCGAGGTCGGTGAGGTCCAGAATCTGCAGGTAGATCCGCTGGGTGCCGATCTCGGCGTACCGGCCGATCTTGTCGACCACCTCGGCGGGCGAACCGGCCAGCCCGTTGGTCTTCAGTTCGTCCACCTCGCGCCCGATCGCCGCGGCCCGCCGCGCCACCTCGGCATCGTCGGCGCCGACGCAGGCGACGAGCGCGTTCGAGTAGACCAGGTCGTCGGCCCGGCGTCCGCGCGCCTCGGCGGCCGCACGGACGCGGCCGAACTGGGCGGCGCTGTCCTCGAGGGAGGAGAACGGCATGTTGAACTCGGTCGCGTACTGCGCGGCCAACCGCGGCGTGCGAGTCGCGCCGTGGCCGCCGATCAGCACCGGCACGGGATCCTGCACCGGCTTCGGCAGCGCGGGGGAGTTGGTCAGCTGGTAGTGCTCGCCGTCGAAGTCGAACTTGTCACCCGGCTTGGTCGACCACAGGCCGGTGATGATCGCGAGCTGCTCCTCGAATCTGGCGAATTTGTCTGCGGGGAACGGGATTCCGTAGGCGGCGTGTTCCTCGGCGAACCAGCCGCTGCCGAGCCCGAGCTCCACCCGGCCGCCCGACATCTGATCCACCTGGGCCACCTGGATCGCCAGCGGCCCCGGCAGGCGGAAGGTCGCGGCGGTCACCAGCGTGCCCAAGCGGATCCGCTTGGTCTCCCTGGCCAGCCCGGCGAGGGTGATCCAGGCGTCGGTGGGGCCGGGCAGGCCATCCGCGCCGCCCATCGCGGCGTAGTGGTCGGACCGGAAGAACGCGTCGAATCCCAGGTCCTCGGTGGCTTTGGCCACGGTGAGCAACGTGTCGTAGCTCGCACCCTGCTGCGGCTCGGTGAAGATGCGCAAGTCCATGATCACCATGGTGCCCGAGGACGTTTCCATCCGGTACGGCCGGGGGCGGTGGGGCGATGATGAGGGCGAGGATTGGAGAGAGTGTCGATGAGCGAGTCTGTTTCGGGAATCGTGGCGTATCCGGTGACGCCGTTCAGTGCGGACAGCGGCAAGGTCGATGAGCCAGTGCTGCGGGCGCTGGTGGATCGCCTGGTCGAGGCGGGAGTGGATGCCGTTGCGCCGCTGGGCAGTACGGGGGAGAGCGCCTACCTCGACGACCAGGAGTGGGCGGCGGTCGCATCGATCTGTGTGGAGCAGGTCGACGGGCGGGTGCCGACGGTGGTCGGGGTGTCGGAGTTGACCACGGCGGGAACGATCGCCCGCGCCCGGCTCGCCGAACGGCTGGGCGCCACGGCGCTGATGATGTTGCCGGTCGCGTACTGGCGGTTGACCGACAACGAACTGCGCAGGCACTTCACCGCGGTAGCCGATGCGGTGGCGCTGCCGGTCATGGCGTACAACAATCCCGGCACCAGCGGCATCGACATGTCGCCGGAGTTCCTGGTGGATCTCGTTGCGGGCGTGGACAACATCACGATGATCAAGGAGTCCAGCGGTGACATCGCGCGGATGCGCCGGATCGCGGAACTCGGTGGGGCGAGCGTGCCGTTCTTCAACGGCAGTAACCGGCTCGCGCTGCAGGCGTTCGGCGCCGGTGCGGCGGGATGGTGCACGGCGGCAGCATGTTTGGTGCCCGAGCAGATCACCGAGGTGTGGCGGTTGTTGCGGGCTGGCGAAACGGATTCGGCAGCAAAGCTTTTCGATCGGCTCGAGCCGTTGCTCACCGCATTGACCCGCGACGGACTACCGAGAACCGTCAAAGCGGGGCTGCGTTCGCTGGGCATCGACGCAGGCGACCCGAGACCGCCGCTGCTGCCGGTGGATGACGACACCCGCCGCACGATCGCCGAACTGATCGCCGCGGCAACGCGATGATGCCTCGCTGAAGCTCTATCAGTACCGACGTGCCCGACCAGACCGGTCACGCCCACGCTAATGTCGGTTCGGACATGGCGTACCACGGTGCGCAACTAGCAAAGGAGCCGATGTGCCGGAGCGAGACCTGCCTCTCGTCGTGGTGATGGGGGTGTCGGGATCCGGCAAGTCGACGGTCGGCCGCGCGGTGGCCGCCGAACTGGGCGTCGAGTACGCCGAGGGCGACGACTTCCATCCCGAGGCGAACGTCGCGAAGATGGCGGCCGGCATCCCACTGGACGACGCCGACCGGTGGCCCTGGCTGGACGCGGTCGCCGCGTGGCTGGCCGAACGCGGCGACCGAGGCGGCGTCATCAGCTGCTCGGCACTCAAACGCGTCTACCGTGACCGGCTGCGCGCGGCCGCACCCACCGCGTTCTTCCTGCATCTGGCCGCGCCCCGCGAGGAACTCGCGCGCCGAATGGCCGACCGCACCGGACATTTCATGCCGTCGAGCCTGCTCGACTCCCAGCTCGCCGCCCTCGAGCCGCTGGCCGACGACGAGCGCGGCAGCACGGTCGACGCGACCGAGGATCCGGCCGAGCTGGCCCGCGAAACGTCGGCGGCGCTGGGCGGGTGACGCCGCGACCCGCGCGCTACGCCTTCGCCGTCAACTCCTGGGCAATCGCCCCGCAGAAGTCGGGGAGGTCGTCGGGGTTGCGCGAGGTGATCAACGCCCAACCGTTCTCCGCCGAACGCACCACCGGTTGATCGACCCACCGTCCACCGGCGTTGTTCACATCCGTGCGCAGCGAGAAGTACGAGGTCATCGTCTTGTCCGGCGTGAGCTCGGCCTCGACGAGCAACCACGGCCCGTGACAGATTGCGGCGATCGGCTTGCCCGCGGCCGCGAACCCCTTGGCCAGTTCGACCGCGCGGTCTTCGGCACGTAACTTGTCGGCGTTGACCGTGCCGCCGGGCACCACCAGCACGTCGTAGTCATCGACCTCGACGTCGTCGAACGCCGAGTCCGGCTGCACGGTGACGTCTTTCTCGGTGTCGTGCTCGAACGTCTGCACCTGCTCGTTCTTGGGCGCGGCATGCACGACGGTGGCACCCTTTTCTTTCAGCTCCCGCTGCGGTACCAGCAGCTCATCGCGCTCTACACCCGTGTTCGACGTGATGATCAGTACGCGCGTCCCATTCAATTCGTCCGACATGCCGACTACTCCTTTCATTCGTCCCAGGAGTAGGCGTGCCGCGAAAACGCGAAGCTAAACCCGCTAGAGCCCACCGACTCGAGCGAGCACCTCGAAGGCCACGTCGGCGCTGCGCCACAGCGCGTCGATCTCGACGCGCGCCGCGGTCGCGAGAACGGGGTCGGCCAAGGCGAGTCCGTTCCCGAAGATCACCACGTTGGCACTCGCATCGGCCAGTCGCAGCAGCTGCGGCGTGGCCACACCCGCGCCGAATACCTGGTCGAGCCCTTCACCGACGAAGTAGAACCGCCACAGCGGTCCGAGATCGCCGTGATAGATCTCCTTGGTCGATTCGATGATCAACGAGCCCTGCTGCGCGATCGAGTCGACGAGCTTGAAGTAGTCGGGCGCGTTCGCGGGCGTGCTGCCGACCGCAGCCACCGTGTAGGAGAGGTCGACGGAGAGGTGCGCGTTGTACCCGGCCATCGCCACCCGCGCGGGGGACAGGTCGCAGCGGCGAGCGAGGCTGAAGTAGTGGGACCACTGCGGATCAGCGGGCGCGCCGGTGAATTCGGCATGCACGTTGCGCAGGAACCGCGACAGCAGATCGAGGCTGATCCGGTGCGCCCATTCGGGATCGGCGAAGGCGGTCGGATCGCGCTGCAACGGCATGACCGCAGCCTGTTCCACCGCATCGAGTCCCAGCGCGAAGACGCCCCGCAGATCGCGGTGCCGAACGAGGATCTCGGTGAGCTGCCGATGCTGTTCGACGGCCTGTTCCAGCTGCCCCAACGACGAACCGGTGAGCGAACTGGTATCGGAAAGGTCGACGATCGAGGAGCTTTCGGCAGGCGACAACGGAGTGCCGCACGCTGTGTCGACCGCGGTGGCCTGGCCCGCGCCGAACAGAGTTGCGCAGCCGAGCAGCAACGCGGCTACCACCGCAATCCGGAAACCGGTCACGTGCAGGTCCCGCCCGAGAGACTCGGCAGACACACCCCGGAGATATCGGAGATCAGCAGCCCCGCGCCGATGAGCAACGAACCCACCGCGACCACACCGAACAGCCCGACCCACAGCAGGCCGGGCAGGTGGGTGAGCCGGGCGAGCTGGTCGGCGTCGGAGGCCACGTCCTGCTGGTAGCGGCTGCGCAGCTGCCGAGAGCGTCCGCGCTGCAGTTCGAGCACCGGGCGCGCGCCTGCGAGCAGCAGGAACCAGGCGCCGAGGTAGGCGAAGCCCGCCTGGAGCGTGTCGGTGCCGAACCAGGACACGGCGAACACGGTCGCGCCGACCGCGAACACGGTCAGCATGCCGTAGATATTGCGCGTCATGATCAACACCCCGGCCAGCAGCGCGATGGCGGTCCAGAGCATCAGCGTGATCCGGCTCGCGCCGAGCAGCGCGGCGAACCCGAGTCCGAGCAGCGGCGGCGCGGGGTAGCCCGCCATCGTCGTGAGAATCATGCCGAGCCCGTAGGGTTTTCCGCTCGACACGGTGAGACCCGAAGTGTCCGAATGCAGTCGGATGCTGTTGAGCCTGCGCCCGGTGAGCAACGCGACCAGCGCGTGCCCGCCCTCGTGCGCGATGGTCACGATATTGCGGGTGAACCGCCACAGCGGGGTGTATCCGACCAGTACGAGCGCCACCACCCCGGCGCCTGCCACCAACCACCACGGCGGCTGGGTCTGGGTTGTCGTCAGGCGGTCGACGATGGAGGTGCCACGCTCGACCCATTCGGCTCTGTCCACCGCCGCACTCTAACGGTTACCGGCGCACCGGGCGCGCCTCAACCAGCGGCCGACATCTCGGCCTGGAGCCGGCGCTTGGAGATCTTCCCGGCATCGTCGCGGGGGAGCTCGGCCACGATCCGCAGCACCGTCGGCACCTTGTAGGAGGCGAGCTGCCCGACAAGCGCGGCGCGGATGCCTTCCTCGGTGAGCTCCGCACCGGGACGCGGAACGACTTGCGCGGCAACGGCTTCGCCGAGATCACCCGCGTGCGGGATGCCGAACACCGCGACATCCTCGACGCCGTCGAGCGCCATGATCGCGTTCTCGATCTCGGCGGGGTAGATGTTCACCCCACCGGAGATGATGAGCTCGCTGGACCGCCCGGTGAGATAGAGGAACCCCTCGTCGTCCAGGTAGCCGCGGTCGCCGACGGCGAGGAAACCCGGTACCGGACTCGCCGATTCGTCGGTGTCGTGGAGGTAGCGGAACCGCGGCCAGTAATCGGCGCCGCGCACGAACACCTGACCGGTCTCGCCCGTGGGCAGCGGCGCCCCCGTGTCGTCGACGACCACCACCGCCGCGCCGTCGGCCGGACGGCCGACGCTACCGGGGTGCGCGAGCCACTCCTCGGCGGAGATCCAGGTAATCGTGCCCGCCTCGGCGCAGCCGTAGTACTCGATCAGCGCCTCCCCGAACCAGTCGATCGCGGCCCGTTTCACCGCCGGCGGGCACGGCGCCGACGAATGGATGATGTGCGTGAGGCTGGATACGTCGTAGCGGTTGCGCACGTCCTCGGGCAGCGACAACAGCCGGGACAGCATGGTCGGCACGACCTTGGCCTGATTGATGCGGCGCTCGTCGACCAGCCGCAGAAACTGTTCGGCATCCCAGCGCGTCATGATGGTGAGGTTGGTGCCCACCCGCATCGCCAGCGTCGCGATCCCGTTCGGGCTGGCGTGATACAGCGGTCCGGGGATCACCGCTTGCCCGCCTGGTGTGAGCCCGAGCCGCTTGGCCGCGCTGCCCGCGATTGTCAACCACTGGTGCGGCGTCATCCGTTCGCGCAGTACGCCTTTGGGGCGTCCGGTGGTGCCGGACGTGTAGATCAATCCGGTGGAATCGTCGCGTGTGCCCTCGATGCGGCCCAGCGGCTCGGGGTGGCTGTCGATCCACTGCTCCAGGGTCGGATGCCTGCCGGTCGGCTCGGCCAGTGCCGCGTCGAGGCCGGCCTCGGCGAGCAGCTCGCGCGGCATCGCGATCTCGACGATGGCCGTATCCTCCTGCGGCACAGCACGTTCCATGATGTCGATGAACTCGGTGTGCGCGACTACCAGGCAGGCGTTGCTGTCGCCGAGCACGTGCGCGACCTCGGGCACCTGCCAGCGCGTATTGATCGGCACCGCGTTCGCTCCGCACGCCGCGACGGCCAACGACACCTCGAGAAACTCGATGTCGTTGCGGACCATGATCGCCACGCGGTTCCCTGGCCGCACGCCCGCCTCGGCGAGTGCGGCCGCCAGCCGTCCCGCGCGCTGGTGCGCCTCGGCCTGGGACCGAACGCGTCCCGCACAGGTGATGGTCGGGGTCGATGAGACATCATCCATGTTTCGCAGTCTGCCACTCCGTCAGCAACCTCGTAGCACAAGCGGGTCACGAGGTTTTGGTGAGGGTTCCCGTCATGTCGCCGAGTACCCCGTGAGTGGTGTAGGACAACGTGCCGTCGGGCTGGAGCCGGACGGTGGTTGTCGCCCCTTCGTCGTTGCAGCCGCCGCCGTCCTCGGTGAGCCTGGCGGTCAGCGTGAGGGTGTCCGGCGACGCGTCCGTGAGTGTCTCGGCTCGGCCACATTTCAGGCCGACGACATTTCCGGTGTTGGCGGAGCTGCCGATCTCGGTGCCGAGCGCTCCCTCGTTGAGCGTCAGGACGATGTCGTAGCTACCGAGTTTGTCCTCGACGACGCCCTTCCATTCGCCGAGGAACGCGTCCGGGACGTCGGCGGCGGGAGTGCCTGGGGAGTCGGTGGATTGGGTGGCGGACCCACCGGGGCCGCGGGCGATCTGTTTGGTGATCACGAAGGCGGCGACGGCGACGACGAGGCACAGGGCGAGCGCGGCGGCGATCAGTGCGGCGCGACGCTTGGGGCGTGGTGCGGGGCGGACCGAGGGCTGCCGCGCGTCCGGCGGACCCGCTGCGCCTGGCGGCTCGGCGGCATCCTGCCGCCACGTGCGCGGGGCGAGTTCCACCTGCCCGAACCCGGGAAGACTCGTGGCGGCCCGCACATTCGGGTCTAGAAAGGCCTGGGCCACCGTGTCGGCGGCGCGCGCCGAATCCACGTCCGTCTTGCCGAGCGTCTCGGGCACATCGAACGGCCCGGAGTCCAGATCAAGCAATTGCACTGCGCGCCTGCTGACCTCCTCCAGCGCCGGACCGGGCAACCAACCGCCACGGCCGGGAACGCCGAGGGCGTGCAGGTCGGCGATGATCCGCTCCGGGGTCGGCCGAGCGGCGGGGTCCTTGGCGAGGCAGGCCTGGATCAGCGGCCGCACCCGGCCGGGTACCCCGTCGAGCTCGGGCTCCTCGTACACCACCCGCCACAGCATCTGCACCATCTCGCCGACCCCGAACGGCCCGTGCCCGGTGGCCGCGAACACCAGCACGCCGCCGAGCGCGAACACATCGCTCGCCGGACCGACCGGGCTACCGGTCACCTGTTCCGGGCACATGAATCCCGGTGAGCCGATGACCTTTCCGGTGGTGGTGAGCTGGCTGTCCTCGATCGCCCGCGCGATGCCGAAGTCGATCACCTTCGGCCCGTCGAGGGCGAGCAGCACGTTGGACGGTTTGAGGTCGCGGTGCACCAGCCCCGCCGCGTGCACGGCGACCAAGGCCTCGGCCAGCCCGTGCGCGAGCACCAGCAGTGCGCTCTCGGTGAACGGCCCGTACTCCTCGACCGCCTCGGTCAGCGAGAAACCCGCCACGTAGCCCGTCGCGAGCCACGGCGGGTTCGCATCGACGTCGGCGTCGAGCACCTGCGCGGTGAACCGCCCGCCGACCCGGCGCGCCGCGGCCACCTCACGGCGGAAGCGCACCCGAAACTCGTTGTCGCCGATCAGGTCCGGCCGGATCACCTTGACCGCGACGGTCCGCCCTCCGGCATTGCGCCCGAGATACACCCGGCCCATGCCGCCCGCGCCGAGCACGCCGGGTAGCCGGTAGTCGCCGATCCGAGTGGGATCGTCTGCGCCGAGCGGTCGCATCGCGATGCGGCTCCCTTCGAATGTCGAACATCGAAAGGTTACCTACCGCTTGCCGCGCTGTCTGGTTCAGTTGCCCGATTTCGCCGGGCCCGCGTCGCCGTGTCGGCTACGTGGCCGTCGCGCTGGACAGCGGCGCCGAACGCTCGTGCCGCACATACCTGGCCAGCAGGAAGGCCGCGATCGCGGCGGGGATGTTCATGAGCACGCCGTACACCGCGCCAGGCACCGCCATCGCACCGTTGTGCAGCACCGAACTCGCGATGGCGATGGCGATGGCACCGTTGTGGATGCCGATCTCCATGGCCGAGGCGATCGCCTGATCAGCATCGACCCCGAACAGCCTCGGCACGAAATACCCGACGGCGAGGCTTATCACGGCGAACAGCAGGCTCAGCGAAGCGAGCTTGCCGATGTTCTCGGTGAGTGTGCTGAAGTTCTTCGCCACGGCGGCGAGCACGACCAGCGCGAGCACCACGATCGAGAGGAACTTGACGTTTCCGCGCATCCGCTCGGCCCACGCGGTGAACCGGCGGTGCACCCACATGCCGATCGCCACCGGCACCAGCACGATCGCGAACACCTGCGCGAACTTGTCCGGCCGCAGCCCGAACGACCCGTCGCCGTCCATGAAGCGGCTGAACGCGAAGGCGACGATCAGCGGCATGGTGAACACCGCGAGCACCGAATTGATCGCGGTGAGCGTGATGTTCAGCGCCACGTTGCCGCCCGCGATGTGGCTGAACAGGTTGGCCGACGGGCCGCCCGGCGACGCGGCGAGCAGCAGCATGCCCACGGCGAGCGCCCCTTCGAGGCGGAACAGATAGATCAGCCCGAGGCAGACCGCGGGCAGCAGCACCATCTGACAGAGCAGCGCGATCACCGCCGCTTTCGGATAGCGCAGTACCCTGGCGAAATCGTCGACGGCCAAGGTCAAGCCGAGCCCGAACATCACCAAGGCCAGGGCCAGCGGCAGGAACACCGCGAAAATCGTTGAACCCATGGGGATCTCCTCCTCAGCCGAGCGGCCGGCTCACACGCAGCCGGCACCGAGTGACGACGTTATCGATCCGTGCGGCGCGTCGCCAGTCCAAATACTGAGGGGTCGAGCCTTAGGGTTGCCGCCGATTCACGCTGTGACAACCTCGCCGTCGGCGGCGGAACGGCGCGCGGATTCCAGCACGCGCAGGGTGGCCACGGCATCGCGCGGGTCGACGGGAACGGGCCCGCCGTCGAGCAGAGCGGCGGCCAGTGCGGCGTAGAAGGCCGGGTAGTCGCCCGCGATGGTGGGCACCGGTTCTACGGCGGGCTCGGCACCGAAGACGCCCCAGTGCTCGGATTCGACTGTGCCCCAAGGCTTGCCATCGTCCGGGCGTCGACCGGCGCGCAGCGCACTCTCCTGCGGATCCAAGCCGTAGCTGACGTAGCCCGCCTGCGAGCCGAGCACCCGGAACCGCGGACCCAGCTGCGGCGCAACGGCACTCATCCAGAGGTGAGATCGCACGCCCGAGCCGTGCGTCAATGCGAGAAAGGCGTCGTCGTCGGTCTGCACGCCCGCACGTCGCTGATCCAGCTCGCAGTACACCGATCGCACCGGACCGAACAGGGTCAACGCCTGATCGATCAGATGACTGCCGAGATCGAAGAGCAACCCCGCGCCGTCGGCGGCGTCGCCCACCTCCCGCCAGCCGCCCTTCGGCACCGGACGCCAGCGTTCGAAGCGGGACTCGAAGCGGCGCACCTGCCCGAGCCGTCCCGCCTCGGCGAGGGCGCGCACGGTCAGGAAGTCACCGTCCCAGCGACGATTCTGAAAGACGGTCAGGGCAAGCCCGGCTTGCTCGGCCCGCTCGACCAGATCCTCGGCCTCGGCGACCGACACCGCGAACGGCTTGTCCACCACGACCGGCAGGCCCGCCTCCAGCGCCTGCCCGGCCAGCGGAGCATGCGTGCGGTTGGGCGTGGCAATGACCACGAGATCTATCCCGGTGAGATCCGCGAACAGCTCGTCGGCGGTGGCGACCACCCGCACGCCGGGGTGTTCCCGTTCGGCCTGCGCCTTCCGCTCGGCCGACGAGGTGACCACCACCGCCACCCGCATCCGGGGGTCGGCGGCGATCAGCGGCGCGTGGAAGACCGACCCGGCCAACCCGTACCCGAGAACAGCGACCTGGAGCGTCATGCCTCGACGCTAGCGGATCGTCCCAGGAATTCCGGCCATGCCCCGGGCGGGCGTCGCTGACTGTCGTGCGGGGCCGTGACTGTCGTGCGCGGCCGCGCGAATCCGTCATGGCAGGGATGGCCGATGCCGTGATGACGGCCGACTGGGATGGACGTCGGGTGGCCGCTGCCTCACTACGGCCCGTCGGCAACTGCGAAGCAACCTTAGTCTTGCTTACGACCTCGCCTGCCGAACCGCCCGACGAGGCGGCAGAGACGCAGATCCTTCCATTCGGAAATAGGTCCGCCGCAGCACATCTCGGGGTCGCACCGATCCGTGGCGGCGGTGTTTACGCCGTATTCTCCGCGCGGATTTCGGCAATTACTCAGCAAATCTGTGAGCAATCTTAAAACGTTTCCTAACGGTCGAAACGGAAATAACTCTGCGTGACAGAGGTCACGAATAGGCATTCCGGCGATGCGCCTTCCCGCTAGTTGCCGCCAATTCATGGGCCCTGAGGTGGAGCTTTACGGAATATTTGCAATACATCCAGTGACCTGCTGCAACGTGCCTTCAGTTGCTCGATCTGAGGTTTGCTGTCGAAATACTGGGCAACCTCACCTACGTTTGAAATGTCGCTTAGTCAATGCTGATAAGGCGTTCTATATCGCCCCTTCTGTAGACCCAACGGAGGCCGCACATGCGTGTGCCGCTGATTACGGCGAAGAAAACTCGGACAGAATTGACGTCCCGGATACCGGGCAAGGTGGTGCCGCGCCTGTCCACCGACATGCTCACCCGTCTTCCCGTCTCGGTCGCCAGGCCGGACTTTGCCCCGCGCAGCCTGACCACCGGGATCCTGCACCTCGGCTGCGGCTCGTTCCACCGCGCGCACCAGGCCCTGGCCACCCAGCACGCGATGAACCAGACCGGCGATCCGCGCTGGGGCATCACCGCCGTCGCGATCAACCGCCCGACGGTGGTCGACGCGCTGCGGGCGCAGGACCACCTGTACACCACGCTGCTGCACGAAGACGGCGCGGCGCGGGTGGAGGTGGTCGGCTCGATCACCGAGGCGGTGCACGCCCCGACCGACCTGATCGGCGTGCCGCAGCGCATCGCCGACCCGCGGGTCAAGATCGTCACGCTCACCGTCACCGCGAGCGGCTACTGCGTCTCGCCGGTCACCGGCCGGTTGGAGGTGGACTGCCCGGGCGTCCGCCACGATGTCCGGTTCCCGACCAAGCCGATCACGCCGATCGGCATGCTCGCGCAGGGTCTCGAGCTGGTCCGTCGGCGGGGCAGTACCCCACCGGTGATCATCAGCTGCGACAACCTGTGCGCGAACGGCAGCACCCTGCGCCGCGCCGTCATCGATTTCGCGCTGCTGCGCGACGATCATCTCGCCGAGTGGATCGCCAGGCACGTGCAGTTCCCGAACAGCGTGGTCGACCGCATCGTGCAGCCGACCGCGCCCACCGACGCCGCGGTGGCCCGCAACTGGCTCGGCGGCATCGAGGACCTCGCGCCGGTATCGGCCGAGCCGTTCATGACCTGGACGATCGAGGATTTCGACGGCGAGCGCCCGCAGTGGGAACTAGGCGGCGCCCAATTCGTCGCCAACGTCAAGGATTACGAGCTGGCCAAGCTACGGCTGCTCAACGGCACGCACATGCTGCTCGCCTACCTCGGCGGCGTCGCGGGCCACCGCACCATCGCCGAGGCGACCGCCGATCCGGCGCTCGCGGCGCTGGCGCGGCAGTTCATGCTGGACGAACAGGGGCCGACGCTGGCCCTGTCGACGCCCGAATTGCGTAGGACCGTAGACGATTTGATGCGTCGCTTCCGCAATCCGGCCATTGCCCAGGACATGACGAGGATCGGCCGCAACGGTTCGGACAAAATGATGCCGAGGGTCGTCGACGCCCTGCGCGACAACATCGCCGCAGGCAGACCCACCCCCGGTGCGACCCTGCTGATCGCGGCGTGGATACGGTGGTTCACCGCCAGCCACGCCCCCGGCGCGGTGATGGAGCTGATCGACCCGAGGGAAGACTCGCTCGCGGTGCTGGTCGACGCCGATCCGCACCGCTGTGCGCAGGCGTTCTTGCAGCGCACCGATATTTTCGGCACGCTACCGGAACTGGAGAACGTGCAACGGCAGGTCGGTGACGCCCTGGCCGAGATAACGCGCGACGGTGTCGAGGCCACGGTCCGGCGCCGGTTGGCGCCGCAGTCGGAAGGGAGCAACGGGTGAACGCCGAAAGCCCGGTTCGCGCAGTAGTTTTCGATATGGACGGGTTGCTCATCGACTCGGAGAGCCTGGCGATGGAGTCGCTGGTCAGCGCGGGCGCCGAGCTCGGTTACGAGATGGCACCCGAGTTCTGTCGCAGCATGATCGGCGTGCCCGCCGACCGCTGCCGCACGCTCGCCGCGGCCGCCTACGGGCGGGGATTCCCGCTGGAGGAGTACTTCGACCTGCACGAGGTCCATCTGCGCAGGCTCGTCGACGGCGGCAGGCTGACCACCAAGCCCGGCGCGGTGGCGCTGCTCGACGCGTTGGACGCCCAAGGCGTGCCCAAGGCGATCGCGACGTCGTCGTCGCGGGAGCGCGCCGACCACCACCTGCAGCTGGCCGGCATCGCGGACCGGTTCGAGGTGGTGGTGACCCGGCAGGACGTGACCAAGGGCAAGCCCGACCCCGAGCCCTACCTCAAGGCGATGGCGGCCCTCGGTGGCGAGGTGGAAACGACACTCGCACTGGAGGATTCGACCAACGGCCTCCGCGCCGCCTGCGCCGCGGGCCTGCGCTGCATCGTCGTCCCCGACCTGGTGCAGCCGACCGAGGAGTCCCGCAGGCTCGCGCACCGGCTGTACCCGGATCTGCATCAGGTCATCGAATACCTCGCGGTCGCCAACGCGGCCTCGACGGCGTCGACCGCATAGAGACCGCCTGCTGAGCACGGTGATCGACGCCGCCCGCCTCGGCCACGAACCCTGGGCGCGCCGTTTCCCCGCGTGATCCTCACTCGGTTCTGGCCCGGCCGGCAACCGCCGAGTACTCCTGTTCCGGGCGGCCGGTGCTGCCGTAGCGCAGGCTCATGCGGAGGGTGCCGGTGCCGACGAGGGTGGCGAGGTAGCGCTGGGCGGTGGCGCGGGAGATGCCGATGGCGGTGGCCACCTCGGCGGCGGAGAGCGGGTGGCCCGCTTCGAGGATCGAATGCAGGACAAGGTCTTTGGTGGGCGAGGCGACGGCGGCGGGGGAGCCTGCGGTGGTGGTCGGGCGGAGGGCTTGGATGGCCGCGTCGACGCGGGCGTTGTCCACCTGCGGGGTGCCGAGGATGCGGCGGTAGCGGGCGTAGGCGGCCAGCCGGGCGGCGAGTTCGGTGTGCGGGAAGGGTTTGACGAGGAAGGCGAGCGCACCGGCGCAGAGCGCGGCGCGGACCGCCGTGCTGTCCGTGGATGCGGTCAGCACCATTGCGTCACAGCGTAATTCGCGCACGAAGTCGATGCCGGAGCCGTCGGGCAGGTAGACGTCGACGAGAGCCAGGTCGACCGGGCCCGCCGCGAGCACAGCACGTGCCGCGGCCAAGGTGTTGGCCGTCCCCGCGACGGCGAAACCCGCGATGGAATCGACGATTCCGGCGTGCAGGTTGGCGACACGAAAGTCGTCGTCGACGACGAGAACAGTCAAATCTGAGGGGGCCATGACACCTTGCTGTCTACGAGCACTTCGGGAATGCGGGCATTGAATTCGGCGCCGGTCAGCGGGGGAGCGTCGCCGCGCGGACTGGCCAGCCGGACGTCGCCGCCGTGCGTGCGGGCGATCTGGCGGATCAACGCGAGACCGACACCGCGTCCGCCGGGCACATCGCGGCTGTCCCGGGTGGAGGTGCCCTCGGTGAACAGCACATCGATCAGCTCCGGCGCGACACCGTCGCCGCTGTCGGCCACCACGATGTGCAGCGTCGAGTCTTCCTGCACCAGTTCGACTTCCACCTGCTTGACCGGATTGTCCGAGGCCCGCACCGCCTCGATCGCGTTGTCGAGCAGATTGCCGAGCACGGTCGTCACATCGACAGGATCGACCAGGCTGCCGTCCACCCAGGTGTTCGGCCCGAGCACCAGTTCGACGCCGCTCTCCCGCGCGTGCGCGGCCTTCGCCGCGAGAAACGCCTGAAGGTACGCGTCGTGGATGGCATCGATACCGGGCGCGGCGGCCCCGAGCGGCCCCGCACCGATCATCTCGTCGATCGACCGCGACGCCTCCTCGGTCCGCCCACCGTGCAAAAGCCCGCTGATCAGGTGCATCTTGTTGGAGAACTCGTGGCGTTGCGCACGCAGCACCGTGCTCATCGACTGCACCGCGTCGAGCTGACGGGTCAAGGCCTCCACGTCGGTCCGGTCGCGCACGGTCAGCACCGCACCTAGATCACGCCGGTCCCGGTGTACCGGTCGCGCCGCGACGACGACGATGTGCGAACCGACCGTCGCCGACGCGGGCTGCTCGTCGAGGCCGCGGAAAACCTCCAGTACCCGTGGCGTGAGCCCGATCTCGTCCACCGGTCGTCCGATCTCCGCGTCGATTCCGAGCAGCCTGCGCGCCTCGTCGTTGACAAACGTTGTGCGCCAAGAAGAATCGACCGCGAGCACGCCACGCCCGATGCCGTGCAGTACCGCCGCCTGGCCGCGCACGAGCTCGGCGAGTTCCGCTGGCTCCAGTCCGAGTGTCAGTCCGCGCCAACGACGCGCTAACAGCATCGATCCCACGATCCCCACCAGCAGCGCGGCGCCGACGAGCAAACCAGCGGTCCGCAAATCGTCGAGCAACTGATCGCGCACCGCCTCGGTGGAGATGCCGACGCTCACCGCGCCCACGATGCGCGCCGAATCAGGTCCGAGCACAGGCACTTTCGCCCGCACCGAGTCGCCGAGCGTGCCGCGCTCCTCGGCGATCACCTCGCGCCCGGCCAACGCGCCGGAGGGATCGGTGCTCACATGCTCGGTGAGCCGCGTCTTGTCCGGATGCGCCAGCCGGATCCCGGAGTCGTCGGTGATCACCACGAACAAGGCGCCGGTCCGCTCCGTCGTGTCGACGGCGATCCGTTCCAGTGGCCCGGCGGCGAGCCGCGCACGCAGCATCGGGTCGGCGCTGATCGCACCGGGCGCATACCTGGTCACCTCGTCGCGCACCGCGGGGTCGGCGGCGACGGTGCGCGCGATCGCCAGTGCCCGCTGCCCGTATCCGTCGCGCAGCCGCTGATCGCTGAGGTAGCCGAAAACCGCGAAGGCGACGCCGAGGGTGAGGGTGACCACCACGATCTGCAACAGCAGAACCTGCGTCCTCAATCGCACGGCCCGCGCGCCCTCAGTGGCCATTGGCGCAGCATAGACCACCGCGCCGGGCGTGAGCAGAATGCGCAGAACTAGCGAATCGGCACTTTGCACGGCTTGTGCGCACAAGCTCCGCGGTGTGACCCGGCCCACGTACGTTCGCTCTACCTCGATTCGCAGGAGCTACAACCATGAACAACCCACTCATCGAGCTGCGGAGCGCGACGAAGCGTTTCCCCGGCACCGGTGGCGGCATCCACACCGCCGTGCAGAACCTCGACCTTGCGGTCCGCCCCGGCGAATTCGTCGCCGTGGTCGGTCCCACCGGCTGCGGCAAGTCGACCACCCTGTCTCTCGTCTCCGGCCTCGAACCCGCCTCGGCGGGCCGGACGCTGGTGCGTGGCAAGGACGTCACCGGCATCCCGGACGGCATCGGCTACATGTTCCAGCTGGACGCGGTGCTGCCGTGGAAGACAGTGCTGGACAACGTCGCCCTCGGCCCGCGCCTGCGGGGCGCGTCGAAAGCCGATGCGCGGCAGCAGGCTTCGGTGTGGGTGCACAAGGTCGGGCTGGCCGGCTTCGAGACCTACTACCCGCATCAGCTGTCGGGCGGCATGCGCAAGCGCGTCGCGCTGGCGCAAACCCTGGTCAACGACCCGGAAATCCTGCTGATGGACGAGCCGTTCAGCGCGCTCGACGTGCAGACCCGCCAGCTCATGCAGGACGAACTGCTGCGCGTCTGGGCGGGCACCGGCGCGGCCGTCATCTTCGTCACCCACGATCTGGAGGAGGCGATCGTGCTCGCCGACCGGGTGATCGTCATGACGGCGAGCCCGGCGACGGTGTGCGGCGACTTCCCGGTCGCGCTGCAGCGCCCGCGCAATGTCGAAGAGGTGCGACTCACCACCGAGTTCCGCGATATCTACAAAGAAATCTGGGAAACGCTGCGCGACGAGGTCGAGGCGGCTCGAGCCAAGGGAGCCTCCCGTGTCGCATAACGTCCTCGAGAAGGGTGCCGCCGCGGCACCGGTGCCGGAGAACGAGACCGAGGAGCAGATCCTCGCGCGGGTGCGCACCAATGCCCGGCGCGTGCGCCTGCGCACCTGGGGCCTGCGCATCGCGCTGATCGTGCTGTGGCTCGGCTCCTGGGAGCTCACCGCCACCCTGTGGATCGATCCGTTCTTCTACTCGAAGCCGTCGCTGATCTGGGCACGATTGGTCGAGTGGTTCACCGAGGGAACGCAATTCGGGTCGATCTGGCTGCAGATTTTCACCACGGTGCAGGAGGCCGTGCTCGGCTTCCTGATCGGCGCGGTCGCGGGCGTGGTGCTCGGCACCCTGCTCGGCCGCAGCCGGTACTGGGCCGACGTGCTCGCGCCGTTCATCAAGGCGCTCAACGCGGTTCCGCGTATCGTGCTCGCGGCGCTGTTCATCATCTGGTTCGGTCTCGGGCTCAGCTCGAAGGTCGCGACGGTGGTCGTGCTGGTGTTCTTCGCGGTGTTCTTCAACGCGTTCACCGGTGCGCGGGAGGTGGACGGCAACGTCATCAACAACGCGCGCATCCTCGGCGCGGGTAAGCGGCAGGTGCTCACCGCCATCGTCTTGCCGAGCGCGACCACCTGGATCCTGTCCAGCCTGCATACCGCCTTCGGCTTCGCCTTGATCGGCGCGGTGGTGGGTGAGTATGCCGGTGCCAGTAAAGGTTTGGGCCTGCTGATCAGCAACGCCCAGGGCACGTTCGATTCGGCGGGCATCTACGCGGGCATGATCATCATCACGGTGATCGCGCTGCTCGCGGAGTGGGGGATCGGTATGGCCGAGGGCAAGCTGCTGAAATGGCGTCCGTCGCAGGCACAGTCGAGTCACGGGATCTGAGCGATGAGATATATCAAGAACTCCGCGATCGTCGTCCTCGCCGTCGCGGCGCTGCTGACGGTCACCGGATGCCGCGAGTCGCGCACCATCCCGATGTCCGACGGGCGACCGCAGATCACCATCATGGTCGGCGGTTTGGAGAAGGTGATCTACCTGCCCGCCATGCTCACCAAACAGTTGGGCTTCTTCGAGAAGAACGACATCGACGTCTCGCTGCTCGGCGAGCAGTCCGGCGCCAACGCCGAAACCGCCTTGCTGACCGGCGATGTGCAGGCGGTGGTCGGCTTCTACGATCACACCGTCGACCTGCAGGCCAAGGAGCAGTGTCTCACCTCGGTGGTGCAGTTCGCCGACGTGCCCGGTGAGGTGGAGTTGGTCGCCAAGGCCGATACCGCCACCATCAAATCGGTGCGCGATCTGCGCGGCCGCAATCTCGGTGTCACCTCGTTCGGGTCGTCGACCGACTTCCTGACCCAGGCGCTCACCGGGATCGAGGGCATGACCACCGCCGATTACACCAGGGTGCGGGCCGGCGCGGGGCAGACGTTCATCGCGGGCATGAACCACAACGGCATCGACGCGGGCATGACCACCGATCCGACGGTGGCGCAGATGGTGAACTCGGGGGAGGCGGAGATCCTGGTCGACATGCGCACCGAGGCGGGCACCAGGGCGGCGCTCGGCGGCTTGTACCCGGCCACCTCGCTGTACATGCGTTGCGAGACAGTCGAATCGCACCCGGACATCGTCCGCAAGCTGGCGGCGGCCTTCGTGCAGACGCTGCAGTGGATCAAGCAGCACACCCCGGAGGAGATCGCCGCCAAGATGCCGCCGCAGTACGCGAACGCCGGAAAGGACCTCTACGTCCAGTCGATCCGTGACTCGATCGGCATGTTCAACGGCGACGGTCTGATGAAAGCCGAAGGCGCGCAGAACGTGCTGAACATCCTCGGCAAGTACTCGCGCAATGTGGCGCCGGTGCGTGACCGGATCGAATTGGACAAGACGTATACGACGAAGTTCGTGGAGGAGGCGCTGCGCACCAACCAATAGTGCTGTAGCCGTTCGGGTCCCGCGCTCCGGTTTCGCTGAAGCGCGGGACCTGCTGTTTGTGGTCGGACTGTGCGCGTCGCCGACGATCCCTTGACGGACGGTTATCGTTTGATAACCTGATGGCAGAGGTTATCGAACGATAACCACGCAGGGAGGTCCAGTATGTCTACGCTCATCACATCCGGCACCGGGGAGATCCTCTCGGCGCTGCAGCAGTACCGCGAGGACGATCCGCCCGCGCTCACGCTGCCGCCGAGTGCCTACACCTCGCCAGAACTGTGGGAATTGGAACGCGAGCGGATCTTCAACCGCTGCTGGTATCTCGTCGCACACGTCGGTCAACTCGCCACCGCCGGTGACTACGTCGCCGTCTCCATCGCCGGCGAACCCGTGGTCGTCACCCGCGCGAAAGACGATGCGCTCCATGCGATGTCACCGATCTGCCGCCATCGACTGATGCCGCTCGTCGAACCGGGCGCGGGGCGGACCGACGCCTTCACCTGCCAGTACCACCTGTGGAAGTACGGGCTCGACGGCCGGCTGCGCGGCGCGCCGTACATGAGTGGCAACAAGCGGTTCGAGCCGAAGGACTGCCGGTTGCCGCAGTTCGCGGTCGCGGAATGGAACGGCATGGTCTTCGTCAATCTCGACGCGAACGCCGACCCGATCGGTGCCCACCTGGACCTGGCCACACACCAGTTCGCCAACTATCGGCTGAGCGAGATGGTGCAGGTCGACTCGTGGTCCTACGAGTGGCAGACCAACTGGAAGAGCGTGATGGAGAACGGCCACGAGAACTACCACGTCATCGGCCTGCACCGGGAGACGCTGGAGCCGTTCATGCCCGGCGGCAGCGACATGTTCGTCGAGCAGTACTCGCCGTGGGTGCTGCACGCCAGGATCCCGTTCGTCGCGTCGGTACAGCCGGAGGTATTGACGCTCAACGAGATTCAGCGCGCCAACGGCATGGTGCTGCTGACCTTCCCGTCGAGCGCGTTCATCGGCGTGAGCGACCAGATCGTCTGGTTCAGCTTCCTGCCGACGGCCATCGACCGGGTGCACGTGGTGGGCGGCGTGCTCACCATGCCCGAGCTGGTCGGCGTGTCCGAGGCGGTCACCAGAACCCGGCAGGCGGCCACCGCGATGATCAACGACGAGGATCGGTTCGGGCTGGAAGCCGTCCAGCGCGGCGTCGCGTCGCGTTTCGCCGAACGTGGGCACCTCAGCCCCAAGGAGCAGCCGGGTGTGCTCGCGTTTTATCGGAACCTCGCGCACGCAATGCTCGGTGACGAACCGAACGGCCGTTAGCCTGGATCGCATGCCCGCGGAAACCACACGATCGAGCCCGGCGGCCGAACGCATCCTGCGCACCGCCGCCGAGCTCATCGCGGTGCGCGGCTTCTCCGCCACCTCCACCCGCGACATCGCGGCCGCGGTCGGGGTGCAGCAGCCCGCCATCTACAAGCACTTCTCCGCCAAGGACGACATCCTCGCCGCGCTGGTCCGGCTCGGGTTGGAACGGCCACTCGCGCTGGCCGACGAACTGGCCGCCGTGTCCGCGCCCGCCGTGGTCAAGCTGCACCGCTGGCTGCGGGAAACGCTGCAGCACCTGCAGGACTCGCCGTACGTCCTCGCCTCCATCCTCACCTCCCCGGAACTCCAGCGGGACCGGTTCGTCGACGAGCTGGAGCTCGTCTCGCGGCTCGACCGGGTGGTTATCGCCATGGTCGAGGCGGCGCAGCGGGAAGGTGATGTGCGGGCGATGAATCCGGTGTCCGGAGCCCGGTTGGTGCAGGCCCTTTTCGACGCCCTCGCGCTGCCGGAGATCGCGGTCAGCCCCGCGGAGATCGTCGAGTTCGCGCTGACCGGGCTGCTCGCCGACGCCGGTCGGTTACCCGATATCGAGCGCGCCGCGGCCGAACTGGTGGTGACCGAGCCGGTGCCGATGTCCTGATCTGTGGGGTACGTGTCCTTGTGGACATTTCCCGGTTGTTCGAGACTGGGGGCATGAAGTCCAGTGGTGACGTGGTGGTCGCGGTATCCGAGGGTGTGTTGCTGCTCGACGTCGCCGGGCCGGTTCAGGTGTTGCACTGGGCCGGGCAACGGGTGCGATTCGCGTCGCCGGATGGACGAGACGTGTGCACCGACGTCGGTGTGCCGCTGAGTGTTTCGTGTGCCGTCGCGGATTTGACCGGCTCCGTCGATACGCTGCTCGTTCCCGGATACGCACCGGAGGAGCCGGTTCCGGCCGAACTCGTTCGGTCGGTGCGGGTGGCCGGTGCCCGCGCTCGGCGGATCGCCTCGGTATGCACCGGGGCGCTGGTCCTCGCCGAGGCCGGGCTGCTGGACGGTCGGCGGGCGACGACGCACTGGTTGGCCTGCGACCAACTGGCGCAACAGTTTCCGGCCGTCGAGGTCGACGCGGATGCCATCGTCGTCCGCGACGGTTCGGTGATCACCTCGGCGGGCGTCACGGCGGGTATCGATCTGGCGCTCGCGCTGGTGGAGGAGGACCACGGCGTCGAGGTGGCACGCGCGCTCGCCAAACATCTGGTGGTATTCCTCCGACGTCCCGGCGGACAAGCGCAGTTCAGCGTTCGGGCCGGCGTCGGCATGCCGCGCAGCAGTGGTCTGCGCAAGGTCGTCGACGCCGTCGCCGCGGATCTGTCGGCGGATCACAGCCTGGCCGCCATGGCCTGCCGTGCCGCGCTGAGCGAACGCCACCTGAGCAGGCTGTTCCGCCAGGAAACCGGTGTGACGCCGGCACAGTACGTCAAGCAGGTGCGCGTGGAAGCCGCGCAAGCACTACTGGAGACGAGCGACGAGCTGATGGCCGCGATCGCTCGGCGCAGCGGTTTCGGATCCGAGGAAACCATGCGCCGCACCTTCGTCGAGGTGCTCGGCACGACACCGAGCGACTACCGGAGTCGTTTCCGCACCACGACGCCCTGACTTCACCCCTTTTGAAATCCGATCCGTACCAAGGAGTTCAGCCATGTCCCTATCCCGTCGCGCCGCCATCGGCGTGGGAATCGCCGGAACCGCCGCCGCCCTGACCCAGGCATCCGCGGCGGCCCAACCGAACCCACTCCCACTACCGTCGACCACGTTGGCGGACAGGGCAACCGCGTTGATGGACCGCACCCTGACCCCCGCCTTACGCAATCACAGCGTGCGCGGATTCTTCTTCGCCCGCGCGGTCGCCGACCGGCACGGCCTACGCCCCGGCAGCGACTACGACGAAGAAACCATGTACCTCATCTGCGTCCTGCACGACCTCGGCCTCACCGAAACCCCGAGCAGCGACCAGCGATTCGAAATAGACGGCGCCGATCAAGCCGCATTGTTCCTCGAAACCAACGGCGTCACCGACACCCGGGTCGACACCATCTGGGACGCCATCGCGACCCACACCACCGGCTTTACCGATTCCCCCGTCTACCGCCGTCGCCGCCCGCCCGAGTCCTGGCTGGCCGTCGAAGGCATCGGCATCGACGTAGTCGGCGCCCCCGCCGACCTGCCCCCCGGCTACGCCGACCTGGTCCATGCCGCCTACCCGCGGCTGGGCGGCACCCGAGTCCTCACCGAAACCATCGGAGCCCAAGCGCTGGCCAATCCACGCAAGGCGCCCCCGGCAAGCCTCGCCGGAGAGATCCTGCGCCTGCGTCACCCGGAGATCGCCCAACTGAGCTGGGACGACATCGTGGCCGCCAGCGGGTGGCGCGACTGAGGGCTACCCGGCGTCGACGGTGTCCTTCGCCTTGAGCTCGGCCTTCCATTCGCGGAAGCCCTCCTCGGTGCGTCCGCGGCGCCAGTAGCCGGAGATCGAGGCGGCCCACTCGGCGGTGACGCCGCGTTCCCGGCGGACGTAGCGGCGCATGTCGTGCATGACGGCTTGGGCTTCGCCGTGGATGAAGACCTGGACCTGTCCGTCGCGCCAGGGCGCTTTGCGGACGCTTTCGGCGAGGACTTCACCCGGGGACTGGGTGCCGCGATGCAGCCAGGTCAGTTCGATACCCTCGGGCTTCCGCACGGGGAGTTCGTCGTCGGGGCCGGTGACCTCGACGAACGCGTAACCGACGGCGGCCGGGTCCATCGCCTCCAACGCGGCGGCAATGGCGGGCAGCGCCGCCTCGTCACCGGCCAGCAGGTGCCAGTCGGCGTCGGCGCGGGGGAAGTAGGCGCCGCCGGGGCCGTACATATCGATGGTCTCGCCGGGCTGGACCGCCGCGGCCCACGGTCCCGCGATGCCCTCGGCGCCGTGGTACACGAAATCGGCCGCGATCCGGCCCGCGTCCCGATCGATCGAGCGGACGGTGTAGGTGCGCAGCACCTCGATCCCGTCGCGCTCGAAGATGAACTTGACGTAGGCGTCGGTGAACTCGTTGGCTTGGAACGCGGCGAAGCCGGGGCCGCCAAGGTGCACCCGGATCAGGTGCGGGCTGAGCCACTCGGTGTGCTGCACGGTGAGGGTGGTGCGGGGTCTGGCCATAGGTAGTCCTCCCACTATCAACAATTAGGGTTACCTTACTTACCCTACTCCGAGTTGATCTCGAACGACATCGCGGCGGTGTTCGGCTCATCGTGCGAGCAACCGCTGACGAACCCGCCGCGGCGGTCCAGGATGACGGACATGACCCAGACCGTGCCGACGCCGACCCACCTGGTGCAGCAGCGTTACCGAGACCCCGAGCCTACCGAACCCGCCCGGTGGAACGAGGTATTGCAGGTGCTGCACGAGCATCGTTCGGTGCGGCGCTATCTGGCCGACCCGGTGTCCGACGACACACTGCGCCTGCTGATTTCGGCCGCCCAGTCCGCGCCGACCTCGTCCAACCTGCAGGTGTGGAGTGTCATCGCGGTGCGCGACCCGCAGCGCAAAGCGCGGCTGGCGGCGCTGTCGGGCAATCAAGCGCACATCCTGCAAGCGCCCGTATTGCTGGTCTGGACAGCCGATTTCGCGCGTGTGCGTCAGCTCGCCGACGACCGGAATGCCGCGCTGGACGGCGCCGACTACCTCGAATCCAGCTACGTCGGATTCATCGATGCCGCCCTCGCCGCGCAGAACGCGGTCGTCGCCGCGGAGTCCCTCGGCCTCGGCACGGTGTATCTGGGCGCGCTGCGCAACAACCCGGAAGACGTTGCGGCGGAACTGAAGCTGCCACCGCAGGTGTTCGCGGTCTTCGGGCTCGTCGTCGGCCATCCCGACCCGGGCGAGGACGTCAGGGTCAAACCGCGGTTGCCCCAGGCCGCGGTGCTGCATCACGAGACCTACGACCTCGCGGGCCAGCGCGAACACGTCGCCGACTACGAAGGCAGAATCGCCGAATTCTATGCCGAGCAACAACTCTCGCACTCGTGGATCGACCGTGTCTTGGCGCGCCTCGGCTCCGTGGCCGGACTCGGTGGCCGTGATCGGCTGCGCGAGTCGCTGGAGAATCACGGGTTCCCGCTGAAGTGACCGTCGGGCTCGCGTGAGCTCCGCGGCGGCCTTGCGCGCCAGAACTCGGATCGGACCGCGCGGTGGTCCCCAGCAATGCCGATCCCCTAGGTCCGCCCTCGGTCCGCTCGACGTCTAACGAGGCGCCTGACCTGCGGTGTTACCCTCATCGACCGCCGCAAACTACGACCGCGCCCGCCTGGACCGGTAGCGTGACGTGCTGATCGATCCCAGAACATGCGATGATCCCATGTCATGTGTCCGGGGTCACCGACCGACGACCCCGGACGTCGCGTCGTTGCCGCACGAGAGAAGGACCGCACTATGACAGCCGCCGACAGTCATCTATCGGACGCTGGAACGCACGATTCGACCGGCGCCGGGGACTCGGAGGGCTATTCGCGCGGCCTGAGCCCGCGCACCATTCAGATGATCGCCATCGGCGGCGCCATCGGGACCGGCCTGTTCTACGGCGCCGGTGGCGCGATCGAGCAGGCCGGCCCCGCCCTGATCCTCGCGTACCTGGCCGCGGGCCTGGCGATCTTCGTGATCATGCGCGCGCTGGGGGAGTTGCTCACCTATCGGCCGGTCTCCGGCAGTTTCGCCGAGTACGCGCACGAATTCCTCGGGCGTTACGCGGGTTTCGTGACCGGCTGGTCGTATTGGGCGGTGTGGGTGGCCACCTGCATGGCCGAGATCACGGTGGCAGGCAAGTACGTGCAGTACTGGTTCGACATCAAGCCGTGGATCACGGCGCTGGTGGTGCTCGCGCTGATGTTCGCGGCGAACCTGATCTCGGTGCGGCTGTTCGGCGAGGGCGAGTTCTGGTTCTCCGCCATCAAGGTCACCGCGATCATCGGCATGATCCTGCTCGGTATCGGCGTGCTGACCATCGGTTTCGGCCACGCCGCCAACCCGACCGTCACCAACCTGTGGGCCGACGGCGGCGTGTTTCCGAACGGCTTCGGCCAGTCGCTGCTGGTGCTGCAGATCGTGCTGTTCGCCTACGTCGGCGTCGAACTGGTCGGCGTCACCGCAGGTGAGGCGCGCGAGCCGCGCAAGACGCTGCGCAAGGCGATCAATACGCTGCCGTTCCGGATCGGCCTGTTCTACGTCGGCGCGCTGCTGGTGATCATGTCGGTGTCGAGCTGGCGCACGTTCCGGGAAGGCAAGAGCCCGTTCGTAGAGGTGTTCCAGCAGATCGGCATCCCCGGCGCGGCGGGCATCATCAACTTCGTGCTGCTCACCGCCGCGTTGTCGTCGTGCAACTCGGGCATCTACTCGACCGGGCGCATGCTGCGCACCCTGTCGCTGCACGGCGAAGCCCCGTCCGCGCTCAGCAAGCTGAGCTCGCGCCACGTGCCTTACGTCGGCATCTCGGCGTCTGCGGCGATGATGGTTATCGGCGTGATCGTCAACATCATCTCCCCGGACAAGGCGTTCGCGTACATCACCTCGGTGAGCACAATCGGCATCATCTTCGTATGGGGCATGATCCTGGTCTGCCATCTGATCTACCGCGCCAGGGTGGCGCGCGGTGAGCTCCCCGCGGCGGACTATCGCCTGCCCGCCGCGCCGTACACGACGGTGCTGGCGCTGGCGTTCCTCGCGCTGGTGGTCGTCCTGCTCTTCTTCACCGAGAGCGGCCGCACCGCCGTCGTCGTCGGCGTCGTCTGGGCGGTGCTGGTATCCGCAGGCTATCTCGCCCTGACCCGCCTCGGAAAGAGCGGCGACGCCACGGATTCCGCTCGGGAGTCCGCCGCCCGCTAGTCCGTGACAGCCGCACACCTCCCGTATTCGGGAAGTCGGGAGGTGTGCGGCTCGGCCCAACTGTCTGGGTTACTCGCGTTCTGCTCGTGATCGCCGCTGCGTCGCGGTTTTCGCAGCTGACGGGCTCGGCGCGGGAAGGAAGAAGTTCAGCACCAGCCGGGTGATGTCGGCGAGGAAGCGTTCGCGGGAGACCGGGGGCTGATCCAGGACGTACCGGATAGCCAGGTGCTCGACCGTGCGCACCAGCATCCAGGACGCCGCCGCGAAGTCCACATCCTCGGGTAGCGCGTCCCGGTGCATGGTCAACGCGACCAGGGCCAGATCGCCGATCTGCTGCTCGAAGGCGAATACGGTGTTGTCCCCGCTGAGCCGCGGGGTCTGCTCGATCACCGCGCGCAGCAGCGCCGGATGGCTGCCCAGCGCGTCGAGCAGCGCGGAAATCGTTGCCGGAACAGCGGTTTCGGGTGGCTCGTGCAGCTGCGCGAGCACGCTGCGGTGCACTCGGGACGCCACCTCGCTGTTGTAGCGGTCGATCACCGCGGTGACGATGGCGTCCTTGCCCGGAAAGTATTGGTACAGCGAGCCGGGGCTGATGCCCGCGGCGTCGGCGATCCGGTTGGTGGACGCGCCGTCGTAGCCGTGTTCGATGAGCACGGTCTGCCCCGCGTCGATGATGCGCGCCACCATGGCGCGAGAGCGCTGCTGCTGCGGCGTTTTCCGCGTCTTCGGGGGCATCAGAAGACGAATTGAACGCGAGTATTTATTCGTGTCAGCATCGTTTCATGGTTGCACACAATGACGTCGTGCACGAGAGCCCCAGTGCGCCCGTGCCGCTCGGTCCGGACTCGTTGACCTGGCGAATCTTCGGTTCCCTCTACTTCGCGCCGAGCGGGCTGTTCCTCGGCATGGTGCAGAACATGCACCCCGGCCTCGGCGCGGGCGTGGAGTACCACTCCGAGATCCAGGACGAGTTCTATCAGCGGGTGCTGCGGTCGGCGTACCCGATCGTCGGCGTGGTCTTCGACGGGCCGCGGGCCAAGCAGACCGCACGCGAGATCGTGAACTACCACCGCACGATCAAGGGCACCGACGCGCAAGGGCGCCGTTACCACGCTCTGGATCCCGGCACCTTCTATTGGGCGCACGCGGTGTTCTTCGTGCAGACGCTGCGCGCAGGCGAGCTGTTCATGGGCGGCCTCTCGCCCGCACAGCGCGAACAGCTGTGGCGCGAGCAGTACCAGTGGTACGAGATGTACGGGATGAGCATGCGGGTGGTCCCGAAGAGCTGGCCGGAGTTCCAGGACTACTGGAACCACATGTGCGACAACGTCTTGGAGCCGACCCGGGCCGCCTGGGAGGTGTATCGCCTGGCCGAGAACGCTCCCGTCCCGCCGTTCCCGGTGCTGGACATGCTGCCGAAACCACTGTGGGAGAAAATGGTTCGGCCATTCGGCGCCAGGTTCTATCAGTTCGTCACCATCGGCCTGTGCGACCCCTCGATCCGGCGCACCATGGGCTTCACCTGGACCCGCCGCGACCAGTTCTGGTTCGACCGCTGGTGCGCGCTGTTCACAGCGATGAACCGGGTGACGCCGGACGAGATCCGCTACTTCTTCCCACGTATCAGGGCCGGGCGCCGCCGCGAGCGCGGCCTGCGACCCGCGACGCTGCCGCCGCCGGAGGCCCCCGAACTGCTCTGGCCCGCAACAGAGCACCGCGACGACCCCAAACACTATTGCCCGGTACACGCCGATCACGGGTCGACGCCGACCACGAAATTCCGGCAATTGACAGGATTTTGACCGATGCTGGATGTGCACACCGCCGCCCACCCCAACGACTACTACTACCGGCCCGGCATGCCGCTGCGACCACCGCCGCCGCGCGCCGTCGCCTCCGAATTATGGTACGAGCCAAGGAAAGCCATACTGTCACCGTGGATCGATGTGCGCCCGGTACCCGCCGAAACGCCGCGCACCCGGCTGATGGCCGACCACCTCTGGCAGGGCGACGAGCCGATGGACCGGCTCGTCGCCGCGTTCCACCGGATCGGCACGGCGCAGGGCAGACGCCTGCTCGATCACGCGCTCGACCACGGCATCGACACCCTCGACGATCCGCCCCCGGAACTGGTCGCGCTGTTCGCCACGCTCGACAATCCACCGGCCTGGTACGACCCCGACCTCTGGGAGTACGGCCGCCAACTGTGGATCAACGTCTCCACCTCCGGCAAACTCGCCATGGGCGTACAGGACTTCATGGGCACTTTCGTCGGCGCGGAGGTCGCCTCCGCGACCGGGGCCACCGGCCGGTTCGTCAACGACCCCTATCGGCGAAACCTGGAGACCGCCACCTGGTTCCGCAATGTGACGGTCCGCGGCGGCATGGACCGCTGGTCGCCGGTCTTCAAAGACACTGTGCGCGTGCGACTCATGCACGCCCAGGTGCGCGCCGGGCTGCGTCGCGCATGGGGTGCCGAGCATTTCGCCGAGCACGGCAACCCCATCTCCAACAGCACGATGATGGGCGCGGCGGTCACCTTCGGACTTTCGCCGATGTGTTTCGACCACGCGCACGGCCGCAAATGCACTGAGCGGCAACTGGATGCGGTGATGCACTACTGGGCCTATCTTGCCTACGTGTTCGGTGTCGCGGACGAACTGATCCCGCGCACGGCCCGCGAAGGCATGGAGATGTCGGACTACATGGTCGCCACGGCCGGTGTCGCACCGGAGTGGACGGCGACCATGGCGGGCGCGGCCACCCACCGCCTCGCCGGTGGTACCGGCGTCGTCGATCGGCTGAAAGTGCAAGCCACGGCACCGCTGCTCGGCCTGCTGAGCTACTTCAGTAGCGAGTCGCTCGTCCGAGAATTGCTTCGCAGCACGCCATTACGCGACGTACCGGTCCAGCCATGGGCCACACTGACGGGTGTCGTTGCGGCACTCGACGTCCGTCTCCGAGCACTCGACGACGCACTCCCCGGCGCACACGGACGCATGCTGCGCCGCGCGGCCGCCGACGACCCGGTCTGGCGCCGCAACACCAAGATCGCCGAACTCCTCGCCGCCCGCGTCGGTATCTACGGCACCCCCTACGACCAACACGACAACTCGGCCGTCGGACCGGCCCGCTGCCCGATCCGATGACCCAACCCCCACCGCTCGTCGTCGAGCTGCACCGATCCGGCCGCACGGTGCTCGTCCCACCCGCGCTGACCGTGCTCGAGGCATTGGAGAACGAGGGCGTCGCCATCGACTCGATGTGCCGAGCAGGCATCTGCGGAACCTGCGAAACGGTTGCTCTGTCCGGAGCCGGCACCCGAACCGGCCGCTACCCCCGCCTGATCCGCCTCTGCACCACCGCCCCAGGCACCATCACCCACCTGGTCCTCGACCTCTGACCGGAGCACCCGGGGCCCCAGCGGGCGGCCAGACTCGCCGAGCCCGCCCGTTCGGTGCAGCCAAGACGGGTGCGTGCTGGGCGCACCGAGGCGTAGAGCACTGGCTTCCGCTCTGCAGTTGCGAACGGCGAATCGCCAGGTGAACTGAAGGATCATGGCCGCGAAAGTGGCTGTGCCGAGCGCGGTCGCGAGCGCGCCGAGCGCGAGCCCGGCAGGCTCGGGCCGCCAGGTGAGCGCGAAGCCGATGGTGCCGAGCAGAGGCGCGTATCGCGCCGCGGCGGCTGCGGTGCGGCAGGCTACGCCGGCGTCTCTGTTGCGCAGGCGCGGCTCGGTGGTGATCATGGCTTTGCACGCGGCATGCAGCCCTCGGCACAGTAGCGTTGCGTGCGACGAGCCGGGCCAGGAAGTGTGGTCGGGGGCGATTCGGTGCTGGGTCGAGCGGCGGAGGCAGGAACATGACAACCAAGACGTTGGCGGAGTTGGTGCCGGGCGAACTACCCGCTGGGATCGCCGGGCTGGCGCCGGAGGTGCAGGCCGAACTCGCCACCGTGGTTGTCGAAGCCAGGCGTAAGCAGGCGACCGACTTGGAGACCGCCGCTTATTCACTACTGGATTTCGTGCCTCGGTTCCTGCGCGGCGCGGTCAAGAAGGCGGCGGGGCTGTGACCGATGCGGCGGGCGCTCAGCTGATCAAGCTCGCCCGCACCCTCGGCGTGCCCGTCGATCGGCTCGACTACCTCGCCGACGTCCCCGCGACGGACCTCAGAGAGTTCCGTTTCCAGGTCGCCGACCTACTGTTCGAAAGCCAGTCCGGCGGGCTGCGCAAGGTCGCCGCCGCGGCCAAGGTGATCCCCGCTCCGATCATCGCCAAGCTGGTCGGCCGCCACCGCAACGCGCTGCTCGCGGCACGGATGGCGAGTGTGCTGGAGCCCTCGCACGCGGTCGACGTCGCCAAGCGCCTGCCCGTCGACTTCCTCGCCGAGGTCGCACCGCTGCTCGACGCGCGCCGCTGCGCCTACCTCATCGCCGACCTACCCACCGACACCATCGTCGCCGTCGGCACACTCCTTGCCCGCCACCAGGATTGGATCACCCTCGGCGACCTGATGGCCGTCATCTCCGACGACGCAGCGCGCGCCGCCCAAGCCGTCCTCGACGGCACCGCCCTGCTGCACGCGGCCTACCTCGCCGACGACGCCGAACACCTGACCCGCCTGATCGCCTTGGTTTCCGAGGTGAAGCTGGCCGAAATGCTGCGCGCCGCCGCCGAACACGACCTCTGGGACGAGTACCGCAGCACCCTCGACGGCCTACCCGACCCGGCCCTCGCCACGGTCCGCGCCGCAGCCGACCAACTCCCACCCGACCTCCGCGACCGCGCCCGCGCCGAAATCGCCGACCGCCGCCCCACCTGACCACCGGAGCCCGCACCCTTACCCAGCACCAGCACCCCTTCGCGGGATCGGCACCGACTGTGAGCACCCAGAGCCGGTGCAAGTCCCGGGAGCGGGTGCGAGTCCTGGGAGCGGGTGCGAGTCCCGGGAGCGGGTGCGAGTTCCGGGAGCGGGTGCAGGTCCCGAGAGTCGATGCGGCCCCGAGAGTCGATGCGGCCCCGAGAAACGCTGCAGGCTCGAGAAACGGTGCGGCTGTCGCGCGAAGCGATGCGAGACCGGCTGGCGGCCCCACTCGCAGTGTGCCGCCCCTAGGTACCGTTGATCATGAACCCACCGAGGGCGGGGATTTTCAGGTAGTCGACTACGCACCTGCCGCCCGCCCGGCAGGACGAGAATAGAACTGTTGGAATCGTCGGGGCCCTGATGAGGATGTGTGCCATGGTCACCCTTCGTATCGCGACGTTCAATCTGGAAAACTTCGACGAGACGCCGAACCCGACACCGTTCGAGCCGACCCTCGCCGACCGCATCGCGGTGATGCGGCCCCAGATCGATCGCCTCCGCGCGGACGTCCTGTGCCTGCAGGAGGTGAACGGCCAGGAGCGCCCCGGCCAACCGCGATCGCTGCTCGCCCTTGCCGAACTGCTCCAGGGCACCGCACTGGCCGGCCGCGCTGTCGCCTCGACGGAGAAGGCCAACGGCGAGGTGTTCGACGAACGCAATCTCGCGGTGGTCAGCGCCCTGCCGGTCACCGCCCGCGCCCAACTGCTCAACGATCTCGTCGCCGCCCCGGTCTACCAGGTGCTGACCGCGAATCCCCCTGCGCTGCAACCACAGTCGATCGGCATCGAACGCCCGATCCTGCACGTGGAACTCGACCTGCTCGGCGCACCGCTGCACGTGATCGTGGTCCATCTGAAGTCGAAACTGCCCACCGACATCGCAGGTCAGAAGCTGGACCGTTTCACCTGGCGCGACGCGGGCGCGGCGGCCGAGGGGTCGTTCCTGTCCGACATGAAACGGATGAGTCAGGCGGTGGAGGTCCGGCGCTTGGTCGACCAGATCCTCGACCGGGACCAGGACGCCCGCATCGTGGTGGCGGGCGACTTCAACTCCACCACCGACGAGGTGCCGCTGGTCGCGATCCTCGGCAATGTCGAGGACACCGGCAACGGCGCGCTGGCAGGCCGCGTGCTGGTACCGCTGGAGAGCACCGTCCCCGAATCCGCCCGCTATTCGCTGTTCCATCACGGCACCGGCTACATGCTGGACCACCTGCTGGTCACCCGCAATCTGCTGGCGCACTACCGCGGCACGGAGATTCACAACGAGCTGCTGCACGACGAGTCCGCCGACTTCGCGACGGACAAGAAGTTCCCCGAGTCCGATCACGCACCGGTGGTCGCGACCTTCGAGTTCGCCTGAAGCGCTAACCGACGACGGTCTTCCGGCTCGGCATGCACGCCGCGGCCAGCACCATCACACCCGCCATCACCGCCACCGTGATGAAGACCAGATGCACCGCCGACGACAGGATCGCGGGCACCGGATGATCGGTGTCGCCGACCCGCGCGTTCACGATCGCGCCGAAGACCGCGACACCCACCGCGCTGCCGATCGAGCGCGCGAACATATTGGCCGAGGTCACCACGCCCCGCTCGGTCCAGTCCGCACTCGTCTGCGCCGCGATGAGGGTGGGCGTGGCAACCAGACCCATCCCGACACCGATCACGAAGCACGACCCGGCGACCTGCCACAGCGTCGAATCCTCGGTGATCAGCAGGGTTGTCGCGGCACCGACGGTCGCCAGTCCGCTGCCGATCAGCGCCGTCGACCGGAACCCGATGCGCAGGTACACCTTTCCCGCCTGGGACGCGGCGATCGGCCAGCCGAGGGTGAGCGCGCCGACGGTGAGTCCGGCGACGAGTGCGCCGGTGCCGAGCACGCCCTGCGTGAAAGTCGGTACGTAGGTGGTCAAGCCGACCAGGATGGCCCCGACCAGCACCGAGACCAGGCTGCTCGCGATCACCACCCGCCGGGTGAATACCCACAGCGGCAGAATAGGATTGGCCGCCCGCCGCTCGACCAGACCGAACACCCCGAGCAACACCGCGCCGCCCGCGAAGATGCCGATGCTCGTGGGGGAGTCCCAGGCCCAGGCCTGGCCACCCTCGAGCAACCCGAGGATCAAAGCACCCGCGCCGATGGTCAACAGCGCGGCACCGAGATAGTCCACCTGCTGCTTGCGCCGCGGCGCGCTCTCGGTGAACTTGCGCAGCAGCATCCACGCGGCCACCGCCGAGAGCGGCAGGTTGATCAGGAAGATCCAGCGCCAGCTGAGGTAGTCGGCGAAGACACCGCCGAGCAGCGGCCCAGCCACCGACGACATGGCCCACACGCTCGCGAGGTATCCCTGCACCTTGGCCCGCTCGGTCAGCGTGTAGAGGTCACTCGCGATGGTCATCGTCATCGGCTGGATCGCGCCCGCGCCGATGCCCTGCACCGCCCGGAAGATGATCAGCCCGAGCATGCTGGTCGCCAGCCCGCACAGCAGCGAGCCGAGCGCGAACACCGCGATCCCGAACATCAGGACGGGCTTACGCCCGACCGTGTCGGCGAGCTTGCCGTAGATCGGCACGGTGACCGCCTGCGCCAGCAGGTAGATGGAGAAGAGCCAGGGGAACTGGGCGAAGCCGCCGAGTGTGCTGGTGATGGTCAGCACCGCGGTGGCGATGATGGTGGAGTCCAAGGCCACCAGCCCGGTCGACAGCATCAGCGCGCCGAGGATGGCACCCCGCTCCGATCGGAAGCCGACGGACGATGCCACTGTCTCGGTCGCCACGCGCGCGGCCCCTTTCGTTCACTCGACTAACCATCATCACGAACGTATCGCTGTGCCAGCTATTCCCGCGTGGAATTTTCCCACTCCTCGGGACCGGCGAACGGCGGCCACCCTGCGGAAGGCGGTCGCGGCCACCCTGCGGCCACGTCTGTCGGTGTTGTACTGCCGTACATACCGTGTTGGACTACCGCACATCTCCGGCAAACAATTGGCAATCAAATTGGCGTGACGCGCTGTTCCGTCGAACGGAGCCGAATGTTGCCGGTAGTTGAATGCACCGCGGTGAATGGTTAACGACATTTGTCCGACCAGGTGAAATCGGGCGAAAAAACGGCGCGAATAGGACGTTCCACCCCTGCCGCATGCGGAGGTCCTTACTCCGTATAAATCCGGTGTCTCAGCTCACAGGCGCTTCCAGGTGGAAGCTGTAGACAGTCATCTCAGTACGGTTGTACTGTCTGCCGATGTGTTCAGGACGACGCTGTAGGCAGGTGGTGTTAACGCTCAGGCAGTAGAGCTTTTCACCGATGTTTTCTCGGCATCCGAATGAATCGTTGTCCTAAGCGTGAGGGCGTGGACGACCCCAGTCCATTAAATCTAGATACCGACCCGACCGGATAGTGAACGGGGCCTCCCGATGGAAATCTTCTGCATAATTCTGCTTGTCTATCTCATCTTCGCGGAGCCATTCTTCGAGATATTCTCGGTCCGCGTGTTCACGCGCGAATTCGGTGTGCGATCCGACGCGCGCGTGCGCCTGTACCAGGGCGGCGTCTTCCGGACCTGGGCCACGCTCGCGGTCATCCTCGTGGCGTTCGCGGTGAGCGGCACCCCGGTGCACGAGCTCGGGCTCACCCACTTCGACTTCACCGTCTTCCGTGGCTTCTCGCTCGCGGAGAAGATCATCAGCCTGGCCATCGTCACCATCTATGTGTCGTATCTGTTTGGCCCCGTGCTGATTCCGCTGCTCGGCGGCCGGCGCGGCAAGGACTGGATCGCTAGCAAGATCGAGTACGTCGTCTTCATCACGCCGGAGACCTCCATCGAGCGGTTCTGGTGGCTGGCGAACTCCTTCAGCACGCCCGCCGAGGAGGTCGTCTACCGCGGCTTCACCATCTACGCTGTCGCGCTGCTCTGGCCGGACCTGCCGTTCTGGATCCTGATCATCGTCGCCGGTGGCGTCATCGATGGTCTGCGGCACGGGTTCCGTCCTGCCGTCTCCGCCCAGGTGATATTCGGCGGCGTCGCGCTGGCGCTCACCTACAAATTGACCGGTGCGATCTGGCCGACCATCGCGGTGAAGCTCTTCCACGACCTGCGCGTGCTGGCATTCCCGCTGGCTCAGGCTCGCCGGAATCTGGCCGCACGTGGATTGTCCGAAATTCCTGGGAAAACCCTGAGTGACCACAATGTCCCCGCCGTCGCGGACAATACTGAAAATTCAGTGGAGCCACGTACTTCTGTTTCTACGTAGTAGGGATAGTGCTTAAATGTCTGCAGAAATGGCCCGTCGGACGGCCGACGAGATCAGTTTGTTTCTCACCGAAACGCTCGGCGATCTACTCGATATCGCCACCGATGATGTCGCGCTGAGTGAGCCTTTCTCGAGTTTCGGGCTCACCTCGGCGGTAGCGCTGGTATTCGTGGGTCGGATTTCCACCTGGATGGGTAAACCACTCCCGCCGGACCTGCCCTGGGAGTATCCGACCGTGCACGCCCTGGCCGAGGGGCTCGCGGCGGTCCAGGACAGCGCCGAACCGGCGGCGCCGGATGCCACGGATCGGGAGCCCGAAGTCGGGGGGCGCCCGGTGCGGGACAACGCGGCGCAGGAGCCGGTGGCCATCATCGGCATCGGCTGCTCGTTCCCCGGCGTGCGCGGACCCGAGCAACTGTGGGAAACCCTGTGGCACGGCCGGGAATTGGTCGGCGAAGCGCCTGCGGCCCGGCACGACTGGCCGCCCACCGGTGGCGCGCGTGGTGAGCGCCGTCGCGCGTGGTTCGGCGCCTTCCTCGAGGATCCGTACGCGTTCGACGCCAACTACTTCGGCATCGGTGACGCCGAGGCCGCCGCGATGGACCCGCAGCATCGGCTGCTCGCGGAGACCGTTGCCGACGCTTTCGAGGACGCGGGCGTGCCGGTGGAACGGCTGGCAGGCACCTCGACCGGCACCTTCGTCGGCATCACCGCGGGCGACTACGCCAGGGGCATGGGCGAGGCCGCCGAGTCCGGGATGCCGATCGCCGCCGTCACCGGCAATGCCAGCAGCATCGCGGCAAACCGCCTGTCCTACCTCTACGACCTGCGCGGCCCGAGCGTCAGCGTGGACACCGCCTGCTCGTCGTCGCTGGTGGCTCTGCACATGGCGCTGCGCAGCCTGCACGACGGTGACTGCGATGTCGCAGTGGTCGGCGGCGTCAACATGACCCTCGACCCGCGGGTCACCGAGTCGCTGGCCGACGCGGGCATGATGGCCGCCGACGGTCGATGCAAGACCTTCGACGAGCGCGCCGACGGATATGTCCGCGGCGAGGGCAGTGCCGCGGTCGTGCTGAAGCCGCTCGCGCAGGCCGAGCAGGATGGCGATCGCGTGTACGCGGTGCTGCTCGGCTCGGCGATCAATCAGGACGGCCGCACCAACGGGTTGACCGCGCCCAGCTACCAGTCCCAGGTCGACGTGCTGCGGCGCGCCTACCGACGGGCCGGCGTGCACCCCGGCGACGTGCAGTACGTCGAGGCGCACGGCACCGGCACCATCCTCGGCGACGCCATCGAGGCGCGCGCACTGGGCGCTGTCTTCGGCGAAAACCGCGGTAGCGGAGACAAATTCCTCGTCGGTTCGGCCAAGACGGTGGTCGGCCATCTGGAGGCCGCCGCGGGCATTACCGGACTGGTGAAGACCGCCTTGGCGCTGCATCACGGGCAGGTGCCCGCGAATCTGAACTTCGAATCACCGAGCAAGCACATCGCTTTCGACGATCTTCCGTTCGACGTGCCCGCGGCGAACCAGGATTGGCCGGACCATCGTGGGCGCGCGCTGGCGGGCGTGAGCTCCTTCGGCTTCGGCGGCACCAATGCGCACGCCGTCCTGACCGGACCACCCGCGCAGGCGGCACGCCCCTCGGCTCCGGCAACCGAAAAGCCCTACCTGGTCGGCATCTCCGGCCGCAGCGAGCAATCCACGCTCGACCTGGTCGACAGTTGGATCGACATGCTGCGCGACGGAACTGCCGCCCCGATCGCCGAACTGGCGCAGACCTCGACCGCGCGCCGGGCCCAGCATCCGTTCCGGGTGGCCGTCGTCGCGCGGGACCACACGGACCTGGCCGAGCAGCTCACCGCCGTCTCCGGCGGTTCGCTGCCGCTCGGCGCCGCCGCGGGCCGGGTGCCGCGCAGTGGGCCCGGCAAGGTGGGCTTCGTCTTCACCGGCCAGGGCAACCAGTGGGTCGGCATGGGACGCAAGCTGATTCGGCATCAGCCGGTGTTCCGGGACGCCCTGCTCGCGGTCGATCGCGAGTTGCGCGTCGAGCTCGGCTGGTCCACCTTCGCCGTGCTCGACCGGGGCCGGGACGAGGAGGCGCTCGCCGACACCGGCACGGCGCAGCCGGTGCTGTTCGCGCTCCAGGTCGCCCTTGCGGCGCTGTGGCAGTCGTGGGGGATCACCCCCGCCGCCGTGGTGGGGCACAGCGTCGGCGAGGTCGCCGCCGCACACGTCAGCGGCGCGATCGATCTGCGTACCGCGGCACAGATCATCGCGGCCAGGGCCACCGCGACCGCGCGCCTGCGCGACAACGGCTGCATGGCCGTGGTGAACCTGCCCGCCACGGAACTCGAACTGCCGCAACGGGTTTACCTCGCGGGCACCAATGGACCGAAGTGGACGCTGATCTCGGGCAACACGAGCGCCGTCGACGGTTTCCTCGCCCGGCTGGACAGCGAACAGGTGATGACCCGCCGCCTGCCCGGCCGCTACGCCTTCCACTCGCCGCTGATGCGCGACTGCCTGCCGGAGTTCGCGGCGGACATGCCGTGCATCCAACCCGGCGAGGGCAGCATCCCGTTCTTCTCGACGGTCACCGGCGGCCGGATCGACGGCGCGCACCTGAACGGCCTCTACTGGACCGACCAGGTGGTGCGCCCGGTGCGGTTCGCGGAGGCGGTCGGCGCGATGATCGACGCCAACATCGGCTCGTTCCTCGAGATCGGCCCGCACCCCGCGCTCAACGGCATGCTGAAAAGCCTGCTCCGCCACCATGATCGGGCCGGGGTCGCGGTGCCGTCGCTGGTCCGCGACGTGGACGACCTCTCGGTGATGCTGGCCGCCCTCGGCGAACTGCATGTCCGCGGCCACGAGGTGCGCTGGGCGGGCGTGGACGCGGTGCGGCGACCGCAGGCGCGGTTGCCGCTGTATCCGTTCGAGCGCAAGTCGTACCGGATCGTCGCCGGCATGCCGAGTGTCGAGGCTGCCCCGGTGTCGCGTGCGACGACGGATCTGTTCACCGCCGACGTCGACTACGTCGCCCCACGGACCGAGTACGAGCAGGTGGTCGCCGAGATGTGGGCCGAGCTGCTCGGACTCGAGCAGGTCGGCGTGTTCGAGAACTTCTTCCGCATCGGCGGGCATTCGCTGGCCGCCACCCAGTTCGTCCGCAGACTCCGCGAACTCTTCGAGATCGAGTTCGCGCTCCGGCGCATGTTGCAGGAGCCGACCGTGGCCCAGGTGGCCGCGGCGCTGGAGGAGCTGATGGTCGAACAGGCCGATGCCGCCCTTTTGGAGAGCGATCATGAACTCACCGGCTAGCAGCCTGGCGCTGGCGCGCCTGCGGGAACGCCGCGCCGCGGGCATCTCCACCACCACCGTTCCGCTGCGCGAGGGCGCGGGGCCGTTCCCGGTGACCCCCGCCCAGCGCGGCATCTGGCTGCACGAGCAGCTGGCCGGTCACGCAGCGATCTACCATGTGCCGCTTGGTATTCGGATCACCGGACCGCTCGATGTCGCGGCGCTGCGCGCCGCCGCCGACGCGGTGACCCACCAGCAGCACGCCTTCCGCACGGTCTTCAAGGAGACGCCGGAGGGCCTGCGGGCCGAGGTCGTCGAGGTGGCGGGTGCCGACTGGCAGACGCCCGATCTGCGCCTGGTGCCCGCGAAAGCGCGGGCGGCGGCGGTCGATCAGCTGCTCGAATCCCTCGCAGGCGCACCGTTCGACCTGGCGGAACGGCCGCCGGTGCGGTGGGCGCTGATCCGGCTGGCCGAGCAGGAATGGATCCTCGCGGTCGTCGCGCACCACCTCGTGCTGGACGGATTGTCGATCGCGCTGCTGATCGATCAGCTGTGGGCGGCCTACGGCGCCGCCCGGCAGCACGCGCCGAGCATCCTGCCCGTCCCGCCGCGGCAGTACGCCGACTACGCGGTGTGGAGCGCCGAACATGGCGCGCCCGCAACGCAAGCGGCGGCGGTCGAACGCCGGGCCGCGCTGTTGCGCGGCGCCCCGCCGCTGGATCTGTCCCTCGGTCGCCGCCCGCGGCGCGTCGGCAACACCGGTGCGCGGGTGGAGACTTCGTTCCCCCGTGCGGTGACCGACGCGGTGCGCGCCTGTGCGGCAGCCAACAGCGTGCCACCGTTCGTGTTCCTGTTGGCCTGCTATGAGCTGACTTTGGCGCAGCGCACCGACCGGCGTGACTTCTGCGTCGGCATCCCGATGGCCGCCCGCCCGTACGCCGAGCTCGCGAAAACCATCGGGCACTTCGTCAATACCGTCCCGGTCCGCGCCGATCTCGCGGCCGGACAGACCTTCCGCGAGCTGCTGCACCGCACCCGCGACACCGCGATGGCGGCCTACGACGACGAGACCGTCCCGTTCGAGCAGATCGTCGAGGCCATCGGCGGACCGTGGGATCCGGCCTTCAGCCCGGTCTTTCAGACGCTGTTCGTGCAGCAGGTGCTCGAGCGCCCCGACCTGAGCGAGTGGGGCCTGACCGTCGACTGGCACACCATCGACACCGGCGCCACCCTCTACGACCTGGTCATGCACGTCGCCGAGACGGGCTCGGAGCTGGTCTGCCATCTGACCTACAACGCCAGGTTGCTCAGCGCGACGGCCGCGGCCGACCTGGCGCAGGACTTCCTGACCCTCGCCGCGGCGGCGGCCGCCGCACCGGAGACGCCGGTCGACGACCTGCTCGCCGCCCTGCCGGTGCGCGAGTACCCGATGGACGACGATGCCGCCGAGCCGGATTCGGCCGACGCCGCGGAGATCGCCTTCGAAGCCCCCATCGGCGAGCGGGAAACCCGCCTCGCTGCCCTCTGGGCACAGGCGCTCGAGCGCGCCGACATCGGCCGCCACGACGACTTCTTCCTGCTCGGCGGCACCTCGCTCGCGGCAACCCGGGTGATCTCGCAGATCCTCGATGAGTTCGGCGTGAGTATCTCGCTGCGCGAACTTTTCGAGAGCCCGACGATCGTGACGGCCGCCCGGCTGATCGAAGCGGCGTCCGCGCAACAGGATTCGCTGCCACCGCTGCACGCCGCGCCACGCACGGACGGTGAGCTGCTCGCGGTGTCCTACGCCCAGGAGCGCCTGTGGTTCCTGGAGACCCTGGATCCCGGCAACGCGACCTACATCATGCCCGGCGGCCTGCGGCTGCGCGGCGAGCTCGACGTCGCCGCCGTGGAGCAGGCGCTGGCACTGGTGGAACAGCGGCACGAGGTGCTGCGCAGCGTGTATCGGATCACCGAGGACGGTCAGCTGCGTCAGGTGGTCCGTCCGTATTCACCTCGGCCACTGGAGTTCACGGATGTCAGCACGTTGCCACCCGAGCAGCGCGGCGACGCCGAGGCCGAGCTCGCGGCCGGTGTCTACCGTGCGCCGTTCGACCTGGCCGAGGGCCCGGTCTGGCGCTACCACCTGATCAAGTCGGCGCCGGACGAATACCTGCTGGCCATCGCGCTGCATCACATCGTGTGCGACGGCTGGTCCGTTGCCGTGCTGAGCCAAGAGGTTTCGGCACACTACCGCGCCGCGGTCGCCGGCGTGGCCGCGCCGCTGCCACCGCTGGTGGTGCAGTACGCGGACTACGCGGCCTGGCAGCGCGGCAATGCCGACCGGCTCGACGGGCAACTGGAGTTCTGGCGGACCGAACTGGCCGACCCGACGGTCACCGAGATCCCCGGCGACCGGCCACGTCCGGCCCGGCGCACCTCCCGCGGCGCGGTCGAGCGGCTCGCCCTCGACCCGCGGGTGATGGCCGAGGTCAGGGCGCTCGCGGCCCGCAGCGGCGTCACCACCTTCGCGGTGCTGCTCGCCGCCTTCTACGCGATGCTGCATCGCTATACCCGCCAACAGGATCTGATCGTGGCCTCGCCGATCGCGGGACGCACCCGGTCGGCCGTGGAGCCACTGGTCGGCTGCTTCCTCAACACCGTGGCCCTGCGGACCGAGGTCGACCCGCAGGAGTCCTTCACCGCACTGGTGGCCCGCGTCGGCAAGACAGTCCTGTCCGCACATGCCAACCAGGACTTGCCTTTCGAGAAGGTCATCGAGGCGATGGTGCCGACCAGGGACATGAGCCGCACCCCGCTGGCCCAGGTCATGTTCAACTACTTGAACACCCCGCCACCGTCGCTCGACATGACCGACCTCGACGTCGAACTCGTCGACGCGCCACGCACGACGGCGAAGATGGACTTCGATCTCACCGTCGACGAGACCGACGGCCCGACCAAGCTGACCCTGGAATACAGCGCCGATCTCTACGACGCGGCGACCGCCGTTCGGGCACTGCGGCATTACGCGACCGCCCTCGCCGCCATCGCGGCCGAACCCGATCAGCGCATCGGTGCGATCGGCCTGGACGACCCGAACGAGGTTGTCGCCGAGGCGGTCTGGGCACTGCCGGGTATCGCGATGGTGCCCGAGGCGCAGCCGGGCGAGCTGCTGATCGACCGGCTGGACACCGTGATCGATCTGCGCGGCAGCGCCCCGGCCTTGCGGGCGGGGGAGCGCAGCACGAGCTTCGCCGAACTCGACGCGATCACCGCGGCCATCGCCAAGCGGCTCATCGGCGCCGGGCTCGACGGCAGCCGCGTCGCGCTGCTCTACGACCACACGCCGGAGAGTTTCGTCGCGGTCTGGGCGGCCCTGCGCGCGGGCGTCGCCTACGTCCCGCTCGACCCGCGCGCACCGCAGGCCCGGCTGGTGGAGATCATGGAGGAGGCGGATGTCTCCGCGCTGCTGTGCGATCCGTCGCTGGCCGAGCTCGCCCGTTCGATCGCCGGCGGGGCGCACGTCTTCCCGGTCTCCGGACGTACCGAGCCCGACCCGGGCGTGCGCGCCACCAACGACCTGTCGACCTGGGCGAAGTCCCACATCAGCGCCGACGATCTCGCCTACATCCTGCACACGTCCGGCTCGACCGGCCGCCCGAAAGGTGTGGCGCAGAGCCGCGGCAACGCGCTGGCCCACGCGGTCACCTACGCGCGGCGGCTGCGCATCGGACCCGACGACGTCGTGGCCGCGCCTGCCCGCTACACCTTCGACGCGGGCGTGCTGAACTCGTTCGGCGCCGCGGTGGCCGGCGCCGAGCTGTACGTGATCGACCCGCATCTGTTCGGGCCGGCGGGCCTGCGCGCGGAGATCGAACGCGCCGGGGTCACCGTGCTGCACTGCACCCCAACACTTTTCCGCTACCTGCTCAGCGACACCGACGGGCCGTGGGTGCCCGCCGAGCTGCGATTGGTCGCGCTCGGTGGCGAGGAGGTGGTCCGCGGCGACGTCGTCGACTTCGGCAAGCACTTCGCACCGGCCTGCCGGCTGGTGAGCCTGTACGGGCCGTCCGAATGCTCGGTCGCCTTGCAGCACATCATTTCTCCCGAGGACGCGGACCGCGCCGGGGTGCCGATCGGGCACCCGGTCGAGGGTGTCGAGGTGGAGCTGGTCGACGAAAGTGGCCGCCCCACCGAGGTGTACGGCGAGATCGCACTGCGCAGCTCGCACGTGGCCATCGGCTACTGGCACCGGCCGGAACTCACCGAGCGGGTCTTCGGTATAGGCCCGGACGGGATTCCGTATTACCGGACCGGTGACCTGGCGCGGCGGCTGCCCGACGGCACGCTGGTGTTCGTCGGCCGCAAGGATCGGCAGGTCAAGATTCGCGGCCACCGGGTCGAGCCGGGCGAGGCCGAGACGTTCCTGCGGTCGCACCCGACGGTCGGCGAGGCCGCGGTGGTGCTCGACGCCGAGGCCGACGTGCCGCGGCTGGTCGCCTACCTGACGCAGGACGGCCCGTTGGAGCCCGACTACCTCGAACTGTCGGCCTACCTGCGGACCCGGTTGCCGGACTACATGATTCCGTCGGCCTACATGGTCCTCGACAACCTGCCGCGCGGCCTCACCGGCAAGCTCGACCGCGCGAAACTGCCGAAGATCGCGCCCGCCGCGGCACCGGTGTTCACCCCGCCGGGTACCGAGCTGGAGCGCATCGTCGCCGAGGTGTGGGCGCAGGTGCTCGACCGCGAGGTCGGCCTCGGGCAGAACTTTTTCGACCTCGGCGGTCATTCGCTGGCGCTGGCCAGGGTGCGTGGCCTGCTCGAGCGCCGCCTCGGCGTGGAGCTGGCGATGACCGACCTGTTCGCCGCGCCGACCGTCGACGGGTTGGCGAAGTCGCTGGCCGGTCGGGCGGCCCCGCAGGACGACACGGACCGGGGACAGGACCGGCGCGCGGCCGCGGCCCGCCGCCGGGCACACCGCCAGACCACCGAGACCAGGCCCGACAGCGTTGGGAGCCAGCGATGACCCACGACGACAGCGAGTTCCGGGTTGCGGTGATCGGCATGGCGTGCCGATTCCCGGACGCGGACACCGTCACCGAGTACTGGCACAACCTGTGCGAGGGCCGCGAATCGGTGCGCCCGCTCGCGCAGGCGGCCATGCCCGCCGACCCGCCCCCGGGTTATGTGCACGCGGGCGCGCTACTCGCCGACGCCGACAAGTTCGACGCGGAGTTCTTCGAGATGACCCCGCGCGAAGCCCAACTCACCGATCCGCAGCATCGCCTGTTCATGCTGTGCGCGTGGGAGGCCCTCGAGGACGCCGGGCACATCGCGGCCGAAAATCCCACGCCGGTCGGTGTTTTCGCGGGTGCGGGCATCAGCACCTATCTGCTGCGCAACCTGGTCGGGCACGCGAGCGTGTTCCAGAGCCCAAGCTCGCAGCTGCACGCGTTGCATGGCAACGCCTCCGACTATATGGCCACCAAGGTGTCCTACAAGCTGAACCTGACCGGTCCGAGCGTTGCCGTGCAGACCGCCTGTTCCACCTCGCTGGTCGCCGTGCACCAGGCCGCGCAGGCGCTGCTCGACTTCCAGTGCGACGTGGCGCTGGCGGGCGGGGCGAGTGTGCAGGTGCCGCAGGAGGCCGGGTACATCTACGAGGAGGGTTCGATCCTCTCGCCGGACGGTCACTGCCGGGCGTTCGACGCCGACGCGGCCGGCACCGTCTTCGGTTCGGGTGTCGGCGTTGTCGTGTTGAAGCGGCTCGCCGACGCGATCGCCGACGGCGACCACATCCACGCCGTCATTCTCGGCTCCGCGGTGAACAACGACGGAGCCAACAAGATCGGTTACACCGCTCCCGGCATCGCGGGCCAGCGCGCCGTCATCCGGGAAGCGTTGTCGGCGGCGGGCATCGGCGCCGACACCATCGGCTACGTCGAGGCGCACGGCACCGGAACCACACTCGGCGACCCGATCGAGGTGTCGGCGTTGAGCGCGGCGTATCGCGAGCACACCGACGCGACGCAGTATTGCGCACTCGGCTCGGTGAAAGCCAATGTCGGCCACCTCAATTCGGCGGGCGGCGTCGCGGGTTTCATCAAGGCGGTGCTGGCCGTGCGTGAGGGCCGTATCCCGGCCAGCCTGCACTACACCCGGCCGAATCCCGAGATCGATTTCGCGGCAAGCCCGTTCTTCGTCAATACCGAACTGCGTACCTGGTCCGACGGCGTGCGCCGGGCAGGCGTCAGCGCGTTCGGTATCGGCGGCACCAACGCCCATGTGATCGTGGAGCAGCCGCCGACGCGGAAACCCGCCACCGGGCAACCCGGACCGCGCGCACTGCTCATCTCGGGTCGCACCCCGCAGGATGCCGACCGCATCGCAGCCCGGCTCGCCGAACACCTGAGCTACAACGACGCCGAACTTGCTTCCGTCGCACATACTTTGGCGCACGGCCGCCGCACTTTTCCCCATCGCCGCATGGTCGTGGCGAGCACGACCGCAGCGGCAGCGGCCGCGCTCGGTAAGCCCGCGGCGGGCGAGGCCAAACCGTCCCCGGCGCTCGCCTGGCTTTTCCCCGGCCAGGGTGTCGCGCTCGGCACCGCCGTCCTCGAACTCGCCGCGAGCGTCCGGCACTTCGGCGACCGCTTCCGCGAATGCGCGGACCTGCTGCGCGAGCGCACCGGCTTCGACCTCGCGGCTGCGGTACGCGACGGCGACGGCACCGAACAGACCCAGGTCGCCTTGTTCGCGGTCGAGTACGCGCTGGCCGGCATGTGGCGCGAGCTCGGCGCCGAACCACGGGAACTGCTCGGCCACAGTCTCGGCGAGCTGGTCTGCGCCACGCTCGCAGGCGTCTTCGAACTGTCCGACGCGCTGGCCCTGGTGGTCGAGCGGGGCCGGATCATGGCGTCGGCACCGCCCGGCGGCATGCTCGCCGTCTCCAAAGGCGCCGACGTGATCGCGGCTCGCCTGCCGGAGGACGTGTGGCTCGCCGCCGACAACTCCGCCACTCGCTGCGTCGTCGCCGGCGCCGCGGCACCGCTGTTCCGTTTGGCCGGTGAACTGTCGGAGCAGGGCGTGCCGAGCTCGCTGCTGCCTGTCGGGCACGCGTTCCACACGCCGCTCATGGACGAGGCCGCGGCTCGCTTCGCGGAGCTCGTGCGCGGCGTGCCACGCCAGGCCCCTCGGGTCCCGTTCTGGTCCAACGTCACCGGTGCGCCGATCACCGCCGAGCAGGCGGTGGACCCGGCCTACTGGGGCAGGCAGATGACCAGTACGGTGCGCTTCCGGGAGGCCGCCGTCGGCGTGGTTCGGCGCAACCCAGGGACGGTCGCGCTGGAGGTCGGCCCGGGTAAGTCGCTGGTCTCGTTCCTGCGCACGGCCGATCGAGCGGCGGCGACGGTCGGCAGCCTCGGCACGGGATCGGGCGAGACCGCGATCGTGGACGCGGCGGCACGACTCTGGTTGTCCGGTGTCACGGTCGATTTCGACGCCATCTACGGCGGCGAGACACCGACCACCGTCAGCTTGCCGACGTATCCCTTTGCCCTGAAACGCTATTGGGTCGACCCGCCGGAAGCCGTACCGACTCGGCGCTTCGAGACCGAGCGCCCCGCCCCGGCGGCGGCGGTGGTGGCCGATGACGCCGCGGCAGACGACGAGGACGACTTCGTGGTCTCGGTACGCAACCGAGTCGTCTCGGTGTGGTGCGCGGCGCTCGGCGTCGACCAGATCGGCGACGACGCGAATTTCTTCGAGGCGGGTGGCGATTCGCTGCTCGCGGTGCACGTGGCGACCCAGCTGCGGGCCATCTTCCCGTTGGAACTCGCCCTCGGCGAGCTGTTCGCCGCGCCGACGGCGGCGGGGATGGCCGACACCATCGCCGCGCATCTGATGCAGCGGTTGGACGAGCTGTCCGACAGCGAGGTCGAGCAACTGCTCGCGCAGCCGGGGGCGGCCGAAGAACGGAGCAACAATGCCTGAACTCGTCGATTCGGGAGCGTCGCGCCGTGCGTTGCTGCGCCGCTGGGCCGCCGGTGGCACGCCGCGGGCCGGTATCCCGCGCCGCCCCGATCCGACTGCCGCCGCGCCGCTTTCGGCCGCCCAGCAGCGGATCTGGTTCCTGGAGCAGCTGTTCCCGGATCGGGCGACCTACACCATGCCGCTGGCGCTGCGCCTGCGCGGCCACCTCGACACAGCTGCCTTGCAGGGCGCGCTGTCGCTGGTGGTGGCCAGGCACGAGTCGCTGCGCACCAGCATCGAAGTGCGCGACGGTGTTCCGGTGCAGGTGGTGGGGCCGGTGGCGCCGCTGCCGATGACCATGGTCTCCCCGTCGCAGCTGGATCCGCGCCGACCGCTCGCCGACGCGATCGCGCAGGTGGAGCAGTTCAGCCGGACCGTGTTCGACCTGTCCGGTCGGCTGGTCGAGGTGCTGCTGGTGCGGTTGAGCGAGGACGATTCGATCTTCGCGGTCGCGATGCACCACATCATCTCCGACGGCTGGTCGCTCGGTGTCTTCGCCACCGAGCTGATGTCGGCCTACGCCGATCTGACCGCGGGCAGGCACCAGCCCGAACTGCCCGTTCTGCCACTGCAATACCCGGACTACGCGACGTGGCTCCATGACCTCGCCCAGCAGGACAAGTTCGGGGCCGACCTCGACTACTGGCGCGGCGTGCTCGGCGACGAACCGCCGCTGGTGACGTTCCACCCCGACCGACCGCGTGCGCTCGAGCCGGAAAACCGCGGTGCCAGAGTGCCGTTCACCATTCCGGCACCGGTGCTGTCGGGGCTGCGGCGGCTGGCCGACGAGGTCAGGGTCAACGATCGCCCCGCCACCTTGTTCATCGCGCTGATGGCGGGATTCAAAGCGCTGCTTCGCTATTACACCGGCGCGGAGGACATCACCGTCGGCACGCCGATCGCGGGCCGCAACCGACCCGAGATCGAGCCGCTCATCGGGTTCTTCGTCAACGCGCTCGCCTTAAGGACGGACCTGTCCGGTGCGCCGACGTTCCGCGAGCTGCTCGCCAGGGAACAGCGCGTCGTCTTCGACGCGTTCGACCACCAGGAGGCGCCGTTCGACCTCGTCGTCGAGCATGTGCGGCCCGACCGGGAGCTCAGCCACTCGCCGCTTTTCCGCACGGCCGTCGTGCTCCAGAACACCGCGCTACCGGAACTCGCGATCCCCGGCCTCAGCGCCGAGTACGTCGAAGTCCATTCGGGCACCACCAAATTCGACGTGCTGGTCACCCTGCGCCAGGTCGGCGCGGAACTGGTCGGTGCCTTCGAATACGACGTCGACCTGTACGACGAGCCCACCGTCGCCGCCATCGCCCGGCATTTCGTCGCCCTGCTCACCGCCGTTGTCGCCGAGCCCGACACCGCGCTGCCCGAGCTGGACTTCCTCGAGCCGGACGAGCGCGAGCGCGCGCTGGCCGCGGCATTGCCCCGCGAGCTTGCCACCCGGCCCGCCAGGACGCTGCCCGAACTCTTCGCGGCCCAGGCCATCCGGACCCCCGACGCGGTGGCGCTCACCTTCGGCGACAGCGCGCTGAGCTACGCCGAGCTGGCGGCCGCCGCCGATCGGCTGGCCCAGCGCCTGCACGCCCGCGGCGTCGGCCGCGGCTCGTTCGTCGGCATTCACCTCGAGCGGTCCGCCGAGGTGGTCGTCGCGATCCTCGCGGTGCTGCGGGCCGGCGCCGCCTACGTGCCGCTCGACCCGATGTACCCGGCCGACCGGATCGAGTTCATGATCGCCGATTCCGGTGCGCGACTGGTGATCAGCCACAGCTCGCTGGTCTCGGCGGCGCGATCGGAGCCCGAGCTGCTGCTCATCGACGAGTCGCCGGACGAGATCGTGCCTGGCCTGCCATTGGCGACGGCCGAACCGGACGACCCGTGCTACGTGATCTATACGTCGGGCTCGACCGGCGTCCCCAAGGGCGTTGTCATCGAGCACGCGAACGTGGTTCGCCTGTTCGCCACCACCAGGCGCTGGTACGACTTCGGCCCGCAGGACGTGTGGACGATGTTCCACTCGTACTCCTTCGACTTCGCCGTCTGGGAGATGTGGGGCGCGCTGCTCTACGGCGGCCGGTTGGTCGTGGTCCCCGGCTCGGTCAGCCGGTCCACCGCGGAGTTCGCGGAACTGCTCGCGCGCGAACAGGTCACGGTGCTCAATCAGACCCCGTCGGCGTTCACCCAGCTGCTGCGTGCGCTGGAGAACACGCCGGGCACGGAGCTCTCGGTGCGCTGGGTGATCTTCGGTGGCGAAGCGCTCGATCTGTCCACGCTCACACCATGGTTCGACCGCTACGGCGAGTCCGCGCGGCTGGTGAATATGTACGGCATCACCGAGACGACCGTGCACGTCACCTATCGTGAGCTCACCCGCGCGGATGTGGTGTCGGCGGCGGGCAGCCTGATCGGTGTTCCGCTGCCCGATCTCGGCGTGCTGATCGTCGATCCGGCGGGCAGGCCGGTGCCCGATGGCGTCGCGGGGGAGATGCTCGTCTGCGGTCCCGGTGTCGGGCGCGGCTACCTGAACCGCGACGAACTCACCGCCGAGCGCTTCGTGGAAAGCTCCGTGCTCGGCGGGCGTCGGGTCTACCGGACCGGTGATCTCGCCCGCCGCAGGGCCGACGGCGACCTCGAGTACCTCGGCCGGATCGATCAGCAGGTCAAGGTGCGTGGCTTCCGCATCGAACTCGGCGAGATCGAAGCCGCGATCACGGCGCACCCCGGTGTCGACCAGTCGGTGGTGCTCGCGCGCAAGGACACCGGCGGAAACGTCTCCCTGGTCGCCTATTTCACCCCCGGCGACGCGGCCGCCGACGCGGCCGAGGCGGAACAGGATCAGGTCGCGAACTGGCAGATCGTCTTCAACAGCACCTACCGCCAAGGCCACGACGGTGCCGCCGATTTCGATATCTCCGGCTGGAACGACTCCTACACCAACGCCGCCATCCCCGAGGAGCACATGCGGGAATGGGTCGAGGCCACCGTCGCCGCGGTGCGGACCCTCGCACCGCAGCGCGTCCTCGAAATAGGCTGCGGCACCGGCCTGCTGCTGTCCCGGCTCGCGCCGCAGTGCGCGGTCTACGACGCCACCGACGTCTCCGCCTCGGCCATCGAGAACGTGCGGACCAAGATCGTGGCGGGCAACCGGGATCTGGAGCACGTCCGGCTGGACCTGTGCGCCGCCGACGAGCTGCCCTACGACGTCGCGGGCCCGTACGACGTCATCCTGATCAACTCGGTGGTGCAGTACTTCCCCAGCGCCGACTATCTGACCAGGGTGCTGGACTCGGTGGCAGGCCTGCTCGCACCCGAGGGCGTGCTGTTCGTGGGCGACGTGCGTGATCTGACCCTCAGCGAGTCGTTCCACGCGACCGTCGAGGCGACCAACGCGCCGTCCGCCGGTGCCGCCGAGCTCGCGCCCGCCGTGCGCGCGGCGCTCGAGCGAGATGCCGAATTGGTGATCGCGCCACGGTATTTCGAGGAGTTCGTGGCCGCGCATCCGACGCTGACCGGCTCCCGGATCCGGCTCAAGCGCGGCAACTACCTCAACGAGATGTCCCGATTCCGCTACGACGCGGTGCTGTACGCGGGCGAGCGCGGGCTACCGGTGCGCCCGAAACTGCTCGACGCCGCGACAACCCCGCAGCAGCTGGCGGACCTGCTCGAGCGCGACCGCCCCGCGGCGGTGCTGATCGCCGACGTCCTCGACGCACGGGTGGCCGGCCCGTTGGCGGTGGTCGCCGAGCTGCAGCGCGGCCGGGCCGGTGCGGCCCAGATCCGTGCCGCCCTCGCCGATTCCGGCGGCGTGAGCCCGGAGGACTATCTGGCCCTCGCCGATCGGCTGCCGTACCGCTTCGAGGCGTTACGTCGCCCCGGTGGCCGCTACGACGTCGTGGTGACCGGCTGGGATGTCGCCTTGCCGTCCATTCCGGCGGCCCGCGACGCCGAATGGCCGGACGATTTGATCATCTCGGATCCGTTGCGCGTCAAGGCGCGTGACGATCTGGTGGTCGATGTGCGTGCGCACCTGGCGCGTCGCCTACCACAGCACATGGTGCCCGCCGCGGTGCTCGTGCTCGACGAATTCCCGTTGACCACCAACGGAAAACTGGATCGTCGCGCACTGCCCGCTCCGGTGCTGCGCCGCAACACCCTGGAGTACGAGCCGCCGCGCACCCCGCTCGAACAGCGGGTCGCGGGCGTCTTCGCGCACGTCCTCGGCATCCCGCGGGTGGGCCGCGAAGACAACTTCTTCGACCTCGGCGGCCACTCATTGCTGGCCGCGCAGCTGATCCTGCGGCTGAAACAGACCTTCGGCGAGGACATTCCGCTCGGCTCGCTGTTCGCCAGGCCGACCGTGGCCGGTGTGGTGGCCCTGCTCGCCGGGGAGACTGCGGCGGAGGAAGCGATCGACCTCGAGGCCGAGGTGGCCACGGCGATCGAGACGTGGCCCGCCGCACCGTGGACCACCGCACCGCCGAGCACGGGCGAGGTGCTGCTCACCGGCGCGACCGGCTTCGTCGGCGCCTTCCTGCTCCATGAATTGCTGGCACGCACCGACTCCCGCGTGCACTGCCTGGTGCGGGCGGACAGCAAAGAAGCGGGGCTGGCGCGGCTGGCCGCCACCTTCGACAGCTACGAACTGCCCCGCGCGGACTTCGACCGGGTGATACCGGTCCTCGGCGACCTGGCCGAGCCGCGACTCGGATTGTCGGAGAAGCAGTTCCTGCTGCTGGGCCGCACCATCGACGCGATCTACCACAACGGCGCGCAGGTGAACTTCGCGCTGCCGTACCGGGTGCTGGCGGCGGCCAACATCCAGGGCACCCAGGAACTCATCACCCTGGCCCGAACCTGTGGCGCTCCACTGCATTTCGTGTCCTCGCTGTATGTGCTCGGCCCTGGCGACGCGGTCGATGGCCGGGTCACGGCACCGCTGCCCGCCCAGGACCCCACCCAGCTGTCGCTGGGCTATCTGCAGAGCAAATGGGTGGCGGAGCGGCTGGTCACCGAGGCGGGCGAACGCGGCCTGCCGGTGAGCGTGTTCCGGCTCGGCCGCATCGGCGGTGACAGCCGCACCGGTGCCTGCCAGACCAGTGACTTCTTCTGGCTGCTGGTCAAGGCCAGCCAGGAGGTCGGTCTCGCGCCGGAGGTGGACTTCGCCGTCGACCTGGCCCCCGCCGACTTCACCGGCGCGGCCATGGTCGAACTGGCCCGCGACGCCGCACCGGGCATTCACATCTACCACCTGCGCAACCCGCGGCCGTGCGGCTTCACCGACGCGATCGGCTGGCTGCGCGAAAGCGGTTGGCCGGTGCGCCTGGTCGCCCTCGACCAGTGGCGCGACGCGATCGCCGCGCACGCCGCGAGCGCTGGCCCTGGTTCGGCGTCCTTCAGCGTGCTGAGCCTGTTGAGCGCAGGCGGCGGGCTCACCCCGCTGCTCGAGTTCGACGTCGACCAGGCCGTCACCGCACTGGATCGGGTCGGCGTGCAATGCCCGCCGGTCTCCCGTGACCTGTTCATCCGCTACCTGGATTACTTCCGCAAGGTCGGCTTCCTCGCCGCGCCGTCACCACAGGAGGTCGGAGTATGACCACAACACTGCTCACCGGGGGCGCGCTCGAGTACGACACCTTGGTGCGCGCGCTGACGAACCAGGCCGCGCGGCGACCGGACCGGGTCGCCTACAGCTTCCTGCACTACCCGGACTCGTCGTCCCAGCATGGCGAGACCGAGTCGCTGACCTACGCCGAGATCGACCGTGCGGCACGGGCATACGCCGCGACCCTGCTCCAGGTCGCGCGCCCCGGCGACCGCGCGGTGCTGCTCCTACCGCCGGGCCTCGAGTACGTGAAGGCGTTCTTCGGCTGCCTCTACGCCGGGATCATCGCGGTGCCGCTGTACCCGCCGAGCGCGCACAACTCCAACGGACGCATCGACGCGGTCTGTGTCGACGCCGACCCGGCCTGCCTGGTGACCACCGACGGTGCGCTGACGAATGTGACCGCCTGGCTGGACAATTCGCCCACCGACACCACCCGCCTCATCGTGACCACCGGCGAGGTGGACGAGAAGCTGGCGATCGACTGGGAGCCCGTGCTGGTGGACCGCGAGCAGATCGCGCTGCTGCAATACACATCCGGCTCCACCCGCACGCCCGCCGGGGTGATGGTGCCGCATCGTGGACTGCTGGACAACGCCAGGCAGGTCTACGAAATGATGTACCACGTCGGCATCGCCGCCGACGAGGAGGTCGGTTTCGTCAGCTGGCTGCCGCTGTTCCACGACATGGGCCTGATGGTCGGCGTGATCATGCCGATCATCAACGGCCACGGCGTGGTGCAGATGTCGCCGACGTCGTTCCTGCGCAGACCGCAGCGCTGGCTGCAGGCGATCAGCGACCACCCAGCGCAGGTCTTCGCGGCCTCGCCGAACGTCGGCTACGAGCTGTGCGCCGAACGCATCGGACCCAAGGAGCTTGAAGGCATCGACCTGAGCCGCTGGCGGTATGCCCTCTCCGGCGCGGAGCCGGTGCGGGTGAGCACCATCGAGAAGTTCCATGCCGCCTTCGCCGACCACGGACTGGCCCGCTCGAGCCTGATCGCCGGGTACGGGCTGGCGGAGTCGACCCTGATCGTGTCGGTGAACTGGCGAACCCAGTCCGGCGTACAGACACTCACGGTGGACCGCGACGCGCTCGCGTCGGGTCAGGTGGTGGTCGCGCGGGACGGCGCCGACATCGTCAGCGGCGGTGCGGCGGCACCGGGCACCACCATCCAGATCGTGGACCCGGAGACCAGGGAGCCGCTGCCCGAGGACCGGCTCGGCGAGATCTGGGTCGCGGGCCCGGCCGTCTGCACCGGGTACTACAACCGGCCGGCGGAGACCGAACACACCTTCCGTGGCGAACTCGCGCCGCGCGACGGCAAGTACTACCTGCGCACCGGCGACATCGGCTTCCTGCACGACGGCGAGGTCTATCCGACCACCCGGCTCAAGGACCTGATCATCATCGACGGCCGCAACTACTACCCGCCGGACCTGGAGGACGCCGCCGAGCAGGCCCACCCCCTGGTGCTGCCCGGTCGCTGCTCGGCGTTCTCCGTCGAGGTCGGCGTGCAGGAGAAGATCGTGGTGCTCATCGAGGCCAGGATCCCCGCCGACGACCAAGCCACCGCACAGGAACTGCGAAACGCGGTGCGCGAGGCCATCTTCACCATTCACGACGTCGGCGTGCACGAGGTGGTGCTGCTCGGCCCCGGCGCGATTCCGCGCACGTCGAGCGGCAAGATCCAGCGTTCGGCCTCGCGCACCGCCTACCTCGACGGCACGCTTCGCCTGCCGGGTGCCAAATGACCACCGCCCTCGCCCCACACGGCGACAAGCTGACCTGCTTCACCGCGGCGTTGGCCAGCGCACTCGTGGCCCGCGGCGAAACCCGGTGGTGGCGGCCGCTGCTCGCGGGCGGCCCGACGCTCGCGGTGAGCCCCGCCGAGGACGACCTGCTGCTGTTCGAGCACGACGCGACCCCGCCGCTGCCCGCGCTCGGCCTGCGGGTGAACGGCACGGACGACTGGGCCACGGCCTATCACGCGCTCGAAGAGCAAGTGGCCGAGCGCGGCTCGGTGGTCCTGCTCGCCGACATCTTCCACCTGCCGTGGCAGCACGGTTACCAGCGCTGGCATGCCCCGCACTGGCTGGCCATCGTCGAGACCCTCGACGGCTGGGTGGTGGAAGATCCGCTGACGATGACGACCGAGCTCGGCAAGCAAGCCGGACAACGGGTTCCGGTGCTCTCGGCGGCGGAACTGCGCGACTGGGCCGTGGGTCTCGGCGCGGACGACACCGTCGCACTGCTGCGGGAGCGGGCGATGGCAGGCTCCAACGCGATTCATGCGGGCCGGACCTACCGGTGGCTCGAATCCCACCCGGTCGCGCCACTGTCGCCACGCGAGGACCGCCTCGTCGGCGGCGACGCACTGGTGGCACTGGCCAGCCGTTACCAGTTCGCCGCGGCACCCGACGATTTCACCCAGCTCGACGATCTGTGGCAGGCGTTGCGTCAGCGTGAGCTCCTGCTGTGGGCCGCCGATCTCGATCCCGAACTGCTCGACGCCGACGGTCGCGACCACTGGGAACGCGCGGTGACCCACTGGCGCACACTGCCGCCGCTGCTGATGCACGCCCGGATGCGCGCCGCCGCGGGCCGCACCGTGCACACCGCGCACATCGCCGAAACCCTGCTGGCACTGGCCGAGTTCGAGGGCAAGCACCTGGCCTTCGCGCACCGTCCCCGCACGGCGGGGGAGTAGCCATGGCAACCGGTGTGGCAGTAGCGCTTTCACCTGCCGACGGCTACGTGACGTGGACGCAGCGGGCGAAAGCGCTTGCGCGCGAGCCCGGTGCGCCCGGCATCGCGGTGCGGATGGCGTTGCTGGCCACCTACACCACCGACTTCCTCGCCGAACTGCTGCCCGTGGCGGGCGCCAGGGCCGGGTTGACGCCGGAACTGCTGTCCTTCCCGTTCGGTCAGGTCGAACAGGTGCTGCTCGCGCCCCAAACACCGTTCCGTGCGGGCGATTACGTGGTGCTGGCCGGTACGCACCACGACGTCACCGGCACGGTGGACGAGACCGTCGATCGCTGGGTCGGCCTCTGGGACGCGGCCGCGCGCTCCGGTGTCCGGGTCGTCCAACTCGGGTTCGCGCCACCCGCGGTGGACGCATTCGGCCCGGCCGCCTGGCGCGCGCCGCAGTCGCTGTCCTATCGGGTGCGGGAGATCAACGCCCGGCTGGCCGAAAACGCCACGGGCCGAGTGCTTTTCGTCGACGTAGAGCAGCTCGCCGCCCAGGTCGGCCTGCGGCAGTGGGAAGACCCGCGCAGCTGGTACCGGGTCCGCCAGCCGTACGCACCGGACAGCCTGCCGTGGCTCGCCGCGGCCATCGCCGACACCATCGCCGCCGACCGTGGCCGTTCGGCGCGCTGCGTGGTCGTCGACCTGGACGGCACCCTGTGGGGCGGCATCCTCGGCGAGGACGGCGTCGACGGTATCCGGGTCGGCACCGGCGCGGACGGTGAGGCGTTCGCCGACTTCCAGCGCTACCTGCGCGCACTGACCGAGCGCGGCGTGCTGCTCGCGGTGGCCAGCAAGAACGATCGTGACCTCGCGCTGCGCGCCATCGCCGAAGCGCCGGGCATGGTGCTCCGGGTCGAGGACTTCGCCCACATCGTCGCCGACTGGCGGCCCAAATCCGAACAGCTGCAGGAAATCTCGGACAAGATCCGGCTCGGTCCGGCGAGTTTCGTATTCGTCGACGACAACCCGGCCGAGTGTGCCCAGGTGGTTGCGGCGCACCCGGAGGTGCGCGCGCTGTGCCTGCCCGCCTCCACCGCGAAGTTCGCCCCTGAACTGGCGGCAGTGCCGTGGCTGCACCCGGGTTCGCTGTCCAGCGAGGACTTCACCAGGCAGCGCTCCTACCAGGCCCTCGCCGCCGCCGAACGGACCGCGACGGACAACCTGGACGAGTTCCTGGCCGGTCTGGAGATGGTGGCCACGATCGAGCCGATCAACAGCACCACCCTCGACCGGGCCGCGCAGCTGATCGCCAAGACCAACCAGTTCAACCTGACCACCCGCAGGCACACCCAGACCCAGGTCCGCAAGATCGCCGAGGACCCACAGTGGTTCGCGGCCACGTTGCGGCTGCGGGACCGCTTCGCCGACCACGGCATCGTCGGTGTGCTGCTCGCCGAGGCGGTAGGCGATGCCGGCGGGGCCGGGGGCAGTACCGTCGAGATCGACACACTGCTGCTCAGCTGCCGGGTGATCGGGCGGAACGTGGAGCGCAATCTGCTGGCCGCCGCCGCCGAATGGGCGCTGGCACAGGGCAGTTCGCGACTGGTGGGCCGGTATCTCCCGACCGCCCGCAACGCGCTGGTGCGCGATCTGTACCCCGGGCACGGCTTCGCGCTGATCGCGGAGTCCGAGCAGGGGTCGCTGTTCGGTTACGACCTTTCGGGCGGCGTGCCCGCACGCAGCCCGCACGTGCGAGAGGCGCAGATTCACCATGGCTACTGATCTGATGGAACAGCTGCTCGAGCTGTTCGCCGAGGTGGTCGGCGAGCCGGCCGCACACGGCCCCGACACGGTCCGCGCGGACATGGACACCTGGGACTCGCTCGCCCAGGTGCGGCTGGTCTACGCGGTGGAACGCGCCTTCGACGTGGAACTTCCGGAGCGCACGCTCACCTCGGAGCCGTCGCTGGCCGAGATCGCCGCCACCGTGGCGGCCGCACGGCAGGAGCGGGTGTCATGAACAATCGGGTGTTCCGGGTCACCGACACCGACGTGGCGACCTACGCCGCCGCGGTCGGCGATCGGAACCCGCTGCACGTGGACAACGACTTCGGCCACCGCTCGCCCTACGGCAGGCCGGTCGCGCACGGCGCGCTGGTGGTCACCCTTGCCTTGGCCGCGCTGGCCGAGACCACCGACCCGATGGCGGTGCGCGATATCCGGGCGACGTTCCGGCAGCCCACGATTCCCGGCCGCCGCTACGAGGTCGACTGGACGGTGTCGGAGAGCGAGGCCCGCGGCCGGGTCAGTTTCGGCGGGATCGAGGTGGTCGGCATCCGGTGCAGGCTCGGCTCGGTGCTGCCGTGGTGCGGCCCCGCCGCCGAGGACGAGCCGCGCCGCGATACCCCAAGGGTGCTCGAGTTGGCCGATGTGGCAGGCGATTCCGCGCAGTCGCCCGGCCAGGAGCGCGGGTCGTACTCGGTGGATTATCCGCTCATCGCGGGGTTGGTGTCGCGGGTCATCGGCGGCCGGGTTCCCGAACATGTCGCGGCGGTGCTCGGCTGGGCCAGCTACTGGACCGGCATGTGCACACCGGGCCGGGACGCCCTGCTCGTCGCCTGCACCGTGGTGTTGCACGGATCCGGCTCCGGCGCGGTCGCATTCGAGACCGCCGAACCCGAGGTGGACCGGCGATCCGGGCTCGTCACCTTGCGCGCGGGCATGCGCTGCGGCGCCAGCGCGGATGTCACGGTGCAGAGTTTGATCAGGGAGTCGGTGCCCGGCCCCGACCCGGCCGAACTCGCCGCGGTGCTGCCGCCCTCGGACGCGCTGACCGGGCGCACCATCCTGGTCGTCGGCGGGAGCCGCGGGCTCGGCGCCGCCGTCTCACTGGGTTTGGCGAGTCAGGGCGCGCGCGTGCTGGTGAGCTGCACCAGGGCGCCGGAGGTGCTCGCGTCGGCCTCACACGCCTACCGGGATCGCTTGTGGCCGGTGCTCGCCGACGCAAGCGACGGATACGCACTGGGCGCCGCATTGCCGGACGGCCCCCTCGATGGCGTGGTTCTGCTTGCCGCACCGGCCATTCCGACGCTGCCGCTGGCACCGGACGCGGTCGAAACCGCCGCGCAGTTCATGGCGGCCAGCACCCGGCTGGTCTTCGCCCCGCTGTCGGTGTGCGTGCCCAGGCTCCGCAAAGGAGCGACCGTGGTGATGATCTCCTCGGAGGCGGTGCTCGCGCCGCCGCGCTGGTGGCCGCACTACGCGGCGGCCAAGGCGGCCGTCGAGGGTCTCGCGGAATACGTTGCGCGCCACCACCCCTGGAACGTCGTGGTGGTGCGGCCACCGCGACTGTGGACCGACCTGACGAACACGCCGGGCGGGCGTGCGGTGAGCAATCCCATCGCACCGGTCGCCGCCGACATCGTCAACGCGTTCTCCGCGCAAGACGTTGTCGCCGGGGAGGTTTCGGTGCTCGGCGCCGCCGGTTGGGGCGCACCATGGCCAATTCTGAGTGAGGAGGTGCGGGATGCTGGAGATCGCCGACCTGAACAAGTCGTACGGTAAGAAACAGGTCCTCACCGGTATCGATCTGACCGTGCGGCCCGGCGAGATCGTCGGACTGCTCGGCCCCAACGGTGCGGGCAAGACCACGACGGCCTCGATCGTCTCCGGTCTGACCGCCGCCGACTCCGGCACGGTGCGCATCGACGGCATCGACATCCGCGGCAAGCCGCGCCAAGCGCGCCGCAAGCTCGGTCTCGCGCCACAGGAACTCGGCGTGTACCCGACATTGACCGCGCAGGAGAACCTGATCTTCTTCGGCAGGCTGATGGGTGTCGGTCGCAAGGACCTGAGCGCGCGCATCGCCGAGGTCGGCGAGCGCCTCGGCGTCACGCCTTTCCTGCAGACGCGGGCGCATCAACTCTCCGGTGGCCAGCAGCGGCGACTGCACACCGCGATGGCGTTGTTGCACGAGCCGGATGTGCTGTGGCTCGACGAACCGACCGTCGGCGCCGACGTTTCGGCGCGCCAGGACCTGCTGGCCGAGGTGCGCAACCTGGCCGACCAGGGCGCCGCCGTGGTGTACGCGACGCACTATCTGCCCGAACTAGAGGTGCTCGACGCGCGAGTGGTCGTGCTGCACCAGGGCCGAATCCTGGCGCAGGGCAGTGCCTCGGATCTGGTGGAGGAGTACGCGCAGGCGGCGGTGAGCCTCGAGTTCTCAGCGGCCATCCCCGCGAGCCTCGGCGGGTTCCTCGCCGCGCCCGGCGCCGCGGTGCTGGAGTCGAAGCGATTGAACATCCCGACCAACACGCCGGGGCAGCTGCTCGCGCAGTTGTTCGCCACCTTGGATACCGACACCGACCAGCTGCTGGCCGCGGAGATCCATCACCCGAATCTGGAGAACGCCTACTTGGCGATCATGCGCGCGGCGCAGGACGCGGTCGACCAGCCCGTGGAAGGAATCCGAGATGCTGTTGCATGACTCTGCCGTCGATCGGGTACGCGCGTTGTCCTGGGCGGATCTGCGCCGCATCCGCTCCGACCCGGCCCAGCTCATCGTGATGATGGTGCTGCCGATCGGCATGATGGCGTTCCTGACGCCCGCCAACCGGGCGCAGCTGCGGTTGACCGGGTACTTCAATGCCACCGGCATCGAACAGTCCGGACCCGGCACGATCGTGCTGTTCGCGTTCTTCATCACGACGTTGCTCGGGGCCTCGTTCTTCCGGGAACACGAGTGGGGAACCTGGGATCGGTTGCGGGCCGCGCCGGTGCGCGCCGTGGAGGTGATCCTCGGGAAGTCGTTCCCGTCCGTGCTGTTCTCGGTGTTCCAGCTGACCTTTTTGTGGTTGGTCGCGTTCACACTGTGGGACCTGCACAGCAAGGGTTCGACCTGGCTGCTCGTTCCGCTCACCGCTTCGCTCGCCGTCGCGACCTGGGGATTCGGCATCGCGCTCGTCTCGCTGTGCCGGACCATCGATCAGCTCGCGATCATGGCGCAGGTCGGTTCGCTGGCCATCGGTGGTCTCGCTGGCACGATCACCCCGCGCGACACCCTGCCCGCGTGGGCCCGCGCGTTGTCGCCGTACACGCCGCAGTACTGGGCGCTCAAGGGATATCAGGACGTCATCCTGCACGGCGCGGGCTTCGGCGACATCATCGAGCCGTGCCTGATCCTGCTCGCCGTCGGCGTGGCGGGCGGACTGGTCGCCCTGTTCAAGTTCCGGCTCAACCACAGCAAGGTCGGCCGGAGCTGACGCGCTACTCGATCGGCTGGGTGATCGCGTTGTGTTCGTCGTTGATCAGGTGAAACGCGGACGCCAAATCGTCGAGCGCGGTCTGCCAGAGCGGCTCGGTGCCGTCGCCGTGCGGGTTGCCGCTGCTCAGGGAGAGCAGCACCTGCGCGGCTTCGGCGGCCCTTGCCGCGGCGTCGAGCAGCACCGGCGCCTGGTCGGAGGTGTCACGCGGCGCCAGCGCGTCGATCCGGTTGTGCAGCCAGTGCGCGTCGAAATGGGCCTGTTCGGTGGCGTTTTCGCCGTCCAGTGCGGGCTGGGTGCTCGCCGCGGTCCAACGCCTGGCCAGCTCGTTCTGGTCCGGCGCGGTGGTGACCGCGCTGCGCAGTTCACTGCTGAAGACCCGTTGCAGTAGCGCGGCGAGCTTGGCGCGTTCGACCGCGGTGTCGTTGTGCGCGGGGGAATCGATCTCACCTGGGTCGATATGCAGCACCGCGAGAATTGCCCTCAACTGCGCGATCGTGGCCACTCAACCCCTGCCTTGTCCTGACTCGCCGAGCTGCTCTCGGCTACCACCCGACCCCCGGTATACCGAACGATTAACTAAATGATAGCCGCACGGTGTCAGCGCGGCACCGCAAACGCCGCGCGAATGCTGCGGTCGCGTCGGCGGTCATAGCCTGCTGCGCAACCGATCTCGCCGCGCGCCTAGTTGTGCCTTGAATCACCGCCGCCCCGCTGGTCGATATAGAACGAGCCCTCTAATATCGAGTCATGAGCAATTGGGAAGTAGTGGAAAAGTTCTATCTGGCAACACAATCCGACGACGCCGCCGCGATCCTCGACGCGCTGCACCCGCGGTTCACGGCCCGCATCGCACCCGGGATGCCCAGCGTCACCGACACGGCACCGGAAGGTCCGATGGCCGCGCTGAACGGAGTGTGGGGGCCGGTGTTCGGCGACTTCGAGATCGCGCCGTTCGCCGAAACCTGGTACGAGGCGCAGGACGGGGCGGTGATCGTCACCGGGCATTACCGCGGCACGGCGCGCGCGACCAGTAAGGCGGTGGACGCCGAGTTCGCGCACGTCTGGCACGTTTCGGACGGGAAGCTCAGTGCGTTGCACCAGTACACCGACACCTGGTGCTGGCGCGTGGCCCTGGAGCAGTGAGGTGTGCCGCGACGGCTGTTCGGACGCGAACGTCGCCGCGTGCCGGGCTGGACCGAACCTCGGGTGTGCCATGGTGACCTCATTCCGAAACAACGATGCCTACACATCTAAGTTCGGTCTGGTCCCCCGTCTGGATTGACGGCACGCCGAAGCAAAATCGGCGACACCGTCGATCAGCTTTCGGGGCCGGCCGTCGCCACCATGTCGAGGACGAGATCCTGTAATAGTCGGCGCGTCGCATGCGCCTGCGCGATCAACGCCTCCGACGACCCCCCTTCCGCCAAATCGACCAGCTGATTCATCAGATGGCACACGGCGACCAGCCGTCGTACGGCTTGCCGCCGCTCACCGCAAGTGAGGTCGGTACGCATACTGTCCCCATCGCGCCACACCGCCCCACCGTTTCGGCCACCACGCCGTGCGCAACCGCCGCCGCCGAGTTGCTGTACCAGTTCGATTGCCGGCCGCGCCGATCCGGAGTGTGGTAGCGAAGTCTCATGTATCCCGAGCCGGGCGAAGTCCTGCCCGCGGCGCCCTTCCGCCCCTTCGGCTCACTGGTATCGCACGCCCAGGTGGCGACGGTGCCGGTCGAGCTGCCGGCGCCGCCGCACCGGGTCGGCGATCTGCTGACGTTGCACGAGCCAGCCGGGATTCAGCTGCGCGTTCTGCCGAATCTGTGGGACTTCTGGGATGCCACCACCGCCAGCTCACTGGGTTTCAGTGGCATCCGGCTGCGTGCGGCGCGCCCCAGGGTCTGAGCTGGTCGCTACGGGGTGAGGTCGAGGACCGCCGCGCCGGTGGCGAAGTCCGTTGGTGCCGAGGTGTGGTCATGCACGATGAGCCATCGCCCGTCGCGCTTCTGGAAGCACGCGGTCCAGCGGAACCAGAAGTCGCTGCGCTGGCCGTCGGCCATCGTGCCCATCATCCGGTTGAGGCTGCGGCTGAAGGCGAGGTCGCCACCGACCGTGATGTGCAGCTCCCGGATCTCGAAATCGATCGGGCCGGCGAAGTTCTGAAACGTCTCCTCCCACGGCTTGCGATACGCATCCGTCCCGACGAATCGCAGCGGCGGCACGATATCGAACGACACCGTGTCCGCGGCATGGATCGCCATCGCCGCATCCACATCGCGCCCCCGAAACGCCGCCACCCACTCATCGATAACGCCCCGGATCTGCGCCTCGTCCGTCGCGTCTGCAATCCCCGCCATCGTTCCCCTCTAACTTTCCCGCCGACCCCAACGATCGGCAGGCACGTTCGGCCGAAACCCACCCTGCCAGAACCCACCGACAGATTCGGTCGGCCACTATCCGGGCTGCCAGAACGTGAGTCCGCGTCGGGGGTGCGCCGCCAACCATTCGGAAAGGTCGCTGCTGGAACGGAGCCCGCCATCGATGACGGCGCGGTAGATGTCGATGGACGGGCAGCGCGGAATCGCTCCGTGCCGCATCAGCGACTTCAGCTCCAGAATCGCGCGCCGGGTTTCCGGGGTCAGCGCCTCGCGCAGCGGACGCACCAGTTGCGCGGCGCACGGCCCCGGATGGTCGCGGGCCAGCGCCCACATGTCGATCTTCCAGTCGGTGCCGTCGGCGGCGCGGTAGTCGAGCCGCCAGTACAGCCCTTCGTCGGCGTCGTTCAGGTGATTACCGAATCGCGCTGCGCGCACCTCGTCGAGCATTGCGCAGTCCCGCAACACGATGAAGCCGTCTTCGATACGTGGTGTGTCGCAATAGATCTCGACGTCGATATCCGGCGCCATCGCCAATTCGCAGGCCACCGCGCCCACCAGGACCGGCGTCCCGAACTCCTGCCAGCGCTCGAAAAGCCGCAATCGGGTGAGGATCTCGTGCGCTTGCCGGATCGTTTGCCGGCTCTGTTCGAGGACATCGGGCGGCTCCGGACTCACGCTGACGACAATACGACAGCGTCCGGCGACTCAGCGGCGATGGACCTCGACTGCGGCGCGCACGCCGCTCTCCAGCGCTCCTTCGATCCATGCGGTGTCGAGGCTGGTGTGGTCGCCGGCGAAATGGGTTCGGCCTTCGACTGTTCGGGTGGCGCTGTGGTGGTCGTGCAGTTGGCCGGGGGTGGGGATGGCGGCCTCGCCGAGTGCGTAGCGGGCGCGCACCCAACTCTGCGTCAGGCCGACACCGGTGAACTCGGCGTCGACGCGCGGGCCGAACAGTTCGCGCAGCCCGGCCATGGCGAAGTGGATGCGTTCGCCCTCGGTGAGCGAGTCCCAGCGCATCGCATCGTCGGCGAAGGTGTAGGCGGCCAGCACCACGCCGCCGTCGGAATTGTCGACGTGCGAGGGGAAGTAGAGGTTCCGGCTCGGCGAATCGGTGATGCAGCGGCCGCCGCGAAATCCGGCCGGTCCCTGCTCCCAGAAGCGAGTCTTGAACTCCAGCAACACTTTTGTCGCCGCGTCGTGGTGCAGTTCGATGATGGCCCGGCGTTTACCGTAGGACAGCGGCGGGTCGAAGGCGCAGAACCGGACGGCGGTGAGCGGAATGGCCACGATCGCGTAGTCGGCCTCGAACGATTCGACCGGACCGGTCGGCTGCCCGTCGGAGCTTTCGTCGCCGGTCTCGCCGGTAGTCCAGACTCGCACGCCGTGCTCGGTCTGTTCCAGCCGGGTCATTCGCTTGCCCATCAGGATGGCGGGCCCCAGCCGCGCGGTCAGGGCATCGGTGAGCGAGGCCATGCCGCCCGCCAGTTCCCAGTAGGTGGCATCCGACGGGAGCAAGGTGTGGTCGACGAGCGGGAAGACGACGCTGTGCCGCAGGCGAGCGGTCAGGTTTTCCAGCGTGCCGACCGCCTCGATGCGCTCCTTCGGCCAGCCGTGCTCCCTGAGATAGCGCCGCAGGGAATGGTTTTCGTAGGTGTGCAGCAACTCGGTCCACCCGTCGATCTGCCGCTCGATCGGCTGGTTGTCCAACAGCGCGACCTGACGCAACACGGCACTGAGGGCCGCACGGCTGGCGGTGGCCGATCCGCAGCCGAAGCCCGCGTGCACCGCGCTGGGGTTCGCGGCGTATTCGCCTCGGGTGGTGGTCATTTCGTTGACCCGGATCAGGCCGCGCCCAGCCGAGGGCGGCGGCTCGAAACGCTGCCTCGGCCCGTTGGACCACTCCTCGCCGGTGCGCGATCGATAGAACACCGGGGGAGTCGGGGGTGTGTGGGTCTCCACGAGCACGTCGGAGTTGTAGAACGGCCTGCGCCGCACCCCGAGCTTGTCCGCGAGCGCCAGCACCATCGGGTGCGCACTGGACAAGCGCATCGCCCCCGCCTCGGCGTGCAGGGCGGGATCGGTGAAGACCCCACGAAAGGTCTTGACCCGTCCACCCGTTCGATTCCCGTTGGCCTCCAACACCGTGACCTGATGCCCGGCCTCGGCCAGCAGATTCGCCGCGCTCAACCCCGCGGGCCCGGCCCCGACGACAATGATCTTCTTGCGCCTGTCCGTCGCGGGCAGACCGCTATCGATGAGGATCTTCAGGTAGGCCAGCGTGCGGTCGTTTCCGTGCTCATCGACCCCGAGGAGCTGCCGGGCGAGGAGCGCACTGCGCTCCCGTCCTGGGCTCTCGGAGACGGTCGGCGCACACGCCGTCACGAGCGCGCCGGAAGCGACGACCCCCAGTGTGCCGCGCATCAGACGGCGCCGCGAAACCCCGCTCTCCGCCAATCCCGACCTCCCGAACCGTGCAGCCGCTCCGCCATGACGGCCGCAGACGGTACCCGAATCGGCAGGACCCACCGGCGAACTCGACTCCCCGGCCGGTGGCAAGGGCGATTCGCGGGGACACAGGTCCCCGGCCTTGGCGAGTAGCGTTGCCGCAGAATTCAATTCCATTGCGCGGAACAGGCGTTGGCCAGCACTATTCCGGTATGCGCTTTTCGATCAACATCCCGAACTTCGGCGACTTCGCCGATGCCAGGACGGTGGCCGCGGCAGCCGCCGCGGCAGAACAGGCAGGCTGGGACGCACTGTTCATCTGGGACCACGTGGTGCTCGACAAGGTGGAACGCCGAGGCCAGCCGTTCGGTGACCCGTGGATGCTGCTCACCGCGGCGGCGTTGGCGACGTCCCGCATCAAGCTCGGCACGTTGGTCACCCCGGTGGCCCGGCGTCGGCCGGAACAACTCGCCCGTCAGGTGGCCACTTTGGACTCGCTCAGCGGCGGCCGGGTCATCTTCGGCGCGGGCCTCGGCGGCCCGGTAGCCGACGAGTTCGGCAGCTTCGGCGAGCCGACCGACCCCGTCGTGCTGGCCGAGCGTCTCGACGAAGGACTGGAACTGTTGCAGCGCTACTGGTCCGGCGAGCAGGTCGACCATCTCGGTAAGCACTATCAGGTCCGGGAGGTCACCTTGCTGCCCGCCTCGATTCAGCGGCCCCGCCCGCCGGTCTGGATCGGTGGTTTCTGGCCACGCCGCCGTCCGTTCCGGCGGGCCGCGCGGTGGGACGGCGTCGTCCCCCTGTTCACCGGCGCGACCCACGGTCACGTACCACCCGTGGATGAGCTGCGTGACGTCGTCACCTACGTGCGCGAACACCGAAAAGTAGACCAGGACAAGCCATTCGAGGTCGTTGTCGGCGGGGTGAGTCCGGGTGATCCCGACAAGGCCAGGGACCTGATCGCGCCACTCGCGGAGGCGGGCGCGACCTGGTGGGACGAACGTCAGCTGATGACCACCGACGCGCTGCACCGCCTCGCACCGATCATGCGGCGCATCAACCAGGGCCCACCCACCCTCTGACGGACGGCTACCAGTCGAGGTCCACCCCGACCTGCTCGTCGACCGCGGCTACCATCGGTCGCGATGCATATCGACTTGATGCTCGATTCACTGGACGGGCTGTCCGTGGGGGACGCGTTGGGTGCGGAATTTCCCGTCATGCGACGGTCGATTCCGAATCTCGGCACGGACAACCTCCCGGCAGGCCCGTGGGGGTGGACCGACGACACCGAAATGGCCTGCTCCGTGGTCGCCGAGCTCGGCCGCCACGGCGGTATCGACCAGGATCGACTGGCCGCTGCCTTCGCGCGACGGTTCGACCCGCGCCGGGAGTACGGCTTCATCGCCGTCAGCACGTTGCGCCGAATTCAGCAAGGCGCGCACTGGCGGGAGGTGTCCGGCGCCGCGTACGACAACCAAGGGTCCTGCGGCAACGGCGGCGCCATGCGGGTCGCCCCGCTCGGCGCGTTCTACGCCGGTGACCCGAGCAGGATTGTCGCCGAAGCGGTTCGGTCGGCGCAGGTGACGCACATGCATCGGGAAGGGGTCCTCGGCACGGTCGCGGTGGCGCTCGCGGCCGGGCGAGCGGCGCAGGCGCGACTCGACGGGACCCGCCCGACGCCAACGGAGTTCATCACCGCCGTCCTCGATCACCTCGACGACGGAGAGACGAGCCGGCTGATCCATCGCGCCCGCGCCTTGCTCGGGGCCTCCGCCGCCGAGGCCGCGGCCGAACTGGGCAACGGCTCCAGGGTCACCGCACAGAACACCGTGCCGTTCACCATGTGGGTCGCCGCGACCCATCTGCACGACTACCGGACCGCGATCACCACATGCATTGCGGCAGACGGAGATATCGACACCACCAGCGCCATCGTCGGTGGCATCGTCGCCGCCTACACGGGTACCGCCGCAGTGCCGCAGTACTGGCTCGCCGCACGAGAACCGTTGCCCGACTGGTTCAACCCGCCGCCCCGAGCGCGACGGCGCAAGTCCTCCGGCGTCGGTCGTCTTCGGAATTGGTTGTCCGGCACGTCCTGAGTCACATGCCGGCGAACCCCTGCACCATGGTAGGACCCCCGCATGACGCCACGCGCACCGTCCTGGCGGAATCCACGCTCGACCTCTTGATATTCCGTTGCCGCGCCACGAAGATCGCGCTACGCGCTCGAGCTGTCCATGTCTGTCCCGGCGTGGATTACTCTGGCGAGGTGGGGTTTACCGAATATGCGCCAGGTGATGTCGTCTACTTTCCGGAGGGCCCGTTCAGCGGTGTCTGCGGGGTTGTCCGGACGGTCGACGCGCGTACCGCGAAGCTGCGCATCGACTTCGGTGAGGGCGCGGTCCATCGGGAAGGAAATGTACTGCGGGAGCGGCGGCACACGCTGACCGTCGGCTTCGACGAGATCGAGTTGGGCTAGCCGCGTGCCCGCAACCGCATCGCGATCCGCCCGCATCTCCGGTCGCGTGGTCGCCGTACTCGTCGTGCTGGCTTCGGGTCTGGTGGCCGCTTTCGTTGCCGCTCCGGGCAAGCTTGCGGCGGCAGGCTCGAGCGACAGCTTCGGCGATGAAAGCAGCCTTCGCGCAGCCCTCCGTGTGGCGTTCGTCGAGTATTGGCGCTCCGGCGACCGGGATTTCTCACCCGCCTTGTCGGACGTTGTCGATTATTGGTTCCGCTATCACCTGGTCAAAGCCGTGATCGCAGCCGTATTGCTGATCGTGCTCGGTGTGCTCGCCGTTCTGCTCTGGCGGGCGTTCCTGCGCAGCACCCGACACAGCCCCGCCCTCGCCTCGGCGGGTGCTCTGGTCACGCTGCTGGCACTTGCCGCGTCAGTGCTGGTAATGGCCAACGTTCAGGGTGCGGTAGCCCCTTTCTCCTCCCTGTTGCCGATTCTGACGACCGGCGCACCCGACCCCGCGCTCGCGGACACGCTCGACCAAATCCGGCGGCAACTCGGCGACCTCCCGAGTGCGGGGAGCCGAACCCCGCCCGCTCTCGACATGATGATCAGCGACTTCGCCCGCTACCACCTGGCCATGGCCGTGATCGCCGCCGTCGCGGCCCTCGTCCTCATCGCCATCAGCATCGCGTCATGGACAGCGTTCGCGCGAACGAACTCCGCCGACAGCCGAACCAGACGGGTGTGGGGTTGCTTCGGCGTGCTGTTCGCGATGGTGTCGCTGGCCGCGCTGCTCGTCGCCGTGGTGAACACATCCACCGCCGCGGACTCGGCCCCCGCTCTCCTGGCCTTCTTCGAGGGCGGCTGGTGAAGCACCGCGTAAACACGCCACAACAGAAGGCGCGGACGGTCGGCGAACTCGGGTATCCAGTGCGGTAGCCGCGCGAAACCGCATGGCAGCAAGTCGTTTCCGTCGCCATGATGGCTGTGTGTCTTCGTTCAGTTTGGCCGAGCCGCCACTGTTCACCCGCCTGCGGAAGGCCGCCAGGGTGCTGATAGCCGGGGCGGGTGGCGGATTCGATGTGTACGGCGGCCTGCCGCTGGCCGTGGCCCTGGAAGGGCTCGGCAAGGAGGTGTTTTTGGCGAACCTCTCGTTCAGCGACCTGCGCCGCACCCCGATCGACGACTGGCTCGCGCCGGGAGTCGCCGCCGTGCACCCCGACATCGACGGCAACGACGACTACTTCCCCGAGCGCACCCTGGCACGCTGGCTGGCGAGCACCGGTCGGACACCGATTGTCTACGCCTTCCCAAAATCTGGCGTCCGACCTTTGCTGGCCGCCTACCAGGCGCTCCTCGATCACCTGCACGCCGACGCGTTGGTGCTGATCGACGGCGGCACCGACATCCTGCTGCGCGGCGACGAGGCCGGGCTCGGCACCCCGCACGAGGACATGACCAGCCTGGCGGCCGCCGCGGCGCTGGCGGATATCGACCGTCTCGTGGTGTCGGTCGGTTTCGGCATCGACACCTATCACGGCGTCTGCCACGCGCACGTACTGGAGAATCTCGCTGCGCTGCAACGCCAGAACGCGTTCCTCGGCGCGCTCTCCATACCGCCGGACAGCCCGGAGGGCGCGGCGTACCTCGCCGCCGTCCGGCACTCCGTCACCGATACGCCGTTGCGCCCCAGCATCGTTCATTCCCAGATCGCTGACGCGCTGCGCGGCGAATTCGGTGATGTGCACGCCACCACCCGCACCGACGGCACCGAACTGTTCGTGAATCCACTGATGGCGATGTACCTGACCATAGATCTGCCCGCGCTCGCCCGCAGCGTCGAATACCTACCGCTGCTCGCGCGGACCGAGCACGCCTACCAGGTGGTCCAGGTCATCGAAGCGCATCTGTCGGCGCGCCCGAATCCGCGTCCGCACAGTTTCATTCCGCACTGACCTGGGGTCAGGACGGAATCGGCAGCGGCCGCCGCGGTACCGGCTCGGCGACGACGATCGACGTGGTCGTCTGCCCGAACATGAGGAACCCGTCGAGTATCTCCTCGAGCTCGCCGATCGACGGCCCGTGCACCTGGAGCAGGAAGCAGTCCTCGCCGGTGATCCGGAAGCACTGGACCACCTGCGGCGTATCGCGCGCCGCCGCAACAATTTTCGGCAGCTGACCGGGGCCGGGCCGGATGCGCACCAGCGCGGTTACCGGCATGCCGAGGGCGGCCGGGTCGACCTCCATCCGGAAGCCGGTGATCACGCCGTCGCGTTCCAGCCGCTGCACCCGCTCGGTGACCGCGGGCGCCGACATACCGACCCGCCGGGCGAGTTCGGACATGGACAGCCGCGGCTCCGCGTGCAGCTCGTTGAGCAGCCGCACGTTCACTGCGTCCAGCAGCCGCGATCGTTCGGTAAAGGAATCTCGGCCGTTCTGCCTTGATTTTCCAGCCATCTCACGCCGTCTTCCTGGATAGTGCCATTCCGGTGACCGGTGTTTCTTAGGAAGATACTCCGCATGACAACACCGTCCGGGGTCGCTACGCGGCGAACCACGCCGCGGGTGCCTGCGGCGGCCTACTTCGGCATCAGCGCGATCTTCCACTACCTGGGGCCCGCTTTCGCCGTGCTCCTGTTCGCCCGCGTGGACGTACTCGGCGTGGCCTGGCTGCGAATCGCGGCCGCCGCAGTGGTTTTCGCGGCATGGCGGAAGCCGTGGCGGCTCGGTCGCCAGCTCACACCGGAGCAGCGGTGGGTACTGCTCGGGCTCGGCGTGGTGCTCGCGGCCATGAACGCGACGTTCTATCTGGCCATCGAACGACTGCCGCTGGCCACTGTCGGGGCGATCGAATTCCTCGGCACGATCGTGCTCGCGGCGATCGGCATCCGCAGCGGCCGCAACGGAATCGCCCTCGTGCTCGCCATAGCCGGCGTGATCATGTTGGTCGACCTCCAGTTTGCCGGTGCGCCATGGGGTTTCGTCTTCGCTTTCGTTAATTGTGCGCTGTTCATGCTCTATGTGGTCCTCGGCCATCGCATCGCGAACACCGGCGGGGGACTGTCCGGCGTCGACCAGCTCGCCGCCGCGATGCTGGTCGCCGCTGTCGTCGCGACACCGTTCTGCCTCGGCACGGCGATCCCCGCCCTCACCAGCCCGGCGGCGTTGCTGGCCGGTGTCGGCGTCGGTGTCTGTTCGTCGGTGATCCCGTACGTCACCGACCAACTCGCCATGGTCCGATTACGCCGCCACACCTTCGCCTTGATGCTGAGCATCCTGCCCGCCGTCGCGACGGTGATCGGCATCGTGGTGCTCACACAGATACCCACCATCCAGGAGTTGACCGGCATCGCCTTGATCGCCGTCGGTGTCCTGGTCCACCAAGAAAGCAAGGAGTAGCGATGGAATACCTCCGGTTGGGCACCTCCGGACTCACCGTGTCCCGGATCTGTCTCGGCATGATGAGCTACGGCAGCCCCGACTCGTGGGCCTGGATGCTCGACGAGGATGCCGCGGCGCCGATCGTGCGGCAGGCCGTCGAATCGGGCGTGACGTTCTTCGACACCGCCGACATGTACTCCGACGGAGTCAGCGAAGTGATCACCGGTCGTTTGCTCGCCCAACTGTTTCCCCGCCGCGACGACTACGTGCTGGCCACCAAGGTCTACTTCCCGATGGGCTCCGGCCCGAACGACAAAGGTCTGTCCCGCAAGCACATCATGTCCGCCATCGACGCCTCACTCGACCGGCTCGGCGTCGACCACGTCGATCTGTACCAGATCCACCGCTGGGACAACGAGACACCGATCGAGGAGACCATGCACGCCCTGCACGACGTCGTCTCCGCCGGAAAGGCCAGGTACATCGGCGCATCCAGCATGTTCGCCTGGCAGTTCGCCAAGGCGCAGCACGTCGCCGAGACCAACGGCTGGGCGAAATTCATCTCGATGCAGAACCACTACAACCTCGCCTACCGCGAAGAGGAGCGAGAAATGATCCCCCTCTGCCGCGACCAAGGCGTCGGCATCATCCCGTGGAGCCCCCTGGCCCGCGGACTGCTCACCGGTTCCCGCGAACGCGGCGGCGTCCAGACCACCGTCCGCTCCGGCACCGACCCCATCGCGGAGTCCATGTACACCGACGACGACTTCGACGTGGTAGACGCGGTACGCAAGGTCGCCGCCGAACGCGACCTCCCACCCGCCCGAATCGCCCTGGCCTGGCTACTCGGCCGCCCCGGCGTAACCGCCCCGATCATCGGCGCCACCAAAACCAAGCACCTGGAGGACGCGGTCGCCGCAGTACCGATCCGCCTGAGCGAGCAGGAAATCGCAACCCTCCAAGCCCCCTACCGGCCACACCCCGTACTCGGCCACCAATAGCGCCGGCGTGGTGCGGCATTCCCGCTGGCCCTGGCGGGGTCACGTTGCCTATGCCGCGCACTGAACGACTTTGCCGGACCCACGCCCGTCTCAGGAACGATGCGAGTCAGCAGCGGCTCGTCCCCGGCACGTTTCCGGTATCGGCGGACAGGCGGTGCGCGTGTGGGCATGATCGGTTCCATGGAGATGCGCTCCTCTGATCATGGTGGCGAGCAACCGTTTCGGGTGATGCCGTGGTGGCTAGTGGTCGGCGGTTTCGTGCTGGCGATCGCGTTCGGGCTGGTGGTGGCGTGGTGGCTGTGGAACATCGCGGAGGCGGGCGGCCCGTCGAGAGCGGCGCTGCGCATCGACGCCATCCGCACAGGCTTGACTGTTGTCGCCGGAGCGGGTGGCGCGGTGGGGTTACTGCTGGTGGGGCGGCGTCAGTGGTTGAACGAGCGGGCACAACAGCATCGAGAACAGGTCGACGCCATCGCCCGGGCCCATCAAGAACGCGTGCAAGCGCACGTCGAAGCCGCCGCTGCTGCCGATCAAGCCGCCCGCGACCGGGCCACCGCGATCTCGGAGTACGACGCGACCGAGCGCCGGGTCACGGACCTGTTCGCCAAGGCGGTCGAGCACCTCGGCTCGGATGACGCGCCGGTTCGGTTGGGCGGGATATACGCGCTGGAACGATTGGCACACAACAACGAGCGCTACCGGCACGTGACGGCAGATGTCCTGTGCGCCTACCTACGCATGCCGGTGCGTAGGGAAGTCTCCGACGAAGAGCACGTGCGGTTGGCCATCCAACGTATCTTGACCCGGAGAACACGGTCCGGTCCTGACAGCTGGGCGGACCTGCGGCTCGACCTCGCCGGTGCAAAGCTCGACGGATTCGATGCCTCGGGTTGCGACTTCAGCGACGTCGATTTCACCGGAGCGACCTTCTCCGGAGTGACGGCATTCGACGACAGCGAGTTCCATGGGGAGACGCGATTCGGCGGCGCGATGTTCCTCGGCGATGTGTCACTGCGCCGAACGCGGTGGCACGTTCCGACGGACTTCAGCGCCGCGGCATGGCACTGCACCGTGAGCTTCGAAGAGTCGGTGTTCGAACAGCACGTGCGCTTCGACCGCAGCAGCTTCGGGGATCAACGAATCTCGTTCCGCGAGAGCATCTTCAGACGAACAGTCACCTTCGACCACAGTCGGTTCGCCGGGGAATCCACTTTCGGCCGGGCCTGTTTCGAATCCAATGCGTCGTTCGAGCATGCCGAGTTCGGCACCGCCGCCTCCTTCCGCGGTTCCGCGTTCGGCGGTATCGCGATGTTCCGGCGATCGGTCTTCACCGGCCCGGTCGATTTCAGTGATGCGCAATTCGGGGAGCACGCGTCTTTCGACCGCGTCGATTTCGTCGGCGGCGTCAGCTTCAGTCCGGTGCCGATCGAGCGAACGAGCGCTGTGCGCGCCCGTGCAGGCGCACACTCGATCCGCCAGCTGCCGACCACATGGGCGGAGTACGCCATCGACGATCGCTGGGTCGGTCTCGCACCCAACGCTTGATACCCCGAAGGTGAACGAGCGTGGTCGCACCGACGGGCGCGACAGCGGCGACCCGCGTCGTGACGTCCCGCTCGGTGATCGGCAGCCCCGACGCATGGGACGTGACGGCGGCGACAGTTACTACACCACCTCGACGCAGACCCTTCGCGACGGCGTTTGTAGGGTGCTTGACCAGTGCGACGCCGCATCCCACTTGTCACCCACTCGTCGGGTGCGTGAAACCGCGCTCGACAGGCATCGGAGATCGCCTCTTTCGGCGGTTGGTGCATCGAAAACCCCTGCCAGGCAACGACCTTGACGGATGGCCAATGCCCGGCCGCTGCATGATTTCCGCGCGTTGTCTGAACGTCGTCCGCGATGTCAGTCGATGGTGCCGCAAGCTGTGCGCAGGAACCCGTCAGTCCGGGCTGCTTGTCACGTGGGAATGCACTGCTCGAGGATGCTCTGCAGGTTGCGGCGGCGTGCCGGGGTGAGGGTTTCCAATGCTGCTCGGATGCCGTGCATCTGCTCGCGTACATGCTGGGCGATCGCGGAGCCCTTTGCGGTGGCGACTACCTTTTTCACGCGGCGGTCGGTTTGGTCGATGTGCCGCTCGACAAGTCCGCGCTGTTCGAGCCGATCGATGAGCACGGTTCCGCCGGGTGGCAGAAGCAGGCCGACGTGGCGGGCATCGATCAGCTGCTCGATCGCCTCGAACGCGACGAGTTCGACCTTGTCGCCGTGGGCCGGGCGCTGCTGGCCAATCCCGACAGGGCCACCAAGGCGCTGCAAGGCCGCCTCGACGAGACGATCGCCTTCGACCGCGCAGTTGAAGTCCCTCAACTGATCCAGCCTTCACCCGCCTCGCTCGCTGGACCGCAGGGAAGCAGTGCGTAGACGATTGCTACATCTTGCCACCAAGTTCTTCGGCGCAGGCGTTGAGTATTCGCCCGAACACATGGCCGACAACGGTTCTGGCGATCCTGCCTACGAGCGGGTTCGCATCGATGGCGGTGGTCCACACCACTCGGGTCCCGCCCGGCACCGTGGTGAACGTCATCGACGCGCCCTTGTGCGGTATCGGCGGGAAACTGCGGTCGACGACATACTCGAAGGAGTGCGGCCGGTCGTAGCTGGTGATGCGCTCATCGAAGCGACCGATCAGCCAGGTGTGCCGCCGAATTGCGCCGACCCCGTAAGCCGCGCCGTCGCCCGGCCGGGTGAGCTTGTCACGCAACACCCAAGCCGTGCGTTCGTAATTCGTCGTGGTGGCACACCAGTCGAAGACTTCCTCGAGCGGTGCATCGATAGTGCGCTCGACAACGATGGTTTCCATACCGATCCCCTTTGTCGTTGTTCTCGGATATGACTCTTGGACACCGTCCGGCCCCTGACCGTGACATCGTGCTGTATGTCCTGCATCACGGCAGCGCCGGGATTCGTGTTCGCCCGGAGCGTTCGTCGGCTCCTCGAAAGCTGATCGTGCGAATTCCGCAGCCCGCGAACGAGTTCGCCTGAGTTTCGGACCGCACCGACCGGGTAGATCTTGATTTTCTGCTCCGATCGACAGGTGATGTGCGTAGTGGCGTGGCAACAACGATGAACGAGCTCGATATCGAACGCGCTTACCTGATCGCCGGAGTCGCATTGCTGTTGGCGGCCACGTTGCCTCGGCTCTTCAGAGATCGGGCGATCACGGCACCGATGCTCATGTTGGGGGTCGGGGCGATCGGCGGGCTCGTGATCGGACCGACGGGTTTGCAACCGGTGTCCCCGTTGTCGCATCCGACCGTGATCGAGCACCTCGCGGAACTGTGCGTGATCGTGGCCCTGATGGGTGTCGGTCTCGCCATTGACCGCCCGCTGCACTGGCGTACCTGGGGCTCCACCTGGCGGCTGCTGCTGATCACGATGCCGCTGTGCATCGTGGCCATGGCGGTATTCGGATGGTGGGCGGCAGCGTTGACACCCCCTGCGGCCGCTCTCCTCGCCGCAGCGCTGGCTCCCACCGACCCGGTACTGGCCTCGGATGTGCAGGTCGAAGGCCCGACACCCGGCGGTGCGAGCTCGGCCGAGGAGGACGACGAGGTGCGTTTCGCACTCACGTCGGAGGCCGGTCTCAATGATGCACTGGCGTTCCCCTTCGTGTATCTGGCGATCTTCCTCGCGACCCAGGGCTCGGTGCAGACGTGGTTCGCAGGCTGGTTCGCGTGGGAACTGCTCGGCAAGATCGCCGTCGGCGCCGTCCTCGGTGCGATCGTGGGGGACCTGCTCGGTCGCGGCTTGTTCCGATTCCCGCTGGAGAACGCGCGACTCGCCGACCAAGGGGAGCCGATCGCCGCCTTGGCCGCGGTGTTCGCGGTGTACGGGCTCACCGAACTCGTCGGCGGCTACGGCTTTCTCGCGGTCTTCGCGTGCGCGATCGCCATGCGACGGATCGAGCGCGACAGCGGATACCACGAGCAGATGCACAGCCTGGTCGAACAGTTGGAGCACGTCCTCACCCTCGTTGTGCTGCTGCTCCTCGGCGCGGCACTGACCACCGGCCTGCTGACCGCGCTGTCCTGGCAAGGAGCCGCGCTCGGTGTACTGCTCGTTTTCGTGTTCCGTCCGCTCGCCGGATGGCTGGCACTGCAGCGATGCGACGAGATGGTGCCGAAAGAGCGTGCCGTCACGGCCTTCTTCGGCGTCCGCGGAATCGGCTCGATCTACTACGTCTCCTACGGCCTGACCCAGGCAGACCTTTCCTCGGAAACCGAAGCCCTATGGGCGATCACGGCGTTCACGATCGTGCTGTCCGTGCTCGTCCACGGTGCCAGCGCGGGCTGGGTGATGAAACACCTGGAGAACGTCCGGGGGAAGGAGAGTGCGTAACGCGGTCGGAAGCACCCGAGCCCACCGACCTTGATCGGTGTCGTTTGTGCGCCGTCGAGCCGGGTAGGGCGTCGGTGGATGGCTATCAGCCCGGCCACCCATTCCGACCAGGAGGTATCAACCATGGCGACACAACGCATCGACAGCACTGCGGATGTCATCGACTTCCTAGTGGAGCAACACAATCGGATCCGCCAGCTGTTCACCGAAACCGCCGCGGCGGTAACCCCGGAGGAGCGCGAGCAGAAGTTCTTCGAGCTGCGCAGGCTGCTGGCGGTGCACGAGACCGCCGAGGAGGAAATCGTCCACCCGCGGGCTCGCCGGGCGATCGACAACGGCGACGCGATCGTGGATGCCCGGTTGCAGGAGGAGAACAAGGCCAAGCAGGCCCTGTCCGAACTCGACAAGATGAACGTGAACGCGCCGGAGTTCGGCGTAAAGCTCGCCGCCCTGCGCGACGCGGTACTCAACCACGCCGGTCACGAGGAGAGCGAGGAGTTCGAGCAGCTGCGCACCCAACTCGACCAGAACGACCTCGAGCGCATGCGCGGCGTCGTCGAGTTCGCCGAGAAGACCGCGCCGACCCGGCCGCACCCCGGCGTCGAGTCCGCGACCGCCAACATGTTTGCGGGACCGTTCGCCGCAGTGCTCGACCGCGTCCGCGACGCGATCTCGAAACCGCGTCAGTAGCAGTGCGTTTCGAGAGATCGAGGTAGCGCCAGCGGCGGCTGCGGGCAGTGAAGTCCGGCCGCCGCAGGCTACTCGATGGGTCTCCGGGCTATCAGGACGCCCAGATTCGGTGTTGGGCGGCGAACGGGTCGCGCTCGATTCGGCTCTGCTCGGACCAGATCATCGTCTGCCGCTGGTCCAGGGTGTAGCGGGGCCAATTCGGGCCTGGGTCAAGGTTTTTGATGAAGGCGACCCAGGACGCATGCATGGTTTCGGCCAATGCCCGGGGCGGTGCCTCGCCCTCGACGTCGGTGACGCCGGGGGCGTCCAGTAGATCGAACTCGAACGGCAGGTCCAGGCAGTGCGCTGCCAGCCCGCGATAGCTCGGAGCCGTTGACCTCCAGTCGAATTCGTACAGCCAGGTCGGCAGGTTCCGTCCGGCGCGCGCTTCGGCGACCCGATACGACGGCCCACGAATGATGGTGTCGCTGATGGCCTGACCGGCCAACTGAGTCGCGTCCGCGCCGGGGTAGGCGGCGCGGTAGGCGTCCATGTCGGCGCCCCGACCGGCGAGGGCGAGCGGGCTGGCGGCCGCCGCTTCCGGATGCTGCGCGAGCATGATTGCCGCCATATTGAATTCGTGCTTGGTGAAGCCGAGCAGCAGCGGAATGTCGCCGCCCGCACCGTTACGCAACATCGCCGGCGTCGCTTCGGTGATCAGCCTGCCGTCGGCGAACGGTGCCAAGCCAAGCATCGGCACGTTCTCGCTTCCCGGCCCCGGCGCTTGGAGCGCGTCTTGCAGGTCGAGCATCTTGTCCTCGGACAGGGCGCGCAACGCGGCCGCCGTCGCGGGCACCCCGGTGCGCCGGGTGAACAGCTCGGCGACGGCGCGTCCCGTGGCCGAGTCGTTCGGCTGGGTGACCGCCCCGGAGGCGCAGATGCCTGCCCGGAACAGACCGCGCGCGGAAGGTGTGGCCATCAGCGCCCAGACCGCTCCGCCGCCCGCGGATTGACCGGCGATGGTGACTTGCGCCGGATCGCCGCCGAACGACTGGATATTGTCGCGCACCCACTGGAGGCCCGCGATCCAGTCCAGCACCGCTCGATTGTCCGGAGCGCCGTCCAAACTCAGGAAGCCATCGATGCCGAGCCGGTAACCGACCGAAACCACCACCACCCCAGCACGATTGAACGCGGCCCCGTCGTACCAGGGGCTGGCGGGGCTGCCCGCGACGAAGCCGCCACCGTGGATCCACACCAGCACCGGCAGCCCACGCGCCGACGGGTCGGGGGTGAAGACGTTCAGGTTGAGGATGGCCGCGCCCGGAATGCTCGGCTCGGGGATGGTGGTCACCGCACCCAGCGACCGGCGCTGGGCGGTGGGGCCGTAAGCGGTGCACTCCAGCGTCTCGGTCCACGGCGCGGGCGGTACCGGAGCGGCGAACCGCAGCTCACCGACGGGTGGCTTCGCGAACGGCACGCCGAGGAAAGCGATGCCGGTGGCGCGCCGGGTGCCCCGGACCGGACCGTAGGTCGTCCGGACGACGTCCGACGGGGTTCGCTCGGACGAGCACGCCGCGGCCACTGCCAGTGCGCCGGCTCCTAGCAGCACCGTCCGGCGGGTCAGGTGGGGCATTGCGACCTCGATTCATGCGGGTTTGACCAAGGCATGTTCGCGGCTCCGCAAGAAATAAGTCAATGGTTGAAAAAATTCCCGACCAGCCTATTGTGGATGTGTGGAGACACCACCGGCACACGATTCGGTGGCCGTGCGCCGCCGCAACCTCGGCCTGGTGCTGCGCCACGTCGCCGAACACGGTCCCTGCGCGCGCACCGAGATCGCCGTGGCCACCGGCCTGTCGCACGCGTCGGTCACCACCCTCGTGGCCGATCTCACGGCCCGCGGGCTGCTGCGCGAAGACGGCGTGCTGAACAACGGCGGGCGTGGACGTCCACGACGACTGCTGCGCATGGTCGCGCGCCGCGCGGTGACCGTCGCGGTGCAGATCAGCGCCGAACAGCTGCGCGTGGCCGTCGCCGATCTCGCAGGCACGATCGTGTGGCAGGACGCCGTGCCGCACCACAGTGCCGCCGGGGTACCCGCCACCATGGCGGACGCGGTCGCCACCGCCGTCCGGCGGGCCGAAGCGGCCGCGCCACCCGGCGCGGAACTGGTGCGCGTCGCGGTCGCGATGGCGGGGCCGATCGCCGACGACGACGCGCAAACCGTGCTCGTCGCACCGGATTTCGGTTGGCTGCGCCCGGTCCGGTTGCGGGCGCTGATCGCCGCCCGATTGCCAGGGCGGGCCTGCCCGATCGACGTGATCAACGATGCGAATGCCGCCGCACTGGCCGAGTACCACGCGCAGCCCCGGCGCCCGCGCGGCGTCGTCTACATCGCGGCAGGCACCGGCATCGGCGGCGGCGTCGTGCTGGACGGGCGCATCCACACCGGCAGCCACGGCGTCGCCGGCGAGCCGGGGCACCTGCCCGTCGCCATCGACGGGCCGCTGTGCGCCTGCGGTGCGCACGGCTGCCTGGTCTGCTATGCGGGCCCCGAGGCGCTGCTCACCGCCGCCGGTTTCGGTGATCTCTTGCGGCGCAACGGACTAAGCCCCGCCGCCGATCAGCTGACCCGGGCACTCGACCGCGGCGACGAACGCGCCCGCGCGGCAACCGATCTCGCAGGCAAGGCCCTGGGCACCGCGATCCTTTCCATCACCGCCCTGCTCGACATCGACGAAGTGATCCTCGGCGGCACCCTCGCGCAATGGTTTCCCTGGTTGGAGCCATCGTTGCGCAGCCAGCTCGCCGGCCGCCGGGCGTCGGTCCCCGACATCGAACCGGCGGTCACCCCCGCCCGCCTCGGCGCCGACGCCACCCTGCTCGGCGTCATCGAATACGCCCGCCGCGCAGCCCTATCCGATCCGGCCACCGTCCCGCGCGCCGCCCCCACCCCGAACCGCTCGGCGCTTCCCGCGGGCTAGGGGACTCCGGCCTTGGTTGCCGCCACGGCGTACAGGAGTGGGATACGGGCGTCGGCGGGTGGGAGCCGCCACCATCCGCTGTCCTCGTCGCGAACCATGCGTTCGAATCTGGGCCAGGGCAGCAGCTCGGTCTCCCGCAGCCGGGTGATGGTCAACCCCGCCTCGATCAATGCGGTGACCACCTCGCCGAGACCGTGCGCCCACTCATAGACCGGGGCGGCGTCGACCGGAAGTGCGGGCCCGTCGGTGTAGGTGTGCACGCTGTTGTGCTCGACCGCACCGCGCCCTGCCAGATAGTCGTTGCGCAGCAACAACTCCTGCCGGTCCGGCGCAGGCTTCGGCCCCAAGGAGGTCAGCACCGGATGGAACTCCACGATGTAGGCCAGGCCGCCGGGCCGCAGCAGTTCGGCCACCACCGCCGCCCACCGATCCAGGTCCGGTAGATAGCACAGCGATCCTTTGGCGATATAGACGATGTCGAATCGGTTGGCGCCCAGAGCTGTTACCGCGTCGTAGACGTCGGAGCGCACGTAGTCGACATCGACACCGTGGTGCTCGGCGATGCGGCGAGCGTGCTCGACGGCCTGGCCGGAGAAGTCGAGTCCGACGGCACGTGCGCCGCGCCGGGCGAAGGCGATCGTCTCGGTACCGAGGTGGCATTGCAGATGGACCAGGTCGCGACCGGGCAAGGCGCCCAGGTCATCCCATTCGAACGGGGCGAACCACCATTCCGCGGGGATGGTGCCGTCCGCACCGTAGAACCGGGAGGCCGCGTGGATGGGGGTCCGTGCGTCCCAATTGCGTTCGTTGGCACGCATGAGTTCGACGGTGTGGGAGTCGAATTCGCTGTCCATCCAGCTCCTTGCTCGGTGCTGCCCGACACAATGTACAGCGACTGCGCCACCTCGGAAGGTGGCGCAGTCGGTGGTCCTACGGCCGCGCGTCTACTGCGCCGCGGTCTCCCGCTTCGGCAACTTCCACCCGGGGCGGGGGAAGTGGCAGGTGTAACCGTCCGGGTAGCGCTCCAGGTAGTCCTGGTGCTCCGGTTCGGCCTCCCAGAACTCGCTCGCCGGGGTCACCTCGGTGACCACCTTGCCCGGCCACAGACCCGAGGCGTCCACGTCGGCGATGGTCTCCAGCGCGATCCGTTTCTGCTCCTCGTCGAGGTAGAAGATCGCGGACCGGTAGCTGGTGCCGATGTCGTTGCCCTGGCGGTCCTTGGTGGTCGGATCGTGGATCTGGAACAGGAACTCCAGCAGCGCCCGGTAATCGGTCTGCGCCGGGTCGTAGATGATCTCGACGGCTTCCGCATGGCCCGGGTGGTTGCGATAGGTGGGGTGGTCGTTCTTGCCACCGGTGTAGCCGACCCGAGTCGACAACACCCCCGGCTGCTTGCGGATCAGATCCTCCATGCCCCAGAAGCATCCGCCGGCCAGAATCGCCTTGCGTGTGTCGGTCACGCGTCCTCCTTCGTGAACAGGGTCCGGTACTGTCCGTAACCTTCCGCCTCGAGGTTATCGAGGTGAATGAAACGCAGTGCCGCGGAATTGATGCAATACCGCAGGCCGCCTGCCTCGCGCGGCCCGTCGGTGAACACGTGCCCGAGATGGCTGCCGCCGTGCGCCGAACGCGCCTCGGTGCGAATCATCAGATGGCTGAAGTCCCGCTTCTCGACCACGTTCGCGGCGTCGATCGGCTTGGTGAAGCTCGGCCATCCCGATCCGCTGTCGAACTTGTCGACCGACGCGAACAACGGCTCGCCGGACACCACGTCGACGTAGATTCCGGGCTCGTGATTGTCCCAGTACTCGCCGGTGAACGCCCGTTCTGTCCCGTTCTCCTGGGTGACGTGGTACTGCTCAGGTGACAGGGCGGCGACGGCCGCGGGATTCCTGTTGTATTCCTGTGCCACATGACCTCCTCATATCGGCCCCACGTATAACCCGCGACCCGGTTCGGAAAGTCCCCGCCCTGCGGGACGTCACACTCGCGTCACCAGTGTGCCGCCTCGACGGCCGACGCGTCGACGAATGAGCCGTCGACCAGCACCGGAACCGTCGTGCTCACGTCGATTTCGGTGGCGACGGCGACATCGTCGGCGAACCCGATCGCCGCCAACTCACGGCCGGAGGCGCACTCGGCGACCAGCTGCGGCACGTCACCAGTGGCGTCGAAGCAGGACTTGGCCGCTGCGGCCTCCGGCGATAATGGCCCGGCGCCACGCGCGGCGAGGGCCGAGATGACCGCCGCGGCGCCGAACCAGTCCTCGATCGCAGGCCGCAGCACGTCCTGTCCCGGCCAGTGCTCGCCCGCGGCGATCACCGCGATCGGCCGCTCCGTGGTTCCCCACCCTTGCTCGACCATCCACCGCGCGACCGAGGACGCGTTCCGCAGGCAGGCCGCGATCACCGGCACGCCACCGACGGACGCCGAAATGGCCGACCCGTTCGGCGACGGCAACACCAGCCGTGCCGGGGCGGGTGCCCGCCGCAACGCCGCAGGGGACAGCGACCACGGCTGCTGAGCGGACACGGCCGTACGCCCGACCGCCAGCCGCGCGTCCCGGCTCGCCGCGAACGCCGCGGCTGTCTCGTCGCGCCACGGATACGGAAACACCCGCGTACCGGCCTCGACCGCAACCGACACCGACGTCGTGAACGACAGCACATCGACCACGACGAGCGCCGCACTCTCGGGCCCGAGCGCCCGCGCGCCCGCCAAACCCCATTCGGTCCGCACTCCCCAGGAAAGCTGCTTCGACCACTCCGGAATATCCGGCATCCTTCCCCCTGCCCATCTCGCGTCTGCCAGCCGATCAGTCTGGCTCACCCGGCGTGCGGGTACCAACCCGATCGGTTCGGCAGTGGGGCTACGCGAACCGGCTAGCCGAGGTGCGCGCTGGTGATGACCACCGGTTCGGCAGGCAGCCCGTCGCGCGGACCACGCTCGGTGGGCGTGATGCCCGCGGCGACCATCCGGTCCAGCACGTCCATACCGCGCACGACCTGTCCGAGCACCGAGTAGTTCGCCGGAATGTTGGCGAAGGAGTGCACGATGAAGAATTCGCTGCCGTTGGTGCCCGGCCCCTGGTTACCCATCGCCACGGTGCCGCGCGGGTAGGTCTCGGTGCCGTCGACCTCGTCGGGGAATCGGTAACCGGGCCCGCCTTTCTCCACCTCGTAGATGTCGCCGCATTGCAGGACGCCGAGGCGGGCGCTGTCGGTCAGCCGCCAGCATTGGCTCTGATCGTAGAAGCGCTGCAGCACCAGGCTCGCCATGTTCTGCACACCACACGGGGCGGCGCCCGCGCGGTCGAGTCGCACGGTCACCGGGCCGTAGTTGAACTGGAACGTCACGTCCATGGTGCCGATGGCAGGCGCGACGGGCGGCGGTGGCAGCACCGGGCGCGCCGCCGGGTTCTCCGGGGTCGGCGTGAAGGCGCACGTCACCACGGGCGGGCCTGCCGAGGCCGGGGCAGTGCCGGCGATGAGGCCGGACAACGATAGGACGGAGATGGCGAGCGCGGCGCCCCAGCGTGAGTTCATAGCGAGCAAGCTAGCGGATCGCACCGAAACAAGTTCGGCAAAGCCGCAATTCGGGCACGTTCTTGTTCGATCGGCTACTACCGCGTGGCGGCGATCAGCGGGCCGAGACCGTCGGGAGCGAACAACTGCTCCGCGTCGGCGACCTGCTGACCGTTGACGAACACCGACGGCGTGGAGTTGACCCCGCCCGCGAGCACCTCTTTGGTCTTCACCCGCAGGTACGAGTCGTACTTGCGCTCGGTAATGCATTGGGCCACTGCGGCATCGGCGTACCCGGACTCCCTGGCTATCTCGACCAGCCGGTCGTCGGCGAGGCCGTCGCCGCCTTCGGCGGGCTGGTTGTCGAACATCGCGACCAGCCAGCCCTGGTACTTCGCCGGATCCGCCTCGGCGACACAGAACGACGCGTTGCCCGCGCGGGACGAGTACTGATTGGTCGAGGCCCGGTCCAGGAACGAGATCACGTTGTACTCGACGATGGCCGAACCGCTGGCCGCCGCCTCCTGGAGCACTCTGGCGTTGGCCCGGTCGAACATTTGGCATGCGGGACACTGCAAGTCGGCGACGACGCGGACGACGACCTTCGCGCCGGGGTCACCGATCCGGACCGCGCCGGTGTCGGTGACGCCCGCGGGGGCGCCGGGGAGTTGCGCGGAGTTCTGCACCGGCTTCGGGGTACCGACGACATCCTTGGTCAGATCCTGCGCCACGATCCCCACGCACAGCGCCGAGACGAGGGTGAAAAGCACACCGCCGGTCACCAATCCGACGAGAACCTTGCGATTGTGCGCGGCGCGCTGCGACTCCGACGGAAGACTCGACCAGTCGCCCTGGTTGGTGTTCACCTATGTGCCCCCGTGCTTCTCGCCGCTCGAACAGTTTCGCTCCGCCACCCTAATGGTTGCCGACCGGGTTTGGGGCGCCGACCGGTCGACCCGCTCCCGAGCCGGAAAAGTAGGGTGGGGCCGGTGATTCGCACAGCCGCGTTGGCCCACGTCAGGGATCGTCGTCTGCTGCAGGCGCGATCGATCGGCAAAGAAGTCTTCTACATGGCGGGCGGGAAGATCGATCCCGGCGAGACGCCCGAACTGGCACTGCATCGCGAGGTCAGGGAGGAGCTCGGCGTCGGTATCGTGTCCTGCGACGAGCTCGGTGTGTTCCTGGCCGAGGCGTACGGGCACGCGTCCGGCACCCGGCTGCACATGACCTGCTTCACCGCGGAACTCGACGGTGACCCGCGGCCGACCAGTGAGATCGCGGAGCTGCGGTACTTCACTGTGCGCGAGTACGCGGCGATGGATCATGTGGCGCCGGGGTCGATGCTGGTGTTCCGCAGGCTGCACGAGCTCGGTGTCGTCGACTGGTAAGTCGTCTGGATCATCGCTCGACTGCTCGACCAACGTTGCGCTTACTGCTGATGTTCCCGGTGCGTGTCGCTGCCGCGCCTTACAAACCCTCATCGACCGGGTATCGCGCGGCCAGCGCGGACCGATCACCGACACCGAAGTTCATGACCAGGTCATCGGCCACCTGAATCAGCACGTCGCGTCCCTCCACCACGGACACCCAATCCATCGGCAGCGCGGAGACACCGTGCATGGCGCCGATCAGATTCCCGGCCACCGCGCCGGTGGAGTCGGAGTCACCGGAGTGGTTCACCGACAGCAGGAGTGCCGCGCGCACGTCGCCGGTCCGCGCCGCGTGCATGGCGCTGTACACGGCGACGGCCAGGCACTCTTCGGCGATCCATCCGGCACCGACCTGCTCGACCTGTTCGGCGGCAGGCGCGTCCTCGGCCACCGTGATCGCTCGCGTCAACGCGTCGATGGTCTCCGCGCTCCCCGGGATGTCGGTGAGTTGAGCAATGGTCTCGCGCACCGCGTCCGGCAACTCGCTGCCGCGCACCACTCGATCGACCAGGGCCGCGAACGCTCCTGCGGCGAGGTAACCCGTTGGGTGTCCGTGGGTCAGCTGCGCTGCCCGCGCGGCGGTAGTGAACGCGTGCTCAGGCCCCATTCCGGCCAGCCCGAACGGCGCGGACCGCATGACGGTGCCGCAGCCTTTCGAGTGCGAGTTCACCGGCCCGTTCGCGCCGAACGGCTCCGGCGCGACGTAACTCAGCGCCTGCCTGCGCAGCCCGGACATGCACGCGTTCCCCGGCGCCCGTACCGCGTGCAGAAACGGCAAGCTCACCAGCCAGCCATCACTGTCTACTGCCGGGCCCTCACCCTGCTGAGTCTGTAACCAGCGCAGATATGCCCGACGCAACGCAGGCACGGGGTCGGCGCCCGGCACCGACCGCAACAAACCCTCCGCCGTGAACAGGGTCATTTGCGTGTCGTCGGTAATCTGCTGCGGCGCACCGTCATCGTGCTGCGGCACAAATCCCGTTACCCCGTCCGCGCCGTACCGGTCGCGAATTTGGCTCAGGTTCTGGAATTCGATGGGCCACCCCACGGCGTCCCCGACCGCCCCACCCAGCAGAGATCCTCGAACCCGGTCGAAAATCGTCGCGTAATCCACCATGAGACAACATCATTACCGACCGAGCCGGTCGGTGTCGCGCCGCCAACATAAGTGGGCGTGGCGATCATAGGACGCTGTCGCAGACGGGTATCCGCTGAACTCACTTGCCAACCTCAGCGGCGCTGAACGAAGTAACCTCGACTGGTATGGCTGAGTTGGTTTTGGGCCCGGTTTTGCGGCATGTGGATTCGACTTCGGCGACGGTCTGGGTAGAGACGGACGGCGCCTGTACGGTCGACGTGCTCGGTCGGCGGTCGCGGACGTTTCAGGTGGGGGAGCAGCATTTCGCGCTGATCGTCGTCGATGGGCTGGAACCTGATTCGTCCATTCCCTACACGGTGGCGCTGGACGGTGTGGTCGCCTGGCCGGAGCCGGAGTCCACGTTGCCGCCGTGCCGGATTCGCACGCAGGTGGTCGAGAAGATCATTTTCGGTTCGTGCCGCGCGGCCAAGGCGACGCCGGAGGAGCTGACACCGGACAAGCTCGGACCCGACGCCTTGGACGCGTACGCGATGCGGATGCAGAGCCTGCCCGAACGGGAATGGCCGGACGCGATGCTGCTGCTCGGCGATCAGGTGTACGCCGACGAGCCGACACCACGGATGAAGCAGTGGCTGGCGCAGCGGCGCGGCGGGCAGGAGCCCGAGGGCGAGGTGGTGTCGTTTCGTGAGTACGCCGAGCTGTACCACGAATCGTGGTCGGACCCGGAGATTCGCTGGCTGATGTCGAACGTGCCGACCTCGATGATCTTCGACGACCACGACGTGCGCGACGACTGGAACACCTCGCGGACGTGGCGGGAGCGGATGGCGGAGCAGCCGTGGTGGCGCAAGCGCATTCGCGCCGGGCTCGCGTCGTACTGGGTGTATCAGCACATCGGCAACCTCGGCCCGGACGAGCTCGCGCGAAACCTGCTGTACCGCAAGGTGTCCGAGGCGGGCGTCGACGTGCAGGATCTACTGGAGGACTTCGCCGAGGAGGCCGACAAGGAGGTCGACGGCCGCAAACCGACCCGCTGGAGCTACCGTCGCGACTTCGGCCGGATCCGGCTGCTCGTGATCGACACCCGCAGCGGCCGCATCCTCGACGGTCAGCGGCTCATGGTCGGCTCCGACGAGTTCGATTGGATCGAGGAGAACGCCGCAGGCGACTACGACCACCTGCTCATCGGCTCGTCGCTGCCCTGGCTGATGCCGCACGCGCTGAGCTACCTGCAATCGCTCAACGAGCGTGCGGCGAGCCAGCCGGGCTGGCGTGGCCGACTCGGTGAGCAGGTCAGGCAGGCAGCCGATCTGGAGCACTGGCCCGCCTTCCGCGCCTCCTTCGAACGGTTGGCGCGGCTGATCCACCGGCTCGGCACCGCACCGGACGCACCGAGCACCATCTGCGTGCTGTCCGGCGACGTCCACCACAGCTACGCCGCCCGCGCCACCTACGCGCAGCCGACGAAATCCGAAGTGCTGCAACTGGTGTGCTCGCCCGTCCACAACGACCCACCCAAGATCTTCCGCCCCGTCTTCGCCCTCTCCTGGGCCACCGCCATCGCCGCCGCCCTGCGCCGCCACGCCGCCCGCCGCGGCATCTCACCTGACCCGGTGCACTGGCAAAAGGTCAGCGGCCCCCACTTCGGCAACTCCATCGCCTCCCTCGACATCACCGGCCGCTCCGCCAGATTCACCCTGGAATCCGCCCGCGCGGACCACAGCCTCGTCAAAGCCGCCGAACTGGACCTCCCGCTCGGCAGCCACCGCCGCTAGCTGGTCGACCGATCATGGGGAAATGGTGCCGGGCTCGGTCGAGTGGACGACGGCCTCAATTCCCCGAGATCACCTGTCCGATGGGGCGGGCTGATCTTGGGACGGGGCGTTGACACGGCATTGCTGACCTGTCAACGTATCCAAGGACCGCGAGGTCCCCGATTCGGGTGGGTGCCTCGGTGTCGTCGAATCGGAGAGTGCTCGATGGGGTTTCTGAAACCCGACCTGCCGGTGGTCGATATGGCGGAGTGGAGCAAAGGCACTCGCAGCGAACGGATTCGGCCGATGGCCCGGCACTGGGCCGAGGTGGGGTTCGGGACGCCGGTGGCGCTGCATCTGTTCTATGCGGGCAAGGTGTGTCTCTACGTCCTCGGTGGCTGGCTGATCGTGTTGTCCACCAAGGGCATCGATGGGTTCACCGACGTGGGGGACTGGTGGTCGGAGCCGATCGTCTTCCAGAAGGTCGTGCTGTACACGTTGCTGTTCGAGGTGGTCGGGCTCGGGTGCGGGTTCGGTCCGTTGAACAACAGGTTCTTTCCGCCGCTCGGTTCGATCCTGTATTGGTTGCGGCCCAAGACGATTCGATTGCCGCCATGGCCCGATCGGGTGCCGTTGACCAGGGGCACCACCCGCACGCCGGTGGATGTCGCGTTGTACGCGGCGTTTCTGGTGCTGACGTCGATCGCGTTGCTGGCCGATGGGACCGGTCCGGTACCGGAGTTGGGGACGACGGTGGGGCTGCTTCCGCTCTGGCAGATCGCGGCCGTGCTCGGGCTGCTCGCGGTCATCGGGTTGCGCGACAAGGTGATCTTCCTGGCCGCGCGCGGGGAGGTGTATGCCACGCTGGCGGTCACCTTCCTATTCGCCGGTGCCGACATGATCGTCGCCGCGAAGGTGGTGTTCGTGGTGATCTGGATGGGCGCGGCGACCTCGAAGCTGAACAAACACTTCCCGTTCGTGGTGTCCACCATGATGTCCAACAGCCCGGTCTTCCGGCGAAAGTCGCTGAAGCGCAAGTTCTTCGAGAACTTCCCCGACGATCTGCGGCCTGGGCGGTTGTCCCGGATCTTCGCCCACGGTGGCACCGCCGTCGAGATGTGCGTCCCGCCGGTGCTGTTCTTCTCCCACGGTGGTCTGCCGACCACGATCGCCGCGATCGTGCTGATCGGCTTCCACCTGACGATCCTGACCGCCATCCCCATGGGCGTGCCGCTGGAGTGGAACGTCTTCATGATCTTCGGTGTGCTGGTGCTGTTCGTCGCGCACGCCGACCTCGGTCTAGCCGATCTGCACAATCCGCTTCCGGTGGCGGTGCTGTTCGTCGTGATCGCAGGCATCGTCATCGCCGGAAACCTGTTCCCGCGCAAAATCTCGTTCCTGCCCGGCATGCGCTACTACGCGGGCAACTGGGACACCACGCTGTGGTGCATCAAACCGTCGGCCGCAGCGAAGATCAGCCGCGGCATCGTCGCGATCGCAGCCATGCCGCAGGCGCAGCTGGAGCGGTTCTACGGCAAGGACCGGGCGCAGATCCCGATGTTCATGGGATATGCCTTCCGCGCCATGAACACCCACGGCCGGGCGCTGTTCACCCTGGTGCATCGAGCCATACCGCCCGGGCGCGAGGACGAGTACACCATCACCGACGGCGAGCGCATCTGCAGCACCGCGCTCGGTTGGAACTTCGGCGACGGCCACCTGCACAACGAGCAACTCATCGCCGCCATGCAGCAGCGATGCCGGTTCGAACCCGGCGAAGTGCGTGTCGTATTGCTCGACGCGCAGCCGATTCATAAAGGGACACAGGAGTATCGGCTCGTGGACGCCGCCACCGGAGAGTTCGAGCGCGGGGTCGTCTACGTCGCGGACATGGTGACCCGCCAGCCGTGGGCCGACGACGTGCCCGTCCACGTCCACCGCGGCGAACCTGCCTGACCGCGGCACCTCGACCGACCGTCCGGCAATAACGCAGGAAATGCGCACCACCGCGTAGCCGCCCGACTACCCTCATGCCAAGGCATTGCGTTCGACATTCTTGTTCCTGAGCCATCGGCGGTTGCGGACCGCCGATGGCGGCGTGGATATTCGAGGTGACTCATGCGCACATCCGCCGTTCCAACTCTCGATCGCTTCCGGCAGGACCTGCGGGAATACGCGCGCCTGGCCGAGGCCCGCTATGACCCGTCCGTGGTGGATCCGGTGCTGGACACGTTGTCCGACCTGTGGACCGGCTCCGTCGTCGGCGTGCGCACCACCACGCACCCGGTGCCCGAGCGCAAGGTCAACACGCGGGTGATACACCCCGGCGAACCGACCGAGCTGATCCAGACCCTGCGTGACGCAGGCCTGCTCACCTACACCGGCCATCCGATGGAACAGTTGCTGGCCGAGATCTGTGCGGCCATGCCCGCGCGCGCGGGCGTCGATGTCGCGCTCGACGGCGGCGTGGAGAAGATCTGGTTGATCTTCCCTGAACTCGCCGACGTGGAGCGAATACTGGCCTTCCCCGGCATGCCCGAGTCGGCCCGCGCGCACGCCGCGCACCTGCTCCGCTACGGCGGCCGAATCGGCATCCTCGCAGTCGATTTCGTGGCGCGCACGGTGAATCTCTACTCGCAGGTCTTCGAAGCGGGACAACTCACCGCCGCCGACATCACCACCGTGCTGGCCGAGCTGGACTTCGTGGCCGCCACCGACGAGGAGCTGGCGCTGCTCGGCCGTACCTTCAACCTGTATCGCACGTTCTCCTGGACTTCGCCACGCATGCAACGCATTTGCTTCCCGCTGCGCTGCACGGCCTCGACCTTCCCGACCCACCTCGACCCGGTCCTGGCCCGCTTCGTCGACGGAGCCCCCTTCGCCGACCCGGAAACCCGCGGCTTCGTGTTCTACACCGCCTACGGTGCCACTTCCCGGTACTACAAGGTCCAAGCCGAGTACCTCGCAGGCCAACGTCCGACGTTCCCCGGCGGCACCGAACCACAGGTCAATCGCGACTAGGCACCGCGGTCCGGGAGCATCGGCCGCATGAAGGTGCGCTCGTACCGCAGCACACAGCCGCTCTCGTCACGGATGCGATCGGCGTCGACGAAGTCGGGATCGACGCCGAACAGCGCACGATACTGCTCGTAGGCGCCGAGGCCGGCGAAGCTGAACAAGGCCATCGCCTTGTCACTGGCCCCCTCCGCGGGCAGGAAGTAACCGTGATGCGTGCCGCCATGTCGCTCGACCAACTCCATCCACCGGCGGCCGAAACGCTCGAACGCCTCGATCTTCGCGGGATCGATCACATACTCCACAACACAGGTGATCATGGCTTCAGGCTACGACCGCCGCGGCAAGCCGGTCACCGTGCGGCTGTGTCGTGGGTCACAGACTGTTTGGCCTGCTGAAGCCGGGGCATACAGCCCGTCGGGCGACGCACAGTGCGCGCCGACGAAACAGTGCTTCGGAAGGATCGGTATCTGTCGTGGTTCTGCTGCTGGTGGGAATCGGTACTGCGTCAGCCGTCGTGATCGCAGCGCACGCCATGGTGGTGGCCGCGCATCTGGCGCAGCGCCGTGCCGCCCCGCGCCGCCGGGTTGCCGTGGATGTCCGCCCCGTGCCCTCGACCCGAGTCTCCGCCTAGCCCGAACGAGCACGCGAGTCCGCGCCGATCTGTTCGCCGCTGTCCTGTCGGCTGTTCGGCCGATTGTGCGACCTCACTCGTGGCGAGGACTCTGTGAGACGCAAGCGGAATGCGCCGATGCGCGGGTTTTCCCGGACTCGCCCAGCCGGCCTTGCGAAGAGGTGCACATCATGGCCGAGCCCATCCCCACACCCGAAACGGCGCCGGCGAACAGGCGAATAGTCGCGTGGGCGGTCGACTTCGCCGTGATCACAGCGGTGGCGGTCCTGCTCGGCTCGGTGACGCACTACCGGATCACCGACTACCTGTCCGGCTGGCCCGGCCTTGCCCAGTCGGGTGGCTGGAATCTGTTCCGCGCCAACGGAGATTGGGGCGGAGCGGCGCAGGCGTTCGGCTGGGATGTCTTCGGTGAAGTCCTCCTTCTGGTCACCGAGGCGTTTCTCGCGCTCGTGCTGATCGTGTTCGTCTATCACTTCGCCTGCCTGCTCTGGAAAGGCCGCACGCTCGGAAAGTTCTTGCTGGACATCCGAGTTCACGCGCCGGCCGATCCGACGGGCAAGCTCGGAAAGTGGCAGTCGGCCCGTCGGGCGCTGGCGAGCACCGTGGTGGATGTCGGCCTGTACTCCGCCGCCTGCATCGCGTTGCTCGCAGGCGAGTTCGTACTTTCGGTCGTCCTCTGGCACCTCGCCGTCATCGCGCTCGTGCTCAACGCGGCTCCGATGGCGGGCACGAGCCGTCGAACCGTGATCGACCGCATCGCGGGCACCACGGTCGTGCGCGCCGGCCTGTACCGAAAGTCGTGGCAGGCCGCCAGGGATGCGGGGATCGTCGAGCGCGGCACCCAAGGCGCGCAGCTCGGGCTCGAGCGGGTGCAAGCCGTCTCACAGGCCATGAAGGAACACGCACAACACCTTTCCGCGGACGAACGGCTCCGCGAGCTGCGCGCGTCTACCCAGGCGACACAGCTGCGCCGCCTGGGTGAGCATGCGGGCAGGCACACCGGCGAGACCGTCCGGCAGCTGCGCGATTCCGAACGCGGACAGCAAGCTCAGGCCACGGCCAAGAAGGTCGGCACGAATCTCCGAGCGGTGTACGCGCGCCGCCGTCGCTGATCAGCTTTCGAGGTGCGCCGCCGCGGTGAGCATGAGTTTGCCGCCGTCCTCGGGTGCGTCGATGCGCACCGCGACCGAGGCGCGGGCCGGGAAGTCGGCTTGCGTGGGAAACCAGATACGTTCGGGATCGACCAGGATCAGCAGCCCGTCGTGATCGCCCACCGGGGTGAAGCTCGGCAACCGCGGCGTAAACGCTTGCAGTCCATACGTTTCGGCGAGCTCCCGCACCGCCTGCGCGACATCGGGCACGCCGATCCCCACTTCGCTGATCGACAGCAGGCGAGGCGCGTCCCCGGTACTCGCGGGAGCGTCGGCGTCGGCCTGCCGGGCGATCAGCTCCAGCACGATACCGTCGGGGCCACGGAAATATACCGACCGCGAATCCCATCCGGGTGGCCCGTCGATGACGTCGGAACCGTTGAACTCGATGGTGTCCAGCCGCCCGCGTACCCAGTTCTGGGCCAGTTCGAAATCATCTGGGGAAATCCCGAACGCCAGATGATGCACCCCGTCGAACGGCGCGCCGCGGGTCAGCGCGAGCTTGCTGAAGCCGACCTGCACCGTCACCCGCTCGGGCTCCGCCGCGACCGGAAGCCGTAGCACGTCCCGGTAGAACTCGGCCGCCGCGTCGAGATCTGTTGTGTCGATGGCTACTTCGCGAATTTTCATGGCAGTCCCTTCGGTGTCGTACGTTCGGGTGCGACACTAGATCCTCAACGATGGTTGAGGTCAACGGCGACGTCCGACACATGACGTGTGGGTATCCGCCACGCGGACAGCGATTGACAGCCGGACGAACCGGACATAGTGTCCCTCCTCACAGTAATTGGAAACTTTCCTAATAGTTCACCCGCGCGGTGAGGGGAGGGGCGTCACGTGACCACGCGCCAGACCCTCGCAGGCACGCCCAGCCTGCTCCGCGCGATCAACGACCGCGCCGCGCTGGAACTACTGCTCGCCAACGGCCCGCTGTCCCGCACCCAAATCGGCACGCTCACCGGCCTTTCCAAGCCGACCGCCTCCCAGTTGCTTTCCCGTCTGGAGGCGGCCGGCCTGGTGGTCCCGGTCGGCACCATGCCGGGCGGGCCAGGGCCGAATGCCCAGCTGTACCAGGTGAATCCGACGGCGGGTTACGTGGCCGGGCTCGACGTGACCGCCTCCCGTATTCGCATCGCCGTCGCCGACATCACCGGCCGGGTGCTCGCCGAACACGAGGTCGCCACAAAGGGTTGGCCCGCCGCCGAGACCATCACCAGGGTGGGCGAGGCGGTCGCCGAGACGGTCACCCTTGCCGAGATCGGCGACGGGGTCTGCTGCGAGGTGGTCATCGGCATCGGCGGCGCGCTCGACCCGGCAACCGGCAAATTGCGGTACGCCACCCACCTTCCCGGCTGGCATTCCCCGCGACTGGTCGCCGAACTCGAGGCGGCCATCGGCTGCTCGGTCTCGGTCGAGAACGACGTCAACCTCGCCGCCATCGCCGAGCAGGCGCACGGCGCGGCGCAGGGCAGCGAGGACTTCGTGCTGCTGTGGACCGGGGTCGGTGTCGGCGCCGCGATCGTGATCGCGGGCCGCCTGCACCGCGGGTTTCACAGCGGCGCAGGCGAAGTCGGCTACATGCCGCTGCCGGGCGCACCGATCGTGCACGACGTCCGCCGCAAGAATTCCGGCGGCTTCCAGGAATTGGCCGGTGCCCCGGCGGTGTTGGCGTTGGCGAAAAAGCACGGCCTGTCCGCGCCGACGGCCGCGCGGGTGGTCGCCGAGGCCCTGGACACGCCGGGGTCCGGCGACGCGTTCCTGGTCGAGTTCGCCAGCAGGCTGGCCCTCGGGATCGCCTCGATCGTCTCGGTGGTGGACCCGGAGCTGCTGATCCTGGGCGGTGACGTGCCACGGGCCGGCGGTGAGCGGCTGGCCGCGCTGGTCGAGGACGCCCTGACCGAACTCACCTTCGCCCGACCCGCGGTGCGCGCCAGCACCGTTCCCGGGTCGCCCGTACTACACGGAGCGCTGGAACGCGCCTTGGCCACCACGAGGGACACCGTGTTCTCGACTCACTGATCCACCGCACCTCGAGCAGTACCCAGGAGAACCGCACATGCGCAGAACGACACGTCGCATCCTCGCCGCCCTCACCGCATGCGCGTCTGCCGCGCTGTTCGTCACCGCCTGTACCGGGCAGAGCTCCACCGGTGGCGACGACGGCTCCGACCAAGGCAAAGAAGTCAGCATCACGTTCTGGCACGGCTGGAGTCAGGACCACGAGGTCAAGGCGATCAACGACAACATCGCCGCCTTCGAGAAACTGCACCCCAACATCCACGTCAAGGCGGTCGCCAACATCGCCGACGACAAGCTCGAACAGGCGCTGCGGGCCGGCGGCCGGGACGCGCCGGACGCCGTCTCCTCGTTCACCACCGACTCGGTCGGCAAGTTCTGCTCGGCCAACGTCTGGGCCGATCTCGACCCCTTCCTGAAGAAGTCCGGTATCGATCCCGCCGCGACCTTCCCGCGCGCGATGCTCGAGTACAGCCGGTTCCAGGGCAACCAGTGCGCGCTGCCGCTGCTCAGCGACTCCTACGGCCTGTACTACAACAAGACCGCCTTCGCGGCCGCCGGGATCACCTCGCCACCAAAGACATTCAGCGAGTTCGAGGCCGCGGCACTGAAGCTGACCATCGCCGAGGGCGACAGCTACAAGCAGCTCGGCTTCATGCCGAACTACCACGGTTACGAGACCAGCCCCACGCACTACCTGGGTCAATACGGCGCGACATACTTCGACGCGAACGGTAAGTCGAACATCGCCACCGATCCCAAAGTCGCCGCGATGTTCTCCTGGCAGAAAGAGCTGATCGGCAAGCTCGGCGGGTACGACAAGCTGGAGCGCTACCGCACCACCTTCGGCGAGGAGTTCAGCGCGAAGAACCCCTTCCACACCGGCCAGGTGGCCATGTCCCTCGACGGCGAATGGCGCACCGCGTCGCTGGCCGAGTTCCCGGTCGGCTTCGAGTGGGCGACCGCGCCGTTCCCGGTGCCCGACGACCAGGCCGAGACCTACGGCCGTGGCTACCAGACCGGCACCATCATCGGCGTCGCCAAGTCGAGCCAAAAGCAGACGGCGGCTTGGGAATTGGTGAAGTACCTGGCCACGAACACCGATGCCCTGGTCAGCTTCGCCAATGCCATCCACAACGTGCCGAGCACCAATGAGGCCTTGAATTCGCCGAAGCTGACGGCCGATCCGAACTTCAAGACCTTCATCGACATCGCGAAGAACCCCAACACCTCGACCACGCCGGCCAGCATCAACGGTGGCGCGTACCAGCTTTCGCTGAACAACTTCGGCTACGAGTACGAGGCGGGCAAGGTCGACCTCGCCGCGGGGCTGGCCGCGACAGCGAAGGAGATCGACGAGGCGATCGACCAGGCGAAGTGATGTAGCGATGGCACTGTCGAGCACGTCCGTCCCGGTGGCACTCGAGCCGACGCTCGAACACCCTACCCCGGCGGCATCGAAACGGCCCGCTCCGGCGGCACTGAGGCACAAGCGCCGCCGTAGAACCCTGCGTACCTTGGCATTTCTCGCGCCGTGGCTGATCGGGTTCGGTTTTTTCTTCGCTTACCCGTTGCTGTCCACCCTCTACTTCTCCTTCATGAAGTACGACGGGTTCACCGCGCCGACCTTCACCGGCCTGAAGAACTGGGATTACGTCCTCGACAAGTACCCGGTTTTCTGGCGGGGGCTGGGCAACACCCTGTGGCTGGTGTTGGTGATGGTGACGCTGCGGGCGGCCTTCGGACTCGGTATCGGACTGTTGGTCACCAAGATCAAGACCGGGCTCGGCTTCTTCCGCACGGTGTTCTATCTGCCCTTCCTCGCGCCGCCGGTGGCGGCCACGATGGCCTTCGCGTTCCTGCTGAACCCGGGGACCGGCCCGGTGAACCACCTGCTCGGCACCGTCGGTCTGCCGCAGCCGGGGTGGTTCACCGACCCGGAGTGGTCCAAGCCCGCGTTGACCATGCTCGCGCTCTGGGGCATCGGCGACCTGATGGTCATCTTCACGGCGGCGCTGCTGGACGTGTCCAAGGAGCAGTACGAGGCGGCCGAGCTCGACGGTGCCGGTCCGTGGCAGCGGTTCCGGTACGTCACGCTGCCGAACATCACGCCCATCGTGCTGTTCGCGGTGGTGACCGGGGTGATCCAGACGATGCAGTACTACACGCAGGCGATCGTGGCGGGGAAGGTCGCCAGCGGAAAGGCGGGCAATTCCGGTGAGCCTTTCGTGCCGGGCTACCCGCACGGCTCCACCTGGACTCTGCCGCAGATGGTCTACAACCTCGGTTTCCAGCGTTTCGATATCGGCTCCGCGTGCGTGGTCGCCGTGATCCTGTTCGCCATCTCGATGGCGTTCACCGCCTTGCTGCTGCGGCGCAAATCCGGCTTCCTGCAGGAGGACTGAGCGATGACCATGACGCCCGCGCGCCCGGTGCCCACCATGCCGACCGCCGAAGCCAGGGGTGCCCGCCGCAAGGACGCGCTCAACTGGGTCGCCGTGCACTCGCTCGCCATCGCCGCCGCGCTGCTGTTCCTGATGCCGTTCGCCTTCGTTCTGCTCACCTCGGTCATGTCGGACCGGCAGGCGCTCACCGCCGACCTCTGGCCCGCCGAGTGGCACTGGGGAAACTACGTAAAGGTTTGGGAGACACCCGGATTCCTCACCTGGTGGCGCAACACCCTGGTGTACGCGGCGGTCGGCACCGCGCTGACGCTGCTCTCCAGCATCCCGGTGGCCTACGCGCTGGCCAAGTTTCGCTTCCGCGGTCGCAACCTCGCGCTGATGGCCGTTGTCTCGATGATGATGCTGCCGCCGCAGGTGACGGTCATCCCGATGTACATGATCTGGTCCAAGCAGTTTCACCTCACCGGCTCGCTGTGGCCGTTGATCATTCCGCTGGCCTTCGGTGACGCCTTCTCCATCTTCCTGCTGCGGCAGTTCCTGCTGACCATCCCCGACGACTATCTGGAAGCGGCCCGCATCGACGGCTGCGGTGAAGTACGCATCCTGCTGCGGATCGTGTTGCCGATGGCGAAGCCCGCCGTCGCCGCGGTCGCGCTGTTCCAGTTCTTCTATTGCTGGAACGACTATTTCGGGCCGCAGATCTACGCCAGCGAGAACCCGGCCGCCTGGACGCTGAGCTACGGCCTGGAGTCGTTCAAGAGCGCCCACCACGTCAACTGGAACCTCACCATGGCCGCCACCCTGCTGGTGATGGCGCCGGTGATCCTCCTCTTCTTCTTCGCACAGAAGGCCTTCATCGAAGGCGTGACACTGACAGGGGTCAAGGGCTGATGCGCGCACTGAAACTTTGCATAGTCGGTGGTGGTTCCACCTACACGCCGGAGCTGATCGACGGATTCGCCCGTCTCCGTGACACTCTCCCGATCGGCGAGATCGTCCTCATCGACCCCGCCGTTGACCGGCTCGAGTTGATCGCCGGGCTGGCCCGCCGGATCTTCGCCAAACAGGGGCACCAGGCCACGGTCAGCACGGCCACCTCGGTCGCCGACGGGGTCGACGGCGCCGATGCCGTGCTGCTGCAACTGCGCATCGGCGGGCAGGCCGCCCGCAACGAGGACGAGCGCTGGCCCCTCGAATGTGGTTGCGTCGGACAGGAAACGACCGGCGCCGGCGGTCTGGCGAAGGCGCTGCGCACCGTTCCGGTGGTGCTCGACATCGCCGAGCAGGTGCGCCGGGCCAACCCGGAGGCCTGGATCATCGACTTCACCAATCCGGTCGGGATCGTCACGCGCGCACTGCAAACGGCGGGACACAAAGCCGTCGGGCTGTGCAATGTGGCGATCGGGTTCCAGCGAAAGTTCGCCGCGCACTTGGGTGTCGACGCGGAGCTGATCCAGCTCGACCACGTCGGCCTCAATCACCTCACCTGGGTGCGTGGCGTCACGGTGCTCGACCACCCCGGCGCGGGCACCGGGTACGAGGCGCTGCCCAAGCTGCTCGCCGACTTCGGCGCGGACATCGCGGCCGACGTGCGGCTGCCGCTGGCGCTGATCCAGCGGCTCGGCGTCGTCCCGTCGTATTACCTGCGCTACTTCTATCAGCACGACGTGGTGGTCGTGGAGTCCGCGACCACCGGTTCCCGGGCCGCCGAGGTGGCGGCCATCGAGCGGGAGTTGCTGGACATGTATGCCGACCCCACCCTCGACACCAAGCCCGAACTACTCGGAAAGCGCGGCGGCGCTTTCTATTCCGAGGCCGCGGTACAACTGCTCGCCGCCCTGCTCGGCACGGGTGGCGGCACCAGTATTCAGGTGGTCAACACCCGCAACGACGGCATCCTGCCGTTCCTGCCCGACGATGCCGTGATCGAGGTGCCTGCGGCGGTGGACGCCGCAGGGGTGCGCCCACTGCCGCAGCACCCGATCGAACCGCTCTACGCAGGCTTGGTCGCGCACGTCACCGCCTACGAGCAGCTCGCATTGCAGGCCGCGCTGGAAGGCAGTCGCGACCGTGTTTTCCGCGCACTACTAGCGCACCCGCTGGTCGGCCAGAACGAGCTGGCCGACCAGCTGACCGATCGGCTGATCGCGCATAACCGCGCCTACCTGGGCTGGGCGTGATCATGCCGAAAAACACCGTGAACTGTTGGCGGGGGAAGCGTCTGATGAAAATCCCACAGAACGAGCAGATTCCGGGCGTCCTCGCCATCGATGCGGGCAACAGCAAGACCGATGTGGCGCTGGTCGGCATCGACGGGTCGGTGCTCGGCGCCGCCCGCGGCGGCGGCTACCAACCGCACCGCACCGGCGCCCGCCAGGCGATCGAGGGGCTCAGCCCGCTGGTCGAGTCGGTGGCCCGGCAGGCCGGATTGACCCGCGGTGGGATTCTCACCACCCGGGTGAGCGCGTGCATGGCCAATGTCGATCTGCCCATCGAGGAGCAGCGCTTGCATGCCGCGATCGCCGCGCGGCCTTGGGGTTTGACCGTGGGCGTGGTCAACGACACCTTCGGCCTGCTCCGCGCGGGCACCGACGGCCCGCGCGGAGTCGCGGTGGTCTGCGGCGCGGGCATCAACTGTGTCGGACTGCTGCCGGACGGGCGCACCGCCCGCTTCCCGGCGCTCGGTGTGCTCACCGGCGACTGGGGCGGTGGCGGCGGCATGGCGGCCGAGGCGATGTGGCACGCCGCCAGAGCAGAGGACGGTCGCGGCGAACCGACCGCGCTGTCCGCGGCCATCGGCGCGTATTTCGGGCTCGCCGGAGCCAATGCGGTGGCCGAGGCGATCCATCTCGGCCAGCTCGCGGAGCAGCGGCTGCACGAACTCGTCCGGGTGCTGTTCACCACCGCGGAGGCCGGAGATCCGACCGCGCTGCGCCTGATCGATCGGCAGGCCGACGAGATCACCCGGCTTGCCATGGTCGCGTTGCGCAAGCTCGATCTGCTCGATACGCCGACCCCGGTGATCCTCGGTGGTGGTGTGCTCGCGGCGCGCCAGCCACTGCTGGTCGACAATGTGAAGTCCCGGCTTGCCGAGGTCGCGCCGCTGGCCGAGCCTCGAATCGTTGTTGCCCCACCGGTTCTCGGAGCCGCGCTGCTCGGGCTGGATCATCTCGGTGCGTCCGCCGCTGCCCGCCAACGGCTTCGCTCCGCCTATCCGACGCTGTCCGCGTCCGACGGCAGGCCGGAGTTCCCCAGCGAGATGGGCCAGCCCGCTTGAGTCGTCACTCCGGTACGTACTGGTGGGGAGGCTTGCGTTGCTCCTCGGCCCCCTCGCTCGACAGCAACGGCCAGCCCTTGCGCAGCACGAAGTCCAGCCACGCGCCGCAGGCCTGGGAGGTCAGCACGGCGGTGAGGACGAGTGTGGTGAAGAAGGGGGCGTTGATGATGCCCGCGTCGAACGCGACGCTGGCCAAGACGATCCCTGGCCCGCCGCGGGCATTGCACGTCACGGCCAGGTTGACGATGTCGAGGCCGCGAAAGCCCGCCAACCGGGCGGCCAGGCCGGTCGACAGCAGCACCACCGCCGAGGAGCCGATCAGGAACGCGATCAGCATGACCGGTGAGAAACCCTTGGTGAAGTCGAGCCGGTAGCCGACGACCGCGAAGTAGATCGGGATGAACACCGCCGCCGAGACGTGGTCGATCGCCTCCAGTGGGACGCGGAAGCGCTGGTGCTCGGTGCTTTTCACGCCGCCGACGATGCCGAAGCCCGCGAGGAACGCGGCGAAGGCCAGCGTGACGTCCAGCGCCGCCGCGACGCTGACATAGCCGAGGACGACCACCATGATCCAGGCGATCGGGGTGTGCGCGGCGAGCACGTTCCAGCGGGCGCGGCTGAGCCTGCGCAGCAACGGTGGCAGCACGGTCATGGCGACCAGCACATACAGGCCGTTGGCGAGCACATGCACCGACACCGTTTCGGCCAGCGCGTCGCCGCCCGCCGCGACGGTGGCCGAGGCGATCGCGGTGGCCAGCGCCAGCACTCCCCAGAGCACGATGTCCTCCACGACGGCGGCGCCGAGGATGAGGCTGGCGAACCGGGTGTGCAGGATGCCCAGGTCGTAGAAGATCTTGGTGATCACCGGGATCGAGGTGACCGCCGTCGCGACCGCGAACACCAGGATCACCGCGGATTCGCTGCCCGCGCTGCCCATGAAATCCGCCAGCGGCAGCAGTGGGGCCACCGCGAGGGCCAGGAAGAACGGCAACGGCGTCCCGAGTCCGAGAATCCAGGCGGTCGGCTTCCAATTTTCCTTACCCAGCACATTCCGCGCGCTCGCGCCCGAGACGAACATCAGCAACAACAAACCCAGGTGATAGAGAAAGCCGATCACCACCGTCGAGGGGTCGCCGCCGCCGTCGCCGAAGATCCGCGCCGCCGTATCGGGCGCCAGCAGCCCGAACAGCGACGGACCGAGCAGAATGCCCGCCGCGATCTCGCCGACGACCTTCGGTTGCCGCAGCAGCGCGGCGAGTTGGCCGAACAGATTGGCGCAGGCGATCAGCAGCAACAACGCCAACGTCAGTGATCCCACCGTATCCGTGGACATACGCTCTCCTTGCCGACCGTGCGGTATCGGATAAGCGCAGTCTCCCAAAGCATCCCGCCGCACACGACCGGTTCACCGACACCGGGCACCGAGTACGGCGGTGGATTGCTATGGCCGACAAGCTGATCGGCGCGAGCCGGTGCTCAGCGCGGCACACCGCGACGGGCTGCGGAACTGGGCCGTTCAGCGGAGGTCGGCGGGCCGTCGAGCAGGAGTGTCACCTGTTCGTTCAGCATGTCGACTTCCTGTGCGGCGACGAAGTCTTCGCTCGTGGTGACCCTGGCAGCGAAACCGTCGAGCAGCAGCAAGATCCATTCGGCGAGCCGTTCGGCAGGCACGTCGCCGCGGATGTGCTGAATCCGCTGGGCGGCGCGCACGGCGGCTTGCAGTGCGGTACGGGCGGTTTCGTCGTCGGCGCGCAGGGCCAGGGCGATGTCCGGCCGGTGGGTGAGGCCGCCGACGACGGAGATGAACCCGGCGGCCCTGGGGTCGACCAGTCCGGCCGCGGCGTGCTCGACGTAGCCGAGGACCAGCCGACGCGGATCGTTCGGATCGGCCTGCTGCGCGAAGAACTCGCGGGTCTCCACGGTGTTGTGCTCGAGGACGGCGACCAGCAGCGCGTCCTTGGTGGGGAAGTAGTGGAAAAAGGTGCCCGAGCCGATCCCGGCGATACGGCAGATGATCGCGGTGGTGGCCCCGGCATAGCCGTACTCGGCGAAGGCGGTCAGCCCCGCATCGATGATCTGGAGTCGTCGGGCCTGGTGTCGCTGCGGATCGATGGGGCGGGGCACGACTTCAGCATAGTTAATAGAGTGGCTACTCTGTTAATATCGGGGAATGCGTTCGTCCTCGCGTCCGGCGGTCACCGCCGGTAGTGCACGGGAGCGACGGCGCGCGGTGCTCACACTCTTCGTCCTCGCTCCCGTGCTGGGGGAGGTACTCGGCGCTTCGCTGCGGTTGAGCTATTTCATTCAGCCGCTGCGGGTAGTGGCCATCGTCTGCTTCTACGGTGCCGGGGTAGTGCTGATCCGCGAGATCGCGCAACGGTGGCGGTTGTCCGTCTGGGGAATTGTGTTGCTCGGCTGTGCCTTTGCCCTCATCGAGGAGGGGCTGGCCTTGCAGACGATCTTCAACCCCGTCGGGATGGACGGTGCGCCGGTGTTTGGAAATGCGTTGGGAGTCAACTGGTTCTGGGCGGCGGTCGTCTCCGGCTACCACGTCGTATGGAGTGTGCTGCTCCCGATCGCAGTGGTCCATCTGGTCTTTCCGCGCGGCAGTCGCGTGCCGTGGCTGTCCCGATGGTCGGCCGGAGTTCTCGCTGTTGTCTTTGCCTGCGGCACGGCGCTGTTCGTAGCAATCTCGCTGCTGCGCTCCGACTTCAGACTCCCGCTGGGGTATGGCGTAGCCACGATCGTCGTGGCGGCTGGTCTCGTTTGGGCGAGTACGCGATGCCGGGACAACGGACGCGTTGTGCGGACCGGGCGCGCTCCGAAACCCACGGTGGTCGTGCTGTTCTCAGTGGTGGCAGGCACCGTGTGGTTCGTGTTGTTCCTGGCCGCGTTCATCGGCGGGCCGATCTCGTTCGTGTGGTGGACCGTTGGGGCGCTGACGTTCGCCGCCGCGGTGGCCCTGCTGCTGCGGCGCTGGGTGCGGCGCGAGTGGACGCCGCGACACCAGCTCGCCCTCTGCTTCGGTACCGGTCTGTCAGCGGCGCTGTTCGGGCTGCTCCTGGTTGCGTTGGACGGACATCTCGCGAACATCGTCTTCCAGTGCGTCGTGGTAGCCGCGCTCATTGCGGCGTACCTCTGGATGAGGCGGCGACTGAGTTCATCCAACGGTTGATCGTGGCTGGACTTGGTGTCCGCGACATGGTCGGATCACCGTGAGAGATTCGCCTCGCTGCCCAACGACCAGATCGCCGCGATAACCACGAACGCCGACTCTCCGCGGCCGCCTATCCCAGCGAACGCTTCGGCGGCGGTCGGATCACGGATCGAGGGTTCTCTGGAAGCGGGCCGGCGGCAGTCTCTCGAGCAGGGCGTTTCCGTTGATCGTTCGATCGGCTGCAAGCAGGTAGGAAACCGGAGAATTCGTCTTCATGTCTTTGCGGGTATTAATTTGCCGCGCGAGATATGGAATAATCGAAGCCGCCACGGCTGCTCCGCCGATTACATATTGACCGCCTGCTGCCAATAAACCGCCGAGCATTGTACCTGTGGCGACGTTGATATCTACTTTCAAGCTCATTGTGCCGACGGTCGATTCGATGCCGAGACCTCGTAACGCGCGTCGCAGCTCGATGAGCTGACGTTTGGTGGTGCTCTCGTATGTCGACTGGATATGCGCGTGGGCAACGGTTAGATTCTGGACGGCAGATATTTCCGCCAGCTGCTCGGAAAGCTCGGAGACGTGGTCCCTGAACGCCGCGAGTTCCGCGCCGTACCGGGCGCGGAATGAAATCAGCTTATCAACCGGCACGTTGTCCAAATTCCTGGGCTCGATGACGGTGCGCAAGGCCAGATGAACGTAGGCACTTTCTACTTCATCCAAGCGGGGAATCGTGGGGCTATCGATCAAAAGGTCTGTCAGCCTGTCTACCGTTCCGGCAGCTGCGTGCATGGCCGGGTCGTCTGTTGCTGGCGTCATGAGGGAGTTGCGTGCCATCACGTCGGCCAGGGCGGTCAAATAGATGCGTCCCAGTTTCGGATGCAGCCCGATGCGATCGGGATAGTACTCTTCGGACACTCTCGCAAAACGCCCCTCGCATAGCATGGAGCGCAAGTCTTTTTCCATCTTCCCGACGCCGGTGAGAGCTAAGACCCATACCAAGTCGCGGTCGAGGAGATTTTGCGATGGGGTCGGGGCACCGACACCGGTGGAAAAGGGGGTAACCGCCGCGTACGGTCCCGCACTTGCCAAAGAGTAGTTGCTGACCATCTCGTCGCAGTGTTCGTCGAAGACCCGCCGGAAGTAGTCGCCGACTTCGCAGAGTTCCTGCTGATCCGGTTGGACATCGAGGAGAAAGTCCGATTCCGAGCGGACGCGTTTTACGAAATTACTGTCCGAGTGTTCGGGTTGGTTCCACCGCATAACGGCGAGCCTGTCCCAGGTGAGCATGGCAATTTTCAGCCAGTTTTCGTCCCGGAACTTCAACCAAGGATAGTAGAGAGCGATTGTTCGCACGCCACCAGGATGCCAGAACGAGGCACAGTTGAGAGCGGAATCGAACAGGATGTGGTCGTATGGGCGGCGGCATGAGCGAGGTGAGTCGCTGTTACCGCTCGTCGTCGCAGCAGTCGCAGGCCGGGGTTCGCTGCTGCGTGGTGTCCGCGAATGATGTTGTGGGGCAGCAGGTGTCGCCTTTCCAAGCGTTGCGACCTTCTTTGACCGCGATGGCCGCGATGACGAGCGCGGCGATCGGGTCGGCCCAGGACCATCCGAACAGGCTGTTGAGGACCAGGCCGACCAGGAGCACCGCCGAGAGATAGGTGCACAGGAGGGTCTGCTTGGAATCGGCTACCGCGGAAGCGGATCCGAGTTCGCGCCCGGCCCGGCGTTGCGCCGAGGAAAGCACCGGCATGATCGCCGAACTCGCTGCCGCCAAACCGATTCCGATCGGCGAATGCTCGGCCTCGCCGACGCCGAGTAGCGATCGGACGGCGTCGACCGTGACGTAGGTGGCGAGGGCGAAGAACGAGAAGGCGATGACGCGCAGGGTGATCTTCTCGCGCGCTTCGGGATCACGGCCGCTGAACTGCCATGCCACCGCGGCCGCGGAGGACACCTCGATCACCGAGTCGAGGCCGAACCCGATCAACGCCGTCGAGGACACCCGCGTGCCTTCGGTGAGCGCGATGATCGCCTCGATCACGTTGTAGCTGATCGTCGCGGCGACGAACCATCGGATGCGCCGCACCAATACCTGCCGCCGTGCGGGATTCGGGCCGAGTGGAAGCAGGGGAGTGCCGAGGTCCGACATCAGCAGCAGTCCTCGGTCGTCGAGGCGGGGCAGCAGGTGGGGTCGACCGCGAGCACCAAACCGACGAGGTCGTCGAGTGCTCGTCCGATGCGCGGATCGGCCAACTCGTACCGGCTCCGCCGACCGTCCGGCACCGCGACCACCAGTCCGCAACCGCGCAGGCAGGCCAGGTGGTTGGACAGGATCTGCCGCGACACCCCGATCTGGTCGGCCAGCTCGGACGGGTACCCGGGTGCGGCCCGCAGGCTCAACAGAATCCGCGTTCGAGTCGAGTCCGAGAGCGCGTACCCGAACCGGGAGAGCGCGTCACTGTGCAGCATCGTGTCCACACGCTGACTGTACAGAAATGTCTGTATTCAGAAAAGCGTGTACTGACAGAGGCTCGAACAACTGAGCCACCCGCCGGACAGCTCGGGTGGCTCGGTCATGTGCCTGCGGTGATCGAATTACCTAGGGCTTCCAGGTGATTCGGCCACCTTGGAACTCTTGGGCTTTACCGCCCTCGAAGTCGTATTCGTCCCCGGTCGGATAGCCGTAGACGCCGTCCGCGCCGGCTCTGGCCTCCCAGCTGGTTCGGATCGCGCCCCATACGGCGTGCGCGCCGGTGCGCGGCGACCAATAGATCGCACCGTCGTTGAAGAGGTTGTAGCGGCCGTTGTTCTTGGCGGGCGCCTCGTCGGTGATCGGGAAGCCGAGCGGGCTGTTCTCCGCGCCCAGTGCGTACCACTTGTCCCGGATCACCCCGCTGACCTGGTGTGCCGCGGTGCCAACGGACCAGTAGATCGAACCGCCCTGGAAGTGGCTGAAGCGTCCGGGCTTAGCCGGGGTCGACTCTTCGCGGGTCACCGGGTAGCGCAGCCCGCCGGTCTCCGCACCGAGCGCGCGCCACTTGTCCAGGATCGGGCCGCCGATCTGGTGGGCGCCGGTGTCGTTGTGCCAGTAGATGGCGGCATTGCGTTCGAAGGTCTGGAACTTGCCGCCGTTGGCGGCGTCCGACTCTGGTGAGGTCGGGTCGCCGAAGACGGCGCCACCGCCGGCCTGGTCGTATTCGACCTCGATCGCGCCGCCGACCTCGAAGGGGCCGATCGGGCGCGCGGCCGCGGTGCCCGCCGTCAAGAGCACCGCCAGCGCGACGGTGGCCGTGGCCAGTGGTGCGGACGAGCGGTGGATACCACGAAGGCGAACCAAGAGAACTCCTAGTCAGGTGTGCCGAGACAGGGCGGAGCGTCGGTAGGCGATGATGGCACGACGACTCGACCACCGCGTACGCACCCCGGTCCGAACGGCTCGGCGGCGGGTCAGGGCTGCCAGGTGATGCGGCCGCCCTGGAAGTCCTGGGCCTTGCCGTTCTGGTAGTCGTACTCGTCGCTGGTCGGGTAGCCGTAGCCGCCGTTCACACCTGCCCTGGCTTCCCAGGTGGTGCGGATGGCACCCCAGACGACGTGCGCACCGGTGGCACCGGACCAATAGATGGCGCCGTCATTGAACAGGTTGTAGCGGCCGTTGTTCTTGGCGGGCGCCTCGTCGGTGATCGGGAAGCCGAGCGGGCTGTTCTCCCAGCCGTAGGAGCCCCACTTGTCGCGGATCGCACCGCCGATCTGGTGCGCGGCCGTGCCGACGGACCAATAGATCGAGCCGCCCTGGAAGTGGTTGTAGCGCCCCGGCTTCGACGGCGTCGCCGCTTCCCTGGTGACGGGGTAGCCGAGGAAGCCGTTCTCCCAGCCGAGATTGCCCCACTTGTCGCGAATGGCGCCGCCGACCTGGTGGGCGCCGGTGGCCGGGTGCCAGTAGATGGAGGAGTTGCGTTCGAAGGCCTGGTACTTGCCGCCGCGGCCCGCATCGGATTCGGGGATGACCGGGTCGCCGAAGACCGCGCCACCGCCGGCCTGGTCGTACTCGACCTCGATCGCCCCGCCGACATCGAAGGGCCCGATCGGCCGTCCGGCCGCGGTACCCGCGGTCAGCAGGACCGCGAGGGTGGCGGTGGTCATGGTGAATGCGACGCGGGTGCGACGTAGGCGTGCCAAAAGAAACTCCTCGAGCAAGGTTGGTCGTATCCGGGACAGGGTGGAGCTCAGCTACCAGGGTGCAGCCATTTGCCGATCGGCAGCGAGGGCAGGGCGCGCACCGCGAGCATGATCGGGTCGCAGTACAGGTTGTCCAGCGGCGCGCCCCCGGTGCCGCAGACGAAGTTCCCCTGCTTGTCGTAGTTCGACGAGTGGCCCTTGTAAGACCAGGTCAGGCCGTCGTCGGAGGGGCTCCACGGACATTGGTTCGGTTGCAGGCCCTGGCACGGACCTTCCACGCCCCACGGCCCGACGGGGTAGGCGGAGGCGGCGGGCGCGAGTGCCAGCGTGAGCAAACTCGCAGCGGCGGTGCCGACAAACACGCGCTTCATTGCTGATTTCACGATTTTTCCCTTCGACGTAGAAGAGCCGGCGTCGTGGTGTCCGACAATCGCTCTATCGGTCGCACCGGCAGCGCCGTTAGCCCTACCAGGTGCGGACAGGCTCGGGTCTAAGCTCGATTCCATGGTCGAGACGACGCGAATCGTGCTTGCTTCCCGCCCCGAGGGTGCGCCAACCGCGGCGAACTTCCGTACCGAGACCGCCGAGCTGCCGCCGCTCGACGAGGGGCAGGTGCTGCTGCGCACGCTGTATCTGTCCCTTGATCCGTACATGCGTGGCCGGATGAGCGCCGCGAAGTCGTATGCGAAACCGGTCGAGGTCGGTGGCGTGCTGGTCGGCGGCACCGTCGCCGAGGTGGTCGATTCCCGGGCCGCCGAGTTCGCGAAAGGTGATGTGGTGCTGGCCTATTCGGGCTGGCAGACGCACGACGTGGCGGCCGCGTCGAGCCTGCGCAAGCTCGATCCCGACACCGCGCCGGTCTCGACGGCGCTCGGGGTGCTCGGCATGCCCGGTTTCACCGCGTACTCCGGTTTGCTGAAGATCGGGCAGCCGAAGGCGGGGGAGACCGTGGTAGTCGCCGCCGCCACCGGGCCGGTCGGCTCGGCGGTGGGTCAGATCGCCAAGATCAAGGGTGCCCGCGCGGTCGGCATCGCGGGCGGACCGCGCAAGTGCGCGGCGCTGCTCGACGAGCTCGGTTTCGATGTCGCGATCGACCATCGCGCGCCCGACTTCGCCGAACAGCTGAAGGCTGCGGTGCCCAACGGCATCGATGTCTACTTCGAGAACGTGGCGGGCGCGGTCGCCGACGCGGTATATCCGCTGCTGAACACCTACGCGCGCGTGCCGGTGTGCGGGCTCATCGCCAACTACAACACGACCGGCGACGCCGACGGCCCGGATCGCCTGCCTGCTTTCTACAGCCGCATCCTGGTCAAGAGTCTCACCGTGCGCGGCTTCATCCAGACCGAGTTCGTCCGCGAGCTGTACCCGGACTTCCTGCGGGAGATGGGCGAATGGGTCGGCGACGGCCGCGTCCGCTACCTCGAAGACGTCACCGAGGGGTTGGAAAACGCTCCCGACGCGTTCATCGGCATGCTCGCGGGTCGCAATTTCGGCAAGGTGGTTGTGAAAGTCGCCGACTAGCGCGCCACCGTGCTGCCGCCGATCGCCAGGTACACCATCATCACCATGAACAGGAACCAGCCCGCGCCCTGCCAGATCGGCCACGGCCTGCCGCGTCGCCACTCGCGGTAGGTCTGGATGAACGCCCCGACGCCGCCGAGTAGCAGGATCACGGTGGGAATCAGCAGCATCGCGGTCTTCGCGCCGGTGTCGCAGAGCAGGGTGTCCGCGTCGGCGCAGGCGCTGCGGTTCGCCGTCCAGATGGCCGCGACCGCGAAAGCCAACGCGGCCGCCGCGTTGACCATGAGGACATAGGTCGCGGCGCGCCGATAGGTTTTCGGATCGCGTTGGCGTTTCCGCACGTCGTTGACCATGTCTGCACCTCACCGGTTCGGGTCCGCCTTGGGGCTCTTCCCGAGATTGCCGACCTGGCGCATGCCAAACATCGCCTGCTCAGGGCAGGCTCGCTGATCAGGGCTTGCGGCCGACGCCAGCCCAATACCACGCGGATTCCGGGTCGACCGGTTCCTCGCCGGGCGTGGGATGCCAGGTGACCACCGGGACGACGCCCGGCTCGATCAGTTCGGTGCCCGCGAACAGCGCCTCGGTCTCGGTGCGGCTGCGCGGGTAGAAGGTGATGCCGGCGTCTTCCGCGGCGGCGGCCACCCTGGCCATCGCGCGCTCGTCGAAATCCGCGGTGGGATGGGTGAGGACGAGGTAGCTGCCGGACGGCACCACGTCCAGGAGGTTGCGGATGATGCCGTGCGGGTCGTCGCTGTCGCGGAAGTACATCATGATCGCCACGAGCATGATGGCGATCGGCTGTTCGAGGTCGAGGGTGGCGCCGAGGGTCGTGTCGCGCAGGATGGCGTCGGGGTCGTGCAGATCGGCGTGGATGAACGCCGTCCTGCCCTGCGGCTTGCTCGACATCAGGGCACGGGCGTGCGCGAGCACGATCGGATCGTTGTCCACGTAGACCACGCGGGCCGCCGGATCGAGCCGTTGCGCCACTTCGTGCGTGTTGCCCGCGGTGGGGATGCCGGTGCCGATGTCGAGGAACTGGTTGACACCAGCCTCGCTGGTCAGATACTTCACCGCGCGGCCTAGGAACGCCCGATTGGCGCGCGCCATGGTCTGAATGGCCGGGATGTGACCGGCAATGGCGTCGCCGAGCGCGCGGTCGGCCGGGTAATTGTCTTTTCCGCCGAGCCAGTAATCGTAGACGCGCGCTTCGTGCGCGACGGTCGTATCGATCTTGGTGGGCAATGCGGTTGGGGTCTGTGCACGACTGTCGGACATGGTAATTCCCTCCTGTGGCGGTGCTGAGAGCGTCGGGCCTGGCACCGCCCAGTCGCCGACGGGGCACGGCGACTGCTACTGCGAATCTTGCCCGCCAAGGATATTCCAGCGAATGCCTGGCATGCGGTGCTTCCGCCGGAAGAGGGTGTGTTTTCGGGGAACCACCCGGTTTCGGCGAACTTTTCCGCAAACGCAGCACCGGTGGCCGCCGATGCGGCGTCGATCCGGGCGACCGACGCCCGCGTGCGGTGTGTCGTCGTGCGGTGTGTCGCACCGCATCCATGATCTTGATGGGGTTGAATTGCGCAGGTCACGAGTTTTTCCGGCGACGAGCGGAAAGCAGGAGACGACATGGCACGAGTCCGTAGCGACAGCTAGCGCCGTCGTTCCCGTGGTGTCGTCGAATTCTTCGGCGGCGCGATTTCTTCGATACCCGAGTCTTGGCGAGCACACCGCGATTTCTCGTGTCCGGACCCATCCCAGCCTGCGAAAAGGAGCACGCACGTGAGCATGATTCTGGCCGCGCTACACGACACCGTTCTCGCGGAGGTCGGAAATCCGACACCGGAGGCGCCGCCGCTGGCGGACAAACTGCTGCAAATGGGTCGCTACTTCACTTGGCTGGTCCAACTGTCCGGTATCACCGCCATCACCTACGGCGGCGGCCGCTTCGCCTGGGAGAAGTGGAACGGCGGCGGTCTGCAATCCCCGAAAATGATCGCCAGCGCCATGGCGGGCGGCGCGGTAGCAACCAGCGCGGGCACCATCATGAACGCCGTCATCTAAATCGGGCCCTGACGTCACCGGCTCGACGAATTCTCTCTCGTTGAGCCGGATTCGGTTGTGCTGTGGTCGAATACGTCGGACAGCGTGCGGCGGGGTGTGGGGGCGCGGCCACCTTCGCGCGTGGCGGTGCCGATGCGGATCAGTACCTGCGGAACCGCGGGGTGGGGGAGTAAGTCGGCGACCATCGTGCTGGTCGCTTCCGACTCGGTGAGATGGGTGAGGGGGCAGCTGGCCAAGCCTCGGTGGGTGCATTCGAGTAGCACCTGGGACAAGGCTTCGCCGGTATCCATCCATTCGCCGGGGGAGTGGCCTGCGGTGCCGAGCACCACCAAGCGGGAGTGGTCGTCGAGATCGGGTCGGCGGTTCGAGTAGGGAGGGGACGGGAAGGCCCGCCCGACCCCGACGCGCTCGGCTTCGGCGACGGAAGCACGGGCCGCGGCGGGAATTCCGTCGAATGATCCGGAACCGGCACTCCACCAGTCCAATTCCTGTTGGTACGCCCGATCGTGTCGGTGCAGTGCGGTGGCGTGCTCGGTGCCGGCAATCAGAGTGCGACGGTGCTCAGCACCGATCTCGTCGACCGTCACGTGGTGCGGTCGAGCCAGCTCGCGCAAGGTATCGAGCACCGTGGGCCAGTCTTCGGGCGGCGCCATCGGCAATCGATCGGTGTGCCGCACCGCGATGGCGCGGACCCGGGCGGCGGTCTGGTTCAGCGCCCCGTGCCACGGCCGGAATTCGAGCACGGCCAGCAGATCCGGCTGGTGCGCGTCCGGTATCCGGTTGGCGAACGTGAACCATCCCAAAGACATGAAGGCCAGGCGGGCGTGGTCGAGCGCCGCACCGCAGCTGATCGCCTGTTGCCTGCCGTCCGGATCGGCGACGGAGAGCTGCCGGTGCTGGACGCGGTAGAGCCGCAGTCGGTTGTCGTCGAACTCCCAGCGCCACGGCTGGGTGTTGTGTACCGACGGTGCGCGGCCTGCCAATGTCAGCGCTCGCCGAATAGTCCCGAGATCCGGTGTGCCGTAGTCCCTGTCTGTGACCATGAGCCGAGTCTTTTCGTCGGCTACCGCCCGGACAACGGTCTTCGAGCCCTTGTTTCGAGGCCGATGGTCACAAATGCACCGATGTCGCGAGGCAGTGCATGCACTTCTCCCGCAATGATCTTGCGCGGGTGCGGCCGTTGCTCGCCTCGGCGACGGAACGCGCGATGCGCAGCGGTAGCGGATCGTCATGGGCGACACCGCGGTAACGGAGTGGTCGCCCCGGCGCGACGATGCGAAATTCGTCGGTAGCAATGCGTACAGTGCAGGTATGCCCGAGGTAGCGCATCCAAGTTCCGCGGTGCGTGTCGAGCCGGCCGCAGCGCCGGGCACCGCCGCAACCGCCAAGGACTCCGATCCCGACCTGCTGTCGTTGGCGAATCAACTGTGCTTCGCCTTATATTCCACGTCGCGCTCGATGACGGCGGCCTATCAGCCCTTCCTCGAGCAGATGCGGATCACCTATCCCCAGTACCTCGCGCTGCTCGCGCTGTGGGAACGGCCCGGCATGACGATGAAGGAACTGGGCGAACAGCTGAGCCTGGACTACGGCACCGTCTCGCCGCTCATCCAGCGACTACAGGCGCACGGGTTCGTGGAAAGCGTGCGCAGAGCGCACGATCGCCGCGCGGTAGAGCTCCGCGCGACCGATGCGGGTGTCGCCCTGCAACATCAGGCCAGGGAGATGATCGAGTCGGTGATGGAAGGGGTCGGCTACCCGATCGAGCACCTCATCGAACTCCGCGATCAGGTCAACGCGCTGGGCGAACGGCTGGACGCGATCGCCGAGGCGCGAAAAGAAGCCTGAGGGCGTCGGTTACGCGTCGAGCACCTTGACCTTGCGTTGCACCACCGGCGGCTCGGTCGACCAGGGGTTGATCCAATGATCGGTGACTCGGCTGCAGCGTTCAGCTCGGACTAGACGTTGGACCGCGCCCTTTTCTAATGCCTCTGTGTTCCGTTCAGTCGACCGGACTCTTCTGGATCGGCGGGTGCTGGCTGCATTCTCGGTGCACATGATCGCTAGTGCTCGGCACGCACTGCTTCTCCCGCCCGCGATACCTGCAATGACGCGGTCTCGCTCGCGGAGGAGGGCGAGGTCGTCACATACGGCAGAGAGGCAGGCCAGCAATGAATCGTGCAGCGGATAGCGAATTGGTGGAGAGCCTCGACCACGGCACTCCGGCGAAGCCGTTGGTATTGACGAGCGCGACTCGCCAAATAGACAAGGCGACCCTGGTGCCGTTGGTCGTTCCGGTTCCGCAGACCGGTCACGCGCTGGTGAAGTCGGGGTTCGTCGGCCAGCTCGAGTTGCGGCCGGAAGAGGTCGACGCGGCTGCGGCACTGCTGGCGGAGACGGGTACGCGCGACGAGAGCAGCGACGCGATGGCGGCGTTACTGCGGTCTTGTGCGGGCGCGGAGTCTGCGGCACGACCGTGGGCGGTCGACTTCGCGGCGGTTCCGGTGGCTCGGTTACTCGACTTCGGGCATGCGCTGACCGAGGTGCGCCGCAGGCGATTCGAAGCGGCCGGCCCGTCCGAAGCCGAGGATGAGCGCCGGTCCGTGCTCGCGGCGAGCACGGCCACACAGGGGCTCGCCCTTGTTACCGCGGAAAGCCCGTTGGGAATGTTGAATCTGGAGCGACTGGAGATGGCTCCGGCAGGGCTGGAACGTGGCGAGTTGATCGCGACAGTTCCGCTGGCGCCGATGGAGGAAACCGCAGTCGTGCACAAAGAGTGGTCGGTGCGGACCAAGGAGTTCACCTCCACCGTCACCGACTCGCTGGAAGAGTTCAGCGAGACCGGGGTCACCGACAACACCGAGCTGGCGCAGTCGACGAACTCGCAGACCCAGCATTCGAATCAGTTCAATGTCACGGGAACGGTCTCCGGCGGAATACCCGTCATTTCCGGATCGGCGAGCTCCGGCTTCAGTGCCCAGGGCTCGGAATCGCAGTCGGCCGCCGATAGCAGGAAGCACGCGAAAACTCTGACGGAGAAGGCATCTACCCGGTCCAAGCAGGAGCACAAGGTCACCATCTCAACGACCACGGTGACGGGTTCGGAGGTGTCGACCACGCGTAAACTGCGCAATCCCAGCGAGAGCGAGCCCATCCGGGTCGACTACTTCAGCATGATGCGTAAATGGCGGGTGCGGCTCTACCGATACGGCCTACGACTGACCTACGACATCGTGATACCTGAGCCCGGCGCGGCGCTGCGCGCGGCGCACAAGGAGCTCGAGGAGTTGAAGAGCAAGCTCGGCCCGTTCGAGTTCACCGTACCGTTCAGCGATATCACCGAAGAAGTACGTCGCGGTGAGACACAGCCGCACTACCGGGTGCTCGCCGACCGATACGACGCGCAGAACGTACCGCTGCCGCCGAAAGCTCACCCGCCCATCTCTTACCGGGTCTACGACGGAGGGACTCCGAAGGATCGCTTCGTCACCCAGCGGTCACTCGACGGTATTCCGGCCGACAACGAGATCCTGGACGTCACCATCGACGGTCGGATGGAACGCTACAACGATACGATCGGCCGCTTCTCGGTCATCGGTTCGTCGCTCTGTATTTCGCAGTTCCCCGCCAACAAAGAATACGTCTTCCCACCGGGAACAGTGTTGCGGCGCAACACCGATGGCGGCAATTTTCTCGCGGGTGCCACCGGATCGCCCGTTGTGGTGTTCTTCTGGGACGAGGTCGCCACGCAATCCGTCCAGCTGACCGTCCGCTTCCGGCCGACCGATCGTGCCGTCGACCAATGGAAGTCCGATGTATGGACCGCGTTGTTCAACGCCGCGCAGACGCGGTACTTCGCCGAGCAGCAGGATATCGCCGCGCGTATCCAGCAGTTGGAGCAGCGGCTGAACGGTGTCGACACCTTGACACTGCGACGCGAGGAAAGCGACGAGATCATGAAGGGAGTCGTCAGATTCATTGCTGGTCAGGCCTATCAGTACATGGCCGACGGCACAGTCACCGCGTTCGACAAGGCGAGCATCGACAGCGGCGGCGTCAGCCAGGCGGCGTACGGGATCGGGTTCGTCGCGAACAAACTCGATATCGGTGACAAGGACATGGCGGCGGTACGACAGCATGAGCGGGTTGTGCGGCTGATCAACCAGGCCATCGAGTGGGAGAATGTGGTCAGCTTCCTGTATTCGTACTTCTGGGATACGCCGAAGAGCTGGGATTTCGTTCGTGACCTGCAGCATCCCGACGCGACACGGCAGGCATTTCTGCGGGCCGGTGCCGCGCGTGTGGTGCTGACGGTTCGCAAAGGGTTCGAGGATACGTGGCTCAGGTTTGCCGAAAGTGGCTTCACCAACCCCGAGTTCGAGCCCGATGCCAGATATCTGCAAATCGCCCAGGAGATCGCGGCGTATGACGACCGCAACTACCCGGGCATCCCACCGGCCAACCCGGCCCGCACCGCGACCCGCCTGCAGGACGCCGTCTACGCGGCATCGACCGCGGTGGTGCGAGCCAGCGACAACCCGGTCACTATCAAGGTCGACTCCACTGTCGGATTCGTCGTCGGCGAGCGTGTCGTCATCGATTCTGCGGACAGTCGCGACGCCGAGGGACGAGTGATCCAGGAAACGCAGCCGATCACCTCCATCCCGGACTCGACCCGCCTGGTCGTAGCCCGGCTGGGCTACGACCACGATGGCTCCGCGACGCCGTTCGCGGTGATTCAGCCGGGGATGAAGGGCGCGTTGATCGCCGAGTGGAACGAGTACACCCCCACCTCCGGTACGGACATCGCTATCACCAGCGATCTCACCGAGATCGCCTGAACGGAGCAGACCATGGCCACACCCGCGGTCAGTCCGGCGCCCGCGCCAGGGGTGTTCCGCCCGCCGCCGCTGCTGCCGGACCTCCAGGCTGCTCGGCAGGCGGGACGCCGGGTCGGGGTCGCATACGGTGAGTTCGCGGCGTGGGAGCAGTATTTTCTCGATCTGTTCGCCGAAGGCGGGGTCGTTCAGGGCATCGCGCTGTGGGACAGGCTGCCTCCCGAGCGCAAACTGGAAGTTCTCGCCAGGGTGCAGAACGCTTATAACTCCCTGCCGAAACTGCCGCCGAGCACAAGCATCGCTATGGCGCGGGTACTGCGCGAAGGATTTGCGGAAGGATCCCAGACCGGTTATGAGACAGCGCTTTTCGCCACTCGAGCGGTTTGGGTTGCGTGCGAGCTCGCGAAGGCGTACGCCGTGGCGAAGGCGTCCACGCCGGTGCCCTATCACATCGGCGCGTCGATCAACCTGACCCGAGACTGCACGTCGCATACCGCATCGCGAGCGATCCTGGAGATGACCGGTGTCGAAGTCCCTGCCGAACGTCTGGTGCGAACCTTCGGTGTTCCCAAAGTCTCCATCGCGAAATACCGGGACGCGGTGACCTACGCTCGGCGGTGGTTCGAGATGGTCGGCATCCGGCTCGAGGGCAAGCCGGTCGATCTCCTGCAGGCGATCCAACGTAAGGCTGTCGGCCGCTACGTGGTGTTCTTCCAAGGCGAGGGGCACGTGGTCTTCGCCGAGATCACCGTCACCGAAACACGAATCATCGACGACCAGGCAGGCAAGGTGTGGCACACCATCATCGAGGCACAGAACTATCTGAAGGAGCCGATCGGTGCCGCCCACCGCATCGAGTCGGTGGTGCTGCCGTTCTGAGGACCCCCGTGGCCGGTGGCGCGTTTCGGACCACCGAACAGTTCGACCATCGCGTTCCGTGATCAGGTCAACGCGCTGGGCGAACGGCTGGACGCGATCGCCGAGGCGCGAAAAGAAGCCTGAGCGCGTCGGCTACGCGTCGAGCACCTTGACTTTGCGTTGCACCACCGGCGGCTCGGTCGACCAGGGGAAGTTGATCCAGCGGTCGGTGTGCTTCCAGACGTATTCGCAGTCGACCTCCGAGCGCGGCTTCTGGTAGATCACCGCACAGCGGACCTCCGCGACGTGGTGCGCGCAGAAGTCGCGCACCAGTTTGAGGGTGGCGCCGGTGTCGGCCACATCGTCGGCCACCAGCACGGTGGCTCCGGCCAAATCGACGGCCTGCGGCACCGGCGGCAACATCACCGGCAGGTCGAGGCGCTGGTCGATGCCGGTGTAGAACTCCACGTTCATCACGTGCAGGTTCTTCACGTCCAGCGCGTACCCGAGCGCGCCGGCCACGAACAACCCGCCGCGCGCGATCGACAGGATCAGATCGGGCTCGAACCCGTCGTCCGCGATCATGGTCGCCAACTCCCGGCTCGCCGAACCGAACAACTCCCAGCTCAGCACTTCCCGATCCGCCATGGATGCTCCGTCTCCCTCGATGCGACTGCGCACAGAGCATACGAGTAGCCACGATGTGGCCGTCGGCACGTACCCGGTCCGTGGGATCGGCAAACATTGTTTTGTCTGTGACGGCGATTTATGGGCTTTGCCGGTGCGTATTTCTGGCGATTTCTATCCTGCTTTTCGGTGGATAATGTTTTGCCCGCGACACCCGGTTTCAAATCGGCCGTACCGTCGCTCGATTCCGCTACGGTTCGCGCTATCGCGTGTTACCCGGAGTCCTTTTCGGCCGCGTCGATCCGCACCATGCCGGTGCTCGTGTGTACTGCGGCCGAATGACCGAATCCAGAGAGAATGGGGATCGTCATGCGCATCAACCCGATTCGGATCGTAGCTCTCGTGGCCTTGTTCGTCGCGGCGGCCGCCGGCCTGACCTTCCTCGCCTCGGTGGCCAGCGCGGACGAGACGTGGATCTACGTCTGCGACGACATCGAGGAGCCCGAAGACGTCGGGGTGGCGGGCACCGGAAACTGCCACGCGGAGCACGGAGCGCCCGCGACCGGTCCGATCAAACAGAAATTCAAACTGCACCAGCGCGGTGTGCAACCGAAACCCGAGATGGTTGCCGTTTGTGAGGGTGAAGACCAGGGCGGGTTCGGAGAAGCGGCGCTGCCGGGTAAAGTTGACGGCTTCGGTTGCTACGTTTATGAAATGCGCTGAAGTTCGTATCAGTTCCTGGCGGATCTGCGGCGTCGCATCATGCTGATCCCGGTACTGGACTGGTCGGGCCACGGCGGTCGCCGCAGAATCGCCAGCGTGACGAACACCGTGGCCACCAGCCCGATGAACTCACCGAGCAGCGCCACCCGGGTGACGTCGACCGCGGCCTCCCAGTGGACCTTGCCGTTATGAATGACGAAGATCCCCTGCGGTGACGCCGCGAACGGACCCCCACCCACCCTGGTGACGGTGATAACGGTCGACCCATCGGCCGCCTCATAGGGCTCACCGAAAACCTGCCCACCTTGCGCACTGGGCTCCAGCCGTCGCACCGACCTACCGATGATCGTCATTGTCCCCACTTTCGCCGCCATCTCCGCGACATCGAAGGCCGCCCCACTGGCCCCCACAGTACCCGCCGAAATCGCGGCAAGGGGGCCCGTTCGCGCCGAAAGACGCGACGCGCCACCGGTGTCCGCCCGGCGGCAGCTGCCCCGGCGTGGACAGCTGCCGCGGGCTCACGGGCGGAGTCGGTGAATATCGCGAGGGAACAGGGTCGCCTGGCGGATGTTGTCCGCTCCGATCAAGCGAGCGACCCATCGTTCCAAACCGATGGCGAACCCCCCGTGTGGCGGCATGCCGTGCCGCATGGCTGCAAGGTATGAGCCGTGACCCGCGGTTTCCTCCGCGCAGCTCCGAAAGCTGTTGGCGCACTGGCAGATCGATCGCCACTACCTGCGCGAGGCCGGATCGGTCACGCAGCACGACGAATGTGACGGTCGCCAGTTGCGTCACTGCCGCATATTCGAGCTCAGCGGGGAGCTTCGGCGACGCCAGTGATTATTCGGCCGGTACGGCCACGGGGTCGGGGCTGTGCGACGACATGGCGGTGACGAGACCGTGCTCGTTGAACGCGATGGTGACTTCGATACCGGAGCCGGCGATGCGCATGGTCGAACCGTCGTTGCCGAAGGTGGCGGTCAGTCCGCGCTGGAGCGCGTAGCTGTGTAGTGCGCGTTTGTGATCGGGCAGCTGGAGTTTGAAGACGCCGGTGAGTGTCTGCATGGTGTGCGTCAGGTCGGGGGCGGGGAGTGCGAGATCGGGGTGTTCGATCAGTACCGCGAGGCGGGTGCCGCCGCCGACGTCGCAGCTGTACCAGGTCCAACTGCCGGACACGGCCTTGGCGAGTTCACCCATGAGCCAGGTGGCCCGATTGGGGTCGGTGGGTGCGCCGGGCAGGTCCGCGAACGGTACCTCGTCGGTGCAGAGCGCCGAAATGCCGTGCCGCAGTCCGTAATCGCGCACCGAGCGGGCCAGCTCGGTCACCTCCGGCGGATACCAGTCATTGTTGGCCCAACTCCACAGCCAACTGCGCGGACCGGGCGCCGCCGTGCCGAGCACATGAAATCGCGTGCACACCAACGGTTTGTCGCCGAAGAACTCGAACCGCGGCGGTTCATAACTCACCTGCCACCGATGTTCACCCAGTACCTCGATACTGTGCTCTTGATGTTCGAAAGACATCAGTGCGGCATCGTCGAGTAACTGTTCGAGCGTGGGTGATTCGTGGTGAAGATAAGCGGTCACGACCCCCGATACTGTCCTACCGGCGAGTGCGGTGCACCCCCCTAGAAATGACGTCCCTCACTTGCCGGTGAATTCGGTATGAAGGCGGGGCGTTAGGCAACTTCGGGACAACATGGCACGATCATTCGAGTGACCAGCAAGCCCGACGAAGCGCAGACCCTGCGCGATCTCGCGCGGTTGCGTCGTGTCCGCGACCGGATCGATCGGGAATACGCCCAGCCGCTCGACGTCGAGGCCCTCGCCAGGGACGCGCACATGTCGGCGGGCCACCTCAGCCGCCAGTTCCGCCTGGCCTACGGCGAGTCGCCGTACAGCTACCTGATGACGCGGCGGATCGAGCGCGCTATGGCGTTGCTGCGCCGCGGCGACCTCAGCGTCACCGAAGTCTGTTTCGCGGTCGGGTGCTCATCGTTGGGCACCTTCAGCACCCGCTTCACCGAGCTGGTCGGCGTGCCGCCGAGCACCTACCGGCGCGAGGCGGCGGAGGCGACCGCGGGGATGCCGTCCTGCGTGGCCAAACAGGTCACCAGACCGATCAGGAATCGAGAAGCGCCGGTGAGTGCGCCGGAATTAGCCTGATCAGCATGACAATCACCATTCAATCGAGCTTCCTCCCGCAGAACGACCCGGAGGCCGCCATCGCCTTCTACCGCGACATCCTCGGCTTCGAGGTGCGCAACGACGTCGGATACAACGGGATGCGCTGGATCACGGTCGGCCCGGCGGAGCAGCCCGGCACCTCGATCGTCCTGTACCCGCCCGCCGCCAGCCCCGGCATCACCGATGACGAGCGGCGCACCATCGAGGAGATGATGGCCAAGGGCACCTACGGCAGCATCCTGCTGGCAACCAAGGATGTCGACGGCACCTTCGAGCGCCTGCAGGCCGGCGACGCCGAGGTGGTCCAGGAGCCGACCGACCAGCCCTACGGCGTCCGCGACTGCGCTTTCCGCGATCCGGCGGGCAACATGGTCCGGATCCAGCAGGTGAGCTGAGCGGCTCAGCTCACCGAACGCAGCCGATGCAGGGTGGACGGATCCAGATCGAGGGTCAGTTCGATCGGCCCGAGTTCGGTCGCGATGCGCGCGAACTCCGTCGCCCAGCGGCTGACGGTCTCGGCGCGGTGGATCAAGCCCCAGCTCAGCGTGGGATTCTCGTCGATCGGCAGGTACACGGCCTCGCCGCGGTCGTAGTACTTGATCGCCTGACCACACGCGAAGGCCACCGCGTCACCCGAGGTCACGGCCCAGAGCACCTCTTCGCGGGTCGGCGCGGGCGCACCCGCGGGGCGGGCGCCCGGTGCCAGCGGCGAGAACGACTCCTCCCAGTACTCCGGGATCGGCAGCCCGGATGGCAGGACGTGGTAGCCGGCCAGCTCGGCCAGTGACACCGAGGCGCGCCCGGCCAGCGGGTGCGTGCGCCCGACGACAAGCACGATGGGCTCGCTGAACGCGACGGGTCCTTCGCGCAGGTCGGGTTCGCGCACGGGCAGCGCGAGCAGGGCCACGTCGACCTCGTCGCCGCGGATCAGCGCGAACGGGTCGTCGATGCGCACCTCGCGCATGCGGAATTCGACGTGCGGGAAGCGGTTCCGGAACAACGCGGTCATCGGCGCCAGGTCCTGCCACATCGGGCCGAGCACGCCCAAGGTCAGCGTGTCCGCGCCGCCGCGCGCGAGGTTCGTCGCCGATTCGACGCCGTCGAGGATGCGGCGGTAGCCGGCTTGCAGGTCGTCGCGCAGCTGTTCGCCCAGCGGCGTCAGGGTCACCTTGCGGCTGGTTCGCTCGAACAGTGGCGCACCGATTCGCCGCTCCTGCTTGGCGATCGTCTGACTCACCCGGGGCGTCGAAATATGTAAGCGCTCCGCGGTACGGCCGAAATGTAACTCTTCGGCGAGGGTCAGGAAGATCTCGATGTCACGCAATTCCACTCCGTCATCGTTGCGATCGTTAACCCCGAACGCAACCGTCGTTTCGTGATTGCTCATTGTTCGCGGGTGGCCGCGGCGGAAAACTATGAGTCACCGGGAAAACCGATCCGAGACGAGAGGGCACGACACCATGGCAGTCGTCCGCACGCACCGATACACCGTCGTGACCGGCAAGTTGGCCCAGCTGCTCGAGCAGCGCACGCTGGTGCTGCGGGCCATTCGGTCGGCGAACGCGGCCTTCACCGCCGCCACTTTGATCCGTCAGGAAGACGGGTCCTTCCTCGACATCTGGCGCTGGGAGTCGGCCGAGGGTATGCGCGGCGCGACGGCGGGTGCGCAGAGTTGCCCGCTCGCCACGGCGGCCGCCGCGCTGACCACCCAGCACAGCGTGGTCGACGGCAAAGTCCTCGACGAGCGATAGATCCGAAACATTTACCGCACGACCTGTGGATCGTGCACCGCACAAAGGAGAACATCATGGCTTGGAGCAAGCGGAACCGTCAGCTGCATCGCCAGCTGTCCATCATCTTCACCACGACCGTCATCGTCGCCTTCGTCGGCGCCGCCCTCGGCCTCACCGAGACCGCGATGTGGCTGTTCTACCTCCCGCTGCCGCCGCTGTTCTTGCTGATGGGCACCGGCTTGTACATGTTCGCCCAGCCCTACCGAAGCAAGCGGCGCGGCGTGCGCCCGAACCTCGCCCAGTAGTCCTGATCAGGTTAGATGGAGACACCATGAGCACCGCAACGAAGAAAAAGAGCACCGAGCCCGCGCAGCCGGCCGCGGACAGCCACGATCTGATCCGGGTGCACGGCGCACGGGTGAACAACCTGCGCGACGTCAGCATCGAGATCCCCAAGCGCAGGCTGACGGTGTTCACCGGTGTCTCCGGCTCGGGCAAGAGCTCGCTGGTGTTCAGCACGATCGCCGCGGAGTCGCAGCGGCTGATCAACGAGACCTACAGCTCCTTCGTGCAGGGTTTCATGCCCACGCTGGCTCGGCCCGAGGTCGATGTGCTCGAAGGGCTGACCACGGTGATCACCGTCGACCAGCAGCGGATGGGTGCCGACCCACGCTCCACGGTCGGCACCGCGACCGACGCCAACGCGATGCTGCGCATTCTGTTCAGCCGTCTCGGTAAGCCGCATATCGGTTCGCCCCAAGCCTTTTCGTTCAACGTCGCCTCGATCAGCGGCGCGGGCGCGGTCACCATCGAGAAGGCCGGCCGGACCGTGAAAGAGCGGCGCAGCTTCAGCATTACCGGCGGCATGTGCCCGCGGTGTGAGGGCAGGGGCTCGGTCTCCGATATCGACCTGACCCAGCTCTACGACGATTCCAAATCACTGGCCGAAGGCGCGTTCACCATTCCCGGCTGGAAATCCGACAGTTTCTGGACGGTGCGGGTCTATGCCGAGTCGGGTTTCGTCGACCCGAACAAGACGATTCGCAAGTACACCAAGAAGGAACTCAACGACTTCCTCTACAAGGAGCCGGTCAAGGTCAAGGTCGACGGCGTCAACCTCACCTATGAGGGTCTGATCCCGAAGATCCAGAAATCGTTCCTGTCCAAGGACCGTGAGGCGATGCAGCCGCACATCCGGGCGTTCGTCGACCGGGCGGTCACCTTCACTACCTGCCCCGACTGCGACGGCACCCGGCTCAGCGCGGAGGCGCGCTCGTCGAAGATCAAGCGCAAGAACATCGCCGACCTCTGCGCGATGCAGATCAGCGACCTCGCCGAGTGGGTCCGCGCCCTCGATGAGCCGTCGGTGAAACCGTTGCTCGACTCGCTGGTGCACACCCTCGACTCGTTCGTGGACATCGGCCTCGGCTACCTCTCGCTGGAACGGCCCTCGGGCACGCTGTCGGGCGGTGAAGCCCAGCGCGTCAAGATGATTCGCCACCTCGGGTCCGCGCTCACCGATGTCACCTACGTGTTCGACGAGCCGACCATCGGGCTGCACCCGCACGATATCCAGCGGATGAACGACCTGCTGCTGCAGCTGCGCGACAAGGGCAACACGGTGCTCGTGGTGGAGCACAAGCCGGAGACGATCGCCATCGCCGATCATGTGGTCGATCTCGGTCCTGGCGCCGGTTCGGGCGGCGGCACAATCTGTTTCGAGGGTACGGTCGAGGGGCTGCGGTCCAGCGGCACCATTACGGGCAAGCACTTCGACGACCGGGCCGCGCTGAAGGAGACGGTGCGAAAGTCCACCGGCGCCTTGGAGATTCGCGGCGCCGACCGGCACAACCTGCGCAACGTCGATGTCGACATTCCGCTCGGCGTGCTCTGTGTGATCACCGGCGTCGCCGGCTCAGGTAAGAGCTCACTCGTGCACGGTTCGATCCCGGCCTCGGCGGGCGTGGTGGCGGTCGACCAGACACCGATCCGTGGTTCGCGGCGTAGTAACCCGGCCACCTACACCGGGCTGCTCGAACCCATCCGCAAGGCGTTCGCGAAGGCCAACGGCGTGAAGCCCGCGCTGTTCAGCTCGAACTCCGAGGGCGCGTGCCCCAACTGCAACGGCGCCGGGGTGATCTACACCGACCTGGGCATCATGGCGAGCATGGAGACCACCTGCGAGGTGTGCGAGGGCAAGCGATTCGACGCGTCGGTGCTCGAGTACCACCTCGGCGGCCGCGACATCAGCGAGGTGCTGGCCATGTCGGTCACCGAGGCCGAAAAGTTCTTCGCCGCAGGCGAATCGCGTATACCGGCCGCGCACGCCATCCTGGAGCGCCTGGTCGATGTCGGGCTCGGCTACCTCACCATCGGCCAGCCGCTCACCACGCTGTCCGGCGGCGAACGGCAGCGGCTGAAGCTGGCCACGCACATGGCCGACAAGGGCGGCGTCTACGTGCTCGACGAGCCGACCACCGGCCTGCACCTTGCCGATGTGGAGAATCTGCTCGCCCTGCTCGACCGGCTGGTGGAGTCCGGTAAGTCGGTCATCGTGATCGAGCACCATCAGGCCGTGATGGCGCACGCCGACTGGATCATCGACCTCGGGCCCGGCGCCGGGCACGACGGCGGCAAGATCGTCTTCGAGGGCACGCCCGCCGAGCTGGTCGCCGCTCGCTCCACCCTCACCGGGGAGCATCTCGCCGAGTACGTCGGCGCCTGAGTCGAACCCGCGGACCGGCGGAGCCGATATCGGCTCCGCCGGTCCGTCGCGTTAGCCGTCGGATCGCTTGGAAATGCCGACTGGCCGGTTTTTGGAAAACTGCCGTTATTTCTTCGACATATGACATGTCTCCGGCGTAGTCTGGGCCCTGATATTCAGCCGGGTGGAGTCGGGGAGAAATGCGTTCAATTCACGGGGGACATCGTTATCGTGGCTGCCTGGAATTCGCTGGACCTGAGCTATCCGGCCGCGGTGTCGACCGGGTCGATGCCGTGTGGTGATTCGAGTGGGGACGTACGGCAATGCCGCAAGAAGACAGAGTTCAGCAAAGATGTCGAGCTTCGCGACCGTCGAGTGGTGGCTTCAAAAGGGAACTTTCCCCGGAGACGAAAGAAGCCGTCAAAGATATTCACAACAGCAGGGATAATTGGCATGGCCCGCTCGGACTGTTGGCCGACTGGCTGGTAATTATCGGTACAGCCATTGTTGTCGTGCGCTTCCATTACCAACCGCTCGTGTACCTGGCGGGCGTGATCGTCATCGCGGGCAGGCAGCGCGCGCTGCGTAGCCTGATGCACGAGGCCAGCCACCTGAAACTCACTCGGCACGGGCCTGCCAACAAGTGGCTCGGGCGCGTCTTCATCGCCTGGCCGATCTTCTCCGGGTTGTCGTCGTACACCTGCGCGCATTGCGAGCATCACCGGCATCTCTGGGACGATCGCCGCGATCCGAAATTGCTCGGCTATATGCGGCTCGGCCTGGTGAATCCGCGGGATATGAAGCAATTCGTGCGGCGGCACCTGCTGAAGCCGCTCTTGATGACGCATGTGCCGTATCAGGTGACGGCGGATCTGATCGGACGCGACGAGGATCGTAAGGAAACGCGCCTTCGGGTACTCTTTATCGTTGCGGTTTCCGCAGCCTTCGTGGTGTCCGGTGCCGGTCTGGAATTCCTGCTCCTGTGGGTAGTCCCATACGTCACCTTCTATCAAATCCTGCGGTACTGGAGTGATATCGCCGATCACGCCGGATTGCGCTCGGACAATCCATGGCAGGCGACGCGCAGCTGGGATGCGCCGTGGCTGGTCCGACAATTCCTGGCACCACACAATTCCAATTGGCATCTCGCACATCATCTGTACCCGGCGGTACCGCACTACCGGATTCGCCAGCTGCACCAGACTTTGCAGGCGACACCGTCCTACCAGGACGCCCACCATTGCGACGGTTTCTTGTTCGCCCGCAACCGGTGTCAACCCGCTGTCGTGCAAGACGTGCTCCAGCCGGAACGGTTGACCGAGATCCGAGCCCGTCATCCGGAACTCTGCGAACATCGCCGCGAGATGATGGCGGGATGCGCGCAATCCTGCCCCGTCACGGCGCTACGGCCAGCGGATCCGAGCGAAATCGTATGAGCCTCAGCGTGTCCCGAGCCGCTGAGCAACGATCCGCTGCTTGGCTCGGGACCCTGCTTGCCTTGGGCTCCAGTGTCGCGGTCGGCTCCGCGATCGCCGCGACGACGGCGCTGACCGAGTTCCCGATCATGACCGGGCAAACGGTCCGATACGGCATCGCCGCCGCGTTGATGTTCGTTCTCTTCTGGGGGCGGCTGCCCCGGGTCAACGCGGCGCAGCTCACCAGGATCGGGGTGCTGGGCGCGACCGGTCTGGCCGGCTTCAATATCTGCCTGGTGCTCGCGCTGCAACGGGTCGACGCGGGTGTGGTCGGCGCGGTCGTCGGTGCGGTGCCGGTGGTGCTGGCCCTCGCGGGTCCGCTCATGGCTCGTCGCTCACCGTCGATGCGGGCGGTGGTTGCCGCGGGCATCGTGACCACGGGTGCGGTCGTCGTGCAATGGACCGGTGCCGCGGCCGATCCGGTCGGACTGCTCCTCGCGGCAGGTGCCCTCGCGGGCGAGTGCGCCTTCTCGCTCGTGGCCATTCCACTGGTGCGGGAGATCGGCGCGAAAGCCACCGCCACCTACGCCGCGACCGCGGGCGCGGTCCTCTGCGGAATCGTCGCGGTGCTGATCGACGTGCCGACCGCCCGCCTGCCCACGCTGGCGGAGTCGGCGGCCATCGGCTATCTCGCCGTCGTGGCGTCGGCCGGCGCCTTCCTCCTCTGGTACGCGGCGCTGGATCGAATCCCGGTGGAGACGGCCGGCGCCTTCGCCGGGGTGGTGCCCGTGTGTGCCTTGGTGACCGGCGTGCTGCTGGGTGTCTCGGAGAGCTCGCCACTGCGTTTCGTCGGCGCGGCCATAGTCGGCGTAGGAGTGGTGCTCGCCGCCCGGGGAACCCGGCAGGTCGGCACGGGAGCGGACTAGGCCATTTCCTGCTGCTCGTACCAGGTACGCAACCGTTGCAGAGCAGCAGGTAGGGTGCCGTCGTTCAGCGCCGTAAGGATGATGCCATCGCCGAAGCGCTCGCCGCGGATCACGGCGGTGAGCACTCGGGCGGCATCGGCGACGGGGGCGGTCTCGAGACCCCGACCGCCCGGATACGCAGTCTTCCTGTCCCACTTCATCCAGTCGAAGCCCACGATGGCACCGACGGCGTAGACGGCCTGGGTCATGCGATCGACCGCTTCGCTGTACTGGACGTGGGGCATGCATAACGACCCGTCGCGATTATTCGTTCGCCAGCTCCCGAGGGCTTGCGGGTCCTCGGCACGGATGTCGTCGACGGCAGACCACAATTGGTGCCATGCTTCCCGGGGTGCGGCGCGCAGGACCGATTCGATGGCGGGATTGTCGCTGGGATCCGGATGATAAGGGTTGGCGCGCAATTCGGCCTCGGCGCGCTCTCTTTCCCGGTTGAATTCCGCGAACTGCGCTGTGATACTCGCTGTTTCCGCGGCGGTGTAGCCAGGGTAAACCTCGTCGGCGGTCTTGCGGAACAGCCGTCTCAACCATCCTGCCACAGTGACACTCTGTCAGATCGTCCGGTTATCCGCGACTGCCTCGGGCACTCAATGCGCGGATCGGGCCGATGAGTGTGCGGTAGATGGGGCGCACGAAACGGCCGGGGAGATAGCGGTGACGTTCCTCCTGCCAGACGCGCGCTCTGCGGTGCGCGGCGAGGGGCGACCAGCGTTCCGGATCCACGGGCTCGGTGGCGTGGAATTCGATGCGGCACAGGTGTTTCGTATTAACGTAGCCATATTGGTGTGGGCTGACCAGTCGGACCGGGGCGCCGTGGTCACCGGTGAGTGGGTGTCCGTCGAGGCGGTCGGCGATGAGCACATCGGCGGCGAGTGCGTCCTCCAGCAACACGATCGACCGGAAGCCGTCGAGTCCCTCGAAGACCACGTGGCTGATGGTCACGCCGGGCTGGAGCAGCGGCTCGATCCGGGCACGGTAGAGCGGTTCGAACGCGGTTCCTTCCCACCGCAGACCGGTAGCCGACCATCCTGCGACACAATGGAAGTCGGCATCGAGCTGCCGTCGCGGCAGGTCCACGAGATCGGCCACCGACAGCGTGATGGGCTCGGTCAGGGGGCCGCCGATCTCGATCGCCGGGTCGGCGGGGACCGGCGGTGGTGGGTGATGCAGATGGGTGCCGAAGCGCGGGAAGCCGTCGACGGCTCGTTGGCCCGGGGGAAGTGTCATGTCGATCCTCGATCTATACGACGTTGTATATGCGGGACGCGGTGGGCGCTATGAGTATTCTGGGCGATACGCACCCGTTGGTGCGCTGTGAGAAACCTAACGTGGGTGGAGCAGTTAGGGATTCAGCGAAGAAGGACTAGGCTTTGTCGTGTTTCGGCGAGATGACTATTCGCCCCGGTGTGCTGTCCTATCGCGGCGGATTGTCGCCGGCGAAGATGCATGCCCACCATTCGGTGCAGGTGCTCATTGCCCGCCGCGGTGAGTTCATCATGGCGGATGCCGGTGCGACAATCGTCACCTGCCCGGCGGCGGTGATTCCCGCCGATACCGCCCACGAAATGGTCCAGGGCGTGGTGAACGGCGAAATGGTGCAACTGGCCGCCGAATCCGCCGACGGCGTCGAATTGAGCCGGACGGTTGCGCAACCGGGATCCGCCGAGTCCTGGGCGGCCGCAGGCGCCGCCCTTATCGCTGAGCTCGGCGAAAATGACTGGTGGGCAGACGGATTGCCCTACGCGAAGCCGGGCCCCGCCGCCATGCGACACCCCGCGCTCACCGCCGCCCTGCGCCGGCTACCCGACCTCATCGCGGCGGGCCCGGTCCGACTGCGGGACGTGGCCGCCGCGGTCGACGTGTCCGAAAGCCGACTCGGCCACCTGTTCACGGCCGAGATCGGACTCCCGTTCCGCCCCTACGTCCGCTGGCTGCGCATGTCCCGAGCCATCGACCACATCGCCCTCGGCCACACCCTCACCGACGCCGCCCACACCGCGGGCTTCTACGACGGCGCCCACTTCACCCGCGTCTGCACCAAAACCTTCGGCCTCTCCCCAGCCATCCTGATCCGCGAAATGACCTTCAACGCGGGTGCGTAGCCCGCGTCAGGCGAGGCGGACGTCGGCGGTGGCGAGGCCGAAGATCTTGCGGCCTGCGGACTTTGCGACGAGGACGAGGACGGCGGAGCGGGTTTCCGGGTCGAGGGATTTGACGCGGGCGGTGAATTCGACGGTGCCGATGGAGCGGGCGTCGACGACGGTGTAGTTGGAGAGGCGGACGCCGAAACGGGTCATGGCGCCTGGGTCGCCGAGCCAGTCGGTGAGGTAGCCGGCGCCGAGGCCCATGGTGAGCATGCCGTGGGCGATCACGTCGGGCAGGCCGGTCAGGGTGGCGATGTCGTCGTGCCAGTGGATCGGGTTGGCGTCGCCCGCGACACCGGCGTAGTTCACCAGGTCGCCGCGGGTGAGCTGGTTGACGCGGGGCGGGAGTTCGTCGCCGACGGTGAGGTCCTCGAAGCGAATCGCGGTGCGCGGGAGGCGGGTTCGGGAGACCTCGGACGGGGTGGCGCTCTGCGCGGCGGTCCGGGTGGCTTCGCCGGGGGTGTTCGAGGCGGTCGCGGCGCGGCCGGGGATTTCGATGCCGTGCATGATGACGCGCTCGATCGCGTCGCCGACCCCGGCTGCGACGTCGTTGCCGGTGATGCCCGCGACGGTGGTGTGCATGACCTGCACGACCCGCCCGGTCCGGTCGGTGAAGGTGTTCTTGATGGTGAGCAGATCGTTGCCCGCTATCCGGCGCACCGAGGCGAGTTCGACATCGCTGACCAGTCGATCGCCGGTGACCACCGGCTGGTACATCTCGAAAACCTGATCGGTCTGCACGAACACGTCGTAACCGGTGATGACGCTCTCGAAGAGCTTGCGGTTGGCCAGCATCGCGGGGATCGAGACGAACGTGGTCGGCGCGACTAGACCGGCGTAGCCGAGCTCGTCGGCGGCGTCCTCGCTCCAGTGCGCCGGATGGAAATCCTGGACCGCACGCGCGTATTCGCGGATCTTCTCGCGGCCGACCTCGTAATAGTCGTCAGCACGATAGTGATGCCCGACCAGTGCGGCCACATCGAACGTCGCTTCCATCAAGCCGCTCCTCGCTCCAGATCCCCGCGCACATCGTAAACGGCTCGCGCAGGACGGAACCCACTGGCGGTCAGTCGAGCCAGATCGCGAGCTCGTCGGCACGCGGGTTGGACACCGCATGGGAGCGCGGGGCATCGAAGGTCATGACGGTCCGGGTGCCTGCGTCGTACGGGGCCCAGCAGGGAGTACGGCCGTGCGCGAAATCGACCCAGATATGGTGCATTTCGGAGGCGAGGGTCTGGGGTGGGACGTCGGCGCCGACCATCATCTGTGTGCCCTCGGCGGTCAAGGTATCGAAGACGAAAGCGACCTCGAGGGCATGGCAGGCGCGCAAATCGAGATGAGTAGTGGGCCAGGCGAATTCGTAGACATGCGCGGTGGCGGCGGCTTCGGCCATGCGGACCGCGGGGATCCGGAATGCCCAGTCGGTGAGGATCGCGGCCAGCAGGTCACCGGGGCTCGCAGTGGGGCGGTTGGCTGCATAGATATCGGCGATGGCCGGGTCGAGTCCGCGGGAGCTCAGCGTTGTGATGAGTAGTTCCGGGGTGAGTGTGGCGGTGAGTCCCGCCGGCGTCGCGAACAGGCGGAATTCGTCGGTGGTGCTGCCGGCGATAAGCGGAATGTCATCCGCAGCGCCCCCGGCGATGGCGTCGAGGGGGAGTTGGGTGAGGCTGTGGCCGTCGATCGTGGGCACGAAAGCCATCTGGCCCAGCCCTGCGGCAATGGAGGACGCGCCCCAGCGGTGGGGTAGCTGCTGGAACATGAAGTCGAGCACCAGGTTTCGCTCCGCGTGGAGCAGTGCGGGAATACCGGCGTCTTCGGGTGGGGTATCGAGTCGCCCGACGAAGTCGGCGGCGACCAGGCGCGCGTCCGCGAGCGTCGAGGCGATGGTTCCGTTGCCGCTCTGCATGATCGCGCGCTGGAACAGACCCGCGGCCAAGGGCGAGGCGATCAGCGTGGCGACGCTCATGGCGCCCGCGGATTCGCCGAAGATTGTGATTCGCTCGGGGTCCCCGCCGAACGACGCGATATTGTCGCGAACCCACCGGAGGGCGGCGATCTGGTCGAGCAGACCACGGTTGGCCGGTGACCCGTCGATCGCCGCGAAACCGATGGCCCCGAGGCGATAGTTGATGCTGACCAGCACCACTCCGTCCCGAGCGAAGGCGTGCCCGTCGTAGACGGAGACGGCGCTGGAGCCGACGCGGAACGCCCCACCGTGAATCCACACCATGACCGGTAGGCCCGAGGCCGTCGGATCGGGTGTCCACACATTGAGGTTCAGAAATTCGGGCCCCTCGATGATCGGGTTGTGCAAGATCGAGCGCAGCGGCTCCGGGTAACCCACTTGCGGAGCGGTCGGCCCGAAGCGGGTCGCGTCCCGTTCGTCATCCCAGCTGGGTGCCTGGCCGGGAGCCTGAAACAGTGCGGCACCCAATGGCGCTGCCGCATACGGTATTCCGAGGAAAGCGGCCACCGACCCGGTGGCGTTGCCGCGAACTTTGCCCTGTGGTAGCGCTACGACTGACGCATGCATCAAGATTCCTCACCTCGCCGACGACACCTTGAACGTCTCACACCCGAACGGGTCACTAGGGTGGAATGATGCGGATCTTTCTGGCCGGCGCGACCGGCGTCATCGGAACACGGTTGGTCCCGCTGCTGGTAGAGGCCGGGCACGAGGTCGCGGGCATGACCCGCTCGGCCACCAAAGCCGACCAGGTGCGCGACGCGGGGGCCGTGCCGGTGATCTGCGACGTCTACGACCAGGACGCGTTGACCGCAGCCGTCGTCGACTTCCGCCCCGACCTGGTGATGCACCAACTGACCGATCTACCCGACGACGCGGCCCTGCTCCCGGAACGGGCCGGCGCGAACGCGCGCATCCGCACCGAGGGCACCCGCAACCTCATCGCCGCCGCCCGTGCCGCCGGAGCCAAGCGATTCCTCGCCCAGAGCATCGCCTGGGAACCGGCGGGCGGCCGCGGCCAGGTCATCCAGGACCACGAGGCGGCTGTCCTCGACATCGATGGTGTGGTCGTGAAATACGGCCAGTTCTATGGGCCTGGCACCTATTACGAAGACCAGCACCCACCACACCCCAGGGTGCACGTATACGACGCTGCGGCACGGACGATCCCGCTGCTCGAGGCGTCGACCGGGGTGATCATCGTCGCCGACGTGGCGTAGGCACACGACTCTTCGGACTGGCAGCGCGTCACCGGGGGCCGTACGTGTTGAGGAACAGCACCGGCCCCGCACCGAAAAAGCCGGCGGTATCGAGGTGCAGTGCGGCGGCCAATGCCTTGGCGGTGTATACGGTTTCGAGCCGGAGCCCGTCCTGTGCCGCGAGGGTCCGTGCCTCGTGGGCGGCGGGGGTGGGGTGACCGTAGCCGGGCCCGAGCCAGTCCGTGGTGCTGGTGAGGTCGTCGGGGCGCAGGCCGGTCGGTTCGAATCGCGCACCGCGCGAACGCAACAGCCGCTGCGCACGCTCGGCCAGGCGAACGATGTGCTGGGCGTCGAGGGGGAGCGCGTCGTTGACGACGACGCCGACGACCCGGGTGTTGAGCCCGGCCAGCCGTAGGCCGAGCGCCAAACCCGCTGCGGTGCCACCGGAACCGACCGCCGTCACGAGATGGCTCGGCTCGGGCATCGCGCCCGCGGCGATCTGGTCGGCCAGTTCGAGCGCGGCTTCGACATAGCCGAGCGCGCCGATCGGCGACGAGCCACCCACCGGGAGGTAGTAGGGCCGCCTACGGCCCTGCATGTGCTTCAGGTACAACCAGGGCGCCGTCAGTAGCGTGCGTCGCTTGGTGTGCGTGAAATGCACTGTGGCGCCGGAGTTCTCCAGTCGCCGCAGTTGCGCGCGGACATGGTCGTCCGTCGGCTGGTCGACCAGCGCGAGCACCGTCTCGATGCCCTGCTCTCGGCCGTACAGTGCGGTGGCGAGCCCCCAGTTGGTGCCGGTGCCGCCAACCGTGAAGATCGTCCGTGCACCGCGCCGATGCGCTTCGGGCAGTAACCATTCGAGCTTGCGGACCTTGTTACCGCCCCACGCGCCGTCGCCATAGCGACTGTCGTCCTTGCACCACAGCGGAGCTGCGGTGCCGACGTCGAGCCGGCGGATCGGGGTCGGCGCGGTACCGAGCCGCACATACGGCAGCGAGTCGGTGAGGTCAGGAAAACGCTGGTGCAGCAGTGCGTCCGACATGTCAGCTTCCTGTGGCAGGTCTCGTGATCGCCTCGGGGATGCCGAGCAGCGCGGCCTGCACCTCGTGCAGCCGGTCGACATCCCCGCGGATGCCTGCGACATTATCGTTGTACAGGAACGCCTCGCCGAGGCGGACCAGCGCGTAGGCGAGCAGGTCCGGCTCGACCGGCGGCCGGTAGTCGTCCTCGCGCTCGGCGCGGGCGATGAGCTCGCGCACGGTGGTGACCACCAGCGGCTGCACCGGTCCGTCGCCTGCGGTGAGGATGCGCAGACCGGACAGCGGCTCGTTCTCGAAGTACCGCCGGAACGGCACATTGTCGGTCATCCAGCGATTGACCCGATACAGCACGTCGAGGATGCGCCGGGCCCCGGTCGAGCGCCGCCGGGCATCGGCGCGGGTGAGCAGCGCGGCGAACTCGCCGGCCAGCACCGTGCCGAGTACTCCTTCGCGGGACCCGAACCAGCGGTAGACCGAGGCGCGGCTGAGTCCGAGCTCGGCCGCGATGGCCTGGATGTCCACCCGTTCACCGGCCAGGAACGACTGCCTGGCCAGCGCGATGACCTGTTCGCGGGTCGCCGACGCCGGTCGTCCTGGTGGGCGGGTGGTTCGCTGGCTCCGGGTGGTCATCGAAAAATGGTACATCTTCCGACACGTGTACCGAATCAGAACCAGGCGTCGCGCATCTCGATGGTCGTGGTGTCGAGGCGGGCGAGCAGATCCCATGCCGGTGCCGTCTTGGGCAGTTCGAACCGGTAGAAGTACCGGGCCGCATGCCGCTTGCCGTCGTAGAAGTCGCCGGAGCGCCCGGCGGCGGCCAGCAGCTGCTCGAGCCAGATCCAGGCCAGCACGCTATGGCCGAAGGCTTCCAGGTAGACCGAGCTGTTCGCCAGCGCGGCCTCGACGTCGCCGCCGGCGAACAACCCGGCGGTCACCTCGACGAGCCGCTGCCACGCCGCATCCAGCTGCGCGGCGAGCTCGGCCGCCTCGCCACCGGCCGCGCTGGCGGCGGCCACGGTGTTCTGCACCCGGCCCGCGAGGGCGATCAGGCTCGCGCCACCCTGCTGGGTTACCTTGCGCCCCAGCAGATCCAGGCCCTGGATGCCGTGCGTGCCCTCATGGATCGGGTTGAGCCGGTTGTCCCGGTAGTGCTGCTCGACGTTGTACTCGCGGGTGTAGCCGTAACCACCGAGCACCTGGATGGCGAGGTTGTTCGCCTCGAGGCACCACTGCGACGGCCAGCTCTTGGCGATCGGGGTCAGGATGTCGAGCAGCAGGGTGAGCGCCCGCTTCTCCTCGTCGGAGTCGGCGGTGTGCTGCTCGTCGACCAGCCGCGCGCAGTAGAGCACGAGTCCCAGCGCGCCCTCGGCGTAGGCCTTCTGCGCCAACAGCATTCGCTTGACGTCGGCATGCTCGATGATCGGTCGCTGCGGTGCCGTCGGATCGGCGGGCAGCTTGGCCCGGCCCTGCGTGCGCGTGCGGGCGTAGTCGAGGGATTCGAGGTAGCCGGTGTAGCCGAGCGCCGTCGCGACCAGGCCGACGCCGATGCGCGCCTCGTTCATCATGTGGAACATGTAGGACAGCCCGCGGTGCGGCTCGCCGACCAGGTAGCCGACGGCGCCCGCCGCGCCGCCCGGGGTCCAGCGGCCCTCGCCGAAGTTCAGCACGGTATTGACGGTGCCGCGGAAGCCCATCTTGTGATTGAGTCCGGCCAGCGCGACATCGTTGCGTTCGCCGACCGCGCCGTCGTCGTCGACCAGGAACCGCGGCACGACGAACAGGGAGATGCCCTTGGTGCCTGCCGGGCCGCCGGGGATCTTCGCCAGCACCAGGTGCACGATGTTCTCGCCGAGCTCGTGATCGCCGCCGGAGATCCACATCTTGGTGCCGAACAGCCGATAGGTGCCGTCGTCCTGCGGCTCGGCCCGGGTGACGATATCGGCCAGTGACGAACCGGCCTGCGGCTCGGACAGGCACATGGTGCCGAAGAACCGCCCCTCCAGCATCGGACGGACGAACCGCTCGGTGAACTCCGGACCGGTATGGCTGAGCAGCAGGTTCGCGTTCGCGACAGTGAGGAACGAGTAGCCGGAGGTGCCCGGGTTGGCCGCCTGGAACCAGGCATAGCTCGCCTGCGCGACGGTGACCGGCAGCTGCGCCCCGCCGAGGTCGTAATCCATTGCCGCCGCGGGCAATCCGGCCTTGGCGAAGGCGGCCAGCGCCGTGGCCACCTCGGGAATGATGGTGACCCGTTCGCCGTCGAAGGTCGGCTCGTTCGCGTCGTTGAGTTTGTTGTGCGGCGCAAAGTATTTGGTGGCCAGCTGCTCGCTGAGCTCGAGCACCGCGTCGAAGGTCTCGCGCGAATGGTCGGCGTAGCGCCCACGTTTGGTGAGCTCCTCGACGTTGAGCCACTCGTAGAGCAGGAAATCGAGATCGCGCCGGGAAAGCAGCGTCGAACGCATCAGCCATCCTTTCGAGACATGTGCCGACCACTGTATCTTACGGTTCGCGCGGATGCAGTGGCCCGGCCATGGGTCGAAGGTAGCGGACGGGAAGGTGCTTGGAGCCGAACTCGGATCAGGTGGTCACCCGCTCGATATGGTCGGCGTGAACACCCCAGCCGGACAGCAGCTTTCGCACCTGCTCCGGGTCGGAGCTGAGCGGCGCGGGGACATCGACCGGGGTGCGGTCGAACCGCGGCGCCGGCGCGGGCTGGAGCACGCCGTCGACCTCGATGAAGGCGTTGCGGGCCTTGTTGTGCGGGTGCTCGTGGGCCTCCCACGGACTCAACACCGGCGCGACGCAGGCATCGGAGCCTGCGAAGATCTCGGCCCACTCGTCACGGGCGCGCTCCTTGAACTTCGCCCCGAGCACTTCCTTGAGCTGAGGCCAGCCGTTCTTGTCGAGCTGGAACGGCAGATCGGGGTCGTCGATGCCGAGGATGGCGAGCATCTGGTTGTAGAACGGGATCTCCACGCAGCCGACCGCGAGGTACCGGCCGTCGGCGCACTCGTAGGTGTCGTAGAACGGTGCGCCGCCGTCGAGCATGTTCTCCCCGCGCGGGAAGTTCCACAGGCCGAGGTGGTGCAGCCCGTGCATGGACGCGGTGAACAGGGCGGATCCGTCGACCATGGCCGCGTCGATCACCTGCCCCTTGCCGGAACGTTCCCGTTCGTACAGCGCGCCGAGCACGCCGAGCGCGAGCAGCAGGCCGCCGCCCGCGTAGTCGCCGAGCATATTGGCAGGCGGCACCGGCGGCTCCCCGGCGCGGCCGACCAACCCGAGCGCGCCGGAGATCGCGATGTAATCGATGTCGTGCCCGGCGGTGCGGGCCAGCGGGCCGTCCTGACCCCAGCCGGTCATCCGGCCGTAGATCAGGCGCGGGTTGCGCGCGGCGAGTTCGGCGGGGCCGAAGCCGAGGCGTTCGGCGACGCCGGGGCGGAACCCCTCGATGAGCACGTCGGCATGATCGGCGAGCGCGAGCAGCGTCTCGCGATCGGCCGGCTGCTTGAGATCCAGTGTGATGCTGTGCTTTCCACGGTCGAGCGGCCCCGCCGGGGAGACGATGCCCTCGCCGGGTGCGCCGCCACGGTCGACGCGCAGCACCTCCGCGCCGAGATCGGCCAGGATCATCGCGCCGAACGGGCCTGGCGCGAGACTGGCGATCTCGATGACTTTCACTCCGTGCAGTGGTCCCATGTCTCCGCTCTCTGTCGTCCTGGACGAGGGCAGGGCAGGCGGCCACGGCCGAACCCCGCCCGTCCGGATCGGTGCCCCCGAGGCTAGGCACGTTCCGGGGTACCGCCAATGACCGTCGCGCTCGGAAGGGGGTGACCGTAGCGCTCACGACTCGCCGAGCAGCAACTCCAGCCGCGCGACCGCGACCGCCGACAGGTCGCCCATGTCGAGGTAGGTCGATATCCGCAGCAGCGCGACGGAGAGCAGCACGGCGCCGAGGATCTCGTTGTAGCGCAGCCGCCGGACCGGGCGGCCGGTGGCCGCCTCGTAGCGTGCGATGGTGTCCGCGCGGCTAGGGGTGCCGGGCAGGCGCGCCTTGCCGAGGTATTCGCTGGACACCCAGTCGGTGAGCAGCAGCCAGGCGAGGTCGGATTCGGGGTCACCGAGGTGGCCGACCTCCCAGTCCAGCGCGCCGATCACGCCGTAGTCCTTGTCGTAGAGCATGTTCGACAGCCGCGAGTCGCCCCAGCAGAGGGCGAGATGCTCGGGGTCGTAGCGGTTGTCGCGGAGCCAGGTGATCGCCCGCTCGATGGTGTCGGGGATGTGCGGCGCCGCCCAGTGCACCGCCCAGTCGAGATAGTTGACGGCCTGCTCGACGGGGTGGCCGCCGAATCGGGGGAGGCGCAGGAAGTCCAGGCGCAGTGCCGCCGGATCGAGGAGGTGCAGCCGGGCCATGGTGTCGACGCAGCCCCACCACATCGTCGTTCGTTCGTGCGGCGCGGCCGCGAGGTACATGCCGGATTCGTGGTACGGCGGTACATCGCTCGGTGTCCGGCCGCCCTCGATCCGGTCCATGATCAGATAGGGGCTGCCGAGGTCCGCGGTGCCGGTGTCGATCCAGCGCACCGACGGCACCGGAATGCCGGTGGGCGCAAGGCGTTTCATCACGACGAACTGGCGGCGCAGATCGTAGTCCGGAAACAGCGGCACCTCGGGTGGTCGGCGGAACACCAGACCCAGCGGTGTGTCCGTGTTATCGATGCCGTCGACGGCGAAAAGGTAAGTGTCGGAGGCGAAGCCCTGCTCCGCACGCTGCCAGCCGATGACGGTGGCGTGCTCGGCGTGCGGAATACGCTGCCGGATCACCTTTTCCAGCAGCGGGGGCAGCTGTTCGGGGGTGGGACGTTCGGTCATCGCGGTCACCATCCGGTGTAGCCGTAGCGCGGATAGTTACCCACGCAGACCATCTCGACCAGGCCGTGCCCGACCCGGTCACCCATCCGTACCGTGCACAACGTCTCGCTGAGCAGGCTGACCGGCCCGATCTGGTCGAGATCGGTGAGGTCGACGGTGAACCCGTCGCTGAACGCTGGGCCGCGCCACATGCCGGACGCGTAGCCTCGGTATTCGTTGTATCCGGCGAGGCCCGGCCAGAAGCGGCAGGTGGGTTGCACCTCGAGGGTGGTGCTGGTGCGGTCGGCCTGGTGCACGGTGAAGGTGCCGCCGGAGATTACCCGCAGGTCCGGCTCGAAGGTCAGCTCGTGTTCGACATCGATGATGGGCGTCGGTGCCTGGCCGGTGGCGAGCGGATACAACACCTCGCCCTCGAACTGCCAGCGCTGGCCGGTGCTCGTCTCCCGCTGCGCGAAATGCACCAGCCGGTCGTCGAATTGGAAGATGCCCATGTAGTACAGGACGCCGTCGGGCACCTCGACGGGTGGCAACCCCGGCCCTTCGTCCAGACTGCCGCCGCCCGGACCGTGTCGCACGCCCCACGAGTGGTCGCGACCGAACCACCACTGCTCGGGGTCGATATCGATGCGCCTGCCGTCGAGTTCGATCCAGCCGGTGACGACGCCGTTCTGGTAGTAGCGGCGGGCGTCCTCGCGCACCCGGCCGCGGGACCGATGGAACGCCGGCGTCTGCTCGTAGGCGGGGAAGCTCCCGCGGAAGTCGAGGTGCAGGCTCAGCCCGTGCTCGTTGCCGCCCAACGTCGCTCGGGTGCCGAGGAGCGGTTCGGTGACCGCGTAGGTGTAGGGGCCGACCGTCCACGAGTCCAACGACGCACGGGGAGCGGTGAATTCGGTGGCGAGACGGACCACCCGCGCCTGCTTGCCGCCGATCGTCACCATCGCGTAGGCGTCCATCACATTGCGATTGGGGTAGCGGGCGAGGCCGGTCATCACACTCACCTCGCCGGAGGTGTCGAAGCCGTACATCACCACCCGCTCGGTCCAGCGCAGATCGCTTTGCGCCACATGGTCGAACGTGGTTGCCAGCTGGTGGCACAGCATTTCGTCGTCGGGTACGAGCACCGAACTTCCCTTCATAGAACCGATGCGGGCCAATATATTACGATGCGCACCGCAACGTATTTGTTTCGACGATTCCCGCCCGGTACGCTGCGCCGTGTGACATCCACCGACCCCGCCCGCTCCGCCGCGGGCCGCCCGCGCGACAGCCAGATCGACCACGCGGTGCTCGACGCCACCCGCACGCTGCTCGCCGAGGTCGGCTACCGGGACGTCACCATCGCCGCGGTCGCTCGTCGCGCCGGAGTCGGCACCGCGCCCATCTATCGCCGCTGGCCGGGCAAGGAGGCGCTGATCGAGGACGCCGTCTTCGGGTCCGAAAACCTCTGGCTGCCAGCGGTAACCGAGGACCTGCACGCCGACCTGATCGCCTGGGCCCGCCTGTTCCTCGAGCGGGTCGCCGAGCCGGCCACCCGCGCCGCGGTGCCCGGACTGATGTCGGCCTACCACCACGACCCCGCCCGCTACCGCGCACTACACGACCGCGCCGACGTCCCAGCCCGCAAGGCCCTCGCCGACCGGATCGCCCCCGCCATCCCGGCGGGCGCCGACGAATCCGCCACCACCGATCTGGTTTTCGAGATCCTGGTCGCGCGCACCCTCCTGCGCGGCGTGACGCACGGCCTCGACGACGCCGAAACCTTCTGTCGCCGAACGGCCGATGCCTTGTCCGCGATAATTCGTGCCGGAACCTGACGGCGAGTCGCCTCGCGGAACAGTCTTCAGTGTCATAGTGATTCGATGGGTCGGCTTCGTGGCTTCGCCGCCATTGCCAGTATTGTTTGTGCGCTCAGCGTGTCGGGGTGCACGGGCTCGTCCGCACCGGCGGGCACACCGACCGCTCAGCCGCCGCCATCGACAACCACGGGCGCTACCGATCGGGATCGAACCGTCCGCCTCGAATTCGGTGGCAAGCAGCGGACTTACGTGGTGCATACGCCCCCGCGCTACCAGGACAGTGCCGCGCTGCCGCTGGTCGTTGCCATGCACTCCTATCCGAGCGACGCGGCTCAGATCGCCGCCACCTCCGGCTTGAATGCCAAGGCGGACAAGGAGAACTTCCTCGTCGTCTACCCGGAGGGGTACTCCCGCGCGTACAACGCCCTGATCTGTTGCGGTACGGAAGACGATGTCGGCTTCATCCGGACGGTCGTCGCCGCGATGGTTGCCGAGTGGAAGGCCGATCCGAAACGCGTCTACGCCACCGGTATGTCGAATGGTGGCGACATGTCCTACAAGCTCGCGGTGGAGCTACCCGGTACCTTCGCCGCCATCGCTCCGGTCAGCGGCGGCTTCATCGGTGCGAAGGCCAAGGAGGAGGCGTATAAGCCGTCCGTACCGGTTTCGGTGATCACCTTCCTCGGCGGCCGGGATCGCTACATCGGCGAGTTCGAGGCCGGCATCACGCAGTGGCAGCAGCGGCTCGCGTGCGCTCCCGCCGAACCCGCCGCGGCGTCGACCAAGGGGATCACCCGCACGACAGCCGAGTGCGGCGACGGCAGCGAGGTTCAGGTGTACCGGATCCCCGAGATGGGTCACGGGTGGCCGGGCGCGGCGCAAGGCACGCTGTCCCAGCCGGACGCCGGGGTGAACGCGACCGACCTGCTGTGGGAATTCTTCGCGGCACACCCGAAATGACCGCCGGTCAGCCCGCGCTCGTAAACAGCTGGTGCGTGTGGGCGGCGGCGGCCGCTTCGGTGCGGGTGGCGACGCCGAGCTTGGTGAGGATGCGGGAAACGTGCACGCCCGCGGTGTTGCCGCTGATGAAGAGTTCGGCGGCGATCTGACGGTTGCTCAATCCCTTGGTGACCAGGCGTAGGACGTCGAGTTCGCGCGGGGTGAGGCCGAAGGTCGATGGGCTGGCGGCGGTGGGGGGTTCCGGCGACTGATCGGTCAGGGTGAGTCCGGCTCGTTCGGCTACCCGGCGGACCTGCGCGAGCAGGGGGGCGGCGCCGAGATCGGTGGCGATGGTGGCGGATTCGCGCAAGGCTGCCTGCGCGGTGGGCCGGTTGCCCTCCGCCAGCTCGGTTTCGGCGGCGCCGAAAAGGCTGAGAGCCAGCTCGTAGGGCTGACCCAATGCCCGCCAAGCTGATACGGCCTCGGACCACGCGGCGGCGTGGTCGGCGCGATGGGCGGCGTCGACGGCGGTGGTGACCGGTAAGGCGTCGGCGAGCGAGTCGAGAGCTGGTGGCAGTTCGCCGATCCGGGCCGCGAGGGCGAGCAGTGGCCACACTTCGTGATGGTGTGCGGCGAGATCGTCGGCGGACAGCGTCTCGACGGCGATGTCGGCGGCCCGCTGCGTTCGACCTAGCGCGAGTGCGGTCGCGCATTGCACGGTGCGCAGTTGGATCTGGTACTGCCGGGCCCACGGCCCGTCGCTCAACAGACCGGCGGCGGTGTCCGCGCTGCTCCTGGCGGCGGCCGAATCACCCTGTGCCAACACTATTCTGGCGTGCGAGAGCAGCAGCGCCGCCTTACTGAGTGGCGGCAGTTGCTCGGTCAGTGATTCATCGATGAGGGTGAGCGCCTCCGGCCAGCGGCCGAGCGCGGTCAGCGCCTGCGCCCATTTGACCAGCAGGATCGGGCCGGCCTCGGCGAAGCGGAAGGTCTCGTGGGCGGCCCGCAGACCCTGCTGGATGGCCGCGATCGCCGCCGCGTAATCGCCTGCGGCGACGAGGACCGCCGATTCCCACAGCACCACGGTGAGCAGTGTCTGCGGATCCGCCGCGGCGGCCGCCGCGCCGTGGGCTTTCTCGAAACAGGCCACGGCACTGTCGGTTCGGGTGGAGCGGGCGGCGGCGAGCCCGAGGTAGGCGTAAGCGCGGGCGGCCAGCGCCGTGGCGCCGAGCTGCTCGGCCACCTCGGCGGCGGCCAGCGCGTTGCGCTCGGCCTCGGTGGCATCGCCGCTGAAGGCGTGGGCCGCGGCGAGCTCGGCCAGCACCTCACCGCGCAGCAGGGTCGGCGGATGCACGGGTAGCAAGGCCGAGGCGCGCACCAGATCGTCGTCACCTCCCTTGCCGCTCTGGTTATTCAGGGCGGCCCGGCAGTAGAGCAGCCGGGCGGCGCGCTCCGGCGCACTGTCGGTGTCCACCAGCGGCAGTGCTTCGTCCGCGGCCGCGATGCCGCGTTCGACGAAGCCGCCGTGATAGCAGGTCTCGACGACCTGCTCCAGCACCTGGAGTCGGTCCGCGGCGACGCGTCCGGCGGCGTCGGGCACGTTGTCCCAGAGTTCGAGCACGCGATCGAGATGGTGCAGCCGTTCCGCGTGCGCGCCCGCGCTCTCCGCGGCCGCGCGCCAGGAGGCGTCCAGTGCCAGGGGCAACTCACCGGCGGCATGTGCGTGATAGGCCAGCGCGCCGGCACTCGATGATTCGCGGTCGCCGGTGAGCGCGTGGGAAAGCCTGGCGTGCAGGCGTTTCCGCTCCGCGGGCAGCAGGTGGCCGTAGACGGCGTCGCGAAGCAGAATGTGCCGGAACTCGTACCCGGTGTCGTCCGCAATGAGGATCTGCCGATCGATCAGTTGACGAAGCGCGTGATGCAATGCGTCCTGGTCGAGTTCGGTGGCCGATGCGAGCAGCGTGTGCCGCACCGGAGAACCCGCGACCGCGGCGAGCCGCAGCAACGCCTGCGTCTGCGGTGCTAGTTCGGACTGATAGCCGAGCAGCAACTCCGACAGTTCGGCAGGCGTGTCCTCGGGCGATGTGCTGAGCGCCTCGACGAACAAGGGAATCCCTTTGCTGCGCGCAGAGATTCGCGCGATCGTCCCCGGTTCGGGTTCCCGACCGAGCAGCGCCGCGAGCTGCCTGCCCACCTCGTGCCGGGTCAGTGGTTCCGGAACCACCAGTCGCACACCAGGATCGCGGCGCAGCCCCGCGACCAGCCTGCGCGTCGCCGCCGAGTCGGCGGGACGATAGGTACCGACCAGCAGCGGGCCGCGCTGCGCCGAGTTGGCCACCAGGAACGCCAGCAGATCCCGGCTCGAATCGTCGGCCCAGTGCAGGTCCTCCAGCACGACGACCACAGGCTGGCCGACCGCGAGCTGCTCGAGCACGGTGAGGATCTCCCCGAACAACCGAATCCGATCGGCCTCCGCCGCGCCCTCGGCCGACCCGGCGTGCGCCGCCAGCTCAGGCAACCATCGCGCCAACGCAGGCCGGGTCACCGGAAGCAGCGTCGCCAGCCGCTCCACCCCGAGTTGTCGCACCAGCGCGCGCAGCACCGACACGAACGGCGCATACGGCACGCTGTTGCCGAACTCGGGGCACCGCCCGGCCAACACCACCGTGTCCGCGCTGAGCCGCGAGGTGAACTCGGCGACCAGCCGGGATTTGCCGAGCCCGCCCTCCCCGGCGACCAGCACGGTGTGCAGCGCCGGATCCTGATAGGCCGCCAGCAGTGCCGACAATTCTGCGGCCCGCCCGACAAAGGCACCGCGGACGGGAAGGCTCACCACCCCGCGATCATGCACGGACCAGGCGATTTGTGCCAGCTCCAGGGTCGAACGGGTAAAGCGTCGCCGCCCGCGTAATGACATTGTCAGCGCCGAAATAACGAATTCTTGTGATTCGCAGGCCCCCTCGTTACGCGAAGTATTTATGGCATGACAAGCACCGAGATCCGCCCCTTCCGCATCGAGATCCCGCAGGCCGCCCTGGACGATCTGCACGACCGGCTGGCCCGCACCCGCTGGATCGACGACCTGCCCAGCACCGGCTGGGAGCGCGGTGTGCCGACCACCTACCTGAAGGACCTGGCCGGCTATTGGGCGGCGGAGTTCGACTGGCGCGCCATCGAAGCGGAACTGAACAAACATCCGCAGTTCACCACCACCATCGACGGGCAGAACGTGCACTTCCTGCACATCCGCTCGGCCGAGGCCGCCGCTACGCCGCTGCTCCTGCTGCACGGCTGGCCGAGCTCGGTGGTCGATTTCCTGGAGGTGATCGGCCCGCTCACCGACCCGAAAGCGCACGGCGCGCCCGAGGCACCCGCGTTTCACCTGGTCATTCCGTCGCTGCCGGGGCACGGCTTCTCCGGCTCGGTCACCGAGGCGGGCTGGCACGACGGCCGGGTCGCCGCCGCGCTGGCCGAACTGATGGCGCGGCTCGGCTACGACCGGTACGGGGTGCAAGGCGGCGATCACGGCGCGTTCATCGCACCGCGGCTCGGCCGGGTGGACGCCGACCATGTGCTCGGCGTGCACGTCAACGCGCTGGTCACCTTCCCGAGCGGTGACCCGGGCGATATGGCCGCGCTGACCGAGGCCGAACGGCAGCGCCTCGGCCGGATGAAGCAGTTCCAGGACGACGGCGCGGCCTACATGAATCTGAAGGGTTCCCGCCCGAACACCGTCGCGCAACTGGTGGCGGATTCACCGGCCGGGCAGCTCGGCTGGATCGTGGAGAAGTACAAGGAGTGGGTCGACCAGTCGCACGAACTGCCCGAGCAGGCGATCGACAAAGACCGCATCCTGGCCAACGTCAGCATCTACTGGTTCACCGAGACCGCACGCAGCGTAGCCAATTACTACTACGAGCGGTTCCACGACGTGAGCATGTTCGCGCCCGCGCCGAAGGGCACCGTGCCGACGGGCGTGGCGGTATTCAAGGACGGCGACTACGCCATCCGCCGGTTCGCCGAGAAGGCGCACAACATCACGCACTGGTCGGAGTTCTACTCCGGCGGCCATTTTCCGGCGCTCGAGGTGCCCGACCTGCTCACCGGCGATATCCGTGAGTTCTTCCGCTCGCTGAGCTGACGCACGAATGGCGAAGGGGCAGGCAGCAATCCGCCGCCCGCCCCTTGCCGAGCGTTCAGTCGAGACTCGACAGCCTGGCGAGGATGGTGGCCGCCATCGCCGCCGGATCGCCGTCGTCGGGGCGCAGCACGAGCTCGGCCTCGGTGGGCGACTCGTACGGGTCGTCGATGCCGGTGAAGCCGCGGATCTCGCCCGCACGGGCCTTGGCGTACATGCCCTTCGGATCCCGGGCTTCGCAGATCTCCAGCGGCGTGTCGACGAAGACCTCCACGAACGGGATGCCCGCCGCCAGGTGCGCCGCACGGACCCGGTCGCGGTCGGCGCGGTACGGGCTGATCAACGAAACCACCGCGACCACACCGGCTTCGGCGAAGAGACGGGCCACCTCGCCGACCCGGCGGACGTTCTCCACCCGATCGGCGGCGCTGAAGCCGAGATCTGCGTTCAGTCCGTGCCGCAGGTTGTCACCGTCGAGCAGGAAGGCGGGGCGGCCAGCCGCGACCAGTCGGCGTTCGAGTTCCACTGCGACGGTGGACTTTCCCGAACCGGACAGGCCGGTCAGCCACACGGTGAGGCCACGGGTCGCCCGCTCGTCCCGGCCGACCGCGGTGGAGTGCCAGACCACCCGCGAGGACGGCAGGCTCGCCCCGGTGATCATGCCCGCGCCGACGGTGTTGTTGGTGGCGTCGTCGACCAGGATGAAGCTGCCGGTGAACCGATTACGCCGGTACGGATCGAACAGCAGCGGCTGCCGGGTGCGCAGCTGGACGCGGCCTATCTCGTTGAGCGACAACGACTCCGCCTGCTCGTCGCGGTGCAGGGTATTGACGTCGAGCCGGTAGTCCAGCGTGCGCACCTCGACGGTGGCGGTGCGTGTGGTGTGCCGGATGGTGTAGGTCGCGCCGGGGGTCAGTTGCGACTCGTCGGCGAACCAGCAGACCATCGCGTCGAGATCGCGGCCCGCGGTGGGGCGGTTGTTCGGCCGGCAGATCATGTCACCGCGGGACACGTCCAGGTGGTCGGCGAGCTGCATGGTCACCGCCTGCGGCGGAAAGGCCTCCGTGACGGGCTTGCCGCCCGGACCCCAGATGGCCGCGACGGTGGTGGTGAAACCCGAAGGCAGCACCGCGACCTCGTCGCCGGGCTTGAACACACCGCCCGCCACTGTGCCGGCATAGCCGCGGAAATCCTGTGCGTGACTACGGGTTACGTACTGCACCGGGAACCGCGCGTCGATGAGGTTGCGGTCGGAGGCGATGTGTACCTCTTCGAGGTGATGCAGCAGGGGAGTGCCCTCGTACCAGGGCATGCTCGCGCCGCGGTGCACGATGTTCTCGCCGTCCAGCGCCGACATCGGCACGAACGTCAGGTCGAAGATGTCGAGTTTCGAGGCGAACTGGGCGAATTCGGTGCGGATCTCCTCGAACCGGGCCTGTGACCAGTCCACCAGGTCCATCTTGTTGACGCACAGCACCAGGTGCGGGATGCCGAGCAGGCTGGCCAGGAAGGCATGCCTGCGGGTCTGCTCCACCACGCCCTTGCGGGCGTCGACCAGGATCAGCGCGAGGTCGGCGGTGGACGCGCCGGTCACCATGTTCCTGGTGTACTGGATGTGGCCCGGGGTGTCGGCGATGATGAATTTGCGCCGGGGCGTGGCGAAGTAGCGGTGCGCCACGTCGATGGTGATGCCCTGCTCGCGTTCGGCGCGCAACCCGTCGGTGAGCAGTGCCAGGTTCGGGTAGTCGTCGCCGCGGTCGCGGCTGGTCCGCTCCACGGCGGCGAGCTGGTCGGTGAAGATCGTCTTGGAGTCGAAGAGCAGCCTGCCGATGAGGGTCGATTTGCCGTCGTCGACGCTGCCCGCGGTGGCCAGACGCAGCAGTGTTGCGGTCATCAGAAGTAGCCCTCTCGTTTGCGATCTTCCATGCCCGCCTCCGAGATTCGATCGTCGGCGCGGGTGGCGCCACGCTCGGTGACCCGGGCCGCGGCCACCTCGGTGACCACCTCGGCGGGGGTGGCCGCGGTCGACTCCACGCAGCCGGTGCAGGTGGCGTCGCCGACCGTGCGGAACCGCACCGTGGTCTCGTGCGGCTGCTCGCCGTCGAGGAGCTGCAGGAATCGGGTGTGCGCCAACAACATTCCGTCGCGCTGTACCACCGGGCGGCGGTGCGCGTAGTAGAGCGGCGGCAGGTCGATGCCCTCGGCGGCGATGTAGGTCCAGATGTCGAGCTCGGTCCAGTTGGACAGCGGGAACACTCGAATATGTTCGCCCGCACGGTGTTTGCCGTTGTAAAGGTTCCACAGTTCCGGGCGCTGGCTGCGCGGGTTCCACTGGCCGTACTCGTCGCGGAAGCTGAACACCCGCTCCTTGGCGCGGGCCTTCTCCTCGTCGCGGCGCGCGCCGCCGAAGACCGCGTCGAAGCCGCCCTCCTGGATCGACCGCAGCAGTGTGGTGGTCTGCAATCGGTTGCGAGAGGCGCGCGGCCCGGCCTCCTCGACCACCCGGCCCGCGTCGATGTCGTCCTGCACGCTGCCGACCACCAGCCGCAGCCCGAATCGCGCGACCGTCTTGTCGCGGAAGGCGATCACCTCATCGAAGTTGTGTCCGGTATCGATGTGCAGTACCGGGAACGGCAGCGGCGCGGGCCAGAAGGCCTTGGCCGCCAGGTGCAGCATCACCACCGAGTCCTTGCCGCCGGAGAACAGCAACACCGGACGTTCGAAAGTTGCCGCTACTTCACGGAATATATGTGCCGACTCGGCCTCGAGCACGTCCAGATGGGGCAGCTCGTAGGTGCTCGCCGTCGACTTCGCGTACTGGCTCACCCCGCAAAACTAGAACACGTTTCGGTCGTTGGCAACAGCTCGCCGGGGCCGGGAGCGGGTTTGCGCCCGCCCGACGCGGCGGTCACGGCGTCCGCCGCCGCGACCAGAGCCGTTCCGCGCCGGTCGATTTCGGCCCCGGTGATGGACGCGCCGACGTACATGGTCAGCACCATGTTCTGCCTGCCGTCGCCGCCGTAGGTCGGTGCGGCGAGCAGGCTGACCGGGTGCTCCTTGCGTGGCCGCAGATCCGTGCCGAGGTACACCCGCTCGCCGAGGCTGGTGACCAGTTCGCCGACCAATTCGCGCAGCTCATCAGGGAGATCGTGGGCGGCGAATCCGGCAAGCATGGAGTACAGCCTGCGGCCCGCCGCGGTGAGACTCTCCACCAGATAGCCGCGCTCGCGGCATTCGGCGACCACCTGCCGCAGCCGCGCCTCGTCCTGCTGCAACGGCACCGTCGACGGCTTGGCCAGCCAGGCGTCGAACGCCGCGTCGGTGTCCCACAGCACGTACATCAGGCCGACCGGCGGCGCGAAGTGGTACGCCGCGCCGACCTTGACCATCCCCGGCCCGGTGCTCTCCAGAACCATGATCTGCTCGCCGACCACGGCGGATGCGGTGCAGGTGGTGCGGTATCGCGCGGTCAGTCGCTCCAGCTCGGCGCGGGCCAGCGCGGAGATGGCGAAGCTGTCCTGGGCGACCCGGCCGGCGGCGATGAGCGCGGGCCCGAGGCCGTAGGTCAGCGTGTCGGCGTCGCGCACCAGGTAGCCGCCCGCGGTGAGCTCGGTGAGGATGCCGAGGCAGGTCGGTTTCGCCAGGTCCAGCGCCCGCGCCAGCTCGGACAGGCCGAAGCGCTTACCGCGCTGCTCGACCAGGAAATCCAGTACCTGCACCACCCGCACCGTTGGCGCGGATCTACGGCCGACCATTGACCACTCCTAGAACACGTTCTAATCTTGCCTCACACGGAATGTACCAGAGCGGTACATATTTGGAACACCGCGCCCGATCCACTGGAGACCCTTTGCTGACACAGCCGTTCGCGGATGCCATCGCCGCCGCCGAGCAGATCATCACCGGAGCCGCGCACATCCGCACCGAACAGGACCTCGTCGAGGGCTACGACTATCTGGCGGGCAGCATTCGCGCCGCCTTACAGATGGCGTGGGCCTATGAGCGGGACTTCCCGTTCTTCGTCCAGTCCACCGGGCCGTACACGAAGATGGGCCTGGACAACCCGGACACGCTCTACTACCACTCGTATCTGCGCCCGGACGCGGAGTACGTGGTGACCGGAGAGCGCGGCACCACCAGGGATTTGAGTTTCCAGGTGCTGAACGGGAACTACTCGCCGGTCGACGTGCCGGACAGCCTCACCGCCTTCGACGACCGCGCCTTGGACGTAGCGCCGGACGGTTCGTACGAGCTGCGCCTCGGCCCCGGCGAAGCGCGGCCCGGTTATGTGCACCTGGCCGCCGACTCGGCGATGCTGGTGGTCCGTGAGGTCTACAGCGACTGGGCCGTCGAGAAACCGGGCACGATCCGGATCGCGCGGGTCGACGGCATCGGTGACGCACCGCCGCCGCTGACGAAAGATCAGCTGACCAAGCGTTACGGCGTCGCGGGCAAGATGCTGATCTCCCGGATCAAGACCTTCCTGGCCTTCCCGGAGTGGTTCTACCTGAACCTGCCGGTGAACACGATGACCGAACCCCGGTCCACGCCGGGCGGTCTCACTACCCAGTTCTCCTCGGCCGGCCACTACGAGCTGACCGACGACCAGGCGATGATCATCACGGTGCCGAAATCCGATGCGCCGTATCAGGGTTTCCAGCTCGGCAGCATGTGGTATCTGTCGCTGGACTACATCAATCACCAGACCAGCCTCACCGCCGACCAGGCGCACGTGGACCCCGACGGCATGATCCGGCTGGTGGTCAGCGAGCGGGACCCGGGGCTGGCGAACTGGATCGAACGCACCGGGCACGACCGCGGTTATCTCCAGTTCCGCTGGCAGCGGCTGGCGCGCGACATGAAGCCCGAGGACGGGCCGACCGTCGAGGTGGTGGCGGTCGACGAACTGGCGCGGCGCCTGCCGTTCTACGACCAGGCGCGCGTCACGCCGGATCAGTGGCGCGCACGAATCGCGGCACGGCAGGCCGCCGTCGCGGAGAGGATGCTGGGCTGATGTTGTTGCAGGACAAGGTTGTTGTGGTGTCCGGGGTCGGTCCCGGGCTCGGTCGCGCCATCGCGGTGCAGAGCGCGAAGGCCGGCGCCGACGTGGTGCTCGCGTCGCGGACCGAGTCGCGGCTCACCGAGGTGGCCAAGGAGATCACCGAGCTCGGCAGGCGCGCGGTGGTGGTGCCGACCGACATCAACGACGAAGCGGCCGCGGCGAATCTGGTGCAGGCCGCGCACAGTGCGTTCGGCCGCGTGGACACCCTGGTGAACAATGCCTTCGCCATCCCGCCGATCGTGGACCTCGCCGACGTGGACCTGGATCAGGTGCGCGCCGGTTTCGAGACCAACGTGCTTGCGGCACTGCGCTTGACGCGGCTGTTCATCCCCGCGCTCGACGAAACCAACGGCTCGGTGGTGATGATCAACTCGGCGGTGCTGCGGCATTCCCGGCGGACCTTCGGCCCCTACAAGATGGCCAAGGCCAGCCTGCTCGCGCTGGCCCAGAGCCTGGCCACCGAGCTCGGGCCGCGCGGCATCCGGGTGAACACCATTGCGCCCGGCTACATCTGGGCCGACAACCTGAAGTGGTACTTCAACTACCTCGCCGAGCAGCGCGGCAGCACCGCCGAGGCGGTCTACGCCGAGACGGCGAAGACCATCGATCTGCGCAAGCTGCCCGAACCCGATGAGATCGCCGACGCCGTGGTGTTCTTCGCCTCGCCGATGGCGCGCGCGATCACCGGGGCCTGTCTGGATGTCAACGGCGGCGAATACCACCACTGAGCGGGTGCCGCTGACCGGCACCACTATTGAGGAGATGACGTTGATCGGTAGGGACGATGTCGGGACCATCGATGATCTGCACGCGTCGGCGACCAAGGTCGTCGGGCTGGACGATTTCGGATCCGACGACTACCGCGCCGGGCTCGAGGTGCTGCTCGAGTCCTATGCCAAGGATGCGGAGCTGACGCCGTTCGGCAACAAGGTGAACCGCGCCTTCCTGCGGGGGGCGCTGATCGCCCGGCTGCTCAGTGAGGCCGCGTGGCAACGCTTTCCGGAGCATGCCGACGTGGCGATCGAGCGGCCGATCTTCGTGACGGGTCTGCCGCGTTCGGGCACGACGGCGGTGCACCGGCTGCTCAACGCGGACCCGGCGCACCAGGGCCTGGAGATGTGGCTCACCGAGATGCCGCAGCCGCGCCCGCCGCGCGAGACCTGGGCGAGCAATCCGGTGTACCAGCGGATCGAGGCCGCGTTCGAGCAGCACCACGTGGAGCACCCGGAGTTCATGGGCGTGCACCACATCTCCGCCGACCAGGTGGAGGAGTGCTGGCAGCTGCTGCGGCAGTCGGCCATGTCGGTGTCCTACGAGTGCCTCGGCTACCTGCCCACCTACTCCGAGTGGCTGCGGGCGCAGGACTGGACCCCGGCCTACCGCAGGCACCGGCGCAACCTGCAGTTGATCGGCCTGCCCGACGCCGGGCGCCGCTGGGTGTTGAAGAACCCCAGTCATTTATTCGCACTCGATGCCATTTTCGAGGTGTATCCGGACGCGCTCGTCATTCAGATGCATCGCGATCCGCGCACCATCATCGCCTCGGTGTGCAGTCTCAACGAGCAGGCTTCGGCAGGCTGGTCCGACAAGTTCCGCGGCCCGGTGGTGGGTGCCACCCAGCTCGATCTGTGGGCACGCGGCGCCGATCGCTTCCTGGCAGACCGCAAGCAGCACAATGCTGCCCAGTTCTGCGATGTCGACTACGACGACTTCGTCGCCGACCCCATCGGCACCGTTGCCTCGATCTACCGGCACTTCGACCTGCCGCTGACCGAGGCGGCGACCGCGGCGATGGCGGCGCTGCACGCCGAAAGCACCTCCGGGGCGGCCCGTCCCGCGCACCGCTACACCCTCGCCGACTTCGGCCTCACCACCGAGGAAGTCGACGAGAGATTCGCGGCGTATCGGGAGGCGCATTTCCCGGGTCGTTGATCGGCAAGCCGGGCAAGGCGTTTCGTGCATGCTTGCACGGTGCGCAGTTTCGGGCCCGTGGGGCGGCGGTTGTCGTCGCACGGGCCCGAATTCGGAAGATCTTGACTGTCAGTACATCTCGTGCGTGCATGCAGCGTGCGCAATTCCGAGGGCGGCACGCCGCCGCGGCGCTACGGCTGGCCGGGCTTGAGGACGATGAACAAGCCGTGCGCTTCGGCGCAGAGGCGCTCCCCGTCGTGCAGGGTGGCGCGGACGTAGACCTTGCGACCCTCTTGGCGTTCGGCCCAAGCGTGCACCTTCAGCTCCGTATTGAGCGGAGTGATGGAGCGGTAGTCGACGGTGAGCGACGCGGTCCTGGTCACCGCGCCCGCGTGCACCGCCGCGGCCAGGCCGAGCAGGTCATCGAAGCCGATCGCGATCTGACCACCATGTGCGGCATTGTTGCCACCGAGGTGGAAGGTGCGGAAGGTGATGCGCGCGTCGACCCCCGCGCGGTCGGCGTGATCGACGACGAACGGCGGCAGCGTGATGTTGCCGCGGGCGGGCAGATCGTGCCGGGTCCAGGTCGGCGTGGACCATTCATCGACGACCGCGGCGTCCAACTTGTCGTTCAGCTGCTTGAGAATGCCGATCGTTTCCAGGGCCTGCTCGTCCGACGGGCAGGCGAGCCGCGCGCGATCCATCAGTCCGCGCACCTGCTCCACGAACTCCGCGAAGTGCGGCCCGCCCCGGGTGATGTCGATGGTGCCGTCATCGTGCGCGTTCATCAGCTCGGTCATCGGCCGGAACGCGCCCTCATGGTGCTCCGCGTTCGGTAGCGAGTCACCGGCCTGCTGTTCGTTCATGCGGAACACGTTATCGGTTGCCCATCGAATGCCCTCCGCACGGGCGGCGGGTGGATCGGCGGATCGGGGCCGAAACCATCGATGTGGCCTAGGCTGGTTCGCGATCACCGAGCGCGTGCGGCGAAGGGAATCAGCAGGTGGGCGGCGCAGCTCGGCCGCTCGGAGCAAGGACGAGTCCGCTGGCGAAAGGCGTTGAGTAGATGGGTATCACGGCAGTTGTCTTCGATATGGACGGCGTACTGATCGACTCCGAGCCGGTGTGGGAACGGGTGCGCCGGGACTATGTCGCGGAGCGCGGCGGGCAGTGGCTGCCCGACACTCAGCAACGGCTCATGGGCATGAGCACCCGCGAATGGTCGGAGTACCTGAGCACCGATCTCGGCGTCGACGCACCGCCCGAGACGGTGGCGCAAGACGTGATCGAGCGGATGGCCGCGCAGTACTACCGCAAGGTTCCGCTGCTGCCCGGCGCGATCGACGCCGTGCAACGGATGAGCGAGAAGTGGCCACTCGGCGTGGCCAGCTCCTCCCCGCGGACGCTGATCGACGTCGTACTCGGACGCACCGGCCTCATCGAATTCTTCACCGTCACCTTCTCGACCGAAGAGGTCGACCGCGGCAAACCCGCCCCCGACGTCTACGTCGCCGTAGCCGCATTCCTCCGCCAACGCCCCACCGACTGTGCCGCAGTGGAGGATTCGAGCAACGGCCTGCGCTCCGCCCACGCCGCGGGCATGCGCGTCATCGCCGCCCCCCGCCCCGAATACCCGCCGGCCCCCGACGCCCTGGCCCTCGCCACTCACGTCATCACCGACCTCGACGAACTGACCCCCACCCTCGTCACCGAACCAGCCTGACCGCAGGAGAGCGCGGTACCGCCGGATCGGGATCGGTGTCAGGTCGGTGATTCGTCCGGGTGGTAGGAGGTGAGGAGGGTGCGGGCGGCGGCGGGGAGGTCGGTGTCCAGCCAGGTGGGGAGAGTGGGGGCGTGGGCGTGGCGGCGTAGGGCGGCGTAGGGGAGGTCGACTACGGCTCGGCTGATCGCGTCGATTTCGCGGTCGCCCGCGCGGCCGAAGCGGGCGGTGGCGATGCGGCGGAGGTGGTCGAAGAGGGGGGTGTTCATGGTGCTCAGGCGGGCGCGGAAGTCGTCGTCGGGGGCGCCGTCGAGGAGGTCGCTGGGGCGCAGGTTCAGGAGAAGTCTTGCGTCGTCGGGTAATTCGCGTCCGAAGGTGAGGGCGGCGCGGACCATGGCGACGCCTGCTTCGACCGCGTCGGGGTGATCGGCGGCAGCGAGAACTCCGCTTTGGAAACGTTCGAGGGCGCGTAGCCAGGCTGCGGTCAGTACTCCGTTGCGGTTGCCGAAGCGGTGGTACAGCGTGCCGACCGGTGCGCCACTGGCCTCGGCGATCGCCGCGACACTGGCGGCGCGGGGTCCCTCGGCGAGCACTAGGGCGCGTGCTGCGTCGAGGATCACGTCGGTGTCGTGCTTGCGGGGAGGTGCCATGTACTAGTACGTTCCTTCTATATGGAGCGTTTATCCTATATTGATGAGCATGCCAGATCTGTCAACGCGAATCGCGACCGGGTCTGGCAGGCACTATTGAAGGTCGTCTGCAAGGACCCGGCGGATCCGACCACCGTGCCGAGTGGCTTCGAACTCGAGGCCGCGCAGGCCCCCGCCCGGCTGGCGATGAAAGGGCGGCACTGGTTTTCCGAGTACGCCCTGGTCTTCGAACTGGCGGACGAGGGAGCCAGCCGGACCCGCGTCAGCGCGAAGTCGTGGGGCGATTTCCCCGGGCTGCACGGCAAGATCTACCGCGCACTCGTCATCGGCAGCGGCGGGCACCAGATCGTGGTCCGCCGGCTGCTGCGCCGGATCGCGGCCGCGGCGTGATTCCCGGACTGGTCTGGGGCGCCACCGACGCCGAGCGCGAACACCCACTCCCGTGCGACACCCTGCAACCCGCCGGCGTGCAAGCGGATCGAGCCATCAGCATCGACGCACCCCACGGCCTGGTCTATGCCTGGCTGTGCCAATTACGGGTCGCGCCATACAGTTACGACCTGCTCGACCGCTGGGGTCGCCCCAGCCCCCGTCATCGCGATCCGCAGCTGACGGAACTCGAAGTGGGACAACGCTTCATGGGCCAGTTCGACCTGGTCTCCTTCGCGCCGAGTCAGCACATCACCCTGGTCAGCGGGAAGATCGCTGTCACCTACGCGGTTCGTCCGGCGGGCGACGGCACCCGCCTGGTGGTCCGGGTCCGCATGGGCGGACCACGAATTCTCGGACGCCTGTTGGCCTTCGGCGACGTCATCATGATGCGCAAGCAACTGCTCACGCTGAAAGAGCTGGCCGAAGCCGAGAACTGCGCCGAACCACGGGTCGACCTGCAATAGGACTGTGTCGCGCTACACAGTGGGCGGTATCTGGTTCCTGCGGTCCGTCGCTGTTCGAGGATGATCGGCCCATGGCAAAAGATGTTCAGCTCGGCGCCGTCCGAGCCTGGTACGACGAAACAGGCGACGGCGAGCCGGTGCTGTTGTTGCACGGCGGCTTCGTCGACTCCCGTTCGTTCGAACCCGCCGTCGCCGGATTGGCCGAGCACTTCCGCGTCTACCGGATGGATCGCCGCGGCCACGGCCGCACCCCCGACGTCGCGGGACCGATCTCCTACGACCTGATGGCGCAGGACACCATCGCGTTCCTCGACACGGTGGTCGGCGGCGCCGCGCATCTGGTCGGCTACAGCGACGGCGCGGTCGTCGCCCTGCTGATCGCGCTCCGGAGGCCGGATCTGGTCCGCAAGCTCGTCTCGATCAGCGGCAACTTCCACCACGACGGACTGCTGCCCGGCGTGCTCGACGGTTTCGCGCACGAGGAACCGATGCGGCGCTTGGCCGCTCGGTACGGCGAGGTGTCGCCCGACGGCGAGGAGCACTTCCGGGTGGTCGCCGAGAAGCTGCTGTCGATGGCCCGCGCCGAGCCAACCCTGACGGGGGCGGAGCTCGCGGGCATCGCCAGCCGCACCCTCGTCATCGCCGCCGACGACGACGCGATGAGCCTGGAACACACGATCGCCCTCTATCGCGCGATCCCCGACTCCGAGCTCGCCATCATCCCGGGTACCTCGCACCTGTTGGTGGTGGAGAAGCCCGCCGAGGTCTACCGCATCGTCGGCACCTTCCTCACCACCGACGCGACCCGAACCTGGCAGCCGATCCGTCGCGCCTGAGTCGGGAGTGTCCCGAACGTTTCTATCTGGTAGCAGGATCCCGGCAGCGCACGATATTTCGGCAAACTATGTGCTAACAGTCTCGCTGCTGGGCGCCTGACCAGTCATGCTGAACGCATGGACTTCATGAAACCAGCGGAGCAATTGTTGGCGCAGGTCGCGGCGAAGTTCGGCTCTGCGGAAGCGTTCCTGGACCGGTTGGCCGACGTGCGCGCCGAATATGTCGACGACACCGTCGAGATGCCGCGTGTCGTCGGCGGGTTGCCCACTATTTACTGAAACTGGTGAAGTTCGGCTACATCGAACTTCCACAGCTCGAAGCCGTCCGGCACGGTGTCGCCGACCGAAATCCGGTCGCGCGCCCACGCGCCGGCCAAAGCGTGCGGCTCGGCGCCACCCTCGGCGGTGAGTATCGGTAATGGATGCGTGCGCCGCCGTCCGGCCCGCTCCACTGCGGCGGCCTTGTCCACGTACCCGAGCTGATCATGGTTGACGATGTATCGCCCGGTGCAGCCGTGCTCCGGCGGCCTGAGCGCCGCGACGGATGCCGCGGCCGCGTAGAGGTTTTCCTCGCCCAGCTGCCGCCGAGCCCACACCACCCGAGCGGGCACGGCCAGCAGCCGTTCGATGCCCTGCACGCTGTGATCGCCGATCCACGCGTGTTCCTCGAGCCGTGCACCGGGCTCCACATATCCGATCAGCCGGTAGTCGTCGTCCAGGAGCACTGCTCGATAGAACTGTCGCACGCGGCCGGATTCCTTTCGGAGGTAAGCGGTTTCGTAGCATGCTCACACCCGATTGCGGTGTAGCGATTACCACGGCGTTACAACCGAACTAGCGGGCCCCGCTGTCCGCCGCGCGATCGAGCAGCAGCGCCCGCTCGGCCTTGTTGCCGGTCAGCTCGGCGGCCCGGACGAAATCGGCGCCCGCTTCCGTGCGCCTGCCGAGTTGGCTGAGCAGGTCGCCGCGCACGGCGTAGTAGAGGTGGTAGGTGTCCAGCGCGCCCGAGGCCGCCAGTGCGTCGACGAGGTCGAGGCCCGCCGCCGGACCGTGCACCTTGCTCACCGCCACCGCACGATTCAACTCCACGATCGGCGACGGAAAGCGTTCGGCGAGAACGGCGTACAGCCCGGCGATGCGTCGCCAATCGGTGTCCTGCGACGTCGCCGCCATGGCGTGCACGGCGGCGATCGCGGCCTGCAACGCGTAACTGCCCGGCGGCAGTCCACGGTCCCTGGCGACCGCGTTGGCGCGCCCCAGCGCCGCGAACCCACGCCGGATCAACAGCCGGTCCCACCGTGCCCGATTCTGATCGGCAAGCAGCACAGCATCGTTCGCCGGACCGGTGCGCGCGGGCAGCCGCGAGGCCTGCAGCTCCAGCAGCGCGACCAGCCCGTGCACCTCGGGTTCGGCGGGCAGCAGCTCGGCCAGGATGCGGGCCAGCCGCAGCGCGTCCTGGCACAGCTCGACGCGGATCCAATCCTCGCCGGCGGTCGCCGCGTACCCCTCGTTGAAGATCAGATAGACGACCGCGAGAACCGAGGCCAGCCGCTCGGTCAACTCGTCGCCATTGGGCACCTCGTAGGGCACTTGCTTGGCGGCGATGGTCCGTTTGGCGCGCACAATGCGTTGCGCCACCGTGGATTCCGCGACAACGAAGGCTCGGGCGATCTCCTCGGTGGTCAAGCCGCCGAGCAGCCGCAGCGTCAACGCCACCCGCGCCTGCTCCGGCAGCACCGGATGACAAGCGGTGAACATCATCCGGAGCAGATCATCGGCGACGTCGGCGTCCGGTTCCGGTTCGTCCGGCGCCTGCTCGGTCACCAGTTGGTGACCGAGCAGCGCGAGCTTGCGGGCGAAGGTCTGAGTGCGGCGGATCCGGTCGATCGCCCGATGCTTGGCGGTGAGCATCAGCCAGCCACCCGGATTCGGCGGCACCCCGTCGCGCGGCCACTGCTCCAGCGCCGCGACCAGCGCGTCCTGCGCCAGCTCCTCGGCCGCGTCGATATCGCCGACGACGCGGGTGAGCCCCGCGACCAGTCGCGGCCACTCCATCCGCCACACCGTTTCCACGGCGCGGTGGGTCTGCTCGGGCGACCGGTTCCGGCTCATCCGCCGCGCCCGATCAGGCCTCTTCGGCGATCTGCCGGAGCTCGACCTCGATCTCCCACTCGGGGCCGTGCGCGTCGAGGAAGCGTGAGGTCCACTCGACCGCTTCCTCCTTGGTCTTGGTCTGCAGGATGCAGTACCCGCCGACCACCTCTTTGGACTCGGTGAACGGCCCGTCGATCACGGTCTGCTTGCCGCCGGATTGCTTGATCGTGGTGGCCTCGCTCACCGGGCGCAAACCGTTGGTGTCCAGCAGTACCCCGGCCTTGGTCATCTCCTCGATCACCTTGCCCACCCGGTCCATCAGCGCCGCGTCCGGCTCGGGCGCGGTGGTCGGGTCGAGGTGGATCAGCATCATGTAGCGCATCTCGGGTCCTTTGCTCGTCGTCGTCAGGATCGTCCGATCCTCACCTCACTGCATCGAACGGCCACCATCCGGATCGACACTTCATCGAAAAATTCTCCTCGAGTATTTTCGCGGGCGGAACGGCAGGCCACGGTTTCCGCGGTATTGCGGGGAGCATCCGCGGCAGGGAGCATGGCCGTGGAGGGATGTCATGGAATCTGGTGGCGACGCTACTTTCGCAGCGATCCCCGGACCCGTCGGCGCGGGCGACGGCCTCGCCGACATCGTCGCGGCTGGTGGGCTGCACAACTACCAGCGGAAACTGCATGCCGATTACGGCCCCGTCGTTCGGTTCCGGTTACCCGGCGCGGAGAAGGCGGTGTCGATCGCCGATCCGGTTCTGCTGGAGGCCACTGCGAAGATCGACAAGCGGCCGGAGAAGTTGTTCGAGTTCCTGGCGCCGCTACAGGAATCGGATAACTTGCAGACCCTTTCCGCGGAGCAGCACACCCCGTGGCGACGAGTATTGCTGTCGGTGCTGGCCGGGCGGCGCTCGCACGAGGCGCATTTCGGGCAGTTCGCCGCCCTGACCTGCGACATGGCCGATCGGTGGGCGAAGTCGGACGGCCCGATTGCTTTGCAGCAGCACCTCAGCGAGCTGTCGCTGCGGATGATCTGTGATTACGCGCTCGGTGCCGGCGCGGACTCCCCGGAGCAGGCCGGACGGATCGTGTCGGCCTTCGAGGATGTGCTGACCGACCAGCTGGCCCGGCTGTACCACGCCGACCTGCCGGGAACCGACGCCGAACGCGGCGATCGCGCGCAGCGGGCGCTGGCTTTTCTTCGGTCGACCGTGGACGAAGTGCTCGCCGCGCACCAGGACGACGCGCGGCCGGGCAGCGCGAGCCAGGACACCGCGCAGCAGGGTGGCCCGCGACAATCCGACGGCAGCGACCTGATCGCCGCGCTCGCCGCAGCGGGCCAACCGCCGGCGCGGATCCGCGACACCGTGCTGATGACCATGCTGGCCGCACACCACACCACCGGCGTCGCGATCTCCTGGACCCTGTACCTCCTCGCACAGCACCCTGCCGTCGCCGACCGCGTCGCCGATGAACTCACGGACATACTCGGCGACCGGCCCGCACCCGAGTACGCGGATCTGAAATGCCTGCCCTATCTGAAGATGGTGCTCGAGGAGTCGATGCGGCTCTACCCACCAGGCCCGTACGGCGCCCGCGAAGTCTCGGAGGATCTTCGCGTGGGCGACTATACGATTCCGGCCGGGGCCACGATCTTCTACCCGATCTGGGCCGTGCACCTCAACCCCGAATACTGGCCGCAGCCAGAGGTTTTCCGTCCCGAACGGTTCACCGCCGCGGAATCCGCCGGACGACCCAGGTTCGCCTACATCCCCTTCGGCCTCGGCCCGCGCAGCTGCGAAGGCGTCGCCCTGGCGATGGTCGAGGCGCAACTGGTCCTCGCGGTTCTGCTGCGACGCTTCCGATTCGAGCTTGCCCCTGGGCATTCGGTGGTACCCGTCGAGCGGTTCGTCCTGTGGGCGGCCGACGACATCCGGATGAACCTCACGCCACGCGTTCCCTGACTCAGCCTCGATGCCCGCGGTTCTGTTGCGGCTGAGCGTTATTCGCCGGGCCAGACGGGGCGGGCGTGTGCGGCCCGCGCGGTCCACCGGCCGTCGTAGCGGACTTCGACAGGGTGGGCGAAGGCGCTGGTGACGTTCTCGGTGGTCAGGGTGTCGCGCGCGGGGCCCGCGGCGACGGTGTGGCCGTCGGCGATCAGCATGGCGTGCGTCGTGGTGCTCGGCAGCTCCTCCAGATGGTGGGTGACCAGCACCGACGCCACCTCGGGATGGGTATCGCCGAGCGTGTCGACGGTTTCCAGGAGTTGTTCGCGGGCAGCCAGATCCAGGCCGGTGGACGGCTCGTCGAACAGCAGCAGGCGCGGTTCGGCGATGAGCGCGCGGGCGATCAACGTGCGGCCGCGTTCACCCTGCGAGAGCGTCGGCCACGTGTTGTCGGCCTTTCCGGTGAGGCCGACCGTATCGATCATCGCGTCGGCGCGGGCGAGCTGGTCCGGCGTCGGTGTCCAGCGCATCGGGGTGTCGATGGTCGCGGTGAGACCGGTCAGCACCACCTCGCGGATGGTCAGCGGATAACGCAGCGGGTGGCGCGGATTCACATGCCCGATCGAATGACGCAGGCGTTGCAGTTCGACGCGGCCGAGCTGTTCGCCGAGCACGCGCACCGTGCCGGAGGTGGGGAACATGACCGCGCCACAGAAGCCGAGCAGGGTGCTCTTGCCCGCGCCGTTCGGCCCGAGCAGTGCCCAGTGTTCGCCGGCGTGCACGGTCAGCGAGATGCCGTTGATGATCTTCTTACCCTCGCGGCGGAACGTCACATCCGTCAGTTCGAGCACCGGTACGCCGGTCACGTGCATCCCTCCTTCGGAAAGGGCAGTTTAGCCAGCGCGGACACCACCACCGCACCCGGTATCTTCCGGCAAAACGCCCGGGGGCCACGGCCGTCCGTGCGAAGGTAATCGGCGTGGCGCGGCACGTGACAGGAAACCTCCCCGCCGAAGTGACCAGCTTCGTCGGGCGGGGCAGCGAAGTCGCCGCCGCCAGGAAACTGCTGTCCAGCACCCGGCTGCTCACGCTGACCGGGCCGGGCGGCGTCGGTAAGACCCGGCTGGCCCGGCGAGTGGGCGACGCGGTGCGGCGCGCCTTCCCGGATGGCGTGTGGTTGGTCGAAATCGCCCACGTCAACAACGGCGAGTTGGTGGCGCTCAGCGTCGCGCAGGCGCTCGGTCTGCGCGACGACACCAGCGCGCCGCTGGCCGGCCTCACCGATTACCTCGGTGGCAAGCGTCTGCTGCTGGTCCTCGACAACTGCGAGCACCTCATCGACGCCTGCGCCGAACTCGTCGACCGGCTCATCGCGCGCACGCCCGAGGTGCGAGTGCTGGCGACCAGCCGGGAGCCGCTCGGTGTGCTGGGGGAGCAGGTGCTGCCGATCGCGCCGCTGCCGGTACCGGAGCTGGACGAGGACTCCGGCGAAGTCGACGCCGCGGACAACGCGGCACTGCGGCTGCTGATCGATCGGGCCACCGCCGCGAACCCCGAATTCCGGGTCACCGCCGCCAATCTCAGCGCACTGGCCGGGATTTGCCTCCGGCTGGACGGTATTCCGCTGGCTGTGGAGCTTGCGGCGTTGCGGCTGCGTGCTTTCACCCCCGACCAGGTGCTGGAACGCCTCGACGACACCATGCGCCTGCTCACCACCGGGTTACGCACGGCACCGGAGCGGCAGCAGACGCTCGAGGCCGCCATTCGCTGGAGTTACGACCTGTGTACCCCGGACGAACAACGCCTCTGGGAGCAGCTCGCCGTATTCGCGGGCGGCTTCGACCTGGCCGCCGCCGAGGCGGTGTGCGTACTCGCGCCGCCGGGTGCGCTGGTCGACGCGCTCACCGGCCTGGTGGACAAGTCGGTGCTGAGCCATCGCCACGACAGCGACGGCACCGGCCGGTACACCGTGCTCGAGCCGCTACGCCAGTTCGCGCTGGCGCGGCTCGCGGCGCACGGTGACGAGTACGCGGTCCGGGTTCGGCACCGCGACCACTACTACCGCCTCGCGCAGCGGGGCCGCACCGAATACTGGGGTGCGGCCGACGTCCGCTGGTTCCGGGACGTCACCCGTGAACACGCGAATCTGCGTGCGGCGCTCCAGTTCGCGCTCGCCGACCCGGACGGTGCGCATCGGGGGTTACAGATCGCCGCCGAACTGCGGCCGTTCTGGGAGCACTATCGGTTCCTGCTGGAGGGGTATCGCTGGTTGATGGAGGCGCTCGGCAAGGATCCCGCGCGCACCAGTGACCGGGCGCGGGCGTTGACCGCCGCGTCGATCATCGCGGCCATGCTGTCGGACACCGGGTCGGCGCACGAGTATCTGCGCGAATGCGTGTCGATAGCCATGGAGTTGGGTGCCGAGGAGGTGCTGGTCGAGGCGGCCCTGCTGTCGGCGGTGCTGGCGTTCGCCGAGTCGGGGCCGGTGCGCGCGCTCGAGCTCGCCGAGGAGGCGGCCGAGCGGGCCCGCGCGTGCGCGCACCACGGCACCGAGATGGAGTGCCTCGCTTTCGCTTACGTCTGCGCGATGGTGCTGGCGGACCAGCGCGCGGGGGCGCTGGCCGAGCAGTTCCTGGCGAAGTCCACCCAGCACGGTTCGCATCTGCTCGGCGGCCTCGCCTCGTGGGCGGGCGGGACGAACCATTGGCGAAACGGCCACGAGGACAAGGCGATCGAGGAACTCCGGCGCGCGGTCGAGTTGCTGCGACTGTTCGACCGATGCGTGTGGACCGCGTCGGCGTTCGATGGACTCGCCTGGGTAGCAGCGGCCGGTGGTGACCTGAACCGTGCCGCTCGGCTGATGGGTGCCGCGTCGACCGTGCGGCACGGCAGTACGCAGCGGCTGGCGCACGCGATGACCGACGTGGTCGGTGACAAGGTCCGGCTGCAGGTCTGTGCGGCGATGGGGGACAGGGAGTTCCGGGCCGCCTTCGACAGCGGCGCCGCGCTCGGGCTCGACGAAGCGGTGCGCTACGCGCTCGGTGCCGAGGAGCCGGTCGCGGCGCCGAAATCCGTTGCCGCCGAGCAGCTCACGCGCCGCGAACGCGACGTGGCGCGGTTGGTGGCAGCCGGCTACAGCAACAAGCGCATCGCCGCCGAGCTGGTCATCTCGATCCGCACCGCGGAGAGCCACGTCGACCACATCCTGACCAAGCTCGGCTTCACCTCGCGCGCCCAGATCGCGGCGTGGGTCAGCAGGCAGCGCCCCTGACCGGTCAGTCGCCGGTCGCGCCGTCGATGCGTTCGCGCAGCAGGTCGGCGTGCCCGTTGTGCCGGGCGTACTCCTCGATCATGTGCAGGTAGACCCAGCGCAGGTTGTACTCCAGGTCGGGCCGCCTCGGATGCTGGAAAGTGTGGTCGAGCGGCAGGTCGGCCACCGCGGCGTCGGCCAGTTCGATCTCGCGCCGCAGCGCCGCGAAATCGGCGGCGGGATCAGCGGTTTCGGTGTCGTCGAAGTCGCCGTCGGGATTGTCCTCGCTGCAGTAGACGTACGGCACCGGCTGGGCCGCGGCGGCGAGCCGGAACCAGCCGCGTTCCACCTCGGTCATGTGCCGGACCAAGCCGTGCAGCGACAACGTGGAGGGCTCCACGGAACGCCATTCGAGCTGTTCGGTGTCGAGGCCCGCGCACTTGAGCAGCAACGTGTCGCGGTGAAAATCGAGCCAGGCCTGCAGCATCGGCCGCTCGTCGGCGATCCGCGGTGCGTCGGTGCGGGTGAGGGCGGGCGCGATCCAGTTCACGGAGCCGACTCTAACGCCGCGAAGTGATCGGCGCTCCGCGATTATTCTGTGCCCTACCGAGCGCGGGTGAAGCGTTGCGCGTCCGCGCCGTGCAGCGTCCCCGCAGGCAGTTTGCGCCCGCACAGCACCAACAACAGATGCTGCGCCGCACCGGACAACACCTCGCCGGAACCGTAGCGCCACTCCACATCATCGGCGCGCAACTCGATCCCCTTCAAATCGACCCCGAAGAACTTGACGCTCTTCGGATTGATCGCATCCAGCACGATCCGCAACCGGTCCTCCGGCACCTTCCGCTCCAGGCCGAGTCCCACCGTGATGTCCAGACCATGAATAACGTCATGACTCAACGCCCCCGCGAATCCACCGCCCGGCGGCCTCCACGGATGAGCAACGTTGTCCCAGAGCGACTTCAGCAAATCCTCCGCCGTCAGCTCCGCCGCATCCCGCCGGGCCACCCGATCGGCCATCCGGTGGAAACTCCCGACCGCCCGCACCATCTCCAGCCCGAACCGCGCCCCCGACAACCGATACGGCATGGTGATATGCGCGACCACCTCCCGCACCCGCCACCCCCGGCACAACGTCGCCGCATCCCAACTCTCGGCATCGAGCCCCGCCAGCAACTCGGCAAGCTCGGTCCGCTCAGCGGTAATCGCCCTACGCACCCCGATATCGGTCATCGTCTCTCCTCGCCGCAGATCATCCCTCCAACTGCCCCGAGACGCCAGAGGACGAGTAAATTACCGCCCGATCACACCCGTCTGCGTCGCTTGGTTTCCCCACGCGTTCACTCGCCGCCGCGCCGAGAGCCTGCGCGACAAGGTCCAAGCGGCAACCGATGTGCTGCTCGACCGCATGGCCGCGCGCGACGAGCCCGAGCTCATCGCGGACTTCGCCGCCCCGTTACCGCTGACCGTGATCGGTGACCTGCTGGGCATCCCGCGCGAGGACCGCGACCGGTTCCACGGCTGGACGAATTCATTGCTGAACCCTGATCCGAACCAGCCCCAGCAGGCGAAGCAGGCCGTGGTCCAGATGGCGCAGTTCATGGTTGATCTGGTCGCAGGCAAACGCGCCGCGCCCGCTGACGACTTTCTCTCCGACCTGATCGCCGTGCGCGACGCGGGCGACGCGCTCACCGAGGACGAACTGGTTTCCTTGGCATTCCTGATCTTCTGGGCCGGCTACGAGAATGCGGTCAAACTCATCGGGAAGGCCGTGCTGGCATTGTTCGACAACCCGGAGCAGTTGGCAGCGCTGCGCGAGGCTGCTCCGGAAGTCAGTGATGCAGCGGTCGAGGAGCTGCTGCGCTACTGCCACCCCAGCCAATTCGCCATCCGTCGCTTTCCTACCGAGGACATCAGCATCGGCGGTGTCCGTATCCCCGCAGGCGACACCGTCCTCCTGGGTGCCGCGTCTGCCAACCGGGATCTTTCGCTCGTTGCGGACCCCGACACTCTCGATCTGACGAGAGCCGACAACGCGCACCTCGCACTCGGTCACGGCATCCACTACCCCTCGGTGCCCCGCTTGCTCGTCTCGAGACCCGTATCGCGATCGGCAGTCTGCTGCACCGCTTCCCGCGTATCGAGCCGGCGATCCCACGGGATGAAATCCGCTGGCTTCCCTCGTTCCGGGAGCACGGCCTGCAGGCCTTGCCGGTGACCCTCGGCGGCTAGACCGGGAGGTGGCGGCGGTGGCGGCCGCGTTGTCCGGCGCGGGTGAAGCGGTTGGCTTTGAGGCCGTGCAGGGATCCGTCGGGCAGTATGCGTCCGCAGAGGACGAGGAGGAGGTTTTGGGCGGTGCCGGAGAGGATTTCGCCGGTGCCGTAGTGCCAGTCCATGTCTTCGGCGCGGAGTTGAATGCCGTCAAGGTCGACGCCGAAGAACTCGAGGCACCGGGGGTTGATGGCGTCGAGGACTGGGCGGAGTCGGTCTTCGGGGACCGTGCGGTCGAGTCCGAGGGGGACGGTGATGTCCAGGCCGTGGACGACGTCGTGGCCGAGGGCGGCGGCGTATCCACTGCCGGGGGGCTTCCAGGGGTGGGCGACGTTGTCCCACAGGGATTTCAGTAGATCTTCGGCGGTGAAGTCGGCGGCGTCCTGGCGCGCGGCGTGGTCGGCCATGCGGTTGAAACCGCCTGCCGCCCGCAGCATTTCGTAGGCGAAGCGAGGTTCGGAGAGTCGGAAGGGGAGGGTGATGTGCGCGAGGACTTCCCGTACCCGCCAACCGCGGCACAGGGTCGGTGCGTTCCAGCTTTCGGCGTCGAGCCCGGTCAGTATTTCGGCGAGGTCGGTTCGTTCGGCCGTGATCGCCCTGCGCACGTCGCTATCGGTCATTGTGTCTCCTCGCCGTGGTCTCCCCCCACGCCGTGAGATGCCACCCGACCGCGACCGTTGTCCGGCCGAGCGGAACCCGGCGGCGGACTGATCTGCGAATTGTCGGGATTGTCCCGTTCGGGTGATGCTATGCCCAGACGGCGCAGAGTGGGTTCTCGGCGTTTCACACCGGCGTGTCGCGCACGCGATCAGGCGGGGGTGAGGAAAGTTCCGGCATGCAGGGTGCTGCCGAAGCCGGGCGCGAAGGTGCCGTATTCGTAGACGACCTGCCCGCCGACCAGGGTGGCGGCGACGGCGCGGTCGTTGCGGTTGACCATCCGGTTCAGGCCCGCGATGCCGGGAAATGGGGTTTCGGCGTAGGCGGCGCTGGAACCGTCGAACCCGGCCGGATCGATCACGGCGATATCGGCGCGGGCACCCTCGCGCAGGCGGCCGGCGTCCAGCCCGTACCAGTCGGCCAGCTCGCCGGTGAGCCGGTGCACCGCCGCCTCGATCGGCATGAACTTGCGCTCGTGCACCCGCTCGAGCATGCGCAGGCCGAAGTTGTAGAAGGCCATATTGCGCAGGTGCGCACCGGAATCGGCGAATCCGACCTGGACGTGCGGTGAGCGTTGCAGCGAGTCGAGCACGTCGTCGCGGTCGTTGGCTATGACGGTGCGCCAGCGCAGTTTCGCCCCGTGCGCGACGGCGAGGTCGAGCAGCGCGTCGGCCGGATGGATGTCGCGCTCGTCGGCCACCTCGCCGAACGACCTGCCGACCACCTCCGGCTCGGGGCAGGACACGATCTGCGCGTCGTACAGGTCCCGATGCCACACCCGCGGACCGTATTTCTTCGCGAGGTCCTTGCGGAACTGCCTGCGGTAGGCCTCGTCGGCCAGCAACTCGCTCCGTTTCAGCACGTCGCGGATGTTGAGCGCCGCGACGCCGGAGCCGAACTCCTCGAACACGACCAGATCGACGCCGTCGGCGTACACCTCGAACGGCACCGGCAGATGCTGCCAGCGGAAAGCGGCCTTGCCCAGGGTGTTCGCGAGCCACGCCGCGGTGGTCGCGGCGCGTGCGGTGGTGCGGTCGGCCTTCACGTCCATGCCCGCGATGAGCGTCGTCTTGAGCGGCTTACGGAACCGTCCGGCACTCTGCGCGAAGTAACGCGCGATCTCCAGCCGGGAGGTGAGGTTCGGCGTGCTCTGATGGATCCGGTTCCGTTGCCGCAGAATATCGTTCAGCGCCGCGTATTCGCGCCAGCTCGCATAGGTCGACGGCAGCTGCCTGGTCGGGAAGCGCGTCCCCTCCAGCTTGGAGAACGAGCTGCGAATGGTGGACAGGCCGAGGAACCCGGCATCGAGCGCGTCGGTCAGCATCCGCCGCATGCGATTCAGCTCGTCGCCGGTCGGCCGCGCCTGCGGGTCGGTGGCGCGGCCGAGACCCATGACGGCCACCCGAATATCCGAGTGACCGAGCAGTGCAGCCACATTCGCGCCGAGCGGGCGCGCGGCCAGCGACTCGACGTAGGCGCGCGGGCCGTCCCAGTTCTTGTGCTCTTTGACCGCCGAGTGCACCGCGTCCCAGGGCAGCGCCTCGACCCGGGCGAACATGTCCGCACAGTCGTCTGCCTCCGCGTAGACCGTGGACAGCGAGCAGTTCCCGATCACCACGGAGGTGACGCCGTGGCGCACCGACTCGCCGAGCCCGGGATTGCCGAGCACTTCCGCGTCGTAGTGGGTGTGCACGTCGAGCATGCCCGGAATGACCCACTTGCCCGAAGCGTCGAGGTTGCGTGCGCCATCGGGCAGCGGCTCGGCGCTCACCGCGACCACCGTGCCGTCCTTGATGCCGACATCGGCCGTGCGCGGCGCGGAACCCGCGCCGTCGAAGACCGATCCGCCGCGAATCACCACGTCACACGGTTGCATCTGCGCTCCCTCGACAAGCCGCCGGTATCCAGTACTACCGGTAATGACTACATCGTCGCACGGGTCCGCCGACTTTGTTCGGGTCGATCACCGATGACCACGTCGACGGCGCTGCTGCGACGACACCGCCACACCCATGCCGTAGAGGTCATTGTGTGCCCGTTGATATTCCGCACGGATATGGCGGCCGACGGTGGACAGGGTCGGGGCCGGGATCTCGGCGGCCGTTCTGGCAGGCCAGGTCGGTGGCTCCGCCGCACCGCTGAGCGCCCAGGCCGCCTGCCGGGCCGCGCCGAGCGCGACGTATTCGATCGGCTGTGGCACGGTGACGGGGACACCGAAGATCTGGGCGGCGATCTCGGCGACCAAGGCGGAACGGGCAGCTCCACCGATCAAGAGGATGCGGCGCACACCGGTGCCCCGCGAGCGCAGATGATCGAGCGCCTCGGCCATATTGCAGAGCATGCCCTCGAAGGCGGCCCGGGCAATGTGGCTGGGCCGCATGGTCTCCGGACGCAGACCGTGCAGGCTGCCGGTGGCGTGCGGCAGGTTCGGGGTCCGTTCGCCGGACAGGTAGGGCAGCAGCACGAGCCCGTCGGCGCCCGGTGGCGCCTGCGCGGCAAGCGATTCCAGCGTGACCAGGTCGACGCCGAGCAGCTCGGCGGCGTACTCCAGCACGCGTGCGGCGTTCAACGTGCACACCAGCGGCAGGAATGCCCCTGTCGCGTCCGCGAATCCGGCCACCGCGGCGGTGGCGTCGGCGCTGGGCACGGTGCTGCGGGCGAAGACGGTTCCGCTGGTGCCGAGCGACACCACCACGTCACCATCGCCGATGCCGAGACCCAGTGCCGCACCGGCGTTGTCGCCTGTCCCGGCCGCGACGAGCACACCGGCGGGGGTCCGTCCAGCGGCTTCGGCCGGCTCGAGCACCCGCGGCAGTTCCGGCGTGCGGCCGCGAAAGCCCAGGGCGAGTAGGTCTTTGCGATATTCGCAGTCCGCAGGCGACCAGTAACCGGTACCCGAGGCATCGCCGCGATCGGTGGTCGGCTCCGGCTCGGGCGTCCCGGGGCCGCCGCCGCGCAATCGCCAGGTCAGGTAGTCGTGCGGCAGCATGATCCGGGCGGTGCGGTCGGCGAGTTCGGGCTCGTGATCGGCCAACCAGCGCAGCTTGGCCACCGTGAAGGCGGCGACCGGGACGCTGCCGACGGCGTCGGCCCACGCCTGCGCGCCACCGAGCTCGAGAATCAGCTCGTCGGCCGCCGCCGCGGAGCGGATGTCGTGCCACAGCAGCGCGTCGCGCACCGGACGGCCCTCGGCATCGAGGGCGACCAGGCCGTGCTGCTGGCCGGCCACCGCGATCGCGTCGACCCGATCGAGCAGCCCGTCACCCGCCGCGCGTAGGGCGTCCCACCAGGCCTCCGGCGCCACTTCGGTGCCGTCCGGATGCGGCGCGTGCGCCTGGTGCAGGATCTCGCCGGTGTCCGCGTCGCAGACCACCACCTTGCAGGACTGGGTGGAGCTGTCCACCCCGGCCACCGTCGCCGCGCACATAGTTCCACCTTGCACCCGAAGTGGCCGGGCTCGGCGCATTTCGGGCAATCAATGGCGGGATCGGGCACACTGGCTCGGTGACCGACGATCCGGACCGACCTGCCGACGTGCATGTCCGGACCGGCGCCGGAACGCCGGTGCCGGAGCTGACCGACGACGTGCTGACCGAGTTGCTCGACGAGCCCCCCGACCCGGAATGTCCGTTCATCGTGATCAACCGCGGCGAGCACGTCTACATCCAGACCCGCCTGCTCCCCGACGGTGTCTACGAGATCGAGCATCGCGCCGACGGGTCGGACGGGCTGTTCCAGGTCTACACCTCCGACGCCCGTCTGGTACGGGATGTGATGTGGGCGTGGGTGGACGACGACCCCTGGTGGCGTGACGCGGTCGCTTGGTATCGGGTCGATCCGGCCGTCGCCGAGGTGCAGTCGGTGCTGCGCGACTTCGAGGATCTGCTGGGCGGCGTGTCGGTACTGGACGGCATCCAGGCCGCCATGGACGACGCGATGACCCGAGCGGACGAGCTGCTCGCCATGGATTTCGACGAAATTCCTGCGGAGCCCGACGATCAGGGCGACGGCACGGCCTGATACCACCACGCGGTGGTGGCGATCTCCGCATCTTCCAGTGGCAGATAGGTTTCGGAGTCCCGCCAGCCGAGCGCCTGCACGGTGACGCGCAGGTTCTGGTGAAAGCAGATGGGGTCGCGCACATGCCAGCGGTACATGCCGTAGCGCTGATGCGGTTGGTAAATCTCGTCGGCGGGCAGCACCTGCGGCAAGCCGAGGTACTGCGTGCAGTACGGTCGATACGCCCCGTTGATGTCGAAATTCCAGGCGCCGCCGAAGTAGTCCTCGGTGCCGGTGCCGCACAGCGTCGGGAACTCGGTGTCGCCGTCCAGATAGAACTTGAACTCGCCCTCGCCCCACCAGCGCGGGGCGTTGGGTCGAATCGCCTGGTAGGTACCGACATAACGTCCAGGACCGGGCACCGTGTCCAGGACGGTGTGGATGGCGGGGCTGCCCACCGGAGCACTGCGCGACCACCGAGTGTGCAGGTAGCCCGCGTCCGCGGGCACCTCCTCTTCGGTGTAGGTGATCTGGTAGTACACCGGAACCGTTCGGCCGCAGTGGTTTTCCAGCGTGATCCTGGCGTGCCCGCGAAACGGCATGGGCCAGTAGCTGTTCAAGCCACCCGCCGGGGCGACCACGATCATCTCCGAGTCGATCAGGGCCAGTTCGTCCCAGCCGTTGCAGAACAAGTCGCCCAGCGGCGCCTCGATCGCGGGTTCCGTGGCCTCGTCCCAATACATCCGTAGCGTGATCGCCCGCAGGGCGGCGCGGTCGGTGGTCAGCCAGCAGTGGCGGAGCACGCCAGGGCCGGAAATGTCTGCCAGGGTGGCGGTTTCGCCGTCCGCGAGCAAGATCGAGGGCGATATCTTCCAGCCGATTCCGAGCAGCCGCGCCGCGTGCGCGCCGGTGCCGGTGGTCGCGCGGGCGCCGCCGCCGGCAGCGCCCGTCGGATTCTCCGCGCTGATCGACCGCGTGCGCGTGCCGTCCAGCCGCCATAGTTCCGCCGGGCGCTGCGGGGTCATAACCCGGGCCAGCCGTATCGACTCGCGGTGGCCGCCAGCCCTGCCTGCCGCGAGCCCGGCCCGGGTGCGGTCGGAGCGGGTGCGTTGGCCGGGAATTGCGGTGCGTCCATTTGCTGGGCCACTTCGCGGCGGAGCTTCTCCATATCCAGCCACTTGATGTTCTGGACCAGCTCGTCGAGGGCCTCGGGCTCGAGGTAGCCCGACTCGTTGTACACCAGCAGGCCCTCCCGATACGCCATCAGCGTGGGGAAGGCGGTGATCTGCGCCTTGACCTTCATCGCCTCCTCCGCGACGGCGTCCACCATGCCGTGCACGACGTCGGGGTGTCGTTCCGCCGAGGATTCGTAGACCGGGGCGAATCGCGTACACCAGCCGCACCAGTCGGCCCACCAATCGACGAGCACGATGGGGTGGCGGGCGATGACAGCATCGAAATTGTGCGGGGTCAGTGTGACAGTGGGCATGAAATCCTCGTTTGATGTCCGACAGAGCAACCCTGCATCCTCGCACGGTCAGCGAGGATCAGGAAAACACCCCCTCGCGGTGCTGTTCGGCCGCCAGGAAATGCGTAATAGCAGTGCTGCATTCATACAGTTCGCGGTAGTGCCGATAGTACGAATCGTATTCTCCGGTACGTCCAGGATAGGGCTCGACGGTACTGACCACCGGATTCCATTTCGCGGTGTCGACGCCCGCCGCCTCCGCCGCCAGGAGGGCATCGCCGAGGCACGCGCCGATCGTCTCGGCCGGGAGTTGTTGCGGCAGTCCGGTCACGTCGGAGACGATCTGCGTCCACAGCCCGCCCTTGGTGCCGCCGCCGACCGCGACCAGCCGTCCGGCCCCGCCACCGGCCTCGCTCATGGCCGCGAGGTTGTGCCGCACGCCGTAGGCGGTGCCTTCCAGCACCGCCCGGTACAGCTCGGCGCGTCCGTGGCCGAGGGTGAGGCCCGCGACGATGCCGCGGGCGGCCGGATCGAACAGGGGAGTGCGCTCGCCGGCGAAGTAGGGCAGCACCAGCAGTCCCCGGCTGCCCGGCGGTACCCGCGCCGCCTCGGCGACGAGATCGGCGAATTCGCCGCCGACCAGGTTGCGCAGCCAGTCGGTCACCGCGCCCGAGGTGGCCATGCCCGCGGCGAGAGTGTATGTGCCGGGCCAGGTTCCGCAGGTGCCCCACAGGCCGGGGTGCGGGCGTGGATCTTCGAGCACCTGCACCAGGAACATGGTGGTGCCGTACATGATCATCGCGTCGCCCGGCGCGCGCACGCCGACACTGGCGGCCTCGGCCCAGGCGTCGATGGTGCCGGTGCTGACCGGAAGACCCACGGGCAGACCGGTACTCGCCGCCGCCTGCGCCCCGACCCGCCCGACCACCTCGGTCGGCCAGGCGAGTTCGGGCAGGCGCAGGCCGGGCGCCACCTGTTCGGCCCAGTCGCCGGCCCACTCACGGCGGCGCAGGTCGTACAGGGGGACGCACTGGCTCGCCGATTGGTGATCGAGCACGTACCGGCCGGTGAGCCGCTGCACCAGAAAGGAACTCGCCATCAACAGCATGTCGGTCGCCGCGGCCACCTGTGGTTCGTGGCGGGCGAGCCAGCGCAGCTTCGGCCCGACGGCTTGGCTGGTGATCGGTGATCCCGCACGCGCCAGCACGGCTTCGGCGCCGAACTCCGCGGTGAGTTCGGCGATTTCGGTGGTCGCCCTGGTGTCGACGCCGTAGAGGATGGCTGGACGCAGCGGACGGCCGTGCGCGTCGGCAGGCAGCAAGCATGGGCCGATACCCGAGACCGCGAGCCCGTCGAGCGTCGCGCCGTCCGCCGCGGCGACGAGCTCGCCGACGATGGCGACGAAGTCGGCCCACCACACCTGCTCCGCGTCGTGCTCCACCCAGCCGGGCCGTGGTGTGGAAACACCATGCGCTCGTTCGGATCTAGCGAGCACCACGCCGTGTTCGTCGGTCAGCACACCCTTGGAGCTGGCGGTGCCGATGTCGACGCCGAGGAACCGCATCACCGGGTGAACTCGTCGAGGGTGATGCCGAGCAGCTCGCACGCCGCCCGCAGCGCGGCCCGGTGGTCGCCGGGCACCGCGTGAATGTGATTGGCGCCGAAGCGGGACAGGAAATCCTCGGCCCGGGCAGCAAATCGAGCGAACGCGTGCGGCCATTCCCAGGTGGACTGCTTCATCAGCGCTTCGTTGGTCTGGTCGTCGTAGGTTTCGAAGTCGCCGAGCAGCAACTGCATTCGATAGTCGCCGTCCTTACGGGTCAGCCGGGCCAATGTCATGGCGCCCGGCGCGGCGAGGTGATGCACCGAGGCGCCGCCCGCCGGAAAGAAGAACACCTCGGGGTACAGGTGCACCTTGGCGAGGTTCTCCGCGGGGTCCGCGCTGCGGGCCGCGAACCAGGTCGCGTGCTGGCCCGAGTTGCACAGGTCCCAGATGTCGCGGTCGGCGTGATAGTGCCGCACGTCGGCGAAGAGCACCGGGGTGCCTGCGATCTGCTTGAGCAGCTGCATGGTGAGCGCACCGTCCATGTCCGCCTCGGTGGCGCACACGTGTGTCTGCTTCGGCCCGTTCCAGTCGTAGGGGTCGTTGAGGAACGCCTCGGTGATGTCCATCGTGGCGAAGTACTGGGTGAGTTCCGGCTGGCCCTTGATCCCCGAGAAGTCGAGGCGCCGTTCGGCGATCAGCTCACGCACCGCCAGATACGAGCGGATCTGGCGCTCCAGGATGTCCGGCGTCAGCTTCGCGCCGTCGTAATGCACGCCTGCGGCATGGTGTTCCAGCCACTCGCGGGCCGCCTTCGCCTCGCCCGCGTCGGCCAGTTCGGCGCGCCGCACGATCTCCCACTGATCGATCTCCTCGACATCGATGCCGAATACCCGTTGCCACTGATCGGTATTGGCGACCGCGGTGTTCATGCCCATCGGCCTGCCGCCGAACCGCCCGAAGGTACTGCCGCGCAGGCTCGCCACCGCCGCGGCCGCACGGGCCCGCACGCCGATCTCCTCGAGGAGCGCGGGATCGTCCGGGTCGCCCCACAACCGGGTATGGGTGCGCCCGATCTGGTCGAGTGCGCCGCCTGCGGCCAGCATGCCGACCATGCCGGGCTGCACCGGATCGATGTTCGACAACAGCAGCAGCGGGCCGGGCGTCGCGCCCGCCGCGAGCATGGTGAAATGCGGGAAAGCCCAGACGGCGTAGTGGAATACGGTCAGATCGACCTCGGCGGCCGCTACACTGCGCGCCACCGAATTGGCCAGCGCGTTGTCGCTGACGGCTGCCGCGCCGCACACCACCTCATGGCCTGCGCGCGTCAAGGCCGCCACCAAGTGGTCCTCGGTGGTCCTGATGAAGTCCACGATCCCCGCGTGCACGTAGTCGCGACCGTCGGACATGCTGATTACACCGATACGGGCCATGCCGGTCCCTCCGCGCGGGTGGGTGGTCGGATAGACGGTTGCACTCCAGAGATACCAGGGTGCACCCGGCGTTCGCGGCGATTCGCAAAATCGCGCGACCACACCGGTGCATGACGGGCAGATTGCTACCGTCACCGGATGGGAACGGACCCGGCGGGGCGGGCCGACGCCGCGACCTCATCGAACAGCGGGCACCACCGCACCGAGGTGCTCGTTGTCGGCGCCTACTTCGCCGATCTCGTGTTTCACGGCCTGACGCGGCCCGTTCAGCCCGGTACCGAGGTGTTCGCCAGCGGTTTCGCAATACTGCCCGGCGGAGCGTTCACGCCCGCGATGGCGATGCACAGGCTGGGGCACGACGTGGTGTGGTCGACCGACTTCGGCACCGACCTGTTCAGCCAACAGGTTCTGGCGGCGGCCCGCGCGGAGGGCTTGGACGACAGCGGCTTTCGCTTGCACACGGTGCCGGTACGCAGCGTCACCGCGGCGTTGTCGTCCGCCGAGGACCGAGCGATGGTGAGCTATCAGGACCCGGTGGCGCCGTTTCCGCTCGAGCGGCTGCTGCGCGAGCATCGGGCGGAGGTGGTGATCCTGCCGCAACTGCGGTACGGCGCGGCCGTGCACGCCGCCCTCGACGTCGCACATCGGCTCGGGACCCGAGTTTTCATGGACTGCCAGGACGTGCCCTGCACGCTCGACACACCGACGGTGCGTGAGATCCTCGCCGAGGTAGACATTTTCGCGCCGAACGCCGACGAAGCGCTGCGGCTCACCGCCGCGCCGACCCTCGACGCGGCCATCGACATCCTTGCCGGCCTTGTGAATACGCTTGTCGTCAAACGGGGCAGCGGCGGCGCCGTGGCGGTGCGCGACGGTGCGCGGTGCGAGATCGACGCCGTCGCGGTCGAAGTCGTCGACACCACCGCCGCGGGCGACTGTTTCAACGTGGGTTTCCTGCACGCGCACCTGGCCGGCCACGCGCTGCCGGACTGCCTCGCCACCGCCGTGGCCTGCGGTGCGGCCGCGACCACGGCGCTCGGATCCAGCGCCGCACCTGACCTGAGCGAGCTCCCCGGGTGGCTCGCTCGGGTGCCGCGCGCCCGTCAGGTCTGAAGATTCAGCACGGTTTCATGATGCGTTCCTGCTATCGTTGCGTAGATGGCAACCGGCGAGGGTTCCAAATCTGTTGAGCCGGAAGCATGTTCACCCGGCAAACGATACCGCGGGGGCTCCGAGAAGATCCTGGTCACCGATCTCGACGGCACCCTGCTCGGCGGCACCGCCACGGATCGGCTGCGCCTGCGCAACGCACTGACCCGGCATCCCGAGGTGACGGTGGTCTTCGCGACCGGGCGCGGCATCGAGTCGATCCGCACCGTGCTGCGCGATCCGCTTGTCCCGCAGCCACGATGGATCATCGCCGACGTCGGCGCCAGCATCATCGACGGCGCGGACCTCACCCCGGTCGCCGCGCTGCAAACACCGCTGCGCGCGGGCTGGCCAGGCGCCGACCGCGTCCGCGCAGCCCTACGCCGTTTTCCGGGGCTCACCTACCAGCACGGTGTGCCGCAGGACGGTCGCTGCTCGTTCCACCTGCCGCCCGCGGGCCTGACGCCGGATCTGCTCGACGCCGTCCACGCGCTGGGTTGCTCGTGGCAGTACTCGGCCGACACCTACTTCGACGTGCTGCCCGCCCGGGCGAACAAGGGCAATGCGCTCGTCGTCCTCGCCACGCAGCAGGGCTGGTCGATGGACGCGGTGCTGGTCGCGGGCGACTCGGCCAACGACCGCTCGATGTTCGGCCGTGGCGCAAACGGTGTCATCGTCGGCAACGCCGAACGTGGCCTGCTGAGTGCGGTGCCCGCCGCGGACGCGGCGTATCGGCCGGACCTGCCCGGCGCCGCCGGAATCCTGGCCGCCCTGCAGGATCTCGGTTGGATCGAGCCCGACTACCCGCTGGTGGTCGGCTACCACCGCGCGCCGATCGCCTGGACCCCCGACGGCTGGCGCGGCACCGCGAGCCCCAACGGCATCCTGCCGACCCTGCACAGGGTGTTCACCGGAGACCTGCGGGCGGTGTGGGCGGCAGGCGTCGTCATCGAGCCCAACCACCGCGCCGCGCACCTCGGCGATCACGGCACCGGCCTGCCGCTGGCCTTTCTGCCGCTCACCTCGGCCGAATGGAGTGGCTACTTCCACCGCGCCTGCAAGGAAGCGCTGTGGCCGGTCCTGATGTCGCAACCGCACCGCGCGCGTTTCGATCCCGCCGCCTGGGCCGACTATCGCGCGGTGAACCGGCGCTTCGCCGACCACATCAGCATGCACGCCGCACCGGGCGCGACCGTGTGGTTGCACGACTACAACCTGTGGCTCGTGCCGGGCCGACTACGCGAGACGCGACCGGACCTGCGGCTCGGCCTGTTTCACCACACGCCGTTTCCCGAACCGAGTGTCTTTGCCGCGCTGCCGCACGCTGCCGAGCTCCGCGGCTCCCTAGGTGCACTGGACTGGGCGGGCTTCCACTCCGAGGTCTTCGCCGAACGCTTCCTCCGGTCGCTGACCGACCGCGCCCGACGGCCGGTGGTCGGCGTGCACCCCCTCGGCATCGACCGCGCCGCGACTGAGCAGCTGGCCCGCGGCCGCCCACTCGGCCGCAAACACGCTGGACACGTGGTCCTTTCGGTCGAACGGCTGGACTACATCAAAGCGCCGGTACAGAAGGTCGACGCGATCGCCGAGCTGCTGGCCCACCATCCGGAACTGCGCGGCGCACTGCGGTTCCGGCTCGTCTGCCCGCCACCGGAGCCCGGCCTCACCGCCTACGACGCGACGAGGCAGCTGCTCGAGCGCCGTATCGATGAAGTCAATCGCGCCTGGGCAAGCGGCGGCTGGCAACCCGTCGAATACTTCCCGGAATTCCTGAGCTTTCCCGAGGTTGTCGACCACTATCTGGCCGCGGACGTGTTCTGGGTGACCTCGCTGCAGGACGGCATGAACCTGACGGCCAAGGAATTCATCGCGGCGCAGGCGGCCGTCGGTGGTCGCGGTGTGCTGGTGCTCTCGCGGCACACCGGTGCCGCCACGCAGTTGGCGGCCGGAGCCTTGCTCACCGAACCGAATTCGCCGTCCGATCTGGTCGGCACGCTGCTGCGTGCGCTCGATCTGCCGACCGCGCAGCGAAAGGAGCGGCTGACTTGCCTGAGTGAGCTACTCGGGCAGCACAATCCGGTCGAATGGGCCGCCGAGATCATCGCCGCCATCCAGCACGCTCGGCGGACAGCGTCCACCGGCCGGGCCGCCTGAGCCGAATCGGTTATCTCGGCACGGCATTCACCGCGTGCGGGTCGCGTGGCTGCGGGAAACCGAGCCGAGCGAGGTGGACGCCGCCCTGTCCCCACCCCGCGCTGGTCACCCACCAGCGGAGGTCGTCGTGCACCACTTCGGCCGCGTGCGCGGCGATATGGCCGATCTTGTCGCCGATGCGGAAGCGAAAAGGGCTGTCGCTGCGGAATACATCGGTACCGACGTAGCGCGGGCGCGGACCGATGAACAGGTACCACCAGCCGTTGTGCTGGACGACGAAGGGGGACTCGGTATTTCCCGCCTCGGTGCCCTTGGTCGGGTCGGTGTAGGCGATATGCCGTTCGCCCCAATGCACGAGATCGGTGCTGGTGCGGTACGCGACCACGTGATGACCGCCCGCGGGTTTGCTGGTCGCGCAGTAATAAATCACCCACTGGTCACCGACCCGGGCCACCATCGGGTCCCGCGCGTCGTAACCGTCCCGGAACAGCGGGCCGGAACGCCTACGCGCCCAATGGAACAGGTCGGTCGAGGTGGCCAGATTGATCGCGGCGGCGGTTCGATCCGTGCCGCCGCCCGCATAGAACATGTAGTACCGCCGATGCGCCGCGAGGACGAACGGCGCCCACAGATGAGTCTCCCCGTAGTCCGGGTCGACGCACAGTGCGGACGGCTGCTTGGTCCACGGCCCGAACAGCTCGTCCGCGGTGGCATGCGCGAACTCCGTTTCGTCGAACGGATTCGCAGGCTCCGCATGCGTGATGCCGAACAGATGCCACCGCCCGCCCGCGGCCCGAACGATGGTGTGATCGTTGATGTACCACGGCTCTGACTCACCGAGACCGGGATCGTAGATCCGGGTGAAGGCGCCCGCACGCACCACCTCGCGTATCGCCATGCCCACCATCATCCCCGTCATGGTCGCGACGATGTGTCGATCACTCGCACCGATGCGGTTCGGGTATCGGTTCAGCGCCGGGCGCGCAGCGCACCCGCGCCCGCCCCGGCCGCCAGGACGAACAGCACCGGAATCGCGAGACCGACGGTGAGACCGTGGCTTTGGGCGACGTAGCCGATCAGCACGGGGCCGGTGAAGAAGCCGAGATAGCCGACGAACGACACGTTGGCGATGGCGCGGGCGGGTGCGACACCGGCCACGGTGCCGCTCGCGGCGAAGGCCAGCGGCAGCGTGCACGAGATGCCGAGGCCGAACACCGCCAGCCCGATCAGTGCCGCGGTGGTGTCCCCGATCAGCAGCGCCGTGCCGAGGCCGAGTCCGGCCGTGATGGCGCCGATCAGGAACGGCCGCACCGGACCGGACCAGGCGACGAGCCGATCGCCGAGCAGGCGGCCGACGCACATCGATCCGGCGAACAGCGCGAAGCCGAGGGCCGCGACCGTGGTACTGGCGTGCGTCTCGTCGCGCAGGTAGACGGCGGTCCAATCGTTGGCCGCGCCTTCGGCCAACGCCACGCAGAACGCCAGCACACCGAGGACGATCAGCCTGGTCGGCCAACGCCGTACGCCGCCACCGGCGATCTCCGCGCCACGCACGGTGCGATCGGTGGCCGACGGCAACATCCCGCGCGCGCCGAGCACGGCCGCGGCGGCGACCAGCACGCTGACACCGAGGAAGTGGCCGGCCAGCGCCACCTGCGCCCGCTCGACCGCCGCACCGATCAGCGAACCGCCGATCATTCCCAGGCTGTGGCAGGCGTGGATGCCGGACAGCAGCGGCCGCCCACTGGCCTTCTCCACGGCCACCCCGTGCGCGTTCATCGCGACGTCCACCACGCTGTTGAGCACCGCGAACACCAGCAGCGCCGCCGTCAGCCCGGCCAGGTTCCCGGCCACCAGCAGTCCGGACAGCGACAGCGCGAACGGCGGCACCGCGAGGCGCAGCGTGGCGCGGCTACCGAAGCGCAGCGTGACGAACTTGCCGAGTTGCAGGCCGAGTACGGCCCCGATGTTCAAGCCCGCGAACGCTGTTGCCAGCCCGGCCTCGTCGAGCCCGAGCTCGTCCTTGATGGTCGGTGTGCGCGCGACCCAGGTGGCGAACAGCGACCCGGTGAGAAAGAAGGTCAACCGAACCGACCACAGCGCCGACCGTACATCGGTGGTGGATGGGCCCGAAGTCAGCATCGACACCGGCGCGTGCTCCTCTCGATAGACCCGCGCGCGATCGACACGGGGTCACGAAGCGGCCAGCGAAGCACGAAAGCCATCGCCCGGCAACATCTTTACGCTGTGCGCGCCGACGCCTCGGCCTAGACTGGTGTTGCGGGCCGTGCGAGCGTTGATCCCGGCCTGCGGAGAGTCGGATATGGACAGCGACCGCACCGCGCGCCGGTGGATGAAATTCGCCGAAATCGACAATGCGCGCGATCTCGGGGGTCTGCCCGTGCGGGGCGGCGGCGCAACTCGTTTCGGTGTTGTCTATCGATCCAGCACACTGCAGCAGTTGTCCGAAGCGGACCTGGCCTACCTGCTCGGGCCGGTGGGTTTGCGGACCGTCGTGGACCTGCGGACGCCACTGGAGGCGACACGGGAGGGGTACGGCCTGCTCGCCGAAAGCGCCGTGCGGCTGGTCAATCTGCCGGTGTGCAAGGCGGCGAGTACGGCGCCGCCCAGCGAATTGGTGCCGGACGCACAGCGGTTCGATCTGCGGCAGCTCTACCACGAACTGCTCTCCGGCAGCGCCGTTTCCGTGGTGTCGGCCGCGCGATTGATCGGCGATGCGCGTCGGCATTCGGTCGTCTTCCATTGCGCCGCAGGCAAAGACCGCACCGGCATCCTGGCCGCCGTGTTGCTCGACGCCGTCGGCGTGCACGCCGAGGCGATCGTCGCGGACTATGCGCTCACCGCGGAACGCATCGTCGGTATCCGCGCACGTCTCGACGCCATGGCTTCCTACCGAGGTCTCCCGCCGGTGCGGACCGGGATCCTCGACGTCGACCCGGCCCCGATGCGCCGTTTCCTGCGCGACCTGCACGCCGACCACGGTGGTGCGGCCCGCTGGTTGCGGGCCAACGGCCTGACCGACCTCGAACTGGCCGCCCTGCGCCGCGCGATGCTCGAGCAGTCCTGAATGGCGCCTATGCGGCTTCGGCCAGGCTTCGCCGCAGGTAGTCGGCGGTGATCGAGTTCTCGGCGGCGAGCAGCGCGGCGGGCGGGCCGGTGAACACGATCTCCCCACCGTGCTTGCCGCCGTCCGGACCGAGATCGATGACCCAGTCCGCGCGTTTGACCACATCCAGATCGTGCTCGATGACGATCACCGTATTGCCCGCGTCCACCAGCCGGTCGAGCAGTCCGAGCAGTGTGTCGACGTCGGCCATGTGCAGGCCGGTGGTCGGCTCGTCGAGGACGTAGATGCCGCCGCTGCGGTGCAGGTGGTCGGCCAGTTTGATGCGCTGGCGTTCCCCGCCCGACAGCGAACTGAGCGAACGGCCCAGGGTGAGATAGCCGAGGCCGACCTCGTTGAGCGAACGCAGCGGCTTACGAATCTTGCTGTCGGCGTGCCCGTTCCAGAAGTCGAGGGCCTGTTCGGCGGTCATGTCGAGCACGTCGGCCACCGACGCGCCGCGCACCGTGTATCGGAGCACCTCGGGCCGGAAGCGCCTGCCGTGGCAGACCTGGCACACGGTGGTGATCGGATCCATGTACGCCAGATCGGTGAAAATGACGCCCGCGCCGCCGCATTCGGCGCACGCACCGTCGGAGTTGAAGCTGAACAGGCCCGGCTTCACGCCGTGCTCCCTGGCGAAGAGCTGCCGCAGCGGATCCATGATGCCGATGTAGGTGGCTGGGCTGGAGCGCCGGGACGCGTGAATCGCCGACTGGTTCACCGCGATCGCGTCGGGGTGCGCGGCGAGGAACGCGCCGGAGACCAGCGTGCTCTTGCCCGAGCCCGCGACACCGGTGACCGCGGTGAGCACACCGGTCGGGAACCGCGCGGTGACGTTCTTCAAGTTGTGCAACGCGACGTCGGTGACGCTCAGCCATCCGGTCGGCGCGCGAGTCTCGTCCTTGATCGGCTGCATCCGGCGCAGCCGCTCACCGGTCGAAGTGCCCGAGGCACGGAGCTTTTCGACCGTGCCCTGGAACATGATCTGCCCGCCGTGCCCACCCGCACCGGGCCCCATGTCCACCACATGGTCGGCGACCGCGATGACGTCGGGGGAGTGCTCGACCACCAGCACCGTATTACCCTTGTCGCGCAACTGGATCAGCAGGTTGTTCAACCGGCCGACGTCACGCGGGTGCATGCCGACGCTCGGCTCGTCGAAGATATAGGTCATGCCGGTGAGGCTGGAACCGAGGTGCCGGACGACTTTGAGCCGCTGCGCTTCACCGCCGGACAGCGACGAGGTCTCCCGGTCCAGCGACAGGTAGCCCAAACCCACCTCCTCGATCCGGCGCAGCCGGGCAATCGCGGCCTCGGCGATCGGCCGGGCGATCGGGTCGCCGATGGCGCCGAGTACCTCGATCAGGTCCGTCACCTCCAGCCTGCCGTAGTCGGCGATGCCGAGTCCGTCGATCCGGCTGGCCAGCGCGGCCGCGTTGAGCCGCGCACCGCCGCAGGCCGGGCAGATCTCCTCGGTGACCACTTCGCGCGCGGCGGCCCGGTTCTTGTCCGACAGCGCGTCGAGATCCCGCTTGATGTAGAGGCGATCGAACCGTTCGAGCAGGCCCTCATAAGCGTTGCTGCCCATGCTCCCGGTCTTGTTCGGGCGCGGTACCCGAAAACCGTTGCCGCGCAGAAATAGCTGCCACTCTTCGGCGGTGTAGTCGCGCAACGGCTTGTCCGGATCGAAAAGCCCCGACTCGGCGTACAACTGCCACTGAAAGGTGCCGATGGCGAACGGCTGGAAGGTGATCGCTCCTTCGTTGAGCGACTTGTCGGTGTCGAGCAGCTTGTCCAGGTCCGGCCGCACCACGTGGCCGAGCCCGCCGCACTCCTGGCACATGCCGAGCGGGTCGTTGAACGAATAACTGGTCGCCTCACCGGCACTCGGCACGCTGTGCCGGGAGAACAACACCCGGATGATCGACTGGATATCGGTCATGGTGCCGACGGTGGAGCGGGAGTTGCCGCCGATCGGCCGCTGGTCGACCACCACGGCGGGCGCCAGATTATCGATCGCGTCGGCCTCCGGACGCTCGTATTTCGGTAGCCGGTTGCGGATGAACCAGGTGTAGGTCTCGTTGAGCTGGCGCTGCGACTCGACCGCCACGGTGCCGAACACGATCGATGATTTGCCGGACCCGGACACGCCGGTGAAGACGACGATCTTGCCCTTCGGGATCTCCAGCGAGATGTTGCGCAGGTTGTTCTCGCGGGCTCCGACGATCTGGATGGTGTCTCGCTCTGCATTCACAATCGCCACGGTAGGCCGCAATGAGGTCAGGATCGGTCCTCTTTGCGCGCCATACTGAAACAGTGACCGAGACCGCCGCGCGATTGCTGCAATTGCTGTCGCTTTTACAGACCCGCCGCGAATGGACCGGCCCTGAGCTGGCCGAACGCCTCGGCGTGACCGTGCGCACGGTGCGTCGCGATATCGAGCGACTGCGTGCACTGGAGTATCCCGTGCACGCGGGCCTCGGTGCGGTCGGCGGTTATCGCTTGGAAGCGGGGACCGCCCTGCCGCCGCTGCTGCTCGACGACGAGGAGGCCGTGGCGATCACGCTCGGCCTGCGCAGCGCCGCACAGGGCTCGGTCGCAGGCATCGAGGAGTCGGCCGCCCGTGCCCTGGTCAAACTCCAGCAGGTGCTGCCGTCCCGGCTGCGCGGCCGGGTGGACGCCGTCGACTCGGCGACCGTCTCGCTGGGCGGCCCGGCCACCGGGCCACGCGTCGACCCGCAGACCCTGGTCGTGCTGGCCGCCGCGGCCAGGGACGGCGAGCGAATCCGCTTTCGCTACCGCGACAAGGGGGACGCGGAGAGCAGGCGACTCGCCGAGCCGCACAGCCTCGTCGCCGCGGGCCGCCGCTGGTATCTGGTCGCCTGGGACGTCGACCGCGCCGATTGGCGGACCTTCCGCGTCGACCGGATCGAGGCGCCCTTTCCGACCGGAGTGCGCTGCGCGCCAAGGGAATTACCCGCCGCCGATGCCGCCGCCTTCGTCACCGCTCAGCTCGCCCACTCCCGCCCGGCGCGCAGGGTGGTCATCCTGGTGCACGCCTCGGCCGAGCACTTGGCCGAGATATTCCGCGTGCGCCCCGAGGAGGTCGAGCCGATCGACGAGCGCAGCTGCCTGATCCGCACCGGCGCCGACTCACTGGAGTGGACCGCCCTGCGGATCGCCCACCTCGGCGTGGAGTTCGAGGTGCGGGAACCGCCGCAGATGCGAGCCATGCTGCGCGAGCTCGGCGCCAAACTCCTTCGGGCGGCGGGAGATCCGCAGGCTGCCGAGGCTAGGTAACGCCCGCCGGTTGCTCGGGGCGGCCCAAAACTGAAAGGCGACCGGTACCCCTGTTTTCAATACCCGTATACAACCGGGCGTGCGTTGCTATCGTTCCGCCATGTCGAACACGGCGGGCGAGCGTTTGGATGCCGAGGCGCCCGTGGAAGATCGGCCCTCCTTGCTGGAGGTCGATGATGAGGAGAAGCCCGCCCGGGTACTGACCGGCTGGGCCGAGCGGATAGTCGCGGCGACGTCGTTCGTTGTCGCGATGTTGGTGGTGTGGCAGGTATTTCGGCCGTTGCCCCAGGGCAGCCAGTACTACCTTGTGATGTTCCTGGCGGCGACCTTGCCGATGGTGTTCCTGGCGTACCGGTCCGGCGTGCGGTTCCTCGATCGGGCCGACGGGCCAGGCGTCTTCGATTGGCTGCTCGCCGTCGTCGCCGTGCTGGTGTGCCTGTATCCGGTGCTGCCGTTCCCGATCGGCTCCGGCGGCGGCGGGTACAACGACTTCCTGGATCGGCAGGGACTGCTGGACCCGGTCGACGTCGGCATGGGCGCGCTGCTGCTGATCCTCGTGCTGGAGGCGTGCAGGCGCACCACGGGGTGGGTGCTCGTCGCGGTCTGCCTGGTGTTCGTCGCCTACGGGTATTACGGCGGGTTCCTCCCGCAGGACTGGACAATCGCGCACGCGGGCTTGGACTTCGGGCAGATCATCGACGCGCTGTTCAACTCCGGCAGCGGGTTCTACGGCACGCCACTGGATGTCGCGGCCACCTACATCGTGCTGTTCACGCTGTACGGTGCCGTCCTCGAATTCTCCGGTGCGGCACAGTTTTTCGTCGACCTCTCGGTAGCCGCGTTCCGGCGCTCGCGCGGCGCCGCCGGACGGACCGCCGTCGCCTCGGGCTTCCTGCTCGGCACGGTGTCGGGCTCCGGCACCGCGACGGCCGTGACGGTCGGTGCGGTCACCTGGCCGATCCTGAAGCGGGCAGGCTATCCGCCGGAGCAGGCGGGCGGCATGCTCGCGGCCGCCGGTGTCGGCGCGATCCTTTCGCCGCCCACCCTGGGGGTCGCGGCGTTCATCGTCGCGGAGTACCTGGAGGTCTCCTACGTCACCGTGCTCGGCTGGGCACTGATCCCGACCGTGCTCTACTACCTCGGCATCCTGCTGGCCGTGGAGATCGACGCGCGCCGCTTGGGCACCAAACCGGTGGAGACGGACGGTGTTTCGGCCTGGCGGTTGCTGCTGCGCTTCGGCTACCACTTCCTGTCGCTCATCGCGATCGTCGTGCTGCTGCTGATCGACGTGAGCGCCACCCGGGCCGTCGTCTACGCGACAGTGCTGGCCTTCGTCCTATCGTTCCTCGACCCGCGGACCCGCGTTTCGGCGCGCTCGCCGCGGCGCGTGTTCTACGCGGTCGGCAGCGGTGTGCGCGCCGCCCTGCCGGTGGTCGCGGTGTGTGCCTCGGCGGGCGTGATCACCGCGATGACGACCAAGACGGGTCTCGGCGCGCAGCTGGCCGCCCTGCTGGTCCGGGCGGCGAAAGCGTTGTCCGACAACCACACCGTGGTGCTGGCCTGCACCGTCGTGCTCGCCGCCATCGCGTTGGCGCTGCTCGGCCTCGCGGTGCCGGTGACCGCGTCGTTCATCATCGGCTGGGCGATCATCGGACCCGCGCTGCTCGCGCTCGACGTGCCACCGCCCGCGGCCGCCATGTTCGTCTTCTACTACTCGGTGCTGTCGGAGGTGACGCCGCCGACGGCGCTGGCCGCGGTGGGCGCGGCCGCGGTCACCGGCGCGCGCACCGTGCCGACCATGTGGCAGGCGCTGAAATACGCGCTGCCCGCGTTCCTGGTGCCGGTCGTGTTCGTGCTTACCGAGCCGGGCGAGTACCTACTCGGCCGCGGCCCGTTGCTCGGCATCCTGTGGGCGACGGCCGTCGCCTGCCTCGGCGTCGCGGGCCTCGCGGTCGCCACCGGCGGCTGGATCCTCGGCGTCGGCCCCGCCCGGCCGATCGCCAGGGCACTGGCCGGCGTCGGCGGTCTGCTGCTGCTGTACCTGGAGACCGGCGCGCTCATCGCCGGACTGGTCGCGCTGTCCGCGGCCATCGGGATCACTCTGCTCACTCGAAGGAGGACGACATGAGAAGAGTCGCCATAGTTTTCGCCGTCGCCGCGGTAGCGGCCGGTCTGCTCACCGGATGCGGTGGCAGGCGGGACGCACCGCAGCACGACGCCGGGGGCACGATCACCTGCGAGGTGCAGCAGGAGACCAGGGTCGGCATCGCGACCGGCAACGCGACCGGCGTGTACTTCGCGCTGGGCAACGCCTACGCCGATCAGGTCGCGCAGGCGACCAACGGCAAGGTGAAGGCGACCGCCTCGGAGACAGGCGCGTCGGTACAGAACATCCAGCAGCTGGTCGCGGGCAACTATCAGGTGGCGTTCTCGCTCGCCGACACCGCCGCGGACGCCGTACTCGGCACGGGCAGTTTCGACGGCAAGAAGCAACCGGTGCAGGCGCTCACCCGCCTCTACCCGAACTACACCCAGGTGGTGGTTCGCGCCGACGCGGGCATCAACTCCGTCGCCGACCTGCGTGGCAAGCGCGTGTCCACCGGCTCGCCCAAGTCCGGCACCGAGGTGATCGCCCAGCGCGTGCTGCAAGCCGCGGGCCTCAACCCCGACAGCGACGTCTCCGCTCAGCGCCTGGATCTCACCAAAACCGTGGACGGTATGAAGGACGGCTCCATCGACGCCATGTTCTTCTCCGGTGGACTGCCGACCCCAGGCATCACCGACCTGTTCACCTCCTCGCGGGACAAGGTCCGCTTCCTCGACCTCACCGCTCAGCTCGACGCGATGCGCAAGGTGAGCCCCGTGTACGAGGCGGGCACGATCCCCGCCGCCACCTATGGCCTGCCCGCCGACGCCAAAACCATCGTCGTCCCGAACGTGCTGCTGGTCCGCGACGACCTCGACGCCGACCTGGCCTGCGTCCTCACCAAGGCGCTGTTCGACCGCAAGGCGCAACTGGAGCAGGCCAACTCCGCGGCCAAGGGCATCACCCGCGACACCGCGCGCAACACCGATCCGGTCCCGCTGCACCGCGGCGCCGACCACGCACTGACCAAGTAGGAACCCGACCACCTCGCGAAGGCGGCCGGCTCGAGTCCGTGGCGAGCCGGCCGCCGGTGGTGGTCGACGATGCGGAGCACACGGTGCAGGTGCGGTGTGCGTTCGCGGCCGCTGTGGTCGCGGACGCACGCCAGGGAGGATGAGATGAGGAAAGTGGCGATCGTTGTCGCCGTGGTGTCGGTGTCGGCCGGGTTCGTCACCGGATGTACGAAGAGCCAGCAGGGCACGCCCACCGACTCGGGAGCTCCGGTCACCTGCACGGTGCGCGAGGAGACCGAGCTCGGCATCGCCACCGGCAACGCGACCGGTGTGTACTCGGCGCTGGGTAATGCCTACGCGGACCAGATCACGCTGGCCACCGGCGGCAAGGTGACGGCGACGGCCGCGGAGACGATGGCGTCGGTGCAGAACATTCAGCAGTTGGTGGCGGGGAAGTACCAGGTGGCGTTCGCGCAGACCGATACCGCCGCCGACGCGGTGCTCGGCATCGGCACCTTCGACGGGGCGAAGCAGCCGGTGCAGGCCTTGGCGCGGCTCTATCCGAGCTACGCGGCGGTGGTCGTGCGTGCCGACTCCGGCATCACCGCTGTCTCCGAGCTGCGCGGCAAGCGGGTATCGACCGGCTCACCGAAATCCGGTACCGAGATGCTGGCGCGCAGGCAGCTGCGCGCGGCCGGGTTGAACCCGGACAGCGACATCGCGGTGCACCGCCTGGATCTCACGAAGGCTGTCGCCGGGATGAAGGACGGGTCGCTCGATGCGCTGTTCTTCACCGGGGGCCTGCCGACGCCGGGCCTGGTCGAGTTGTTCAGCTCGGGCGGGGACAGGTTCCGCTTCCTCGATACCTCCGATCTGCTGACCGGGATGCGCATCCTGAGTCCGGTGTACGAGCTGGGTGCGATTCCCGCGTCCGTTTACGGACTGCCGGAAGACGTGCCGTCCATCGTCGTGCCCAATGTGCTGTTGGTGCGGGACAACCTGGATGCCGACGTGGCCTGTGTGCTCACCAAGGCGCTGTTCGATCGTAAGGCTCAGTTGGAGCAGGCGAACTCCGCGGCCAAGGGGATCATCCGGGACCACGCGCGCGAGACGAACCCCGTGCCACTGCACCGCGGGGCAGCGCATGCATTGACCAACTGACGGGGGTGCGGGAGAGGCCGGCGGGCCTCGATCGGATGAAGTTGCGGTGGTCTGAGTCACATTCGTGTGATTCGGGCCGATCCCCGGCTGATGTCAGGGGTCTTGACCTGCGAATTCTCGGGCTGCGCAGGCGATTTGACGTGGCGTTCTCCGCCGCGTAACTTTATCCAAGTCAGAGCGACACGGACACCGACCCGGAGCCGAGAAGCACAGCGGAGACGCTGAGCGGATGGACCGGGAAACGAGGTAGGACGAGGAGCGCCTGACGCTCACACTAGCTCGACCGGTACCCCGATTTCACGTCGGGTTCATGGCTGAGCTAAGCTTGATAAGTTGCCTCACCGATCGACCGGGCCAGCCCCGCGAGATGGTGTGTGCGTGTGTTCTTTGAGAACTCAATAGTGTGTCGATGAATGTCAGTGCCAATTATTTAATTGGTTCCGGCTTCTCATACCCCCCGGTTGAGAGGTTGGACATTTAGTCAGCAAATTCTTTTGCTGGCGTTTTGTTTTGCTAGGTTTTCGGACTCTAGTTATTCTTCTGATTGACCTCTTCGGAGGTTGGTTGAGAGTCTTCAACGGAGAGTT
>NZ_JBIUBB010000010.1:0-201964 GCF_044547795.1 Nocardia sp. NPDC052316
ACACCCACATGCCACCGAGCGCGCGATCCGAGCGGACGGTGGCCGATCTCGGACCAGTCCCCTACCGGCATCCTCGGAACGTCCGCAACTGCCGATTGTGGGCGTTTGGTTGCTTGTTCACGGCATGTCGCCGAAGCCCGGTATCTCGCTGAGGTGTGGCTATGGTTTCTGTTGCCTGCGGCGATATTCGGCGGCCCTGGTCTGGTAGTTCTCGTGTTCGCGCGCGTGGTCTGGGGGGAGGTGGGGTGTGTCGGGGGATGTCGTGGCGAAGAACCGCGTGAGCGCGGTGTTCGAGCTCACGGCGAGTTCGGCGGATCGTGGGAACATCGCTGTCTCGTAGCGTGTGATCGCGTCGTCGAGATTGTTCTCTTTGTGGATGGCGTGCGCGAGTTCTGCGCCATCGAGTAACGCGAGATTGGTGCCGTGGCCGCCGAAGGGTGCCATCAGATGGGCTGCGTCGCCGATCAAGGTGACGCCGGGGACATGGTTCCAGGTCAGCGGAGCGGGCAGGGCCCAGAAGCTGCGTGGCACGTAGTCGCCGTCGATGTCGGTGAGCAGTGGTCGCATGAGCGCGGACCAGTGGCTGAATTCCCGCAGCAGGAAGGATCGGACGGCTTCGCGGTCGGTGATGTCCACGCCGGCGGTGACGTGCCAGTCGAGTTCGGCGCGGAAGGCGACGTAACCGCGGACCACACCGTTGCTGTTGCGCTGGACGATCACCGCGCGGCCGTCGCCGTCGGAGGAGAACATGTGGCCGTCACCGACGATCGCGGCGATTTCGGGGTGTCTGGTGTCCACGTCATCGAATCGGGCGTCGAGAAAGCAGACCCCGAGGTACTGCGGGACCGCGGCGGTGAGCAACCGACGAACCGGCGACCATGCGCCGTCGGCGCCGATGACGAGGTCGGCTTCGGCGCTGGCGCCGTTGGCGAACTCCAGTCGGTGCGTGCCACCGCCTTGCGGGGTCGCGTGCAGGAGTTTGTGCCCCCAGGCGACCGTGCCGGGACGCAGGTGCTCATAGAGCATGGTCCGCAGTTGCCCGCGGTCGATCTCGGGAGCCGCGTCGTCGCCCTCGGCGGGAGTGAACTCGGCCAGGACGGTGCCGTGGTGGTCGCGGCGGCTTTTGGCCTGGCCCTCGACCCGGGCCAAAGCCCGGAAAGCGTCCATCAGCCCGGCGTCCTCCAATGCGATCTGGCCGGCGTCTGCGTGCAGGTCCAGCGTCCCGCCCGGGTCACGGGAGTCCACGGCGGTGTCCGCGTCGTACACCGTGGGCTGGATGTCATACCCCTGCAGGACACGGGCGCACATCAGGCCCGCGGGGCCGCCGCCGACGATAGCGATACGGGGTGTGGTCATCGCGGTGGTTCCTCTCGAACTTGTTGCGGCGGTGTGGTTGTCGCCGCTGAATGCAGGCCGGGTCGACCTCGCTTCACCCAGCTTAAGTGAAACCGTGCCAAAAGTATATCAGTTCTAGTTTTCAATCTGTTCTACCCATTCGCTAAGGTGGGCACATGACGGAACCAGGACGCCGCGAGCGCAAGAAAGCCGCTAACCGTCAAGCCCTGGCGGACGCAGCACTGAGGCTGTTTCTGGAGCGCGGCTACGACGCGGTCGGCGTGCGGGAGATCGCCGACGCCGCTGACGTTTCAGTGGCCACGCTGTTCAAGCACTTCCCCGACGGCAAGGAAGCACTGGTCTTCGACCAGGACGCCGACCGTGAGGAAGCGCTCGTCGCCGCCGTCCGCGAGCGCCCGACCGGCCAGTCCATCCCCCAGGCGCTGCGCACGCTGCTGCACGACGAGCGCTCTCGACAGGTCCGCACCGACCCTCGCTTCCCCGAGTTCCTCCACCTGATCGAGGCCACTCCGGTACTGCGCGAGCGCGCTCGGCGCATATGGCTGCGTCACGAAAACGCCCTGGCCGCAGCGATCGTCGCCGACACCGGACTACCCGAAAACGACCCCGCCGCCCAAGCTCTGGCTCACTTCGCCCTAGAAGCCGTCAGCCTCGTCCACGGACGAGACGACCCCGAGTGGGCACTCGACCGGATCTTCACCCTCCTCGACACCGGATGGACAGCCACGACACAGGAATCCGCTCGGCACGACAGCACCTGACCACACGACCGCGCCGCAGACGACCTTCGCAGGCCCATGCCGCGGAGCGCGCGTTCGGCCACAATGATCACCGCATCCCTCGGTCGACCCACACGGAGCCGCGGAGCGAACCCCCAGGGAACCCGTTGCGAAACCGGCCCGCAGATCAGCAGGGTCTCGGAACTCGTGGCCAAATTTCAGAATGATTGGCCATAGCGTGGCCAGTTCGCCATGATTTTGAGATTCGGCTCCCTGTTCCGGCTGCTTGATGGTTGATGATCTTCGCCAGTTGTGTTCCGGGGCAGGAGGGTTCGGGCTGTCGGGCGGTCATTCCTCACAGGACGAGCATGAGCTTGCCGCCGGGGTGGCGGGATCGGCTGAGTTCGGCCGCTTTCTGGATCTGGTCGAGCGTGTAGGTGCGGGCGACCGGTACGACCAGGATGCCTTCGTCGGCGAGCCGGGCGAACTCGTCCATCTGGTCGTAGCGGATCTCGGTGGTGATCCGGACGCCCAGATCGGCCGCGGCGGCGAAGTCCGAGACGGTGAGGACACGGTCGGGGTCGCCGGTCAGTTCGATCAAGGTCGGCAGTGAGCCACCAGCCGGGCTGGGCCGGTCGGCGCGGTCGATCCGGCCGCCGGTCGGCGCCGTGTCCAGGGCGCGGTCGACGGGACCTTCGGACAGTGCCCTGATACGTTCGGCCATGCCGTCGCCGTACGCGGTTACTCGGGCGCCGATCTGTTCCAGGGCTGCGGCCCGGGTCCGCCCGGCGGTGGCGACGCACTCGTCCCGGCGATCGAACGTCGCGGCGTCGAACCCGGCAAGGCGCGCTTCATAATCGACGTGGTGCTAGCGATCCACCGGCACGCCATGCCCCGCTGGCTGTCCGAGCCGGACACCACCCTTTCCCAGTCCGTGGCCCTTTCCGCGGCTGAGCTCAGCGAGGCGATCATGGCGCTGGGTCCGACCAGTTAGTTCTGACGGCTCAGGAAATGCCAGCGAATTGCGACAACCACTGCTGGTCACACCGTGAGACAACCAAGAAACCAGCGGGTCACGCAGCCACCGGGTGCCACGGATTCTGAGACCCTACCCGGGTGCCATTGCGTTCCGAATATCAACTGGGTGCTTGGTGCATGTCGGCCATGTTCTTACGGTCGTTCGCCGGATCGGTGGCGTCCGGTGTGGCGAGATGGGCGAAGACTCCCTATCGAGCGCGCACCAGTACGGCTCGAACCCATTGAGCTACAACGGGCTTGGCCGATCCGCCGCTACGGATGGATGGAAGCTCTGCGCGAAGTACCGCAGCCGGAGATCAGCGTTTGTCGACACGAGCGAAAGGTTCGGGGCGGCATAGGAATTTCCTATGCCGCCTACTGAATTTTCGTCTTTGCCTGTTGTTCTGTCGCCGACATACCGTGAAACAGCTCGACCAGGTGGGCAATCGCGATTCTCCGAAGATTCGCACCCGGGGCACATCGCGCTCCTTTCCGTCGAGCCGTCAAATACGCCATCGAAAGGGACAGCTGACATGAGTACGGTCGAGAACGGCTCGGGAACAAGAGAACTCGCGGGAAAGCGGGCACTGGTGACCGGCGGTACTCGCGGAATCGGCGCCGCCGTGGTGCGCCAACTCCTGGACGCGGGCGCCGAGGTGCTTGCGACCGCCCGATCGGAAACGAGCACGGTACCGGAGGGGGCCGCTTTCGTGGCGGCCGACGTGCGGACTCGGGCCGGTGCGGAGACGCTCGCCGCAGCCGCACAAGAGATGTTCGGCGGGGTGGACATCCTGGTCCACAACGCGGGCGGGGCGGGTCCCTACCAAGGCGCACTGGCGATCCCGGACGAAGCATGGCAGGACGCGCTGGACTTGAACTTCATGGCATCGGTGCGGCTGGACTCGCTGGTGGCACCAGGGATGCGGGACCGGCGTTCGGGGATGATCGTGCACATCTCCTCGGCCGCGGTCCCCACGGTGGCGCCGCCGTTCCTGCACTACACGACAGCGAAGGCGGCATTGGAGAACTACAGCCGCGGATTGGCTGCGGAGTTGGCGCCGTTCGGAATCCGGGTCAACACCGTATCTCCCGGCAGAACCGCCACCCCTGGCGGCGAGGCGACGCGGGAGCAATGGGCACGCCTGGATGCGGGGCCGGGGCAGGACAACACCACCCCGCCGCTGGGGCGCGATGGCCAGCCCGCCGACATCGCCCACGCGGTGCTTTTCCTCGTCTCGCCGCGGGCAAGCTGGCTGACCGGAAGCAGCATCGTCGTCGACGGCGGCGAATTCCCGAGGGGCTGAACAAGTTCGGAAACAACGGAGGAATCCCGGCATGGATGTATACAACGACAAGAATGTGGTGATCACGGGCGGCGGCAGCGGCTTGGGGTTCGCGCTGGCGAAGCTGCTGGTGAAAGGTGGAGCCCGAGTGGTGATTACCGGCCGCTCGCAGGCCGGCCTCGACACCGCGCGCGAACGACTGGGCAAGAACGCGATTGCCGTCCGAGGCGATGTGTCCGCACTATCCGACCTCGATGCGCTGGCGGAGCGGGTAACGGCCGAACTCGGCACGATCGATGCCCTGTTCGTCAACGCCGGCATCGCCTCCCTCACGCCCTTCGGGTCGACAACGGAGCAGATGTTCGACGAGCTGTTCTCGATAAATGTCAAAGGCGCATTCTTCACAGTGCAGAAGCTCGCCCCCCTGCTCAGTCCGGGCGCAGGCGTTGTCCTCACGACCTCGAATGCGAACGTCCTGGGTTTGCCGGACACCAGTGTCTATGCGGCGGGCAAAGCGGCGCTGCGTTCGATGGCCCGCACCCTGTCCCGCGAACTGCTTCCGCGCGGAATTCGGGTCAACGCAATCAGCCCCGGCCCTATCGACACGGGAATTCTGGAAAACACGATGACCGCGGCGGCCGCCGCACAATTCAAAGCCGAACGGGTCGCGGACAATCCCATGCGGCGTTTCGGCACGCCGGACGAGATTGCCAGGGCGGCAGCATTTCTCGCCTTCGACGCCACCTACGCAGTGGGCACGGAGTTCGTCGCCGACGGAGGTGTCACCCAGCTCTGAGGAGGTGGGTACCAGCTCTGCGCCCGCAGGAGTTCGAGCAGCGCCGCCTCTGCCGGACCTGCGTCGCGGCGGACCACGGCGACGACCGGCTGGGAGACGGCCGGGAACACCGGGCGTGCGAGGTGCTTGTCTCCGCGAGGCACCGCCGAGGCGGGGACCAGGGTCGCTCCCAGGCCATGGGCGGCCCAGCGCACGGCCGTCGCCGTCTGGGATACGCGGGCGGCCGTGGTCGGGGTCAGCTTGTTATCGCGCAGCACGCCGGTCAACACACCATCGAGCGCGCTGTCACGGTCGAACCGCACCCACGATTCCCCCTCCAGCTCGCACAGCTCAACCCGCTCCGAGGCGAGCAGCCGATGCCCGGCGCTCAGCACCACGACGAACTCTTCGTACCCGAGGTGCTGGGCGTCGGCGGGGCCACGCTCGCAGGCCGCCATCAAAGCGAGGTCCAGCACGCCCTGGCGACACAGCCGCTCCAGTTCGGCTGAACTCGGCTCCTCGAAGACAGTGACCTCCAGCCGCGGAAAGCGCCGGCGCAGCGCGCTCAGCACGACCGGCAGCTGCCGAGTACCAAAGCCCATCTGCGCCGCGACCACCAACTCCCCCACCAGCTCCTCGGCACCGCCTCGCGCCGTCGCCCGCGCCCGCCGCGCCGCACTCACCGCCACCTGCGCCTCCCGCAGAAACGCACGACCCACCACGGTGGGCACCAGTCCGGCCGGTGTCCGCGCGAACAGCGTCACGCCCAGTTCTCGCTCCAGGTTGCGGATCTGCTGCGACATCGACGGTTGAGCGACATGCAGCAACTCCGCCGCGGCCGTCACCGACCCCGCTTCGGCCACGGCCAGCGCGTACTCGAACTGACGAAGGCTCATCGGCTCCGCCCCTTTCCGGTTGGACCATCACCCAGCCCGCTGTAATCGCTGCAACAACAGGTGCTACAACACCGGAGGCAGCGCGTTTACTCCACGCCTGCTACGACGTTCCACCTTGAACGAACATCCGCATCGTCGTCTCAGCGTCGGCAACCCGCACCGACTTTCGGGAGCGAACACGATGATCGGCTCCGTGGGCGACGGTCTTCACCACATCAGAAAGATCGCCGCCAGGCCCACGACGTAGCCGATGATCATCGCGGACGCACCACCGAGCACCGCCACAAGCCAGGACTTGCCGCGCCGCCGAAGTGTCACCACCACGAGGGTGGTGAGCACGAGAATTCCGATGAGCAAAGCTACGGCAGGTGCGTGATTGGAGTCCACGGTGGTCGAATCGACTCATCGCCAGTCGATGTTTCACCGAGCTGGGCGGCCAGGAGATCACGGCCGAACTGGCTATGCCCAGCAGAGGTGTGCGCTCATGCCGCAGGGCCCGCGGCCTACGGATGAGATCTACTGTGGCGCAGGGCATCTGACAATGCCTGAGCGCATCCGGTGGGGAGAACACTCTGGCAGCAGCCGACTGCCGCGTCGGTCACGTTCCGGGCTGGGTGCGATTCGGTCGAGCATCGATGATGTCGACATGCTTTGCCTCGGGAGATGCGGGGCTTCACCTGGCAGCTCCACGCCCGGAAGTTTCCGTCCGGGCGCGGAACGGATCCCACGTCGTGGTCGGCGTCAGCGTGCGGGCAATCCCGTTGACTGGTGGGGGTGAGAGGACGCCGCATCGGTACGGCTGGAACGCTTTTCGAGTACGACGAGCGGGACGGTCACCAGCGCCAGGGCGGCACCGATCCAGGGGATGGCGGTGATCGATGCGCCCGCGCCCAAGGCCGATCCGGCCAGTAGGGGGACGAGGCTGATTCCGAGTTGGAACGCTGAGACCGTGGTGGCGCCCGCGAGCGTTGGGGCGTCGGCGGCGAGGGCGAACACGCGGCCGTAGATTGCGGGGTTCAGGACGAATCCGGCGACACCGAGCAGCAGCACGAGGGGAATGACGACGAGTACATTCTCGGCTCCGACGGCCAGAAGTATCGAGGCTGCGGCGATGCCGGTGGCCCCGATGAGCATGGCGCGGTGTGGTAGGCGATCAGAGATCCGCCCACCGACCGCCAAGCCGAGGTAGGAGCCCACGCCGAACAGGACCAGCACCGGTGCCACCCAGATTTCACCGAGTCCGGTGACCGTGATGAGGAGCTCGGCCAGGTAATTGAACGTGACCATGTAGGCGGCGGTGCTCAGCACAGTGATCGCGTAGACGAGCCACAGCCGGGTGTTTCGCAGTGTGGCGAACTCGGTGCCGATGTCGATGTTCTTCGCCGCCGAGGTCGGCGGCATAATCAGACCGACCGCGATCGCCGCGCCGAGCGTGAGCGCGATCACCAGCCAGAATCCGCCCTGCCAGCCGGTCCGGTAACCGATCAGCGTGCCGGCGGGGCCACCGAGGATCATCGCCAACCCGAGTCCGCTGACCACTACGCCCGATGCGCGCGCTGCCCGATCCGCCGGCACGAGGCCGACGGCGGTCGACGCCGCGACCGCGAAGAATCCAGCGTAGGCGAGCCCCGCGGCGAAGCGCGTGACCAACAGTGCCGGATAAGTACCGATGATCAGGCCGATCGCGATGCACGCCGCGAACCCCACCTGCGTCACGACCAGCGCGATGCGCCGGGGCCAGCGGAGACTGAGAATCGCGAACGGCGGACCGCCGACGACCACGCCGATAGCGAAGCTGGTGATCAGCCCGCCCACAGCGGCCACGCTGACATCGATATCGGCAGCGACCGCGGGCAAGACGCCCGCCAGCAGGAACTCCGCGCTACCCATGGCGAAAAGGCCGAACGCCAGCAGGTACACACCGACTGGCAGGAATCTCGTCTTCGCGGCGTTGCCGGCTTCGGATACGTTGACACTCATCGGTTTTCATCGACTTTCACTCGAGCTGAAGGACAGATTCGAGCGTGCGTGACCCACTGCGAATGTGGCAAAAACTGTTGCTGAATCAGGAACAGGTAATCGACTTCGACTTCGGATCGCGGAACCCGGCGGATGTGCGCAGGGGTAGCCAGCCTGCTGGCCGCGGCGACTCTCGTCCGGTCCGGAGGTCTGCGTGTAACCGATACCGCCACCGAGGCTGCGGTTGTGCCGGGATGTTGTGCTGGACTTCCCGAAAGTAGAAGCGGTGCTGGTGGATGCGCCTCACCATCGGAGCCCGCAGCTCTCACTGGCGGGGAACGCACGCACATGCCGATGAGCGTGCGTTCGGTGACAGAATGTGCCATGGGGCGCGATCGGCTACCGCGTCTTCGGCGGCATGGCTCAATTCCTAGCGCCCGCACACCCCCCGATCAGCCCACCGAGCCGTACCGGCATCATCACCGGCACGGGACGGTCGATCACCTCCGCGTTCGCAACTCCCTATTGCCTACCCTTTCTTCCCCCCGGCCTTACCCTTCCCACCCGCGAGCTCCTTCCCGGACTTCGATTCCTTGCCGGTCATACACTCCTTGAACTTGCTGTAGTTCTCCGACGACGTGACGCACTTGGTCGTGGTTGCTTCGGCGTCTGCCGAAGCGTGTCCGCCCTGTAGGACACTCATCAACGTCATTGCCGCGATTCCGGTCAAGACCGTGCCGGTGAACTTCCGGGATATCCGCATTACATACCCTTCTAGTTGATTGAATGTCAGAACCGTTAAGCATCTGTAGTTCGAGGCCGTGTGGTAACCGGATGGGGTACTGACTAATCCGCACATGCGCTCACGATCGGTACAAGGGTGAAGGGCACAGTTGTTCTTGCGGTCGGATGTACGGAGCGGGCCCGGTCCCGGCGGGAATTCGACTACGGCATCACCACTCTGGATCGTGAGTTCGATGAAGTCTGTGAGCAGGTCGAACGTGGCCTGGAACAACAAGCCGTCCTCGCCCGGCCTGAACAGCTTGACCCCTGCCCAGCGCGAAGCGATCAGCCTGGCCTACTACGGCGGGCGAACCTACCTCGAAGTCGCCCACTACCTCGGCATCGGACTGCCCACCGTCAAAGCCCGCATCCGCGACGGACTCCACCGGCTCAAACGCCGCATCCGATAAACCGCCCCCACAGGGCGTGGAGGGTCACCGATCCACGGGGCGGTCGGTGCCGAATCTGGTTGTGGTACTCCTGCTGTGGACGCACGATCCCCATCGGGGTGTGCCTGTTCGGATACGAGCTGCCGAGTAGGTCACCTCCTCGGCAGCGCCCATTCCAAGCCAACCACGCCACGCAAATGTGCCGTGAACGCTGTCCGGGGTAGCACCGACCCGGTGCGGACCGGACAGGGCAGATCCATGGGACGCCAACGCACGAAAATGCCGCTGAGCGCTCGGTCGGCGCGCTCGTAACCGACGCTGCAGCGACGCGCCCTCATGCGATTTCTGGTCGGACGACGTTGGGTGCGAGGGGAAGTCGGGGACGGTCCAGCTATCTGTGCCGAGCGCTTATCATCCTGGCTTCGGTCGGTCATCAGTCTAGGTAGGGCTGGTCACCTTGGTAGAGCGGACGCTGATCACGGCGCTCCAGCGCGGCCATCGCCCACTTCATCTCCGGATGCTCGGCTACGCTAGGGAAATGGTCTCGGACCTCTTCCGCCGTGATCGGTGGTGCGTCCACCCGCGCGATGCGCAGAACGGTCGGGGCGAGTCCTTCGGCATGGTAGGCGGCGAGCTTGTGGTGTCCGTCGAGAACGAAGCCACTCCATAGGTTTTCGGCGCCGGCGCGCAGGGTGATGACCACTGGGCGTGCGCCCTGGCGGATTGCTGTGCGATACCGCTCGACCGTCCCGGTGCCGGTCGGCGGCCACTGCTCGGTCGGTGTCAGCCAGTCCTCCAACGGGTAAACACCGCTCGGTTCGTCGGGCTTGGGTTGGCTAATGCCCCACTTCGTCGAGCTGTACCAAGCCTGGAAGCCTTCGACGATCCGGTTGGTTACCGGTTCGGGGGATCGAAACTCGTAGCGGCCGACGGCCATCAGCGTGAGCAGCGGCGCGAAAATTTCGGCGAAGCTCCCGTTGCTGTAGCCCTCGGTGGTCAGCTCACGCATAGCCTGCAACTCTTCGGGCCGGGGCGCACGCTCCGGCGCTCGCACGAACAATCGGCCGATGCTGCCGGCGAAATCGGCTATATCCAGCCCCGCTGCGGCCCCACCCAAATAGAGCAGGCTTTGACCGTACTGCCCGTGCGATCCGCAATCGCCCCGGACATCGATCACTCCCACACCGTCTGTCACGTCGACTACCTCGATGTTCACCTGCTGGACCGTACCCTCCGACGACTGTCGAAAGGGTCTGAGCCATCGCGGAACTAGAACTTGCGGCGGACCATGAAGGTAGCGACCGCGCGGGCAGATCTCCCGGGACACGTCCGAACTATGGCGAGAACCAATGTCGCACGGCCGCGCTCGCCAATGCCGGTGCGTGTGGCCAGCACCGCGAGATCTTTTGCGCCGCAGTACATCCTCTTCTGCCGCTGGGCGGGCGTTGGTTAGTCGATCAGATCGGTTGGCTGGCAGGGCTTCCCAACGTTCGGTATTGCCGATTGCGCGAGGTATTACAGGTTGTATCAGTGGCCCATGCCCATGCCGCCGTCGACCGGGATGATGGCACCGCTGATGTAGGCGGCTTCGTCGGAGGCAAGGAAGCTGATGGCCGCGGCGACTTCGTCGGGTCGGCCGATACGCGCCGCCGGTATCGCCTTCAAAGCGGCCTCGCGCGCGTCGTCGGATACCTCTTGCTGAGTCATGTCGGTATCAATGAACCCCGGGGCGACCACATTGGCGGTGATGTTTCGTGACCCGATCTCGCGGGTGATCGCGCGAGCCATGCCCACCAATCCCGCTTTGGCGGCCGCGTAGTTCACCTGGCCGGGAATACCGGACTGACCGGCGATCGAGCCCAGGAAGATGATCCGCCCGAACCGAGCCCGCAACATCGCTCGGTTGGCTCGCTTGGCGCAGCGCCATGCACCGGTCAGGTTGGCATCGAGCACGCTGGTGAACTGCTCCTCGCTCATCCGCATCAACAAGGTGTTGTCGACCATGCCGGCATTGGCGACCAGCACCTCGACCGGTCCGTGTGTGGCTTCGACTTCGCTGAACGCCGACTCGACCGAATCGGTGTCGGTGACATCGCATTTCACGCCGAGCAGCCCCTCTGGGACGCCAGATCCCCGGTGGGTGACAGCCACCTTGTGTCCGTCGGCGGCCAACCGTTGCGCGACCGCCAGACCGATACCGCGATTACCGCCGGTAACCAAAACAGACCGAGAGATGAATGTCGACATGCCATCAACCTATCCGGACCACGCGTAGGGTGTTCGAAGCGACGCCGACTGCGGCACAAGCATTCCTCATGAGCCGCTGGGTCACGGCGGACGATCAACTGGGCGGTGGCCATGCGGGCCCGCGCGATCCGGCTGCTCGGGGGGCGGCAGTGCTGGATGTCAGCCGGTCTCACAAACGTCCGCCAATTCCGCTGACCGTACTGGACGAACCTGCCCGGGGGCTGCGGTGGAAGATCAACTGGGAGTAACGGTCCGGGGCTGACAGAACGCCACCCGCGCAAGGTGCATGCAAGATCGACGCAAGCGTCGACAGCGCCGCGGTGGGTAGCGTCGACGGAGTGAAAGATGATCGAGAAAATATGGCACCGCGACCGTTTCGGTTCTCTGTCGGCATCGGCGGGGCTGATTCGCGCGCCGAGTGGCGGAAGAAGGCACAACAGGCCGAAGATCTGGGCTACGACGTGATCACAGTTCCCGACCATCTGGGCATGATCTCGCCGTTCCCCGCGCTAATCACCATGGCGGAGGCGACCGATCGCGTGCGCGTCGGCACCATGGTGCTGGACGGGGCCTTCTACCGATCAGCGTGGCTGGCCCGCGATGTCGCGAGCGTGGCGCAACTGACCGACGGGCGGTTCGAATTCGGGCTCGGTGCCGGACCAGATTTCGCGAAACCCGAATTCGACGCCCTGGGGCTGCCGTTCCCGAGCGGGCGGCGACGTATCGAGCACCTGCACAACCTGATCGTCGAGACCAAGGCGCTGTTCGCAGGCGATCACCAACCGCCGGTGCGTCACCGCATTCCGCTACTGGTGGCCGGAGGCGGCGAGCGCCTGCTGCGGGTGGCCGCCGAACACGCCGACACCATATCGTTGGCAGGGATACCCGTCGATGCCGATATCGACTCCGACGCGATCGGCAACGCCGCGCTCGGCCGCCGCTCCCAGTTCGTCCGTGACGCTGCCGGAACACGTTTCGCCGAAATCGAACTGGGACTGACGGTGCAGGCGGTAGAGGTCGAGGGGCACGGCGAGGTCGATCTGACACTCCCGCGCATGTTTCAGCCCACCTTCTCCGATGCGCAGCTGCGCCACCTGCCCGGGTTCCTCCACGGGTCAGCACGCGGCATCGCCGACACCCTGCGCCGTTACCGTGACGAGTACTCCGTCAGCCATTTCTCGGTCAACGAGGCGCAGATGACCGCGCTGGCGAAGGTGATCGAAGACCTTCGCTGAACGCTGCGACATGGCGCCGGTCGCACTGACCGAACAGGCCAGCCGGAATGTCGGAAGCTTTAACGCCCCGAGACGATCCGGGGCCAGCGAAACATCCTCTCCTGCCGACGAGCGAATGTGCGGAGGGGCCACTGGGGTGGTTACGCGGGCCGGCAACGTCTTTCATTTGGCGGTTATCTAATCATGCGAAAATCCGCTGGTGTGGTCGATGTCAGGCAGTCCGGATGGGTGAGATGTTGTGTAGTAACACAATTCTCGAGAGCTATCGGGTGATCGTCTGTGGCTGCACGTCACCTTCGCGCTAACGAATAAGGGCTCGTGGATAACCTTTCAGGGAATCGTGAAGCACCGACGCAGTGCCGCATGTCGTTTTATACTCAAGAGTTAACGTTTTTCCCACCAACGGTTTTGAAAAAATGGGGGTTACCGTGCGTACACGCAACTTACGATCATCGCAGAGAGCGGCTGTGGTCGTATCGACGCTCGCGGCTGTCGCGGGTTTGACCCTGGCCGTGGCGCCTAACGCGGCCGCCGACGAGACGGCCACGTTCAGACTCGTCTACGGTGCGACCTACTTCATTGGCACGATCGAGTTCTACAACCGGTCGGTTCTCATCGCCGGCAACCTCCGCGGCCTGAGTACCGGTTGCCGCCGGGGATGGGCTTTTGCAGAGAATGGCTCGTGGCTGGACTACAACAGCACAAGCGCCACGTGTACGGGGCCCGTTTATCGGGAGATCCCGCTCAAGATCGACGTGCCGGGTGGTGTCGCGAAAGTCGATGTCCACCTAACGGAGGCCGACGGCAACACCCTTGCGGACTGCACCGTCCTCCGCGGAGAGGAATACTGCTTGCCACTAGAATGACCGATGTGATTTCCGCCGGGCAGCGGGGGCGAAGCAGCCGGATGCCGGATGTCTCGGCCCTTCATACAGGCGGGCGTCTCCGTCGGCACCAGTACAGCGGTCGACTCGGCAAGGAGCGTCGCAGCCACCTGGTCCGCCGAAGTCGGAAGAGTAGTGCAACAAATGAATATGTGCGCTCCCACCGGTTGGACCTCCGACGGCCGATTGAGACACCCCACCTGGCGCGGGCTCCGACCGGACAAATCCGCCTCACCAGTCAAACGGCCGGAATAGCATTCGCTGGCCGAAGGTCAACGGGCAGAGATCATCTCGGCTGGCAGGACGTGCGGTGGTGCCGATTGTCGAGTGTTGAAGTTCAGGCTGGGAATTCGTAGTTCTCAATCGCGAGTCCGCAGGATCTTCACCGAATCCGGTTTACCGACCGCTTCCTTCGACCGTTCGACGGCCCGCTCCTCTTCCTCCGCCGCGCGGTCGGCGACCCTTTCATCCCTGACCTCCCTGGGGCTGTCGCCGTTGGCGTCGGCCATGGCGTCGGCGGCTGCGGAGGCGGCGTCCTTGGCGGCTTCGGTGGCGATTCGGGCGGCGTCGGCGGTGGACGCGGGGCCGGATGCGAGCCCGGCTGGATGAAGTAGCAGTCGATCCGGCCGGCGGGGAGGCTGGTTCTCTCCTCGGTGTCCTGTGTCCGCGCTGGCGGATCGAGCAGGTTTCGCGGTTCTACGCGAGGACGTTTTCAGCAGGCTTGGTCAGCGATTTGGCTGCAAAGGGCCGCAGCCCATCCGTGTGGCGATCGGCACCGAATCTCTTGTGGCACTCCTGATGCGGACGCACGATCCGATCCGGTGCCGTTTCGGATACGAGCTGGCGAGGAGGTGCCTGGTAGGTCACCGCCTCGCCAGCGCCGAACCGAAACCACCAACTCGACGCCTCGCGGCGGACCGACGAACTCTACGGACCCGGCGCGAAATTGCTTCCATCCGCAACTGCGTCCGCGCGGTCGGCGTACTGGCGCACCGTGCCGCTGGGCGCGCGTTCTGCGCCGGAGATCCACTGCGGCGCTGAACGTCCGGTATTGCCGATTACGTGTTGTCGCCGCACGGGGCCTGGCAGGTAGGTAGCCCTTCGAACTGCGGTGCGGGCGTTGGTTGATGGCGGCGATCAGACATGGTCGGCGACGACCTAGTCACCATCGGAAATGATTGGTTCCGTCGGCAAGGGTACGTGGTGTCGCCGAGGTCGATCGAAGACTCAGCCTCCGACAACATGATCGGGCTGGATGTGCAGGATCACCCGCTCGACACCCCGCCGCTCCTGGTAGGGGTAGGTGTCCTGACCCAGGTATTTGTGCGCCAGCTGGTCGAGGAACGTCTTTTGTGGATCGAGCTCGATCTCGACTACACGGCCGCGCACTTCCAGATAGCGGTAGGGGTCCTCTGGGTCGAGGATTGAGACCGATACCCGTGGGTCCCGCCGGATGTTGCGGTACTTTTGCCGGTCGGTGCCAGTCGAGATGAGCAGTTGACCGTTCGCGGCGTCGAACCACACTGGATGTGACTGCGGCTCGCCATCCGGCCCGAGCGACGAGAGGTGCGCGAAGCTCTTCTTGTCGAGCAAATCGATGTGGCTGTCGGGGATCTCGGCACGCCGCGTCTTGTTCCCAGTGAGCCGGTTGATGCTGTCGATATCGCTGGCAGCATCCCGGATGATCTCGGCCATTATTTTCTCCCTACCGTTGCGAATATGGGGCCGGTGAACTCAATAACAATGTCGCGCCCCTGAAAACGGACTGTGTTGCCCCGAACAGGCAGAAACCCAGACCCTGGTCATCGGCGCAGGTTTCGATGGTGTGCGGTCATCCAGAGTGGATCCCGTCAACACGATGTCGCCGCGCATGGACGGAGTCTCACACAGACCACCGACAGGCAAGGCGACTCGAGAACCTGCCTGCCCTCAGGCCGGACATCTACCCTCGCAGGCAGGCGCATCGCCCGGACCGGTCCTTCCCCTCGCCCGAAGACGATCCCACGCACATGCCGCGGAGCGCGCGCTGGTCGATCGCTCAGATACGTTGGTCGACAAGGCTTCCCAACGCACGCAAATGCCGATGAGCGCGCTTGCCTGACGTCGGCGTTGCAGTGTCTGCGACTGGAACGGCAAACGCAGGGGTCGTCGCACCCGCAGTGAACTCAGAAGCCCGCGGCGCTAACTCGGGGGCGGGCAGACGCAGAAGCCTCAAACCCGAACATAGATCGCCTGATTGGGATCTACCAGCGTCGGTATCGCGGGCCCGTTGCCGAACAGGATGAACACCGCCGGTTCGGTCGCATCGGGCAGGGCTCCATCGTAATGGGGTGCCCCCGCTCGGCGGATGGCATATTGCCCCGCGGTGACCGGCTGGGTCGAGGCGAGGTCTATCCGAGTACTCGCACCGATGTTCCAGGCTCCCGACACCCCGATCGAATGCCGATCGACCGGGTAGACGTGCGGGGCACTCATCCACCCAGGAAACCAGCGGGCATAGCAGACGTAGAAGCCGGGATCGCTGAACATGCCAATGATCGGCGCGTATTCCCAGCTCTGCGGTGGGGCTCCCGGCGGCGGCCGCCATCCGCCCTCGGCGATGTCGACGATGGTCGTGCCCCATCCCGGTGACCGACCAGGAACGACCGGGTCGGCAGGCGGGCCGAACAGACCGCCGGGATCCAGCGGTCCAGCGGTCGCGTCGGGTGCCGAGAGCCCGGCCAGCACCGGAAGCAGCAGGGCGGGCAGGGTCAACGCGTCACGTCGACGCAGGGACGGTGCTGAAGAATTCGGTTCGGCCTTGCGGTTGTCGGGCGTGGTCATACCGGCCTCCTGCGGGAAGAGGGGGAGGTTTCCGAACTCGGGCAGACGAACACGGATCGACGTCACCGTACGGCTAGATATTCGTCCAACTAGCAGCTCTGGATGGGACGGCGCGCCGCTTCTTCGACAATTCGAGATGTCGACCACCGACTCCGCATCGAGGGCGACACGTTCACTTCTCAGCGATGAGGGCGCATCTCGGGCTGGATAGCTCGTCTTGGCCGCGTCACACGCACAGCCGGTGCCGACACCGCTAAACGTCCGATATTGCCGCGGGGCGCGCTGAGCGATACGGCCAAACCGCGGCAGGCCGAACGCACTCTCCTGCCGAATTACGTGCCGTTCTGCCGAGCCGGATCAATTCGTGCCAGCGCCCTGCGTCAGCGAAGAACGCCCGCCGCGCGCGGGGCGAGGGTTTGGTCCTGCCTCCGTCGCCTGCGCGGACTGTTGGGTTGTGGTCAGTGGAGCCAGGTGAGGGCGGCGGTGGTCATGGCTTTCCCGCCCGCGGTGATCGACGGTTCGACCACCGGGGCGTACCTTGCGGTGTGCAGGCCGGGGATCCCGGTGGTATTGCGCCCATCGGCGTAGTCCTGCATGAACTTTCGTGGGTCGGTGTCGCTGTCGCCGAACAGGGCCGGGTCGAGGACCCCTGAGAACCAGTAGCAGATCGGCCGCCATCGTGCGATCAGGTCAGATTGGTGAGCCCGTCGATAATCCGATCGGTCAATTGCTGTTGGCGCGCCTCGGTGATCCCGTCGACCGGTTGCAGCACACTGATGGTCAATCGGCCGCCGTAGGTGTACACGAGATACATGGCTGCGTTCGTCGGGAAACTGGGGCTTGCCAATCGAATGTCGGTAATCGCAAGCTCCGCAGGCACTTTCAGTTCGGGAATCCGCCCCACATTGCCGATGTAGGAAATCGGCGGAGCAGCGGCCGCCAACTGCGGTGTCGGGAAGAATCCGATACTGGAGTACACGGCCTGGCCGTCGGCCACGCGAGCCCTGATATCGCTGACGACCGTCTCACCCAACCGCAGCGGCGGGTCGTCGGGGCCGACCAACTGGCCGGTGATCACGTTGCCGATGCCGTTGGTGATATCGAGTACCTCGATCGGGAGCGGCAGTAACGCGCGGAAGTCGACCGTGGATCGGACCAGCATCGGCACCGATCCCGTGCGATCGATCAGACTGCGTTCGGCCGCGATCACCGCACCGGCAACGGCCGCGTGCATGGTGGTACCGCGCGCACGTACGGCCTCGATAATCCCCGTCGTCCGGTCCGCGTCCAGCTGCACGGTAGTGAGCCGGGCCAAGCTGGTCGCACCGGTCAGATGCGTTGCGGGACTCTGAAATTCGGTCGGCGGCAGCTGGGGTGGATGCGCGTCGTGCGGATCGAGCAGTTGCTGCGGCCCGAACGGTATCGGCCGCGGCGCGGCCGCGCTCAGTTCGCCGACTTCGACGAGCGCGGTGTAATTCGCCCACACCTCCCACACCAGCGCAGCGGCGGCGTTACCGTCGGCGATCACATGATTGAACGTGAAAGCCACCGCCGCGATGTCACCGCGCCGCACCACCTGAAGCCGAGCTACATGCTCGGACTGGTCGAGCGAATCCACGGGGGCACTGAGGAATTCGTCCGGATCACCGTCACTGATCTCGAACGGCAAGGCGTATGGCTCCTGCGGTTCCAAGTAGTAACGGTCCCCGGCCTGCCCAATCCGCGCGTACAGCACCGGGTTACGGTCGGTCAACGCGAGGAATGCCGCGCGGAGTAGATCGATGTCGAGTCGACCAACCGCCAGCATGCCGTATTTCAAGACCGCTCGCCGTTCGGCGAAGTATTTCTCGAGATCGCCGAGTGAGCGACGCGGCCCGGCCGGTCTCAATATGTCAGTCATTCCATTGCCGCCTTTCACTTCGCGGTGACGGGGCCACGACATCGAACATTCCGCTGCGCGCGGACCATGCCCCATCCGGGTTGCCCACCGCCAGGCAGCGTTGGCGGCGATGGACAACCCACATGGGAAAACTCCGTCTCAGACAGCCCGTCGATGATCGACGGGATCGGGGCGCGTGCGCGTGGTCGTCTCGATGTCGACCTGCAGGGTGTTGAGCAGGATGGCGAGGCCGGAATAGAGCGCGACCACGATCATCAACTCGACCACGGCCCGATCGTCGAGGTAGCGGTGCGCCTGGTCGAAAACTTGGTCGGACACGTCTCCCTGGTTGGCCAATGCGGCGACGACGAGGCCGAGCACGGCACGTTCGGCGTCGGTGAACACCGGATCGGTGAGCCTTCCCGCGGCGAGTGCGTCCCGTTGAGACTGGGTCACGCCGACTTTCTGCACCAAGCCCTCGTGCTGGGCCGCCTCGTAGGCGCAGTGGCAGTGGTGCGCGATGAGCAGGATCACCATTTCCCGCAGTCGGGGGTCGAGTGCGGATTCGGCCAGCATGGCGAACCGGGTTTCGAGCACAGGCCCGACCACGGTGTCCGCGTGCGCCAGCATCCGGTCGATATTCGAATCGCCGAACAGTTTCACCTGCGCCCGGACCTGCGGCGTCAGGGCGGCGAGATCGCCATACGGCAAACGAGCCATCAAAGCCTCCTTGTGATACCAGCGGGTCGCGACCGCTGCGATCGGGCGCCTTCGGCTTACGGTCGTCCGGGGCGGTTACAGTTCGAGCCCGGGCGGGAGCAGCAGAGCGTCGACATCCATGCCGTACAACAGGTTCGAGATGCGCCACAGGCCGTCGCTGGTGCGCTGGAAGCCGAACCGGAGGAACTCGAGGTGGGCGAGCGCGGGCGCGGCGTCGTCGGCGATGACCGACGGCATATAGGCGTAGGCGATGGCCCGGTCCTCGGCCAGGTCGCCCACCACCACGTTGGTGTAGATGTGGCGTGGTTGGCGGGGGAAGTACGGCCACACGGTCGTCAGTTGGTCCACGACCGCGGACAAGCCCTGAACCGAAGGCAGCTCTTTTCCGCCGCGGAACTGTCCGGCATAGACCGATTGAAAGACGACATCGCTGGTCAAACAGTCCGCTAGGGCCTCGCGGTCGCCCTCGTCGAAGGCCCAGCCGTAGCGGGCGATCCGATCGGCGATCATCAGCCGATCCAGCGCATCACCGGGCTTCCCGATGACGGCCGGTGGCAGAGCGACCACCCCCGCGGTGCTGGCCCAACCCATCGGGGCCCCCGCCTCCGGGACTGCACTGCCGTCGCGGGAATCGGTGTGCTCGATATCTTTTGTCGTTTCCGTCATCGGTATTACCTCCGTGGTTGAAATACAGCGATATTTCTCGGAATGGTGAATTCACTGGTGCCACACCGTCTTCTGTGATGTCGGCGGGTTACGACTGCTGCGAGCCGACCACGCGGGTGTAGAGGGTGATGATGCGGTTATTGCCAGGGCTTCCGCGCTGGCCCGAGGGCACCCAATCCGTGTCGACCCGGATCGGGCATCCTCGTTCGGGGCGGTTACAGGTCGACCCCGGGCGGGAGCAGCAGAGCGTCGACATCCATGCCGTAGGTGAGGCTCGAAATGCGCCACAGGCCGTCGCTGGTTCGGCGGAATTCGAACCGCATGAACTCGCAGTAGGCGAGCCGGGGCGCGGCGTCGTCGGCACTGATCGACGGCATATAGGCGTAGGCGGTGGCCCGGTCATCGCCCAAATCGCCCACCACGACGTTGGTGAAGATGTGGCGGGGCTGGCTGGAGAAGGCCGACCACACGGTCGTCACCGTGTCCATGAACGCCCCCACACCCTCGCTCGCGGGCAGCTCCGTTCTGCCGTGGAACTGTCCGGCATAGACCGATTGATACGTGACATCGCTGGTCAAACAGTCCGCCAGCGCCTCACGGTCGCCTTCGTCGAAAGCCCAACCGTAGCGGGCGATCCGATCGGCGATCATCAGCCGATCCAGGGCTTCGCGGGGCTCGCCGACGGTGGCCGGCGGCAGAGCGACCACCCCCGCGGCGCTGGCCCAGCCCATCGGGGCCCCCGTCCGAGGGACAGCGCTGCCGTCACCGTGGTCGGTGCGCTCAGCATCTTCGATCGTTTCCGTCATCGGTCTTACCTCCTTGACTGCGGTGCATGGAAGTTTCCGAGGTTCGATGCAAATTACTTTATAGCCAAAACTGTTTTAGCAATATGTGACCCTCAGTACACTCACCTGCCGTGTGGCGGAAACCGGCATACACCGGCATGATTTATGATCGAAGTACTTTTGCTGCGAAATAAAAGGAGAACGGTGTCACTGCAGGAGACCGCCGATCGGCTCGATCGCGTGCTCGGACCGTTGCGCCGAGTGCTCGGGCGCTACATCCGGCGCACCGGCGAGGTCACGGATGTGTCCGAGAGCCAGGTCGAGCTGTTGCGTGCCCTGCCCGAGCACGGCACGATAGGCCCGCGGCTCGTGGCCGAGCGGATGCGGGTGGCCCCGTCGACGGTCAGCAATCTCGTCAAGGGCCTGGCGAAGGCCGGTCTCGTGGAACGGGTCAGCAACCCCGACGATTTCCGCGCCGTCGGACTGTCGCTCACCCCCGCCTCCCGCGAGATCCTGGATCGCTACAACCAGTTGAGTTCGACCGCTCTGGCCAGGGCGTTGCAGCAACTGAGCGCACGTGAACAGCAGGCCTTGCAGCGGGCGCTGCCCGTGCTGGAGAAACTGGTGGCCGTGCTGGAAGCCGAGAACGGCGCCTAGCCGGGGGATCACGCGAAAATCCTCGCCACGAACGCAACGCTGTCGGGCTTCGGCGGCTACTACCAACAACATCCGATAATCAGCGAAGACGTTCTACAGCAGACGGCTTCGGCTCATCTCAGCCACTGACTTCAGTCGACAAGAGTGCGCGCTCATGCCGCAACCCGCGCGTTTCAAACCTCCAGCGTGATGCGTGAAAGACCCACAGGCTGGGCGATTCTCGACCGGTGGCAGGTCCGGCCAGCGTTGCGCCGATCAGCGCGCCGCCAGGGTGGGGACGGCCGAGTCGGTCTCCGGAGGGGGCAGCGATGTCATAGGTGGATGTGATGATCGGACAATGTCCGTCTCCCCCATCGAAGAATCCCTGCGGCGGATCGACTCCTGGCTCGCCGCGCACGCACCGCGCACCTACGCATCGCTGCGGCCTCCAGCCGCATCGGAGGCCATCAGTGCCGCGGCTGCCGAACTGGGGGTGGAGTTCCCGGCTGATCTGGTCGCGTATCTGCGCCATCACGACGGAGTCTCCTCCGGGGAGGGGAGTTTCAGCTTCCCCGGCTATCAGCCCTACACTCTCGCCGAGATCCTCACCTCGAGCCGGATGCACCACAAAGTGTGGGCCGAGCACGGCGAGGACCCGCCGATCGATGGCTACCGGCACCAGGATTTCGTCACCTTCGCCGGCGACGTCACTGCGGCCGCGTTGGTCGTGGACTGCCATCGAGGCGAGTCGTTCAGCGCAGTGGGTGAGCAGGAGAAGTCCGAGGGCGCGAGCTTCGGAAACTGGGCGAGCCTCGCAGCCTTCCTGGAACAGGTCGCTGACTCTCTGGAGGGCAGAACCGTCATGACCGTGGGGCTACCGTACGTCCCTGTCGCCGACGACGGGATGTTGCTGTGGGAGTTCGCTCCCGAGCCCAGATCCGAGCCCCAGTCCGTGCTCGGCCTCGCCTCCGCCGCTGCCGACCCGGTCGTCGCCGCGCCGCAGCGGCCGATCTCCCGTGCGAAACCGACGAAGAACTGGCCGAGCGGATTCGACTCGTTCTGTCTGACCTTCGCCCAAGGCTTGGACGAGACCGAACTCCTGCGCCGGTTCGGAGCGTTGCCCGAGACCCGGCAGCCGCGGGGGCGAAGTAAGGCCGGGGGTGGGAACAGCGCGCTGCTGCCGGTCGTGCGTGTGGGAACCCACGACGGTTGGGCGTTCGGCTTCCAGGAAGGTTTCCATGGTTTCGAGGGCACGCGTGTCGAGGTGCTGCGCCGTGCGTCGCGTGGCACCCGCGCGATGTCGGTGAGCTACTCGACCCAGACCGGTTCGATCGTGGTGTCCCTCTTCGACAACGGCGAACTGGTGACAACTTACGACACCCGATCGGCCGTCGTGCCCGACGGCACGCGCGACCCGTTCGAGGTCTTCCCCGGCCTGCCGCCGCACGACGAGTGGGCGGCGCGCTGGGATCCGGACCGGGGGTGCGTGTCCAGCCTTATGCCGCCGCTCGGTCAGGAATCCACACCCGAGCAGCGTCGCGAACAGTTGCTGGCGGTGTGTGAGGCGGTCGTTCGCCGCTGTGGCGTCCCACTGCCCCCACCCGGCCTGAACGGGGACCTCGACAGCGCGCAAATCCTGCCCCTGCTCCCCGCCGACGGCAACCAGCGGGTATCCGTGCCTGACCGGTTCGCCGCTTTGGTCGACGCCGCGACACCCGAGCACCTACGCCGCGTACTCGCCACACAGATGACCGCACTGGCCGCCGAGACCGGGCTCGACACCTACGACGAGGTCTCCGCCGCACTCCCCCTGCTGAGAGAGGACGATCGCCCCGGCATCGCCGACGATTCGGCCCTGGAGCTACGTCTGCGCCGCGTGCATGCCGAGTCCCGGGTGATGCGCTCCGTCTACGACGACCAGGTTGTCTGGCAGAACCGCGCCATGGCCGCCCGCGCCATGGCCGACGCGCTCCGCCTACCGGTTCGAGAAGCCCTGGGCTTGGTCGTGGTCCTGCGTCAGGACCCGCATTGGCGGCAGGAGTTTCGAAAGCAGCTGGCCGATAACTGATTTGCTCGGTGGTGATGGGCTCGACATCGACTCCGGCCATCGGTCGAGATTGGCAAGGTGGCCAAATCAGCCCATTTCGAGACTATGAGCTCTTGCGGCAGGTGATATCGCCCGGTGCGGTCAGCTGCTCGAAGTAGGCGAGGACAAGCTTGTCCACGCAGTGGATTCCGCGCAGGAATCCGCTGTGCCCGGGACCATCGTTTGTGATGAGCGAAGCGTTCAGGGCGCGAGCCAGATTCACTCCGCCCTGATAGGGCGCTACCGGATCGCCAGTGGTGGCGACGACGAGAACCTTTGGCAGAGCTTCGATCCCGGATATCTGATGCGGCTTACTGGTCGGTTGCTCCGGCCAGAACGCGCAAACATCCAGTGGCGCTTGACCTTGGAAGCGGCCGGTATCGGCGAACGGCGCCGCGTCGATGCCGAGCTTGATCTCCTCGGCGGCCTTTGCTCGATCCGTCGTACGCGGTTCGTCGAGGCACCGAGTTGCCTGCCCTGCCGAGCGGTCGACCACGCCGCGGAACTGATCCGAGAGTTCGAGCAGGGTATCGCCGTTGCCGCCGGCAAGCTCGCGCAGCCCCGTGGTGACCAGCGGCCACAGCTGGGGGATGTAGAGCGAGTAGATCACTGCGGATAGTCCGTTGAGATAGTTCAGTCCCCGCGAGTCACGGGTCGCCGCGGGCCGATCCAGGAGCGGGTTGATCAGCCTGCGTAGCCGGTCGGTCGCCGCAGCGCTGTCGGTTCCCAGCGGACAGGCGCTCTCCTGGACACAGCTGTCGGCATATGTCTGGAATGCCGATTGCAGCGAGGCATTGGTTTTGACCGGGTCGGACATCCGGGCCGCCGGATCGAGTGAGGCGTCGAGCACCAGGGCGCGCACCTTGTCGGGGAAGCGTTCGGCATAGCTCGAGCCCACTCGCGAACCGTAGGAGACGCCCAGTGCATTGAGCTGGTTCGCACCGAGCGCGGCCCTGATGATATCGAGATCCCGGACTGCCTCGCGGGTGCCGAGATGTCCGAGCAGCTCGGTACCCGTCTTCGCGACGCATTCGGCGACGTAGTCGCGATTGTCCTGCTCGGACCTCGCGACTCCGGTCGGCGACATATCCGTCATCGCCCGCAGCTGTATCGCCTCGAGCCGTTCCTGCGAGACGCAGCGCACCAGCGGGGTGGATGCGCCGAGCCCGCGCGGGTCGAAACTGACGACATCGAATTTCACACCGAGCCCCGACTTCCCGAAGACCGTGGGCACGCCGAGCCCAGGCTGGCCTGGACCGCCTGGGATTACGACCACCGCCCCGATCCGCTTCCCACGCGCGGCCATCCGTGAAACGGCGATCTGCGCGGTATTGCCCTCGGGCTTGTCGTAGTCGATCGGCACCCGCACCCGCCCGCACTGCACCTCGTTACCGGTATCTTCGATGCCCGCGAACCCGGCGCACGACCCCCACTCGACCCGCTGGCTGTAGTACTTGCCGAGGTCCGGTTCCGCACGTGCGCCTTCTGGTGTGGCGGTGCACGCGGCAACCAGTGCGCCGCAACCGAGCACCACCAACAGCCGCATATTGCGCGCGCCAATGAATCTCATCGAAGTCCCCTCCTAATTGTCCGATTATCGCTCGCACCCCAACGATCCGCCCCGGAAAAATGAGTTTTGTCACGAGGCTCCGGCACTAGAGTTTCCGAGCAATGCGTATGGGGTGCAGTTGGATTGGGCGCCGAGCACACGGTGCTCAGGATCTTGCGCCGGCCGGGAACGGCGAAACTGATCTCCGACCACCGGCGAGGACATCACCGGCTTGCCGACGGTTGGCAACTGGCAGCTGGTTCGGATCGCCTGTGGCCGCGGCTATTTGGAGAAGTCAGGTGCCCACCTTCGTCGGTCGAGCCCTCGAAGCCGATGTCCGCGGCTTTGCGGACCACGCTGCTGCCGCCGCCGACCAGGTAGCGAGCGCTGATCTCGGCAGCACCGCCGGGGCTCCTGACGCTCGCCACCACCGCCTTCAGGCCCTGCTCGAAACCGAGCAATTCACACTCGCTTTCGACGGCCCCGGACGGGCCGGGCTGGGTTGCGATGGGGTTCTTCGGCGGAACCGGCAGCAGGGAGCAATTCATGCGCGGCATCTGTGCGCACAGTGACGGCAGGTCGCGGCCGCAGCATTCGACCGCGCCGTCGGGGCGGGTCAGTGCCGCCGTACAACAGATCGACCAGGCGACCCCGATCGAGCGGACCGTGCGCGCATTCGCCCGGACCAGCCAATCACCGAGCTGAAGCAGATGGCTCAGACTCGGAAGTCCATCGGGAAAGGCTCCGAGTTGAAATGCGAATACCCGTCCATCACGCGCGAAACGGTGATCCTGGTGGATGCCTTTGTGGACCCACTCGATGAAGACCCCGCCCTGACTGGTAACGGCCACAAGAATGTTCGGATACCGAGCGTGTCCGCTGTGCATGTTCTTGACTGCCAACCGGAGCCGTCTTATCCCGGGGCAGGAGTGGTCATGGTCGAACAATTGCGGCGAAGGGGCATAGTGCTTGTTGCCGCTTCGTTTTTTCTCGCTTGCGTATCGATGATCGCGCCTGCCCAGGCGGACTCGTCCCGCATCGTGGGCCTTCGCCATGGGCTCGGTAGCCGGATACAGCTCGAGGTGTATTCGGCGGCGATGGAGCGGGTGGTGCGGATGACGTTGTTGCGGGCGGCGGATCCGGAGGCACCCGCGCCGGCCTTGTATCTGCTCAACGGCTCCAGTGGGGGCACGGATGGAAATTGGCTCGACCGTACCGATGTCGCCGAGTTCTTCGCCGACAAGCAGGTAAATGTCGTTGTCCTGCTGGATGGCGCGGGGAGCTATTTCACCGACTGGCGGGCTGATGATCCGATACTGGGGAAGCAGCGCTGGGCTACCTTCCTGACCGCGGAGTTGCCGCCCCTGGTGGACCAAGAATTCCGCGGCACCGGCGCGAACGCCATCGCGGGGGTGTCGATGGCGGGTACCTCGGTGTTCCAATTGGCTTTGGCCGCACCGGGGTTCTATCGGGCGATCGGCTCCTACAGCGGGTGTGTGCAGACCAGCGACCCCAAGGGGCAGGCCATCGTCCAGGCCGTGGTCACCACCCAGCGCGGCAACATCGTCAATATGTGGGGGCCGCCGAGTGATCCGGCCTGGCGGGCGCACGACCCCTATGTGCACGCCGACAAGTTGCGTGGCACCGCCGTCTATGTCGCGGCCGGCACCGGGCTGCCTGGACCGAACGAGACCTTCGAGGGCGCGGGCGGCGACCCCGTGATGCTGCTCTACCAGCTCATGTTCGGGGCACCGATAGAAGTGGTCGCCGCCCTGTGCACCCGCCAGTTGCAAGAGCGGTTGCGTGCGGCGAACGTGTCCGCAACCTTCGATCTGCGACCCACCGGCACCCACTCGTGGGGCTACTGGCAAGACGATCTGCACAAGTCCTGGCCGATGTTCGAGGAGGCGCTCACATGACTCGCGGCGAAGCGGCGGTGGCCCTCGGCTCCTTCGGGGCCTGCCTGATCTCGGTGTTCATGCAGATGATCGACGTCACCATCGTGACCACCGCGCTGCCGGTGATCACGGGAGAGCTCGGCGCGTCGCAGTCCCAGCAGTTGTGGTTGGTGGCGGGATATTCGCTGGCCTTCGCCTGCGTGCTGCTCAGCGCTGCCCGCCTCGGCGCGATCCTCGGTCGTCGCCTGATGTTCCTGTGGTCTGCCGTCGCTTTCACCCTTGCCTCACTCTGGTGTGGAATGTCGGACAGCGCAATGGAACTGGTGGTGGCCCGGGTCGTTCAGGGGGTGGCGGGGGCGGGCATGGCGGCGCAGACGATCGCGGTCATCACGGCCGCTTTCCGACGCGACCATCAGCCCTACGCCTTCGCCGCGTACGGCGCGACGGCCGGGTTCGCGGGCATGCTCGGCCCGATCGTGGCCGGGGCGCTGGTCACCCTGAATCCATTCGGACTGGGCTGGCACGTCATTTTCCTGATGAACCTGCCGCTGGGTGTCCTCGCCATCGGCTTGGCCATGAAGTACCTGCGGATCGGGCCCGCGCCACAGCGGCCACCACTGGATCTGCGCGGCTCCGCCATCGCCACGGCCGCGCTGTTCCTGCTGCTGTTCGCCCTGTCGGACAGCCAACACGGCGGCTGGCGACCGGCGCACGGTGCCTATCTCGTGGCGGCCCTGACGCTCGGCGGGCTGTTCGTGACCTACGAGCGGGCGACCAGGCGGCGCGGCGGCATCGCGCTGGTACGGCTGGATCTGTTCGGCGACAAGGGATTCGCGGTCGGCTCGGTGCTGGTGACCATCTTCTTCGGGTTGTTCACCGCGTTCGTGTTCACCGTGTCGATCCTGCTGCAAGATGTGCTGCACTTCTCCGTGCTGCGGACCGGCGCCGCCATGACACCGTTCGCGATCGGTGCCGGCGTGGGTGCCCTCATCTCGCCGATTCTGGTGCACCGCTTCGGCATTCGGGTGCTCGCCGCGGGTGTCGCGTTCTTCGGCTGCTGGGTCGCGGTGGGGGTCGGCTACCTCTACATCGGCGACGGCGCGGTGAACCTCGCGCTGGTCACCGGCCCGGTGTTTCTGGCGGGCTTCGGGGTCGGGGTCTTCGGTGTTCCGCTGCAACCGATCATGCTCGCTGGCTTGGACGACCGCGATATGGGTGAGGCGTCGGGTCTGCTGCCCACCGTCGAGCAGATCGGCAACTCGGTCGGGCTTGCGGTGCTCAGCGCGCTCTTCTTCCGGGCGCACACGCTGACCGGCAGTATGACCATGCTCTCCGCGATCGCGGTCACGGCTCTCGGGCTCGGTGTGCTGACCCTGGCGTTGCCCGATCGCCGGACTCTCGGGGCGACGCCGTGGAGCCGCAATACCGCCGCCTGATCCGGTGCGCTACCGGCGCGACTCCACGGCGGCCGCCGACTCCGCGGACTCGGCGGCCGGTTCGTCGACGTCGACTCGCGGCGCCGCGGTTTTCGACTCGCTCCCAGCTGATCTGACGTGGCGCAGCGGGCCGGGTGCCCACCAGTAGAACTCACCGAGCAGCCGCATCGTCGCGGGCACCAGCAGCATCCGCAGGACGGTCGCGTCGATGACCAGCGCCGTGACCATGCCGATCGCGATGTACTGCATCATCACCAGATCCGAGAGCGCGAAGGCGCCGCACACCACGACCAGAATCAGCGCGGCGGCGGAGATGATCCACCCGGTACGCGCGATACCGACGCGCACTGCCTCGGTGTTCGCCGCCCCGCCGCTGCGTGCCTCATGGATCCGGGCCAGCAGAAACACCTGATAGTCGGTGGACAGGCCGTAGATCACCGCAATGATCAGCACCAGAACGAGCGCCATGATCGGCTGCGGGGTGAAGTTCAACAGCCCGGCGCCGTTGCCACCGACGAAGATCCAGGTGAGAACGCCGAGGGTGGTGCCGAGCCCGAGCAGGTTCAGCAACCCCGCCTGCAACGGCAGCACCAGCGAACGGAAGGCCAGCACCATGAGCGCCGTGGTCAGCAGGAAGACCAGCACGACAACCCACGGCATCCGGTTCAGTAGTGCGTCCACACTGTCGCGTTCGATGGCGGATTGGCCGCCGACCAGCATGCTCGTACCCGGCGGCAGTGGCATGGCACGCAGGTAGTCGATGGTCGCGTCCGCCGAGCGCGCATCCCGCACGACCGTCGAGGTCGTGAAGACGCCGAGCTGGGACGGCGCGTGCAGCGGCGCGGGGAAGGGCGCTTTCAGGCCGGGCGCCTGGTTCGCGGTGTCCAGCACCGTGTCCATGTCGGTGTCGGCGCGCGTGATCACCACGAGCTCAACCGGATTGATCTGACGCAGCGGGAACAGTTCGTCGAAGTGCTGCTGCGCGAGCCGGGTCGGATGCTCCGGCGGCAGGAAACGCTCGGAGATGCCGCCGAACGCGACATCGCGCACCGGGGCGATGAGCAGCACGAGGATCGTCACCACCGGCACCCCCACCAGGATCGGCCGCCGCATGACCCACCCGGCGATCCGGCCCCACGGGTTGTTCCGCTGGTCGGTATCGGCCCGACGGGCATGAAATCGATTGAAGCCCAGCCAATCCACGCGGCGGCCGAGCACGGCCAGCATGGCAGGCAGCACGGTCACCGAGATCGCCGCCGCGAGCGCGACCGTCGCTATCGCGCCGAGCGCGAACGAGCGCAGGAACCCCTGCGGCAACAGCAGGATCGCGCCCGCCGCGGCCACCACGATGGTCGCGGAGACCACCACCGTGCGACCCGCGGTCGCGACCGTGCGTCGCACCGCGTCGGGTACGTCCCGGCCTGCGGCCAGTTCTTCCCGGAACCGGCTGACGATGAACAGTCCGTAATCGATGGCCAGGCCCAGCCCGATCATCGAAACCACCGGCGAGACGAAGGAGTTGACCTCCATGAAGGTGGTCAGAAACCGAACGATCCCCCACGCGGCGAGCACGGTCAGCCCGCCGACGGCCAGCGGCAGCGCCGCGGCGACGACCCCGCCGAAGAGGAAAAACAGCAGCAGCGCGACCGCCGGGATCGCGATCAGTTCCATGCGGCGCTGGTCGTGGGCCATGGTGTCGTTGAGCGCGAGTGCGACCGGTTGCCCGCCCGCGATCTCCATCTCGACCCCGGGAAGCGTCAGCTCGTCGGCGATCTCGCGGTAGTTGTTCAGCACGGTGGTGTCGTCGTCGCCGCGGACGGCGATCGAGGCGAAGGCGTGCTCGCGGTCCTCGGTGCCGAAGATCTCCGGCACGGCCAGACCGGTCTCGGTTTCCCAGTAGGCGCCGTTGACCGCGATGATTTCGTCCGGGAACCGTTGCGGCAGGCTGTCGAGGTGGGCGGTGACGGTGGCGGCGAAGCCGGGATCGTCGACGGTCGCGCCCGCGGGTGCGTGGAACAGCAGCAACAGGTCGGCGACGTGATCGTTGCCGAACGCGTGGTCTTTGAGTCGCGCGGCTTTCGCCGACTCGGAGCCGGGATCGTCCCAGCCGCTGACGCTGAGGTGGCTGTGCAGTCCGAGGCCGTAGACGCCGAGCGCGAGCAGGCCGCCGACCACCAGGACGAGCACGCTGAACCGCCGCCGGACGAGCAGATCTATCCAGTGGGTGAACTCGCTCAACTTCGCAGCCTTTCCGACCCCGCGATCCTGGCCCGGCACACCGGCCGGTCACGTGAAACATATGCGATCGCAATTGGTTTCACGCCGCGTCCTCGGGCGTGCTCGAAATTCCACAAACTTGTCGCGACCAGATTGTGAGGTGTCCCTGAAACCGAGAGCGCCGCTGTGATGACCGTTAATGTAAGCGCATTGTCAGCTGCGCCTATTCACAGGGTGCCGGAAAATGATTGGTGCTCAGCCCGTTCCGGCCCGGGAGGATGTCATGTCGGATATCGCGATTGTCGGAATCGGTTGCCGTTTCGCGGGCGGGATCGACTCACCGGACACTTTCTGGGAATTCGTCCTCGACAAGCGCGACGGGGTGATCGATATGCCCGGCGATCGCTGGGACTATCGCCGCTATTACGATCCGGAACCGCGCACCCCCGGCCGCAGTTACACCAAGCGCGGCGCGTTTATGACCACCGATCCCTGGGAGTTCGATCCGGACTTCTTCGGCATCTCGCCGCGCGAGGCCACGGTGCTCGACCCGCAACAGCGCCTGATGTTGGAGGTCACGTGGGAGGCGCTCGACGACGCGGGGATCGCGCGGCGCGCCTCAGGCGGCTCGGTCGGGGTCTACGTGGGTGGATTCGTGGTCGACCAATCGGTGATCGGTGTGGTGGGCCCCGCGCTGTTCCACACCGACATGCACACCCCCGCCAGCGCGTCCTACACCATGCTGTCCAACCGGATCGCCTACGCGCTCAACCTGGTCGGGCCCGCGATCACGGTCGACACCGCGTGCTCGTCGTCGCTGGTGGCCTTCCATCTGGCGTGTCAGGCGCTGGCGAACGGTGACTGCGCGGTTGCGCTGGCGGGCGGCGTCAACGTCATGTTGCAGCCGGAGACCTTCGTCCTGATGTGCAAAGGCGGTTTCCTCGCCGCGGACGGGCGCTGCAAATCCTTCGACGCCGGCGCGGACGGCTACGGGCGCGGCGAGGGCGCGGGCATGGTGGCGCTGAAGCGGCTCGACGACGCGGTGCGCGACGGCGACCGGATCTATGCCGTGGTCGAGGCGACCGGCGCCAACCAGGACGGCCGCACCACCGCGATCACCGTCCCGAACGCCGATTCCCAGGAGTCCCTGGCGCGCGCGGTGTGCACGCGGGCCGGGCTGGCACCGGAGTCGATCACCTACGTCGAGGCGCACGGCACCGGCACACTGGTCGGAGATCCGGTCGAATTGCGCGCGCTGGGAAAGGTTTACGGCGTCCCGGACAAACGGACACGCTCGCTGGGCGTCGGCTCGGTGAAGTCCACCATCGGGCACACCGAGGCAGCGGCAGGCGTCGCCAGTGTGATCAAGGCGGCGCTGGCCATCCAGCACCGCACCATCCCGCCGCAGGGCTGGATCGACAAGCCCAACCCCGACATTCCCTTCGACGAGCTCGGCCTGCACGTGCAGACCGAGGCCGAGCCGCTGCCCGCGGACGCCCCGCCGATGACCATCGCGGTGAACGGTTTCGGCTACGGCGGCACCAACGCGCACGCCATCCTGCGGGAATACCAGCCCGCCACCGTGGTCGAGGCCGCGGCGGCGCCCGAACACTATGGCGTGCTGCCGATTTCGGCGCGCAGCACCGCCGCGGCGCGGGCGCTGTCCGGCCGGTTCGCCGATCTGATCACCGCGGGCGTGGAACCGCACCGGCTGGCCGAAGCCGCGTGGACCAGGATGGCGCACCACCAGTTCCGCACCGGCATGCTGCTCGGCGACACCGACGAGCTGGTCCGTGACCTGCGCGCGTTCGCGGGCGGCGAGGGCCGCGACGCGGTGCGCACCATCGTCGCGCGCACCACCGAGCCGGTGTTCGTGTTCTCCGGCATGGGCCCGCAGTGGTGGGGTATGGCCCGCGAACTGCTCTGCGCCGAGGGCGTTTTCGCCGAGACCGCCCGGCAGATCGATGACGAGTTCCGCGCGATCGCGGGCTGGTCGATCATCGAGGAACTGCTGAAGCCCGAAGAGCACTCGCGTGTCACCAGCACCGAGGTCGCGCAGCCCGCGAACTTCCTGGTGCAGGTGGCGCTGGTGCGCGAACTCGCGCGGTACGGCATCGAGCCCGCGGCCATCGTCGGCCACAGTGTCGGCGAGGTGTCCGCGGCCTACGTCAGCGGCATGCTCTCGCTGCGCGACGCGGTCCTGGTCGCCTACCATCGTGCCCGTCTGCAGGCGAGCACCGCCGGGTCCGGCGGCATGCTCGCCGTGGGCCTGTCGCGCGAACAGGCGCACGAACTCGTCGCCGACGATCCTCGGGTCGATATCGCCGCAATCAACAGCGCGAGCTCGCTGACCCTGTCCGGCGACGTCGACCGACTCGACGAGATCGGTGAAAAGCTCACCGAGGAAGGGGTTTTCGCGCGACCGCTGCGGGTCGAGGTGCCGTATCACAGCCGGTTGATGGACCCCATTCTGGCCGAGCTGCGCGACGTGCTCGCCGAGCTCGAACCCCAGGCACCGCACGTGCCACTGGTGTCCTCGGTCACCGGCGAGCAGGTGACCGGACCGGACTGGGACGCGCAGTACTGGTGTGCCAACGTGCGCGAGCCGGTGCGTTTCGCCGACGCCATCGGCACGCTCATCGCCGAGCGCCGGGTCTTTCTCGAGGTCGGTCCGCACCCCGTGCTGTCGGGCAACATCCGCGAGACACTGCTCGGCGCGGACGTCAACGGCACCACAGTGCCGACGCTGGATCGCAAGCAGCGCGACTCCGACAGCATCCGGCGCACCCTCATCGGCCTCTACGGCGCGGGCGTGCTCGACCTCGACGCGCTCTTCCCGCCCGGGCGGGCCGCGACGCCGCACGTGCCGCTGCCGCGCTACCCGTGGCAGCGGACCCGGCTGTACTCGGCGTTGCCGCTGTTCGAACAGGCCAGGCTCGGCACGCCCGGCAGTTACGCCATGCTCGGCGACCCGGACATCGAGGGCAGGCCGGACTGGCTGCTGCAGGTCGGTACCGAATTGCTGCCGTGGCTGGCCGATCACGTCGTCAATGGGGTCAAGATCATGCCGGGCGCGGCGTACCTGGACGCGGCGCTCAGCGCCACCGCGAAACGTCTCGGCGTGGAACGTGTTGCGCTGGAGCAGGTCCGGTTCGTGGCGCCGCTGATCATGGGAGCGCCGGATGTCCCGCTGGTCTCGCTGACCGTGGAGGAGGCCAGCGGTCGCTTCCTGATCCGCTCGCGTTCGGCCACCGGCACCGCGTGGACGCTGCACGCGACCGGCCGCATGCTGACCGGCAGTTACAAGCAGACCCGGGTCGAGGTCCCGGATGTCGGGGCTGGCGTGGACGTCGACCCGAAGCTGTTCTACCGCGGCCTGGCCGCGGCAGGCCTGCAGTACGGTCCGTCGTTCCAGCGCGTGCTGTCCGCGCGGGTCGGCAGGGACGCGGCGACAGCGATCGTGGACGGCGGCATCGCCGCGGGCTCCGGCCATTTCGCCCACCCCGCCGTCGTCGACGCCGCGATGCAGACCGCGGCGCTGTTGTTCGCCGAATCCCGGGTCGACGAGGGCACCCTGGTGCCGGTCGGCGTCGGATCCGTGCGTGTGGTGGCGCCGCTGCCCGAGCGGATCACCGTGGTCGCCCGGCGCGATCCTCGGGCGCGGCTGCGGGCCGACGTGGATCTGCTCGATGAGGAACACAACCTGGTGATGCGGTTGGGCGGTCTGCAGATCGGCGCGCTCACGCCGGGCCAGGATCCGCTGCGCCGGATGGCCGACTTCTTCTACATCGAGACCATGCGGGCCAGGGATCCGCTGGATCCGACCGCGCTGCCGCAGGATTCGGTGAGCACGGTGGTCGTCGCGCTCGGCGACGCCGAGCGCCGGGCGCGCGCACTGACCGAGGCGCTGCCCGGTGCGCGGCTGCACCGTGCCGTGCCCGGCGACGAGCCAGCGGCCGGCCTGACCGAGCTGCTGGCGGCCGCGCGCGCCGAGAACACCCAGCGGTTGCACGTCGTCGTGGTGGCCGACACCGCCGCGGACGACATCGACCAATTGTGGACATTGCAGCGGATCGCCGTGGCGGTCAACGGCTTCGCCTACCCCGAGCAGCCCGAGCAGGCGGCCGAGCGGTTCGCCGACGGCCAGTGCCACGCCACCCTGGTGACCGAACGCGCGTTCGCGATACCGGACGATCCCGCCGTCGCCGACCCGCATCATGCCGCCCTCGCCGGCGCGCACCGAGTGCTGCTCAACGAGCAGACCGCACTGCGCTGGCGGTTGATCGACGTGGCACCCGAGACCGAGACAGCCGACCTGGTCACCGAACTCGCTGTCCCCGGGGCATTCTGGAGCGACAACACCGACGAGGTCGCCCTCCGCTCCGACACCCGGTGGACCCCACTGGTGACCAAGCCGCTGCCCGATCGCCTGGAGGCGCTGGACACCGCTGAACCACTGACCGACCCGCAGGCCAACTTCGCCTTGGAGCTGCCCCGCACTCGCGTGCTGTCGGCGCTGGCCTGGCGGCAGTGCCCGCGCCCGGAACCGGGACCCGGCCGGCTCGAGGTCCGGATGAAGGTCATCGGCCTGAACTACAAGGACCCGCTGAAAGTCATCGGGCTGCTCGGCGAACGCGAGCTGGCACCGACCTACTTCGGCACCGTGCCCGGCATGGAGGGGGTCGGCGAGGTGGTGCGGGTCGGGTCCGGCATCACCGACCTCGCGGTGGGCGATCTGGTCGCCATCGCGACCAAGGGCATGATGCAGCGCTACGTGGTGGTCGAGCGGGCACGGGCCATCCCGCTGCCCGCGGACGCAGACCCCGCGTACTGCACGAGCACCATCGCTTTCGGCACCGCCGAATACGCACTGCACGATCTGGCGCGGCTGGCACCCGGAGAGACGGTGCTGATCCACGGGGCCGCCGGCGGCGTCGGCACGGCCGCCATCCAGGTCGCCAAGGACCGGGGCGCGCGGATCATCGGCACGGCCAGCACCGACGAACGCCGCGCGCACATCCTTTCGCTCGGCGCCGATCACGCGCTCGACTCGCGCTCGCTGAACTTCGTCGACGACGTGCTCGCGCTCACCGGCGGCAAGGGCGTCGAGGTCGTGCTCAGCAGCGCGCCCGGTGAGATCCTGCGCCAGAACTTCAACGCCCTGGCCGAGTTCGGTCGCATCGTCGAGGTCGGCAAGGCCGACATCTACACGGGCGGACTGCTCGAGCTGGCCAACTTCGACAAGAACGTGGCCTACTACTCCATGGATCTGGACCGCTTGGTCGCCGCCGACGCGGAACGGTTGATCGCGCTGCTGCAGCGGGTCTACGAAAAGGTCCTCGCAGGCACCTACACGCCGCTGGCCTACCGGCTGTTCGAGACCGACGACGTGGCGAGCGCGTTCGAGGAGACCATCCGCTCGACCGGCCTGACCCGCATCGCCCTGCGGATGGATTCGGCGCTGCCCGCAGTGCGGCCGCATCTGCCGCAGGTCGACATCCACTCGGACGGAACCTATTTGATCACCGGCGGCTTCGGCGGATTCGGGATGGCCATCGGGCGCTGGCTGTCCCTGCGCGGCGCGCGCAGGCTGGTGCTGGTCGGCCGCGGTGGCGCGCGCACCGAGGAAGCCAGGCGTCAGCTCGCGGCCTGGCACGCCGCCGGTGTCGAGGTGCTGCAAGAGCTGGCCGACGTCACCGATCCGGACGCGATGGCGGCGATCGTCGGCCGGGCCGATGCCCCCGACCGTCCGCTGCGCGGTGTATTCCACGCGGCCGGTTCGGTCGCCGACAACCGCCTGGACGCCATGACTCGGCAGGAACTGGACATCGTGTACCGCCCCAAGGTGCACGGCGCCAGGGTGCTGCACGAAGTGGTGGCCGACGCCGGGATCGACCTGGACATGTTCGTGCTGTGCTCCTCCGGCGGTTCGATGTACGGCATCTACGGTCAGTACAACTACTGCGCGGCCAACGTCGCGGTGGAGACCATGGCCCAGGAGTGGGCCAAGGCGGGCCAGCGGGCACTGTGTGTCGGCTGGGGGCATCTGTCCGGCGCGACCGGCGGCATGGCTGCCGACGAGACCGCGGTCAAGTACCTCGACCTGGTCGGCTTCGACCCGATCGACATGGCCGACGCCACCGCGTACCTGGAACAGACTCTGCGCCTGGGGATTTCGCGGGCAGGCATCATCCCGACCGACTGGGCCAAGCTGACCGGCACCTTCCCGCAGCTGACCCGCACCGGGCGCACCATCGCGCTGGCGCAGGTCTCGGCCAAGGACACCTCGGAGCTGGCCCAGCTGCGTGCCGAGGTGGCCGCGATCGACGAGGGCAAACGCGGCGCTTTCGTGGCCCGCAAGATGGCCGAGGAACTCGCCGTGGTGATGGGCGTGCCGGTCGAATCCATCGATATGACGGTTCCGGTGCCCGAACTCGGCCTGGACTCGCTGATGGCGGTCGAGCTCGGCGCCCGGGTCACCAAGACCCTCGGCATCGACCTGATGTCGCTGCAGATGGGCCGGTCCTTCAGCCTGGAGCAGGCCGGACCGAAGGTGGCCGAGCTGATCCTGGCCGCGGAGTCCGCCAAGGCACAGTCCGCACCGAACCCGGCCGCGCTGATCGGTGACGCGCGTGCCAACGGTGCCGCCGAGGCGGTTCCGGTCCCCGTGGGGGCTCCCGCATGACCGGCCGTCGTCGAAAAGAGGTTGTGGCATGGTCGATTTCGGCCTGATCGATGAATGGGAGCCGGCGCCCGGCCGGTTGACCACCTGGACGGCGTCGCCGGAGTCGGCGGCCCGCGCCCGGCTGGCACCGGTCCACCCGGCCCCGCCCTCGCACCAGCAGGAGCAATACCTGCGACTGGCCCGCAGGCACGCCGCCGCGGAGTTCCGGTACTCCGGGCTGTGCCTGGTGACCGCCGAGATCCCGACCGGCGAGCTGAACCGGCACGCGATGACCCGCGCGGTCAACGCATTCCTGTTGCGGCACGACACCTTCCGGACCTGGTTCCGGATCGGGGCCGACGGCGCGATCGTGCGGCACCTTGTCCCCGAGGCCGACGTCGAGTTCGTGCCGATCGACTGCGGCTGGGTCGACGATCCGGACACGGTCCGCGACCACGTGCAGAAAACGACGCCGGGACCCTTCGACTGGGACTGCTTCACCTTCGGGGTGATCGAGCGGGACGATTCGACGACGCTCTATCTCGCGTTCGACCATCTGCACACCGATGGGTTCGGGCAGTACCTGTCCGGGTTCGATCTCGCCCTGCTCTACGCCCGCGAAGTGTGGGACGAGACCCCGGACCTACTCGCGCCCGCGGCCAGCTATCTCGACTATTGCACGGCCGAGCGGGCATACACGGCAACCATGTCGCTCACCTCGCCCGGCGTGCAGAAATGGCTGGAACTGATCCGGGGCAACGGCGGCAGCCTGCCCGTCTTCCCGCTGGATCTGGGCAAACACACCGGCCCCTATACCCGCAGTGCCCACCGCACGGTGACGCTGTTCGACGAGGACACCGCCGTTCGCTTCGAGCGACGGTGCCGCGCGAACGGCGCCGAATTCGTCGGCGGCATCTTCGCCGCGGCAGCCCTGGCCGAACGCGAACTCACCCACAGTGACTACTACTTCGGCATGACACCGGTGACCACCCGCAGCACCGCCGCCGAGCGGGCCTCGGTCGGCTGGTACGTCACGCTGCTGCCGGTGGCGTTTCCGTTGGGCCTGTCCAGCTCCTTCGACCGGGTCGTGAAGCTGGCCCAGCACGCCTACGAGAACGGGCTGCGCCTCACAACCACCTCCTTCCAACGGGTGATCGAACTACTGCCCGCCGACTCCGATCTGGACCTGAGCCCGGGCTGGGCGTGCCCGATGATCTCCTACGTCGACACCCGCGAACTGCTCGGCAACGAGTTCTTCGACACCGCCTGCTGCGGGCTGTACACCAATCGCGCCGCCTCCGAACAGGTGCTGATCTGGATCAACCGGCTGGCGTCCGAGACCACGCTGAGCGTCATCTACCCGGACACCACCGTGGCCCACGAATCCGTCGAACGCTATGTCACCCGACTCCGGGCGGAATTCGCGACCGCGGCCGGGCAGGAGAACCGATGAGCGCCCTGATCTTTCGCGATCCCGGCATTCCTGACGGGGAGAAATCCGTCTACACCGTCGGGGTCGCTAGCCAGCCCGCCACGCTCGACATCATCAGCGTGATCGGGCACGATCGCGACGAGTACCTGTCCATCATCCAGGCGAACTCCGGCGACGGCGCCTTCGCGATCACCGTCGAGCAGCGGTTCCAGCGGACCGATGACCACATGCGCGCGGCGGGCTACCGGGCCGAAACACGTTCCGGCGCAACCGTAGTCAGCCGCGAAGAAGCGCACTTCATCGACACGACACACCTGCAGCTCGGCGAGGGGATCGCCCCCTTCCCCGCCGAACTCATGCCACTCGCCGGTGGGTTGACGCTGCTGCGCGGCCTCCACTTCACCGAAGGTGCCGAGACGGACGTCGCACTGTGGCTCGCCTTCTCGGTACACATCCCGGTGTGCGTCAAGGTCGAACACCGCACCGTTGTCGACGCTCCGATCGGCCCGATCGATTGCTGGCAGCTCCGCCTGCGGCCCCGGCTCTCCGGCCTGAACCCGATGCTGGAGAAGATGCTCAGCGGATTCCTTCCCGCGGCGACCGTGCACGTCGAGGCGGCGCCGCCACACCGGACGGTCCGGTTCAGCTTCCCGACCGGGCCGAGGCCATGGGATCCCCGCGGGGTGATGGAACTGGTTGCCTGAGAACAACGAACCAACGAGGCCGGAACTCGTCCCTTTCGCCGGCCCTCGGTGCCGCCTTGTCACCACTGCGCGGTGACGTTGCCCTCGATCTCCGGTATGTCAGTGCCCGCGTAGCTATCTCCAGCCCCGAGGGATCCCAACCCATCCATCGGGCGGTCGGCACCGAATTGTGTCGTGGTACGCGGTGACGTCCGATCACGGTGTGCCGGTTCGGATACGAGCTGCCGAGGAGGTGCCGGGTAGGTCACCTTCTCGGCAGCGCCGATCCGGGCCTGGTGAACGACCGCCTGAACCCGCACCGATGTGCGTGTGTTTCGTCGCTGTCGGGACCCGGTGAATCGGTCATCGGTTGCAAAACTTCATTGGGTGAAGAATTCCACCAGGACAGCCGCGAACACCGACGGATCGGCGACGTGCGACTGTCCCTCGATGATTCGACGCTCGGCGTTGGGCAGTGCCGCGGTGATGGTGTCTGCCGCGGCGTCGAAAAAGCCGGGTTGTAGGCCCTGCATGTGCTGGTCAGGGACGCCCCCCGTCGCTACCAGGGCGGGTTGCATCACGCGGGCCAGTCGGGTGACCGGCGGGAGTCCGTCGCCGAGGCAGGCCGCATCGTAGGCGAGGGTGGGAGCCAAGGCTCTCAAACCAGGCGCGAATGGCGAGTTACGTGCGGCGGCCACCTCGTCGTCGGACGAGCCGGCCAGCCGCATGAACAGCTCGACCGCGTCCCAATGCCGCCCCTCGGCCAGTGCGACCGTCAAGTGGTCGACGTAGGTCGACCAGTGCGTGGCCATCATCGCGTCGCTCATGTAGGGCACCTCGTACACCGCGATCCTGTCGATCGCCAAGCCGGCGGCTGCGGCTTCCAGCGCCAGCGCGCCACCGGAAGAGGCGCCGAACACGTGCGCCGAACCACCGGCGGCGCCGATCAGCGCCTGGATGTCGTCGATCTCGCGCGCCACGGAGTAGGGAGGAGTGTCGCCGCTGCCGCCGCGACCTCGGCGTGCGTAGTTGTACACGGTGAAGTGTCGCGCCAGCTCCGCGGCGATCGCCGCGTTCTCCGAGCCATCGTCGAGGCCGCCGCCGACGAGGACGACCGCCGGCCCCGCTCCGCTGCGGTCGTAAGCGATCACCGTGCCGTCGTTCGATCTCACCTGTGCCATCGAACCTCCTACCAGTACCGATCAGTCACTCCTATCTTAGGAGTGGTCGCTGCGAAAAAGCAAGCGCTTCTATAGAATGGCCTGATGCGTGGCTATGACGATCCGTGCGGCATCGCCCGAGCGCTGGGCATCATCGGAGAGCGCTGGGCACTGCTTGTGGTGCGCGAACTACTACTCGGTCCGAAACGGTTCAGCGACCTGCGCCGCGGACTGCCCGGTATCAGCGAAAACGTTCTGTCACAACGCCTGCGCGAGTTGGAACACGCGAACCTGGTGCGCAGGCGCAGGTTCGCACCAAGCAGTACCTCGGCCTACGAACTGACCGACCGTGGTCGTGAACTCGAGCCCGTACTGACGGCACTGCGCAGATGGGGCGAGCATGCCCCCCTCGGCGACACCACCCGGCCGGAACTCGGAGTCGACGCCCTGATCATCGCCTTGACGGGCAGGTTCACCGTTGACGAGGCGGCCCCCCGGGACGCGATCGTCCATCTGCGCCTCGACGATGACCACTTCCGGCTGACGATCAAGGACAGGCAGCTTCTGGCCAAACGTGCCGAGGTCGACGACGCCGACGCCACCATCACCACGACCAGGACGACTCTGCAGTCACTCGTATTCGCCGAACGCACAGTCACCGACGCCGAACGGTCAGGCGACCTGACCATCACCGGCGACCGCGACACCGCCGAGCACCTGCTGCATTCTTCCCAACCCAGCAGTGGAAGCACATCCGGCTTATGGCAACCAGGCAACTGATCGCTCGGCACCCTCGACAACCTTTGCCGGGAACACATGCCGCTGCGCGGACGTCCGGCGCGTCGGGACCGACTGCGGCGCAGAACCGTTCGGTATTGCTGCGCGCAGGTCAGTGAAGCTGGTGAACTTGCTGCGCGATTTGCTCGAGTCCCGACGGGTGGACCGCCAGTCGATCCCGGGCCGGGCGAGTAGCGTCCTGTTCGCCCCGCTCGGACGGATTGTCAGCGCGCGGAACCGCTTTCGATGAATTCACGGATGAAGCAGAGCGGGCAGATGGGGTCGAACGGGGCGGTGATCCGGGTCGGGGTGGGTAGTGCCACCGAAGGACCGTTCGGTGCGGCCGCAGCGAGTGCGGGCTGCATGGCGAGCGCGACAGCAAGCGAACCACCGACAATGACATTCAGCACGGGACGGTACAAGAGATCCTCCACGTTGATGCGATAAGCCGTGAGGGTAGCAAGGCCCGTCGCTGCGGTCATGCCCCCAAACCAGGCGGAGCGCAGCCGGTGCAGCTCTCGCTCCGAGGGAGCTGGAGATGTTGACGAACGAGCCAGAAGATGAGGATGACTGGGACACTTTCTGCGACAACAACTTTCGCACCGCGGTTCCATCACCCGCCCAGGAGCGTGGCGCGGGGGTTATCGAAGAGAGTGACTACGCTCCGCGGTGCGTCCGGGCCGTAGAAGATCTCCAGGTTCCGTGCCGAGTGGCCGGCGACCTCGCTACTGCGCGGGAATAGCCGCGCTTCGTAGGCGGCGAGCGCGACCTCGGTGTCGGGTTGCTCGACCAGCTTGCCTGCCAGGTCGGCACCGTCGTACATGGCGAGGTTCGCGCCCTCGCCGGCAAAGGGTGACATCAGATGCGCGGCGTCGCCGACGAGCGTCACGCCAGGCGTCCTGTCCCATTCGAGCCCGACGGGAAGGGCATAGATGGGTCGGAGTAACGGTTTCGTGTCGCTCGCTGTCACGAAAGCGGTGAGCAGCGGTGACCAGCCGTCGAACTCGTCGCAGACCTCACGGAGGCCGGCGGCAGGGTCGCCGAAGTCGATCGATCTCATCCACCCCTCGGGCTTGTTCAGCACCACGTAGCCGCGCACGAGCCCGTTGGCGTAGCGATGGACGGTGATGCCTTTGCCCGGCCCGGCCGCTATGAGAGTACCGCTGCCGATCGCGGCCACGCTGGCCCGATGGTTCGGATCGCCTGCGGCAAGGGCTATTTCGATGAAGCAGGTTCCGCTGTAGCGAGGCGTGACAGGGGTGAGCAGCGGACGCACCGTCGACCAGGCACCGTCCGCGCCGATGACAATGTCGGCGCGCGCGGCGGAACCGTTCGCGAACGTGAGGTCGCAACCACCTTCCGGACGGTGCCGGATCGAGGCAAGCTTGTGGCCCCACCTGATCGTCTCGGGCGACAGCGAGTCGATGAGCAGGCGCCTGAGCTCGCCACGATCCACCTCCGGACGGGCCGAATCGGGGTCTGCGGGTCGGTCGAAGAGGATCGTGCCGTGGCGGTCGACCACGCGTTTGGCGTCCTCGCCGGGGCGGACCAGAGTGCGGAAATCGTCGTACAGACCGGCTGCGCGAAGCGCGACCTGTCCGGTCTCTTCGTGGATGTCGAGCAGGCCGCCCTGCGCGCGGGTCGTCGCCGAAGTCTCGCTCTCGTAGATCGTCGTGGCGACACCGTGAGCCTGAAGCACCCGGGCTAGCGTCAGCCCGCCCAGTCCCGCTCCGACGATGGCGATGGTCTTCTGCATACTGCGCTCCTCAGTTGTGCGCCGGCACGCGCCGGTGCTGGTCAGCGCCGGGAGCGGACGGGATGCCCGATCTCGGCAAGGAGACGCTCATCGATCATGCATCGATGTATGCGCGATGTTCGGCGGCGGCTGGATCCGCGGAGCATCGTTTTTCGCGACCTTGGCACTCTATCGTGGCATCCGCCTCGCTGGCGACCGGGGACGCCTATGGCGTGAGGGCCTCGGCCGGGATCCAAAAGCCGTGGATGCCGCCGGGGACCCGGCGGGGCAATTGGACAGCGGCGACGGTGCTCAGCTCGTGAGCGTCGCGGACGAGGAGTTCGGAGGCGTCCGCGGGTCGCAGGCCCACGCCGCGTTCCACCACGCACTGCTGACGGGCTGCGCGAACCCGCGCACCCGACCAACCGAATCGGGGCGAATGAATGAAAGCGTCTGCGGCAGTGCCGAACTTGGGGAGCCGGACCCGCACATCGAGAACGTGGGCGGGGTTCGGCAGCTTCTGGTCGTGGCCGGCCTGGCGGCGAACGGCATGCGGCGGTCTACGGCGGCCGACTCCCGAATCGCGGACTACGCTCGCTCGCGTGACCGCCCTGAAACTGCGAGCATCCGACGCGAGCGGACAGACACTGGAGGATCCGACCGACACCCAGGTGCACGACCTTTTCGCGTGCCTGAACGCACGTTGGCCGTTCGCGATCGTGGACAGGCTCGATCGCGAACCGATGGGCCAGTTCTACTTCCAGATTCACCTCGATTACGTCGGCGACCAGAACCCGGACGCCGACGAAGAGGTCGACGTCGATTATGACGTCGAGTTCCGGGACGGTGGCCCGGACAAGCACTACCGAGCCAGGGTCGCCGGGGCGTATCGCGTCGACGGAATGGATCTCGCGTACCTCGTGTACACGGTGTATAGCGCGTGGCGGGCGGAGGACCCCCGACTGGAAGATCTGCTGTCGTGGGAACTGCTGAAATCCGACAGCTGAGCTGATGCGCTGGCGGGCCCCGCCAACCCGGCACTTCAGCCGGACTCGGGGGTCGAGGAACATCTGCCGATTCCGGAGGCGGTCGGTGCCGAATTGTGTTGTGGCACGCAGTGACACACGATCATGGTGTGCCGGTTCGAACGTGAGCTGCCGGGCAGGTCGAGTGCGCGACCAACCCGTAGCCCGCAGGGGTCTTAGTTAAAGTTGACTTCATGTCTAGGTCTGCTCAGGAGCCGGTGACCTTCTCGATCGGCGAGGTGGCCGCGCGGTTCGGCATGGCGGTGTCCGCGTTGCGGTGGTGGGAAAAGCAGGGGCTGCTGATGCCGAGTGCGCGCGCGTCGGGGCGGCGGCGGTACGACGCGGCGCTCGTCCGGCGGATCGCGCTGATCCGGCTGTTGCAGCAGACAGCGCTGATGAGTCTCGAGGAGATCCGAACGGTGCTGAGCGGCGAGGATGACTGGCGGCAGGTTGTCCGGGTGCGACTGGCCGCCTGCGCGGAGCAGCAGCTTCGGTTGCAGGCGGCCCAGGCCTACCTGTCCCACACGTTGACCTGCCGACGCGACGACCCGATCGACGGATGTCCTTACCTCGCTGCGGAGATCGACGGTTATCTGGAGTCTCTCGGCGACCGCGCACCGTCCGGGCGCGGCGTCGACCTCGGCGCTGCGCTGACCGAGCTTCCACCGGACAGGCAGAAGATGTAGTCAGCCGGATCGCCCCAAGGGCCGAGCACCGGTTATCAGGGCACGATCGGCGTCGTATCCATAGAGCCAATCGAACCGGCTGAGGGTGAATCTGCGCATGACCGCGTCGCGAGCGCGCTGCCGGATGCCGTCGGGCAGTTGGAACAGATCGCCGTTGCGGATGGATCGTTGCTGGACGGTGGCGGTACGGGCGTGCCGCGCTCGCTCGTAGCGACGCAGCGCGTCCGGCGCGTCCGCTGCGGTCACTCCTTCGAGGCTGCGGCCCAGCACCCAAGCGTCCTCGATCGCTTGGGCCGCGCCCTGGGCGAAGAAGGGCAACATGGGGTGCGCCGCGTCGCCGAGCAGGGTGATCCGCCCCAATCCGGTCTTCTCGAGCGGCCGCCGATCGAACAGCGGCAGCCGAAGAGTCGTCGTCGCGGCCGAGAGAATAGTGTGCAGAGCGGGATCCCAGCCTGCCGTCGCGGCGGCGAATTCTTCGACCGCGCCCGCACGAGTCCAGGACTCGGTGTCCGCTCCGTCGGCTGGCACTGCTGCCGCCAGGTTGAGCAGACGGCCCGCGGAAATCGGATAGCAGACAACATGTTTGCCCGGTCCGAGCCACATTCGCGTCGTGGGCGGCTCGGCCAGGTGCGCGACAGCCTCGGCGGGAACCAGAACGCGCCAGGCCGCCTTCCTGGAGAAACGCGGAGCGCCGGAATGCAGGAGCCTGCGAAGCTCGGAGCCGAGACCATCGGCGCCGATGACGATGTCGGCACGATGATCGGTACCGTCGGCGAACCGCAGATTCACCCCGTCGTCGTCCTGGTCTACGCCGACACAGCGGTGGCCAGGACGGATGACTCCGTCGGGTACGGCATCGATGAGCGCGCGGTGCAGATCGGCGCGGTGCAACGTGTAGTACGGGGCACCATAGATCTCGGCAAGCCGGCTACCGGCGTCGACTTCCTTGATGATCTTTCCCGTACTCCACCGGCGGATTTGCAGGCGGACCGGTTCGACCGCCACGGCGGCGAGGGCGTGGGACAACCCGAGGCGATGCAATAGACGGGTGGCGTTCGGCCCGATCTGGATTCCGGCTCCCAGCTCGCCGAGCTCACCGGACCGTTCGAAACACACCACCTCGTGCCCGGCCCGCCGCACCGCGAGCGCGGCGCTGACACCACCGATACCCCCGCCGACGATCGCCACTTTCAAGTGCGAAGTCACGACGGTCTACCTCTTTTCGACATGGTAGAGATCCATACCGCGACTTTGTCAGCTGAAGTCGACTTCAGGTCAAGGGCCGCTCTGCGCCGGTCGAACGACCGTACCGAGCAGGTCGGCGAGATCACCTCGCGAGGCGGACCTGCTCACTCCAGGTTGGAGAAGTGCACGTCGTGGGCGGTGGCGGTCACCTGGAGGCCGTCGGCGCTCGGTTGGATGGCCGTCAGCCGCGCACCGAGCGGCAGCCGCTGCAGCGGCACGGTGAAGGTGAGGGCTCGGCGCAGCATCGCCAGGGAAATCGTCGGTCCGCCGGCCGCGTGTTGCACCGAGACCGGAGTGACCTCGATGCCGTTGTCGGTCGGTGCGACCGTGACGATGACCGTCGCGGGCACCCGGATACCCTCCACCGAAAACGTGCCCGCGACGCGCAGGCCGTCGGGGCTGTAGGAGATCGACTCCACTCCCGAAGGCGCGAAACCCCGCACAGCCTCATAGGGCACAACGGCGGTGGCTGTTGCCGCGGCCGCGACAAGGTTCGACGTGCGTTTCTGCAGAAGATCGTTCAGCGGCGCGGACACGTCCGTCAGCTTGACATCGAGGTTGTGGACAGTGAGGCCCTGTCCGGTCCAGTCGCCGACCCGGATGTCGATGTTGCGATAGTTGCCGTCGACAGCCTGCGTCAGGAACGGAAATCCGCCGATGTCGACACTCGGTTGGTGCGCAAGGTGGTAATCGGCGGCGACCTTGCGGCCGATCTCGTTCTGCGCCATGACGACTGCGACCCGGTCGCCGACGACCAGCGCGATCGCCAGCACAACGATCAATATCAGAAATGCGCGCATGCGCTCACCCGCTCGGCCATCCCACCATCATGCTGTGATCGTGGCCGGGCTGCCGCCGACGCCCCCCATCACCGGCGGGTCGACCGCCGCGAACGCGATCTCCACCAGTACCCGGTCGTCGAGTTCGACGGCGGAGGCGCGAAGGTCCGCAGTGCCGCCGCAGACACCGTCGGCGACGGGGTGGAATGGCCGAATCGCCTGAGGCGTGGGCGAGTCGCCGTGTGGAAAGACGATCGGTCACTAGGCTGCTGTTTCGGCGTCCGCTAATCCACCGGCGTTCAGGGAGGTCGAGGACAATTACGGCGCGCCTGCGAAATTCACGTCTCGCGGCGTTTATTTTGTGCGTCGGAGCGGCGCTGACCGTCGCCACTCCCCCGGCCGCTGCCGCAACCAATCCTTGCCAGGCATTGAGTGACGGTCAGTCGCGATATCAGGCTGGGACAGCGCAGACCATCCTGTTCGCGATCGCCGCCGATTACGGCACCGCCGTGGTGGACGTTGTCGCTTGCGTCAAACGTGGCACCGCCTGGCAGCGGATTCTGGTCACCGCCGGGCATATCGGCCGCAATGGCTTTGCCGAACCCAACGCCAAACGCGAAGGCGACGGCAAGTCGCCCACTGGTTCCTACCCGCTGACCGAAGCGTTCGGCGTGGCGAATCCCGGCACCGAGCTGCCCTACCGCACCCTGCGCAACGACGGCGCCTGCTGGGGTTCCACCAGCGGCGACCACCGCTACAACACCTATTACTCGGGCACCTGCCTGCCCGCCGACGAGAACCTCTCCGAGCTCATGCACGCCGGCCCTTACGAACAGGTCGCAGTCATCGACTACAACCGGCCGCCGCACTCGCCGATCGTCCATGGCAACGGCTCGGCGATCTTCCTGCACGCCGGCTCGGGTCCCACCGCCGGATGCGTCGCTCTCGCGCGTCCGGACCTGGAAACCGTCATCAAGACTCTGCGCCCGCACGACCGAATCATCATGGGGCCCAAGCGGGTTCTCTTCCGCTAGCACGGACGCCGGAGTCCCGAACGATACTGAAGGCATCACCGCAGAGTCAGGTACCGATCGACGAGCTTCGCGAAATCATCCAGTGTGCGCAGACTTTCGTCTTCCGGGCGGGTCGGCAGCGAGATCGTGACGCGCTGCACCCCTGCCTCGGCATAGGCGTCGAGGATCGCGGGATCGGGTGCCACACCCACCACCGAGACAGGCAGATCATTACCGTTGAACGGAGCCAACTGCGCCGCAATCGCGGTGGGATCGGTCAGCGCGACGGGGATCCAACCGACACCGTGCCGCACCGCCCGTTTGGCTGCGGCCTCGCCACCACCGATGAAGATCGGCGGGTGCGGTTGCTGGACCGGTTTCGGCCAGGCGTACATCGGGTCGAAATCGATGAAACGGCCATGGTATTCGGCGAGATCCTTGGTCCAGATCTCACGCAGGGCCGCCAATTGCTCATCGAGCAGTGCGCCGCGGGTGCGCGGATCGGTACCGTGATCGGCCATCTCTTCCCGATTCCAGCCGACACCGACGCCGAATACGAAGCGGCCGTTGGAGATTCGGTCGAGTGTGGCGACCTCCTTGGCGGTGTGGATGAGATCGCGCTGGATCAGCAGGGTCACCCCGGAGCCGAGCAGCAACTTCTCGGTCACCGCCGCGACGGCACCGAGGGTGACGAACGGATCCAGCACGCGGTAGTACATCCGGGGCAGCTCGCCACCGCCCGGGTACGGAGATTCCCGGCTGGCGGGGATGTGCGAGTGCTCGGCCAAGAAGAGCGACTCGAACCCCCGCTCTTCCAGCGCCTGGCCGAGCTTCGGACCGCTAATCCCCTCGTCGGTGACGAAGGTGTTGATACCGATCTGCATGCGGCAGTTCAACCGTCACCCCACCGTCGAATATTCCGCGCCCACGCATCCGAGACCCTCGGCAACAGCGCGGCTCCACAATGTGGCCGATGGCCAATTGTCGCAGCCGTTCGCGAAGACGGTGAGCGTGCAGGTTCGGTCAGCGGTCCGAGATCTTCCGCTCCATCGCTGACCGGGCCATTCTCAGGCGGCAGAGCCGGATTCCGTTCGGCGAAACACAGGACTGTGCCAGGGGGTTGATGACAGTGCAGCCCGCTCCCCAGCGGCGAACCTTCGGACCCGAGCTTTCGGTCATCGACGGCATCGGCTCGACCTTGTCCGGGACGCGCCGGTTGACCGTGGTGCTCGCCGATGATCACGCAGTGGTCCGCGCCGGGTTGCGGTCGCTGCTCGGCTCCGTCGACTGGATCACCGTCGTCGCCGAGACCACCGCCGACGGTGCGTTGCGCGAAGCGGTGCTGAACCGCCCGGACGTACTGATCCTCGGCCAATGGCGACAACCCGAAAGTGCTGCTGTCATCGGCGAATTGGCGCGCTCCGCGCCGGACGTCGCGGTGCTCGTGTTCAGCGTCGCCGAGGACGACGAGTCGGTGTTCGCCGCCTTGCGCGCCGGTGCGGGCGGCTATCTGCGCAACGCCGCGGACCGCGACGACATCCTGCGCGCGATCTGCGCGGTCTCCGCCGGGTGGGTGGTGCTCAGTCCGCACATCGGGGCCAGGCTCGCCACCATGCTGGCCAACTCCGGTCAGCGCGTCCGGTCCTTCCCGGAGCTGACCACCAGGGAGTTCGACGTGCTGAGCCTGGTGGCGGCGGGATGGTCGAATGCCTCGATCGCGGCCGAACTCGAACTGGCGCCGAAGACGATCAGCAACTACCTCTCCCGCATCTTCACCAAACTGGGCGTGGCCGATCGGGCCAACGCGATCGTCCGCGCCAGGGACGCGGGACTCGGCCGCAAATCCTGAATCATCTAGCGCACCAATGCCTTACGAACTCACCTTCAGCGCCGCCGCAGAGCCGCACCGACTCGTCCACCACGGACCTGCTATGACTAGTTGTGCCGCAGCCGACGACCCGGAGTCGACAAGTGAGGTGACCATGACCGAGAACATCACGCGCCGAACCCTTCTCACGGCAGCGACGCTGCTGCCTTTGGCGGCCTGTGCGACCACACCCAACACTGCCGAGACCAGAACCACTACCGCACAAGCCCCGGAACCGGACCCCCGCTGCACCGAGCTGGAACAACAATTCGGTGCCCGCCTCGGCATCTATGCCCTGTCGACCGGAACGGGCCGCACGCTGACCCACCGCGCGGATGAACGTTTCGCCTTCTGCTCGACCTTCAAAGCCCTCGCCGCAGCCGCCGTGCTGCACCACAATCCGCTCACCCACCTCGACAAGCCCGTCACCGTCAGCAAGGCCGATATCCGCTCGATCTCACCGGTCACCGAACGACGCGTCGACACCGCGATGACCATCGGCGAACTGTGCGACGCCGCGGTCCGCTACAGCGACGGCACCGCGGGCAATCTGCTGCTCGACGACATCGGCGGGCCCGCCGGACTGACCGGCTACCTGCGCGGACTCGGCGACACCGTCAGCCGCATGGACCAATACGAACCGGAACTGAACCGAGACCCGCCCGGTGACGATCGGGACACCACCACACCGCGCGCCATCGCCGCCGATTACCAGCACCTGATCCTCGGCTCCGCGCTGCCGGAAGACAAACGCGCCATCCTGACCGATTGGCTCGTCCGAAACATGACCGGCGCCAAGCGAATCGCCGCCGCGGCCCCCGCCGGCTGGACCATCGCGGACAAAACGGGCACCGGCGACTACGGCCGAGCCAACGACATCGCCATCGTCTGGCCGACCACCCATCCGCCCCTCGTCCTCGCGATCATGTCCGACCGCTCGGGCGGCTACGACGCCGAACCCAGCAGCGAACTGATCGCCGAAGCCGCACGGCACGTATTCAGCACCCTGGTCTGACGCGGTCGACCGGACCTCAGTCAACCTCCGGCGTTTTTGCGCTGATTGGCATGGAAGCGCGCCTTCTTCTGGCGATTACCGCACGTGTTCATGTCACACCATTTGCGGGTTCGACTTCGGCTGGTGTCGAAGAAGGCGGCTCGGCAGGTCGGCGATGCGCACAACGCCAATTTTCCGTCTCGTTCGCCCGCGATGATGCTGATCGCGTCGGCGGCGATTACGCCTAGGGCATCGGCTACGCGGGAAGGCGAGCTGAGGCGCCACTGGCGCTCGCCTTCGGCCGTCAGGACGGCCGCGGCTCGACCCTGAATGCTGCAGTCATTGATGATCCGGACGGCAGCCGCAGGAAGAGTGTCTTGGTTGGCGGCCGCTGTCGCCGCGGCGTGAATCGCTTCCCGCAGTTCCCGAGCGAGTTCGAGCTGGGTGGTGGTGCAGGACCGCACGGCGAGGCCGTTCACCGCCAGCCAGTCGGCAAGTCGCTGGGGCGTGGGTATGCGCTCCACCGCGTCGCCACGACGCTCCGTCAGCGTCGCCGTGAAGCTGGTCGCCAGCACGCTACCGAGGCGGAAGTCGGGGAACCCAGCAGGCATGGAACCACCTTAGCCGGTTGCATCGGGCCACGGGGAGATGTTAGAACCGTCTTAGCCGGTTCACGGAAGGTGAGAGCCGGCTCCCCCGACGGCCAGGAGATCTCATGCCCCGTCCCACCAGCGACGTGCACGCATTCCAAGCCAACGCCACCGACGCCGACCTCGACGATCTGCGCGCGCGACTAGCCGCGGCACGGCTACCGGAAGCTGAGACGGTCTATCGCGCCGCACCCGACCCGCGCCGATGGGATCAGGGCGTTCCGCTCGCCAACCTCGTCGACGTCGTGCATTACTGGCGCACCGAGTACAACTGGCGGTCGTTCGAAGCGCGCCTCAACCGCATCGGCCAGTTCCGCACGACCATCGATGATCTGGGAATCCACTTTCTGCACCGCCGATCCGCACGCGCGGATGCCACTCCACTCCTCTTGACCCACGGCTGGCCGGACAGCATCGTTCGATTCATCGACGTAATAGCCGAGTTGGCAGATCCGAAAGACGCAGCCGCGCCGGCGTTTCACGTCGTGGTCCCGTCACTGCCGGGCTTCGGATACAGCGACAAGCCGACCACTACTGGGTGGGGAACCGAAAAGATCGCGGCCGCATGGGTGGAACTGATGGGAAGGCTCGGCTACCGCGAGTTCGCCGCCCATGGCGGCGACTGGGGCGGCAATATCACCACGGTGCTCGGCGGCCGGTTCCCGGCGCACGTTCTCGGCATCCACACAACATTCGCGGAGGCGCCGCCCGGATTGTCGATGGACGACCTGACCACGGTCGAACGCGGCTGGATCGAGGAAACCCGCGACTTCTGGCGCCACCGCGCGGCATACGCGAAACAACAGGCCACCCGACCGCAGACCATCGGCTACTCGCTCGTCGACTCACCGATCGGATTGCTCGCCTGGATCCTCGACAAGTTCGCCGAGTGGACGGATACCGAAGACAGCCCGTTCGAAACGATCTCCATAGACAGCGTGCTCGACGATGTCACCCTGTATTGGCTGACGCGGACCGGCGCGTCGGCGGCCCGGATCTACTACGAAAGCCACAATTCGCTGGACCCCGAACTCCGGGTCGACGTCCCGTCGGCACTCACCATGTATCCCCGCGACGTCGAGAAGTGCCCGCGCCCTTGGGCGCAGCAGCGATACCGACAGATCGTCCGATGGAGGACGCCCGAAACCGGCGGCCATTTCCCGTCATTGGAGGCACCCGAGTATTTCGTCAAGGACCTGCAAGAAGGTCTCGCGGCGGTGCTGGCCGCTGATCGGTAGTCAGCCCGGTCGAGCAGGACGTCAGCGTAGATGCGCGAAAGCCCGGCAGGTCAGGGGACTCGGGTGACCTCCGCACCCGTCGCCACCACCTCGAACTCGTCACCCCCGAGGTGTTTCACCTGCTCTCCCGAGGCCAACTCGTAGGTGATGATCGGCGGCGATCCCGGGACAGATACCGCGTGCTGATACTCATTGACCGGAAAGACTCGTCCCTCAGCGTCCCTGACCTGGAACTGCCCGACCAGCATTGCGCTCACTAGCCTGTCCCCAATCGCATTGTCCAACACCAGATTCAATGAAATCTGGGTCAGTACAGCATCTTACGCGTGTCCGCGTCCCCAGCGAAGCGTTGTACGGACATCGGCAGGGGCTCGCATTTTTCTTGCGCAATCGGGAATAGACTGACTGCCGGTAAGCGCAAGACGACTTGCATCGACCACAGGTAAGCAGATTGACGACACCGGAACGAATCTTGACGGCAGCGCGGACGCTGTTCGCCGCCCGCGGCTACCGAGCCACCCCGATGCAGGCCATCGCCGATGAGGTGGGCATAACAAAGGCTGCGCTCTACTACCACTTCGATTCCAAGGACGCGATTCTTCATCAGCTCACAGTGCCGCTGCTCGACGAATTGGAGGCGGTGCTGGCGGCGGCCGAGTCCGCCCCGAGCCCCGCAGAAGTGCGCTGGCGCGCGATCGAAGGCTACGTCGATGTGCACCTGGACCATCGGCACACCCTCACCATGCTGGTCCGGGACATGACCTTGCTGGTCCAGGCGCCTATCGCCGACCGTTTCCGCGCGGCTATCGCACTGGCCAACGAGCTGGTCGCCGGTCCGGGTAGCGGAATCGAGAAGCGGGTGCGCGCCGCCCAGGTGGTCGCCGGCCTGGCCGATCCGGTGGTGTTGTTCCGCGACGAACCGGCCGAGGTGCTGCGACGGTTGATACTCGACGGCGCGCGAGCGCTTTTGGGTGCGCCGGTCGAGCCCCGGCCGCGGGGGCGAGCCAGAGGACGCAACGGCGGGCGGCGCGCGAAGCTCTCCGCCGAGGAGGTCGGTCAGGCGCGCACCCTAGGGGCGGACGGCGTTCGAGTCGAGGAGATCGCCGCCCGGTTCGAGGTGTCGAGGGCAACCATGTACCGGATTCTCAAAAACTAAATGCCGTTCCGGAGACTCAGTGCAGGAACGCGGCCAGCAACGGAATGGTTTGCGCAGGGCAGTCCTCGTGGACGGTGTGCCCGCAGCCCGCGAGGGTGGTTGCCGTGGCATTCGGCATCCGGGCGGCCAGCGCGTCGGCCTGCGAAGCCGGCAGCCAACTGTCCTGTGCGCCCCAAATGACGAGCGTGGGTGCGGTGACATCGGCCAGGCCGGTGTCGGTGAGCCGGAAATCCAGGTTGCGCCACAGCGACAGGAACCCGGCGCGATTCGCGGGCCGGGAGAACGGCGCGTAGAGCTCGTCGATCACCTCCTCGGTGACAAGGTCCTGATTGTGGAAAGTGCCGCGGATGCTCTCGGCGTAGAAGGAACGGGTGGTGAGGTTCGTGGCCAGCTCCCCGAGCAGCGGTGTAGTGAACAACGGTGTGACAGGGGCCTTTTCGGCATCGAGCCCGGGTGAGTCGAGCAGTGCCAGCCGTTCGACCCGGTCGGGATGCTGCTGAGCGAAGTACAGACTCCACGCACCACCCCAGGAGTGGCCGACGATCGCCACCCGGTCCAAGCCCAGGGCGTCGAGGACGGTTTCGATGGCCTGCGACATCGCGGGCAGGGTGTATGCGAAGTCGTCGCGGTGCAGTTCGGTGAAACCCTGGCTGGGCAGATCCACGGCATAGACAGTGTGTTCGGCGGCCAGCGCCGGGATCACCTCACGCCATGAATAGCCCCACAGCCCGCCACCCGCGACAAGCAGCACGGGAGAGCCGGAACCGGTGCGGGTGTAGTGGAATCGGGCCAGATCGGTATCGACATACCGCGACTCCACGCGAGTCAGATACTCGGATCGGTAGTCCGAGGTCGGCGGCCCGCCCCAGGCGTGAGCGACGAGGACCGCGGTGCCCGCGGTGATGCCGAGCAACGCGGCCACCGAGAGAGCCAAACGCCGGAACACCATGCCAGATTTCATGAGGGAACCTTTCGACTAGCAGCTACCGAACAAGACGAGCCAGCAGTCGAGGTTGTGACGGGGTGTGGGGTAGCTCACCGCGTCGGCGTCTCATACCGCTGCCGTGCTCCGGCGATAGAAGTCGATCTGATCGGCGACCACACGGTCGCGCAAGCCCGGGTCGGTGTAGAAGCTGAAGTGGGTGCCCGGGTAGACGGACAGCTCGCCGCGTGGTGCGCGCTCGGCCAGCTCCCGGCTGGTCTCCAGCGGTGTCTCCCGATCGTGTTCGGCGGCACAAACCAACAGCGGACACGCCAGCCGTGCGGCAGCCTCTGCGGGTCGATAACGCATCATCCGCAACAGACCTCGTGGGGCTACGGTATTGCGCCACAGCGTGTTTCGGTCACCGGCCAATGCCTGGATATGCCGATCGGCCTCGGCGCTCGCGGCGACGGCCAACTCGCCTGGGTGGCCCACCATCGGGATGTAGTAGGGAGCCAAGCCGAGGACTCCGCGCAGCGCATCCCAGACGATAGCGGCCAGCAGTTTCACCGTGGCGCCGGTCGAGCGGCCCTCGACCTTCTTCGGGAATCCGTTGAACGGGATCTGTGCCACCACCGCCGCGATCCCGGAATCGGCTGCGGCCACGGTGATTACGTGCGCACCGCCGAGCGAGTTTCCCCACAGCAGCACCCTGCCGGGGTCGACACCGCGGTGTGCGCGCGCGAAGTCGACGGCGGCCGCGATATCGAGGAGTTGGCCGTCGATCTCGGGCAGCTGGCGCGGCTCGCCGTCACTGTCGCCGAAACCTCGGTAGTCGAACACCAGCGCGGCGAAACCCGCGGCGACGAAACGCTCGGCATGGTCGAAGAGGCGGTCCATCGTTCCGCTGTAGCCGTGGCAGAGCACGACGCACGGCGCGGCGGCCGACGCATCGGGCAGGTAGAGATAGCCCCGGCACAGCACCCCGGAAGAAACGAATGACACCTTGGTTCGCATGAGCACCATCCCTGCAATATTCGACCGACTTTCCGTCAGCACTCTAGCGAAGAGACTTACCCATGGTAAGTGATTTCGCAACCTCGAACGCGAATAAGCAGGCAATAGTGGAAGGTTCGATCATCTCGAAAACTAATGATTCTGAGATTTGTTTTTGATACAACCTTTCGCGCACTGCCCGACGCGCGGCCGAGCCGGGCAAACATTCTGCGGCACTACCGAAGTCGGGCAATCGTCCAGCTCGGCTACGCAGCGGTCGGGCAGTTTAACCGGCAGTCTTAGCGTGAACAGCGGAAACGTTTATCTTTACCGCCGCGGCGCGATAGTCTTTGCCCCTCTTGAAGTTCCGCGAGCAAATGCGTGGATCGACCCGCGCCCCGCGCGCATTGCGATGTACAGTTCAACTACTTTTCCCGAGTCCCGAAGCGCGGCTCGCTGCCTCTGGGTGCCGTCTCTGGAGTGATATATGCCGATGAGTAGCGATAAGTCCGATATGCGTTCGGCGCGAAAGCGTACTGATTACGGGCCGAACGCCGCCGCGCCCAGCCTCGGTGGCGGGTCGGGCAAGCCGCCGGATCTGATGGGCCAGTGGGTGAAGTCGGTGACGTCCGGCCGGGCGACCGCTCAGCGGCTGAGCGGAGAATTCCCGACGGTGTCCGCTGAGGTGATCGACGCCGCGGTCGCTCGGGCACGCGCCGAACTGCATCCGTTCCTGGCCGATTCGCTCACCGAAATGACCGAACTCCTTGCGCGCGAACGCATTCGGCGCATCGAACGGGCCACGACCAGCCGTCCCAGATGAGAAAGCCGCGCCCGAAATGGCGCGGCGAATTCGACGGGCGGGCTCGGCAGGGAAGAACAAGGTCCCCACGGCCGAGCCCGACTCGGCGATTCCGATGGACTTACATGCTCGCCTTCTTGTAGGCGTCCACCACCTCGGCCGAAATCCGCCCGCGGCTCGACACATCAATACCCTTCTGGCGTGCCCATTCACGGATGACACCCGTCTGCTCGCGGCCTGCCGTCGGCTGCGAACGGTTGCTCGTACCCCGCGGCGCACGTCCGACCTTGCGGGCCGTCGACGTCCACTCCGCGAACAGACCGCGCAGTTGCTTGGCGTTGACTGCCGACAGATCCATCTCGTACGCCACGCCGTCCAAGGTGAAGTGCACTGTTTCTTCGGCCTGGGACTTGCCGTCGTAGTCGTCGACCAGTGTCACAACGACCTTGCGTGCCATGGAGTTTCCCCTTCGTAGAATGCTGGAATGTGTAGAAGCGACAATCGTAGACCCACGCAACAACCCGTGGTCGCCGCGGTTCCGCGTCATCGCTGTACAGATCGGCACAACCGAACCCGATAGGAAAATATCTGTGGCTGACACCGCCGGCACCGACGCCGTTCGCAGGCATGATCCCGCCGTGCGCGGCTTCGCCAGCGACAACCATGCGGGGATTCACCCCGAAGTGCTCGCGGCGCTGACCCTGGCCAACGGCGGCCATCAAATCGCCTACGGCGGGGACGAGTACACCGCCCATCTCCAGGACATTTTCGCCGGGCACTTCGGCGAGCGAGCCACGTCCTACCCGGTATTCAACGGCTCCGGCGCCAACGTCGTTGCGCTGCAGGCGCTGCTGCCGCGCTGGGGCGCGGTGATCGCGGCGGAGTCCGCGCACATCAACGTCGACGAATGCGGCGCGCCGGAGAAGCTCGCCGGAATCAAGATTCACACCGTCGCCACCCCCGACGGAAAATTGACCCCTGAACTGGTCGACCGGCAGGCATACGGCTGGGGCGACGAGCATCGGGCCCAGCCGTCGGCCGTGTCGCTCACCCAGAGCACCGAGTCCGGCACCGTGTACACCGCCGACGAACTCCGCGCGATCTGCGAACACGCCCACGAGCGGGGCATGCTTGTCCATGTCGACGGCGCCAGGCTGGCCAACGCGGCCGCCTCGCTCGGTGTGCCGTTCCGCGCGATCACCACGGATGTCGGCGTCGATGTGTTGTCGTTCGGCGGCACCAAAAATGGCCTGCTGCTCGGCGAGTGCGTCGTGGTGCTCAATCCGGAAGCCGTCCGGGATATCCGTTATCTGCGCAAGATGTCGCTGCAATTGGCGTCGAAGATGCGTTTCGTCTCGGTGCAGTTCGAGGCGTTGCTCGGCGGCGATCTCTGGCTGCGCGGTGCCGCGCACGCCAATGCGATGGCCCGGCGCCTCGCGGCCGCGGTCGCCGGTATCGACGGTGTGCGGATCGTGCGCCCGGTACAAGCCAACGCCGTCTTCGCGATCCTGCCGCGCGAGGTGACCGAGCGACTGCAGAAGCGCTATCGCTTCTATGTGTGGGACGAACGCACCGGCGAGGTCCGGTGGATGTGCGCCTTCGACACCACCGCCGACGATGTCGACGATTTCGCCGAGGCGATCGCCGACGAGATGAGCCGGGTGTGAGCTAACCGCGCGCGTTCGCGGGGGTTGCGCGGCGCATGGAGCGGCCTGTTCGCCGCAGCAGCACCGTGTCCACCGCGAACGCGCCGGGACCGATCATGGCGATGAGGAAGAACGACCAGCAGAACAGCACAGCGGTCTCGCCGCCGTTCTGAATCGGCAGAATCGCATTCTCCTTCACGTGCACGAGCAGAAATGCGTAAGCCATCGCGCCGGAACAGAGCAGCGCGGCGATGCGGGTGCCGATACCGAGCGCCACCAGCCCACCCGCCCCGATCTCGATCACCGCCGCCCACCAGCTCGGCCAGCTGCCGACCGTCGCGACATGACCGCCGTGCGGCGCCACCGGCCAAGCGAACAGCTTCGAAAGCCCGTGCGCGACGAACGAGAGCCCCACCAGAATCCGAAACAAACCGAGCACAATCGCACCGCGACCACCTGGGCCGGACCCAGCATTCGCATCGGCAGCCAACAGATGCATGACACAACCTCGAATCCGAAACGCGGATGATCGCCAAGTGCCACCCGTATCTGTCACTACGATCCGCAGCGACGAACGGTTCAGCAACTGGGATCCGCCGCACTACTGTCCCCAGTTCGTTCGCGAACGATTGGTCGGACGATCAGGAGGAAATGGTGATGGCATCGTGCGAGAAGCCAACAGCCTCATTTCCTCGTGATCGCCTGTCCAGTTTGATATTTCAGGAAAGCCGCCGGCGCGGTCCAAGCCGGACCGCGCCGGCCGCCTTGTGTCAGCCTCGCGGTTGCGGGACGGCTCGGTATACGAGCACTGTATTTCCGTCCGCCAGCATGACTCCCATGATGCCCCGGGACTGTGCGGTGTCGGCGACGAAGCCGGAGAAGCCGCCGGGCAGCGGACCGCGGCGGATCGAGGAGTCGGAGTCCTCAGCCTCGAAGTCGAGATCGAGGGTGACGTAGATGGCGTTGCCCAGCAACGGATCCAGCAGTTGCGGCAGCGGGGTGTTGGCGAGGGCGGCGGTGTCGGATTGGTTGAGATCCACGCCCATGACGCCCAATTCCGGGTCATGGAACGGTTCGAGTGCCGCCGCGGGCCCGGCTGCGGCACCGACCCCGAACATGGCTAAGCCGAGTGTTGCGACAGCAGTACGAATACGCATCGTCAAGTACTCCAGTTATTCTCTGCGCCAACCGAAATGGTACTGGCCCCAGTCGCGTCACAGATCGACGCGACGGATAGAACATAGCAACGCACACAGTCGAATCGGGTTCCTACACAACACCTCCACAACAGCTACACATTCGTCGGCTTGCCGCCCACCCCAGCTTGCTCGAAGTGCAGCGGTCAACCACGCAGCACGAGCTGGGTGAAAGCGCTGAGGGCGTCATCGATGGGGTGCGGCTGGGGCTGCTGCGAGGCGCCGATTCGGTTCCAGCGCTGCATGTTTACCACGAGGGACATCTGGCGTTTGCCGTCGGCGCTGGTCATGGATAGCGCGCCGCCACCCCAGACCGAGCCGTCGTGACCCCAGTAGATGCCGTGGCCGGGCACCGTTGTCTTGTGCAGGCCGAGACCGTAGTCGATCGTCTTTCCCTCGAACGAGATGACCGGAACGCTACGTTGCATCTGCGCCAGCGACGCGGGGCTGACGATCTCACCGGCCAGCAGCAGGCCGAAAAAGCGGTTCAGGTCCGCGACGGTCGAGATCAGCGAGGCCGACGGACCAACCCAGGACATGTCGAAGACGCTGTAATCGACTGGCGGGTCGATCATTCCGAACCACGCCTCGTAGTGCAGTGAGTGCGGTCCGTTGATGTACGGTCCGTCAGGCAGCTCGGTGTCGCGCAGCCCGGCGCGCTCGATGACGTTGCGGGTGATGCACTTCTCCGCAGAGGTGCCGGTGATCAACTCCAGAAGTTGGCACAGGAGCAGGTAATTGGTGTTCGAGTACACGCCCGGCGTGCCACCGGGAGTTCCGGTAGCAGGTGCCGAGACTCCCATCTGGATCAAGTCGGTCGCGTGAAACTTGGTGAACCGGTGGTCATTCAGGCTCTTCGGTGTCGTTTTCGCCACGACGGGAAAGCCGGCCAGGGACGGGTAGGCGTACGGGAGGTATTCGGCGAGACCGCTGGTGTGGTTGATCAACATCCGGACCGTGATCGCCGCACCGCGTTCGCCGGGAACCCACTGCGGCAGGTAGTGACCGATCGGTGTATCGAGCGCTATCTCACCATTGTCGACCTGTTGCAACACAGCGGCGGCGGTGAATGCCTTGGTGACGCTGCCGACGCGGTGTCGCATGTCGGCCGTGATGGGGCGGCCGGTGGCGACATCGGCGACTCCGGCTGCGCCGCGCCAGATCTCGCCGTCGTCGCGCACCTCGGCGAAGAGTCCGGGCATGCCCGCGTGATACACGGCCGTCAAGGCGGTCTGGAGCTGCGCGGGGTCGAGGGGTCCGGTCACGATAGGTGTCCTCTCACTGTCGATAGGGTCGCCGCTTGCTCGCCGACGCACCCGAGGTGAGCACCCACTATCGACCGACAGGTCACGCTCGGTATTGGATAAAATTTCCCCAGGATTGATACCGCTGCTGGGCGATGGTGGGCAGATAGTGCGTCTTCAGCGCCCCCGGCGTGTGGTTGGAAAATGTCGAGATGTCTCGACACAGGTGGGCCTGATCGGTGTACCCGCAGTCCGCCGCGACATCGCCCGCAGGCCGCCCTGCCAGCAGACCGTCGACGGCGTGCCGGAACCGGACCAGCATCGCCGCCCGCTTGGGCGTCAGGCCGATCTGCGACTCGAACCGCGCCCACAGCCGCTTGTTGCTCCATCCGACCGATGAGGCGAGCGCACCGATCTTCACTTGGCCGCGGGCGGCGAGTATGCGATGCCAACCGGTGAGCACCTCGGCGTCAGGCGTCCGCGTCGGCCTATCGCACTGCGCCAGAAACGCTTTCGTCAACGCGAACCGCTCGTCCCACGCACGGGAAGAGGCGAGTTGCTCGCGTAGTAGCCGAGCCCGCGGTCCCCACAGGTCCGCGAGGTCGACGGCACCCCGGCCCAAATCGGTTGGGGCAACGCCCAACAGCGAGTACGCCTGGATGGGCGACAAACGAACCTCGATGCATTCCGCCCGCTCGCTACGAACGCGCATGGGCTCGATGGGCAGCCCGGCAACGAAACCGTCGAGCGAACGCCGCCCACCAGCGTCGTCGACGATCAGCTCGCGAGCCCCGAATCCGATCACCACCGTGACCGCCGCCGTCCCGGCAACCCGAAGATCCAACCCGTTGCCTGCCACGTCGCGATAGCCGATCATCGCGGCACCCCGCGGCACGGCCTCGGCGGGGCCGGCGAAGTCCCAGGCCGGCTCAGGTTCACGGCCGAAGTCCACAGCTTTCACCCATCCAGGCTACGGCTCTCTGCCCGCACCGGTTGCGGTCGACGCCCAGTCGATGATTCCGCCAGCAAATGAGTGGGAACCAGGCGCGATCCCCGATAGCTTGTGGCTCATGTTCGTTCGCGAGTACACACCCGACGACTGGCCGCAGGTCTGGCCCATCATCCGGGAAATCGTCAGGGCCGGCGAGACGTTTACCTACGACCCGGCGATGACCGAGGAGCAGGCGCGCGAGATCTGGACGGTCGGCCCGCCCGCGATCTGCGTCGTCGCCGTGACCGATGCGGGGGTGGTGGGTACCGCGAATGCGTATGCCAATCGGCCCGGCCCGGGTGCACACGTCTCGACCGCCAGCTTCATGGTCGCCGCCGAGGCCCGTGGCAAGGGTGCCGGAACGGCCTTGGTCCGGTTCGTGCTGGAGTGGGCGAAGGAGCGCGGGTTCGCAGGCATGCAGTTCAACGCCGTAGCGGAGTCCAACCACCGGGCGGTTGATCTTTACCAGCGGCTGGGGTTCGAGATCGTCGGCACCGTGCCAGGAGCGTTCCGCCATCCGACCCTCGGCCGGGTCGGTCTGCACGTCATGTACTGCGAGTTCTGAGTGAACGATTGCCGCGCATCCGCCCGCCGAGTGCACATCAGAAGACGAAGCCGCGCAACACCAGAAACCGCATACCGCCGACCGCCGCCATGACCACGACAACCGCGCCCGACTGTGCGACCTCGCCGAGGCCGGGAGCCCAGAACTCGATGCCCGCCAGCGCCGCGGTGCTGAGCAACAGGCCGATCAGCGCCAGCCCGCCGCCTTCCCACTGCGCGGTGAACCAGCCGACCCGGCCGGTCGCGTGGAAGGTCAGTCGCCGATGCAGTTCGTTGGCGATCACCGTGCTGACCATCGAGCCTGCGACATTGGCCACCAGCGGGCCGCACCCGTTCATCGCCAGGAACAGCAAGACGTACGCGATGTTGCTGACGCCGCCGACCAGCGCGAAGCGGATCAACTGAGCGACGACATGATCACCGCGCAGCACGCGGGAGACTCGGTCGAGCCATTCCACGCGCGGTATCGAGTAGGAACCCGAGCCGATGCCATCGAGGATCGCCGTGTTCCCGTATGCATTCCGAAACCCAGAAGCCGCAATAGCTGTGCTGTTCACTCGACTACCGTGGCCGGCCCGGCTGACACTGACCTGACGTCGAACTGACATACCGACTGACACGGCATAAGGCCTGGTCGAGCCAGCCAAGTGCTACCGCCATCACGCCCGGGCAGTTCGGCTACGGCCGCGCCGTCATATCCTCGAAGACGCCGACCGGGTCCGTACTTCCAGGTTTCGGCTACTGGGCGGGGTTGGTCCGAAGTGCCCGCTCGAACAGCTGCGGGTCGTGCGCGTTGACGAGCAGGACATCCGGCTCGGCGGTGGACCAGAGTTGGCTCAGGTGTTGATGGTTGGCCTGGACCTTGGGCCAGTCGAAAGCCATCATTCGTTCCATCGCGGTCAGGGCTTTGGGTGCGGAGTTGGTGTCGTCGAGTTGGCCGCGGTGGTAGAAGGCGTCTCCGGCGTGCAGCACCCAGCGATCGCCTGCGTCGACGGCGATCGCGGCGTGGCCGCGGGTGTGGCCGGGGAGGCTGATCAGTACGATGCCGTCGGTTATGTCGGTGAGTTCCTTGGCTGCGGCGAATCCGCGCCACGATTCGCTTGCCGCGGGGTCGTGTTCGACGAGCCGGGGTCCGTGGGCGCGGTGTGGGGCCAGGTAGCGCTGTTTTTCGATCAGTGTCGCGGGGTGTTGAACCGCGAGTGCCTCGGTGCGTGTCAGATGCACTTGCGCCCAAGGGAAGTCGGCCAGTCCGCCGACGTGGTCGGCGTCGAAGTGCGTGATGACGATGTGGCGGACGTCGTGCGGGTCGAACCCCATGCGCTGGATCTGGTTGATCGCGGCCTCATTCGGGTCGAATCTCGGACGGACGAAGAAGCGGCCGGGACCGAAGCGTTGGCCCGGGGCTCGAGCGTCGTGCACACCGAGGCCTGAATCCACCAGGACGAGACCGCGTTCGGTTTCGATCAGCAGGACGTGGCAGACGAGTCCGCCGGGGGTGGCGATAGGCCGCATGGTGCCGCAGTTGAGGTGATGGACCTTCATGACGATCGGTCCGACAAGTCGGCGCGTGATGTGTTGATCAGCAACGAGTTCGGATTGCTCGACATCGCCAGCAACCCGCGCAGCGCGCGCACGACCAGCGGCCACTTGCGTGGGTCACGCAGGTTCACTCCGCCGATGAGCTGTTTGAGCATCGACAGCGCGTCGAAGTAGATGCGCTCGACGATCAGGTTCTCGTTCTCGTCGAAGACGAAGTAGGCCGTCATCCTGGTGCGGTGCGTGGCGCCGGTGGGCGGGATGCCGCCCAGCGGGCCCGAATGTGTTCCGAGCAACCAGAATTCGACTATCACCGCGTCGGCGCTGTGCCGCAGCGCGATGATCTCGTGGTCCTGATCGGGGAAGGCGACGCGGGTGTCGTGGTAGTAGCCGCGCACCGCCGCGTCGCCGTCGTGCACGGTGAGCGTGGGAATGATTTCGTAGTGCGGGTGCGGGAAGGTGGCCAGCACGTCGTCCCACTGCTGACGCACCTCGTCGTGGAAGTGATCGAGGACAAGCTTTTCGCGGGCGCGCAGCACCTCGCGAGGCGGGATGGCGAAACGGTCGGTCATGGCGAGAGGTAGATTAAACCCACAGTGTGGAAATAATCAAGAGGTGGTGAGCAATGACCGACGTGACCCCGACTCGCGCAGACCCGCCGCGCCGAGGGCGGCCGCCGAAAGCTCAGGCGCAGTTGTCGCGCGCCGCGATTCGAGACGCAGCACTCCAGGTCATCGACGACGAGGGCAGCGGCGGGCTGACCATGCGCTCGGTCAGTCGCGTGCTCGGCGTGGACGCCAAGAGCCTCTACCACCACGTCGCAGGCAAGGACGATCTGCTCGACGCGGTCGCCGAGCACGTACTGGAGCAACTCCGGATTCCCGCACCGACGGGCTCGATCGAAGCGGACCTGCGGGCCCTGGCGCACGAATTTCGCCGCGTCACCCTCGCCCACCCCGAGGCCGCGACCCTCGTCCTGACCCGCCAACTCTCCTCATCGGGCGGACTCGCACCGGTCGAAGCGCTGCTCACGGTATTGCACAGCGCCGGAGCCACTCCCGAGGACGCCGTCCACCTGCTGCGCACACTGCTGGCCACGCTGATCGGCACCTTACTGCGCGAGGTGTCCGCCGGACCCCTCTTCGGCACCAGCGACCCTGACGAAATCGCCCGACGCCGACACACCCTCGAAAACTCCGGGCTGCCCCAGGTCGCCTCCGCCGCACCACATCTGGCGCGCTACGATCGCGATCGAGAGTTCGACTACACGCTCGACCTCATCATCGACCTCGTCAACGCCCGGCTCGGTCCCCGGAAGTAGACCCGAATACCCCAGCCTCCACATTCGAACCGTGGCCGCACAGCCAGCGCCGGAACCTCGTTGAATCAGCCAGGGAGGTGCTCGCAGCCTTCGCGAGTGCAGTAGAGACTACTGACCGGATTTTCCTGACCGTTGGCGAACAGCGAGACATCGACACGATGAACGCCACCCTCGGCCTTGACGAAGAAGCGATAGGCGATGGGCTCGGTGCGGCCGGGTTTCGCGGTGGTGCAGCCGCCGCCCGCACCGAGTTCGCCCGCACTGCCCGAGTAGCAGATCTTTCCGACGTTGCCGGCTGCCTTGAACCAGCCCGAGGCGTACGCGGAATAGCCTGAGCCCCAGCGCCTCTGATGCCACTACAATATTCGTGAACCCCACCGATGCATCCCCGGTCAGCAAGTGGGGAAGCAGTATCACGCAGTTTCGCCGGCAACGACCTTCACGGTCGAGTACTTCCGCCGAAGCTCCTTGAGCGGCTGATACTCCGGCGAGTCCCAGAACTCCTGAAGTGCGGCTCGGGACGCGAACTGGTGGATGACCAAGGTCGAAGGGCGCCAGTCTCCTTCGAGCACCAGGGCGTTGTCGTCGAGCAGGAGGTTGCGGCCACCGGCCTTGTCGATGAGGGGCGTCACCCCGTCGATGTACTGCCGGAAACCTTCCGGGTCGGCAATGTCGAGATCGATGACGACGTAAGCGGTCACGATGTGTTCAGCGATGTCATCGCGACGATGCGAGCCGGGCAGGCGAAATTCACCCGGACCCGGCGAAACGGTCCGTGGGGCAACCGATTCGGCCCCTACCCGGGTGCCGGATTCCACCTCGTCCTGCGCGGCAGTTGCTGGCTGCTGCCGGTGGACGGCACACCGATCCAGCTCGCCGCAGGCGATGTCGTGTTCCTGCCGCACGGCAGCCTGCACGGCGTCAGCGACCGCCCCGGCCGAGCGGCGGCAACGCTGCCGCTCGGCCCGCAGCCTGGTCCCGGTCTACTCGACGACTTCACCGAAGCCGCCGCCCCCGGTGACACGCTGCTGCTGTGCGGCGCCTACCGGCTCGACCGCGGCCAGGCGCATCCGTTCCTGCGCGCACTGCCGGAGATCGTCCATCTCCCGGCCAGGCCCGGCCGCCACCCGGCGCTGCGCAACGCCGTCGACCTGCTCGCCGCCGAATTGACCGAGCCCCGCCCCGGTTCCGACGCCACCCTGCCCGCTCTGCTCGACCTGCTCCTGGTCTACCTGTTACGCGCCTGGCTGGACGAGGAGGCCGCGCACCGCCCCGACTCCGGCTGGTTGGCGGCGCTCACCGACCCTACGGTGGCCTCGGCACTGAACCACCTGCACCGAGATCCCGCGCGCCCATGGACCGTCCAGGAACTCAGCACAACGATCGGGATGTCGAGAACCGTTTTCGCACAACGGTTCACCGCACTCGTCGGCCAGTCACCGATGGCCTACCTGACTTGGTGGCGACTGAATATCGCGGCTCGCCTGCTGCGCGACGGCGACGCGCCATTGGCCACGATCGCCCAACAGGTCGGCTATACCTCGGAATTCGCCTTCTCGAATGCCTTCAAGCGCCACTTCGGGGTAGCCCCTGGCCGTTTCCGGCGAGCGCAACGCGCTCCTGTCGACCCACCCACACCCGAGGCCGCCCGCGCACCCGTGCGCGCGACTATCGGCGACTGAAGCGTTCCACCAGCCGAGCGTAGCTATCGTGCCCGTGACCCGCCTCCAGTGCCTCGGCGACGAGGTTTCTGGTGTAGGTCGGCAGATCGAGGTCGATTCCGCGCGTTCGACTTTCGGCGATCAGATCCTCCAGCGAGGGCAGATGATGCTGGAGTGCGCCGTACGGTGTGGCGAACTCCGCGCGATCGATTTCGTCGGCGAGCATCGGGAACAGTGATGGCAGCGCCGACAGCGACGGCTCCGCAAGCTTGCCGAAGTCGCCGATCCGCAGACCTGCGTTGCCGAGAAGCGCTGCGGCGTGCAGGAATCCGTTCAGCAGACCCCACATGATGTCGTGGACGGCCATCCCGTACAGCACGGCGACACCCGGGTCGGCCGAGACATGGGTGGCGCGACCGCCGAGGGCCCGGAGCAACGCATCGTATCGGTCGAACACGGGCCGAGGACCGCCGTAGAACACCACCGCATCCGGTGAGCCGACGGCAGGAGCAATGGTCATGATCTGGCCGTGCAGGTAGTCCGCGCCGAACTCGGTCGCCAATTGCCCGGTGGCCCTGGACTCTTCGGACGTGCCGTCGGTCAGATCGACCACAGCTCGCCCCGCCAAGGCCGCGCCTGCCGCACGCAACAGCTCGGCCGCCACCGCGCCACCCTTGACATTGACGATCACTACCTCCGCCGCGCCGACGGCCACCTCCGGCGTCGCCGCCCATCGCGCCCCCTCGGCCACCAGCGGATGAGCTTTGCTCTCCGACCGGTTCCACACGGTGACCGAATGACCGGCCGCCAGCAAAGCGGCGGCCAGCGCCGACCCCATCTCACCCAACCCTAGAACCGCGACCGACACCGCTTCTACGTTCTCATGTTCACTCACGAAACATGACGCTAGAAGCTCAACCCATCTTCAGGTCAAGCGCAGGAATCGATCAATAGCCGGCAAAAGGCGTACGGACCACGCCGGTCCGATCTCACCCCACAGTCCGATCTCATGTCATACCAGGGGATTACGAGTAACGAGGTTCGAGCGGATAGTTTCGGGGTATCGACAGCGGCGCTCCGTCATCGACCGGCCAACGGGGTCGGCACAAGAGGTGGTGTCGCAGGCTCATCTCTCAGGAAGATCTATGACGACACCTGCCTTGGTCCCCGAGTCATCGCCCCGGTCAGCACACCGCGGCGATTACGCCCGTCTGTTGCGTCGGATCTCCGAAGCGGGGCTGATGGACCGACGGCCCGTCTACTACGCCGTGCGGCTCAGTCTCGTGGGGGTCGCGTTCGTGGCCGGGTGGGTGGCCTTCGTCCAGATCGGCGATTCGTGGTGGACGCTGCTGGTGGCGGCGTTCATGGCGGTGGCGTTCGCGCAGATCGCACTCGTCATGCATGACGTCGCACACCGCCAGGTCTTTCGGCTACGGAAGCCGACGGAGCTGGTGGGACGACTCGTCGGCAACGCGGGCATCGGCCTGGGCTACGGCTGGTGGCAGGACAAGCACACGCGCCATCACGCCAACCCGAATCACGAGGAGCTCGACCCCGATGTCGCGCCCGACATCCTGGTCTGGTCACAGCAGCAGGCGAAATCCAGCCGTGGTCTGCCGCGGCTCATCGGAAGGGCGCAGGCGTACCTGTTCTTTCCGCTCCTGTTGCTGGAGGGCCTGAACCTGCATGTGGCCGGTGTGCGTGCGCTCAAGGATCGTTCGGTGAAACACCGCGGCTGGGAGGGCGCACTGCTGTTCGGCCACTTCGCCGTCTATCTGGCCGCATTGTTCGCGGTGCTGCCCGCCGACAAAGCCTTGGCCTTCTTCGCCGTGCACCAAGGCCTTTTCGGCCTGTACATGGGCTGCATCTTCGCCCCGAACCACAAGGGCATGCCGACCCTGACCGGCGACGACCGCCCCGACTACCTGCGCCGCCAGGTGCTGACCTCCCGCAACGTGCGTGGTGGCGCGCTGACCGACTTCGCGCTCGGCGGGCTCAACTATCAGATCGAGCACCACTTGTTCCCGAGCATGCCGACCCCGAATCTGCGGCACGCCCGGTTGATCGTCCTCGACTACTGCAATGAGATCGGCGTGCCTTACCACGAAACGGGCCTGATCGCCTCGTACCGCGAGGCGCTGCGACACCTGCACCACGTCGGCGCGCCCCTGCGCAATCCGGATGCCGAAGGGCCACAACATAATCACTGAAACACAAGCTCGGCATCGAAAAAGCAGGCACTCGCTCCGCAGCGGGTGCCTGCCATCACCGCACAGGTAACAGTTCCTCGATGAGTTTCTCCACACGCCAACGGATTTCGTCGCGGATAGGCCGGACGGCGTCGATGCCTTTGCCCGCCGGGTCGTCGAGCTTCCAATCGCGGTAGTCGACGCCGGGAAAGTAGGGGCAGGCGTCGCCGCAGCCCATGGTGATGACCACGGTGGACGCTTCGACCGTATCGGGGGTAAGGATTTTCGGTGCTTGGCCGGTGATATCGATGCCGACCTCGCGCATGGCCTCGACCGCGGCGGGATTGAGGGTGTCGCGGGGCGCGGACCCGGCGGAACGGACCTCGATCGCGTCGCCGGCGAGATGGGACAGAAAGCCTTGAGCCATCTGGGAGCGTCCGGCGTTGTGCACGCACACGAACAGCACACTGGGCACGGTCATGATCGGGTCACCTGTTCGGTCTCGGCATGTGGGTCCGTGGATACGTTGGAGCGGAAGCGTTTTCGCAGAGCAAGGGACACATAGACCAGGCCGACGAGAACGGGCACCTCGATGAGCGGGCCGACGACCCCGGCCAGCGCTTGCCCGGAGGATGCGCCGTAGGTGGCGATGGCGACGGCGATGGCCAGTTCGAAGTTGTTGCCCGCCGCGGTGAACGCGAGCGTGGTGGTGCGCGCGTAACCCAGGCCGAGCAGCGCGCCGAGGGCGTAGCCGCCGCCCCACATGAGTGCGAAGTAGGCCAGCAGCGGGACGGCGATGCGTACGACATCGAGGGGCTGGGCGGTGATCTGCTTACCCTGCAGGGCGAACAGGATCACGATGGTGAACAGCAGCCCGTAGAGCGCCCACGGCCCGATCGCCGGCAGCAGGCTCGACTCGTACCAGGCGCGGCCCTTGGCTTTCTCGCCGAAGCGGCGGGTCAGGTATCCGGCCAGCAGCGGAATTCCGAGGAAGATCAGTACCGATTGGGCGATCTGCCACGGCGAGGTGTCGATCCGGGTTTGCTCGAGGCCCAGCCAGCCCGGCAGCACCGACAGGTAGAACCAGCCGAGCACCGCGAACATCACCACCTGGAACAGGGAGTTCACCGCGACCAGCACGGCGGCGGCTTCGCGGTCACCGCAGGCCAGATCGTTCCAGATGATCACCATCGCGATGCAGCGCGCCAGCCCCACGATGATCAGCCCGGTGCGATATTCGGGCAGATCCGGCAAGAGCAGCCAGGCCAGGGCGAACATCAGCGCAGGCCCGACCACCCAGTTCAGGATCAGCGAGCCCGCAAGCATGCGCCGGTCGCCGGTGACACTGTCGAGCTGGTCATAGCGCACCTTGGCCAGCACCGGATACATCATCACCAGCAACCCGAGGGCGATCGGCAGCGAGATCCCGTCGATCTCCACCGCGGACAGCGCGTCACCGAGCCCCGGAACCAGCCGGCCGAGCAATAGTCCGGCCACCATGGCCGCACCGATCCAGACCGGCAGGAACCGGTCGAGTGTGGACAGCTTGCCGACGACAGCGGGCGGGTCGGTCGCGGCGCTCACGCGTTTGCCACCAGACCGGCCTCCGCCGCCAGTACATCCGAAAGCCGTTGCAGCGCTTCGGGAACCGCCCGGTAGTACACCCACGACGCGCGACGTTCGCTGGTCAGCAATCCCGCCTCGCGCAGCACTTTCAAGTGATGGGAGATCGTCGGCTGGGTCACGTCGATACCGTCGGACACCTCGCACACGCAGGCCTCGCCGCCGGCTCGGGCCGCGACCGCGGACAACACCCGCAATCGCACCGGATCGGCCAGCGCCTTGAACTGCGCCGCCAGCTCGACGGCGGCCTCAGCGGTCAGCGGCTGACGAGCCTGCGGGGTGGGCGCACACCCGGGTGCGGCCATCGGCAGCGCGGGTCCCTGATTCGACATGCATCGATATTGACGGATATCGAATCAGGAACGCAAGCGAACTTCCGGTGAACTCACCCACCCCGGCGCGAGCTGCCGATCAGCAGCAGCCCGCGCCCGACGCGACCGCCTTGTCCTTCGCCTCGGCGCCGCAGCACGCCCCCTCGGCAGCGGCCTCCTCGGCCGTACCGCAGCACACCGCCGTCGCCTCGGCGTCCGTGGTCGCGAGTTCGGGTGCGGTGCCGAAGGTTTCGCTGTCGGACAGCACCGTGTACACCTCCCACCGCTCGGCATCCGGGGCGGTCACCCACACCTTGTCCTGGGTGGCGAAACAACAGGTCGTGGCGATCTGCTCCTCGGTGAACAGCCCGGCCTGCGACAGTCGCGCGATCTCGCCGTGCACCTGCCCGGAGGATTCGACCTCCACACCGAGGTGGTTGAGACTGCCGCCCGAACCGGGGTTCTCGATGAGCACCAGCTTCAGTGGCGGTTCGGCGACGGCGAAGTTCGCATACCCCGGCTTGCGCTTGGCCGGCTCGGTGTTGAAGAGCGTCGAGTAGAACGCGATCGCTTGATCGAGGTCATCGACGTTGAGTGCGAGCTGAATACGGGACATGGCAGCAACCTCCAGGTTGTGAGACATATATCGAAGAAGTGGTACGACTGAGTCTGCACCACCTTTTCGACATATGTCAATAAGCTCGGTAGAGTTGTCGGCATGCCCAAGGCACTGCCCGTGATCGACATGTCCGCCCCGGTGTGCTGCGCCCCCGTCGCTGCCGGACCGGTCGACGACGCCGCGGCTCTGGAGGTCGCGCTCCGACTGAAAGCCATCGCCGACCCGGTTCGCGTGAAGCTCATGTCACTGCTGCTCACCTCCCCGCACAGCGAGGAGAACACCGGCGATCTCGCAGGCACCGTCGGGCTCGCCGAGTCCACCGTCAGCCACCACCTCACCCAGCTGCGCAACGCCGGACTGATCGTCTCCGAGCGGCGCGGCATGAACACCTACCATCGCGCTCGCCGAGACGCCCTTTCCGCGTTGTGCCTCGTGCTCGATCCGAACTGCTGCCCCTGAGCCGCTTACCCGCGCGAGGAGATCTGCTGCACGCCCCAGCTGTTGCCGTCCGGGTCCTCGAAGAAGAGGAAGCCGACGTTGCCGAGGGGATCCGTTGTGGGCGAAGGGTTTTGGCCGAGCACCTGGATATCGCTGACCGCGACACCGCGCGCCACCAGTTCCCGGTGCGCCTGCTCGATATCGGGCACGACCAGCTGGAGACCTTTGACCGAGCCCGGTTCCATCTTCGGCACCGCGCCTTCGCCGATAACTATGAAGCAGCCGGTCCTTCCGAAGGGGTACAGACCTCAGCGGTAGGGACGGTCCGACGGCGCGAAATTCATCGTCGCGCCCAGCCCTGTTACCTTCGCCCGCCGCCACTCGTCATAGGTGTGTCGGCCCAAATGCACAGGGTCGACGCACCGACGAAACTGGAGAACACGATGCTCACCAACATTATGTACGTGACGATCAACGTCACCGATCAGGATCGCGCGCTGGAGTTCTACACCGCGGGGCTCGGCCTGGAGAAGCGGATCGACTTCACGGGGCCCGAGGGACGTTTCCTCACCGTCGGGGTTCCCGATAGCCCGGTACAGATCATTCTGTGGCGGCATGCGGCGGGTTCGGGGCAGCCGGGCGAAGGGGAACAGTCGGCACCCGGCACGGTCGTCCTCGAATCCGATGACCTGCGAAAGGATTTCGAGATCCTGCGCGAGCGCGGCGTCACGTTCACCCAGCCCGAGCCCGAGGATTACCCGTTCGGGATCCGCGTCGAGGCGAGAGACCCGGACGGCAACCGGATCTCGCTCCGTCAACCGCCGAAGCCGTGACCGCCCACCCCAGCGGCTCGATAGCCGAAGCGTTCGAGGCCCAGCGCGATCGGCTGCGCGCCGTCGCGTACCGCGTGCTCGGCTCGCACGCCGACGCCGAGGACGTGGTGCAGGAAGCCTGGATGCGCCTCGTCCGCCAGGACGCGGCGACCATCGGCAACCTGGCAGGCTGGCTGACCACGGTGGTCGGCCGAATCAGCTTGGACCTCTTGCGCTCTCGCCAGGCCCGCCCCGAAACCCATTACGGGCAGGAGTTTTCGGACTTCGTGGTGACGCCCGACGACGGCCCCGCGCCGGACGAGCAAGTGGCGCTGGCCGACTCGGTCGGCCTCGCCCTGCTCGTGGTGCTCGACTCGCTCACCCCGAGCGAGCGGCTCGCGTTCGTCCTGCATGACATGTTCGCGGTGCCGTTCCACGAAATCGGCCACATCCTGGGCAAATCCGCCGACGCCAGCAAGATGATCGCCAGCCGCGCCCGCCGCAAGGTCCAGTCCACGGACCGGGCGGCGGGCCCCGGCCGCGAACACCACGACGTCGTCCAAGCCTTCCGGGCCGCCGCCCTCGGCGGCGACTTCGAAGCGCTGCTGCGCGTCCTGGACCCGAATGTGCGGCTGACCGTCGACACCGCCGACGGCGTGGTCGTCAGACTCGGCGCCACCGAGGTCGCCGCAGGCGCCCGCATGTTCTCCGGCGAGGCCGCCCGCTATCGCCGGGTGCTGGTCAACGGCGTCCCCGGCCAGATGTCCTGGCGCCCCGACGGAACTCCGCTGTCCGTCATCGTTTTCACGGTCGTCGAAGCCCGGATCACCGCCATCCATATCGTCATCGACCCTGCCAAGCTCAGCTCGATCCACTTGCCTGCCCCGGCCTGAGTCGGTGTCGGCCCGGACACCCGATGCTGTGCGGTAGCGGGGACCGCATAGAATAGGTGGTGCGGCGGTGGGGCTCGCCGCTCCGGGCACCGGATCCGGAACAACCGCGGCATCGCCGGCCAACAGTCCCTACCCCATCACCCCGCTTTCGGGCGGCTATGGAGTAGGAGACAGCTGTGCGCATCGAACCGCCGCCGACCCTTTCGGTCGAGTCCGACATCGACCTGCGTGACGTCGAACAGCAGCACGGGGCTGGGAACCAGCATGGCGCGATACTCGCCGTTGTCGCCGTCGGCGGCGCGCTCGGAAGTGTGTCCCGTTACGGCCTGACGCTGGCCTGGCCCACACCGCCGGGCGGGTTCCCGTGGGCGGTGTTCACCATCAATGTCGTCGGCAGTTTCCTGCTCGGTGTGCTGATGGTGGTGGTCACCGAAGTCCGCCCGGCGCACCCGCTGGTCCGCCCGTTTCTCGGGGTCGGCGTACTCGGTGGTTTCACCACCTTCTCCACCTACACCAACGACATTCACGGGCTGCTCGACCTGCACACGGTCATCGTCGCCGTCGCTTACCTGGTCGCCACGCTGGTGTTGGCGTTGACCGCCACCGCCCTCGCGGTCACTTGTACCCGTGCGGCAGCACGCCTCGCCCGGGCTTCGCGGTGACCAACGCATCCGGCGGGCCGTCGAGAAGTACTCGGCCCGCACCGCTTGGCCCTCGCCCCTTCGGCTCTCCGCTACGGCATGTTTACTACCCATTTGCTTCCGGCCGAAAATATCGGGGATGGTTATAGCAATCGAACATTCTTTACTCTGCACGTCGACACCTGTCGGATCGAGAGGACTGCTGTGCCCGAGGTAGGTCCAGGTTTTCCCAGGCGAAAATTCATCGGTGGGGCGCTCGGTGCGGCGGCGTTGGGCGGGGGATTGCAGGGCTTGCCGTCCGGCATGGCCGAGTCGTTCGCGGCGCCGAGCAGCAAAGGGTCGCTGGACGACGTCGAGCATGTGGTGATCCTGATGCAGGAGAACCGTTCGTTCGACCACTATTTCGGCACGATGCGCGGGGTGCGCGGACTGGGCGACGCCACCGCCGTGATCAAGGCGGACGGCAACAATGTCTACTTCCAGCCGGATCCGGGCCGCCCCGACGGCGGCTACCTGCTGCCGTTCCACGTGGACACCGCGGTGGTCGACGGACAGGACCTCGGCGACCTGCCGCACGGCTGGGACGATCAGCACCGCGCGGTCCGCGGCGGCTGGAGCGACGGCTGGACCGCGGCCAAGGGCGAGATGGCCATGGGCTATTTCACCGAGGCCGATATCCCGTTCCACCGCGCGCTCGCCGACGCGTTCACCGTCTGCGACCACTACTTCTGCTCCGTCCTCGGTCCCACCACACCCAACCGGCTCTATCAGTGGACCGGAACCATCGATGCGGCAGGACAGTACGGCGGGCCCGCGATCAACAACCCGGCCAACTACAAGCCGGTCTATCGCTGGACCACGTATCCGGAACGCCTGTCGGACAAGGGAATCAAGTGGAAGGTCTACGCCAACGACGAGGTGGGTGACGACTCCGGCGGCCACCCCTTCGTCGGCGACTACGGCGACAACCCGCTGTGGCTGTTCCACGCCTACCACGATCCCAAGAACACCGAGCTCGCCGCGCGCGCAAAGGTATTCGGCGAACAGAACTGGAAACCCGATTCGGGGCAGGGCAAGAAGGTCGACCATGTGCTGGCGGACTTCATCGCCGACTGTTCCGGCGGACGCCTCCCTCAGGTCTCCTGGGTTGTCGCCCCCTACGGCTACTCCGAACACCCGGCCGCCCGCCCCGCCGACGGTGCCGCCTACACCCAGGCCGTACTGAAAGCGTTGTGGGGCAATCAGAAACTGTGGAACTCCACCGCCTTGCTCATCAACTTCGACGAGAACGACGGCTTCTTCGACCACGTCCCGCCGCCGATGGCACCACCCGGCACACCCGGCGAATACGTCAACGGACAGCCTATCGGCCTCGGACCCCGGGTACCGATGCTGGTGATCTCACCGTGGAGTCGCGGCGGCTGGGTGAATTCGCAAGTCTACGACCACACTTCGGTGATCCGCTTCCTGGAGAAGTGGACCGGCGTCGAGGAACCCAACATCTCCGCGTGGCGCCGCTCCATCTGCGGTGATCTCACCGGCTGCTTCGACTTCGGCAAGACCGACGCCACCGTGCCGAGGCTGCCCGACGCCGATGCCCTTCGGGCGCAAGCCGATGCGACGCAGAGCAAACTGCCCAAGCCCGCGCCGCCCGCGGTGGGGAGCCAGCGCCCGCCTGAGCAGGAATCGGGCACCAGGCCCGCCCGGCCCCTGCCCTACGCCGCCGTCGCGTACGGAACGCTCACCGCCGCCGGCGCACTGACCACGACCTTCCGCAACACCGGTGCGGCCGACATTCAGCTGGCGGCGTATCGAGCCGATGGGCGCACCGACGGACCGTGGCGCTACGACGTGAAATCGGGTGCGACCGTCACCGATACCTGGAGCGTCCAGAGCTACCCCGACAAGAAGTACGGCATCGCGATCCACGGACCGAATCGCTTTCTCTGGCGGATGAGCGGCACCTCGACCTCGCCGCTGGAGGTGACCGCCGCCTACTCCGCCGACAACAAATTGCAACTGTCGATGACGAACAAGGGCACGGCACCGGCCGTGGTCACGGTCAAGGCGAACAGCTACCGCTCCGACGGGCCATGGACCTTCACGATCGCGCCCGGAAAAACCACCACCGACACCTGGAACGCGCTCAAGTACGGCAACGGCTGGTACGACCTCTCGCTGACCGTGGACATCGACCCGGCCTACCAGCGCCACTTCCGCGGGCACATCGAGAGCGGCAAGCCGAGCGTCACCGGCTGAGCCGTCGCCCCGTCACCGGCGATGCGCCGCGTCGTACCACTGATGCGGAATGGACCAGTCCCAGCACTGCGCCGACGGCCGGGGCACGGGGTTCGCGCGCGCCCATTCGGTGTAGCAGCGGGCCGATCCACCGGCGCACGCGCCGCACAGGACCAGGCCACCCAGCACATGGCGCCACAGCAGGCGGAGTGAGATGCGTCGCCGCATTGCGACCTCCTCGGCGGGAAAGCGGTTCCGAGCAGAGGCATTGCCTCAGGTCCGCCGACGATACCGCCGCGCCGGGCGCTGCGGACGAGAATCGCGGGACCGCTCCCGGAAACGCACGCCGACAACGCAAAAGCCCCGCACCCAGTGGGTGCGGGGCTCTTTACGCTGCGCCGATCAGATTGCGCGGACGTCCTGGGCCTGCGGCCCCTTCTGTCCCTGTCCGACCTCGAACTCCACGCGCTGTCCTTCTTCAAGGGACTTGAATCCCGAGCCGGACACGGCGGAGTAATGGACGAACACGTCAGCGCCGCCACCGTCTTGTGCGATAAAGCCGAAGCCCTTTTCGCTGTTGAACCACTTCACACTGCCTTGAGCCATTGTGTTACTTCATCTTTTCTGTAGATGAGCCAAACGAATCAGGTCGATAAGCTTGATCTCACTGGACTACCATGTCACGGATCGGCGGGAAACCCTACGAAATAGCCCGGTATGTGAGCTAACCGACACTGATCGGCTGTGCGACGGGCTGCCCGTTCGGCCGCGTGGACCGCCCAGTGATGGGTGGCAACATCTTGCGGCCCAAGGCATTTCGATCGGACCCCGGCACGCTGACCTGGTCATACGCTCCTCGCAGAACGTCGGTTGCAGCGCACGCATCACCTTCGGCACTGTCCGACACGCCTCAGGGCTTACTCCGCGCCGCCCGGACCCCTGCCGGTTGGTGTCGCGGTCTGTGATGACGTGCGAGCTCCGCATCGTCGAGGACGCGCGGCCGCATCCGCATTGGAATCAGGGAATACCGGAAAGCAGTACCGACCAGCTTCATCACCGGCACGATATTCGACCCCATTCGGCGCTACACTTTCAATGGAAATCGTGCGCACTTCATCCTGATCCACGGCCGGCCATTGCGCGCACTGTAGAAGTAACCGACCGTCCAGCACCTGGGCCCGCGGGTGGCTCGCGATCACCGCGCACGGCGCCGACCAGCGCGGATTCGAAACTCGTTCATTTTTCCGGAAATATGACAGGGTGTTGCCGATTCGGATGCAGAGTGCCGTGGAATCTTGACAGTCGTGTTCGGCATGGGCTGCACTGTGTGACGCAAGATTGGGTGGGGAATGCTAGCCGATCGAGGTCGACCACGTTCCCGCATTTCCCTGTGGAGCGACCCTCACCTATTTCAGCAGGGCGATCGGCGCGACACGCTGGAGGCACAAGTGAGTCGAATGCATTCCACAAAACATCCGAATTGCGCGGCCGGGTCCGCGCTGCCGCCCGGAGTCGCGCTGCACCGTCCCGAACGCCACGGCTCGAATGGCAACGCTCGCTTACCGATCGGCGATGTCGCCGGGTCGCGGATCGCGCAGGCGATCGCCGTACTCGATGAGTCCGCCACTCCCGCCCGCGTCGCCGCGCTACTCGAGACCGTGGAATCCGCCATCCAGCCCGCCCTCGGTCGCCTGTCCGCAGCAGGCTTGATCGACGCCACGACAACCCGGTTCCATCAACCCGATTTTCGCGAGCGCGTGCTCCGGCACATTGCGGTCGACGCGCGAAAAAGTCTCTTCCATCGGGCCGCCGGACTACTACACCTCGACGACGAGGCTCCGCCAACGGTGGCCGAATTCCTGCTCGGTGCCGGCTACGCGCGCTACCCATGGGCATCGGCGGTGTTGCGCGCCGCCGCCGACGACGCGATGTTGCAGAACCAGATCTACCGCGCGCTCCAGTGCCTGACGCTCGCCTATCGCGTCAGCTCGAGCGCCGCCGACCGCGCGGAACTCTCCGGGCGCGTCTTGTCGATCGAATGGCAGGTCAATCCCTCCCCCGCTACCAGAAGCTACGCGCGAACCACCGTTGCCGCCCGGACCGGCCTGCTCGACAGGCACATGCTGCCCTTCCTGATTCGCTACGAACTGTGGCACGGACAGATCGATGACGCACGGGTCGCCCTCGAGGCACTCGAACGCCCGGCGACCACCGACTCCAACTCCGATGAGGTCGCCTTTCTCCATGCCTGGCTGGCCTATACCTATCCGGATGTGTCGACCCACGGCCCGCGCGAAATCGAACCCGCTCAGGACACCGGAGCCGATGCCGCGTCGGCCGACCGGCAGGGCACGACAGTGCTGTCCGCGATCACCGCGCGAGAATCGTTCGGCCGCATCACGATTGCCGCTCAGGAGCTGTTGACCGAGCATCGGTTGAACCCCGCGACCGTCGAGCCGCTCGCCATCGCGATCGACGGACTGGTGCACGCCGAACGGCTCGACCTCGCCCAGACCTGGTGTGATGTCTTGCTGGCCGAGGCGAATGCCCGCTGCGCGCCCACCTGGCAGTCGGTATTCGCCGGGTTGCGCGCCGAGGTGTCGCTGCGCCGCGGTGACCTGACCGCGGCCGAGCACTACGCGCAGCGCGCGTTGAATCAGGTGGCCGCCAAGAATCTCGGCACCTGGATCGGCAGTCCGGTCGCCACCCTGATCCGCGCGCTGACCGCGGCCGGGCGGTATCGCGAGGCACAGGCACAGCTCGATCGGGCCGTGCCACCGCCGATGTTCGCCTCCCGGTTCGGACTGCGTTATCTGCACGCCCGCGGCCATCTTCATCTGGCGACGCACCGGTTCTACGACGCCATCGAGGATTTCCGCACGTGCGGTGAGCTCATGCAGCGCTGGCAGCTCGACCTGCCCGTGCTGGTGCCGTGGCGAAACGATATGGCGCAGGCGTATTCGACCATGGGTGACATGGACAACGCGCGGACCTACGCGCAGCTGCACATCAGTCGGTTGGGGCGCGCCGACGCCCACCGGACCGGCGGTGTTTCGTTGCGTCTGCTCGCGGCGGCGAGCACGCCGCAGGACGGACTCGCCCTGCTGCACGAGTCGGAGGCGATCGCGCGGGCACACGACGATCAACTCGAAATCGCCGTGGTACTGGAGGATCTGGCGGAGGCGTATCAGCGAATCGGGGAGGCGGATCGTGCCCGCACACTACACCGCAACGCCGACCGCCTGGCCCGCCGGTGCGGCACGAAACCGTTGTCCGGTAGTGCCGCAGCCGAGGGCCCGCCCGTCTCGGTCCGTTCGCCGGCGGAGATCCGGACCGCTCTGAGCCCCGCCGAGCTGCGGGTGGCCACGCTCGCGGTGAACGGCGAACGCAACCGGGACATCGCCGATCAGCTCGGTATCACGATAAGCACCGTCGAACAACACCTCACCCGAGTATTCCGAAAGTTGCAGGTAAGCAGTCGATCCGAGTTGCGCTTCGCGATGCGCACGGATGATCTGCTCAGCTGATCGTCGGCGCGAACCGCACGCCTGCACCGCGGGCAGCGAACTCGCCCATCTTAGTGACGAAGCACAGTCGGGTTGTCCGGTGGTCAGATGCAGCGCGTCGCGGTGGCGCGGGCGTATGCGGGCGCCCACCGCCAGCACGAGTTAGGGCTGTGACCGGCCCGCAGGGCGACAACATGATTCACCACCGCCAACAATGACGACCTCAGGGCAGCACCATGATGATCGCCTTATGGAGCCGGGAGTTTAGTGGGTGGGCTGGTATGGGGTGACGGAAGTGGACTGTGCGGTTGAAGTTGGTTGGGGCGTAGGACGTTGGCGGTGGTTGCGGCCAGGACGCAGAAGGCTACGGGGAGTAGGAGGATGATGTTGAGGGGGGCCAGGTGGGTGAGGGGGCCGATGATGGCGGGGCCGGCTAGGACGCCTAGATAGCCGAGGCCAGCGACGCGGGCTACGTTGGCGCCTGCGGCGGCTCGGTCGGCATGGCCTGCGGCGCTGAAGAGTTGAGGGACGCAGCCGGAGAGGCCGGCGCCGAAGATGGTCCAGCCGAGCAGGGCCAGCGGGATCCAGGGCGAGAGGGCGGCGGCCAGCAGGCCGAGGGCGGCGAGGGCTGAGCCATAGCGCAGGACGGCGACGGGGCCGAAGCGGGTGGCGACGCGGTCGGCGAGGAGTCGGCCGACGGTCATGGCGGTGGCGAAGGCACCGTAGGCCAGGGCGGCGGTGGCGGCGGGTGCGGCGAGCACGTCGCGCAGGTGCAGGGCGCTCCAGTCGTTGGCCACGCCTTCGCACAGCATCAGCAGCAGGGCGAGACCTGCGAGGAACCAGATGCGCCGTGGTGTGGTCCGCCGCTCCCCTACCGCGGAAACCTCGGCGGCGGAAGGCTTTTCGGTTCGCAGCAGGGCGGGTGCCGCCGCTGCGGCACTGAGGAGGCCGAGCAATGCCGCGAGCCCCAGCGCGGTCGCGGGGCTCCAACCCCAGCTGAGCGTGCGGGCACCGACCAGCGCAGCCAGGACACCGCCGAGCGAATAGGTGGCGTGGAACGCGGACATCACGGATCGCCGGTATTCGTGTTCGACCTGGACGGCGTGGGCGTTCATGGCGACGTCCAGGCAGCCGTTGCCGAATCCGAGAGCCAGCAGCGCGGCCCCTAAGGTCCAGGCGTTCGTCGACAGTCCGGGCAGGACCACCGCGGCCGCGCACAGTGCCGCGCTCACCGGGACGACGATGCGGGCACCGAATCGATCGGCGAGCGGACCGACCAGCCGCATGCCGACGAAGGCTCCCGCGCCGAGCAGCAGCAACAGCCAGCCGAGCGTCGCGTGCCCGATCCCGACCCGCTGCTCGACGGCGGGAATGTGGACGACCCAGATCCCGATCAGGAAGCCGTTCAACGCGAAGTAGGCGAACGTGGCCAGTCGAGCGACCCGCAACGATCTCTGCATAGTTTCGAACATAACGCACATGTTTAATGTTCGAAAGATTGATTTTCTAACACGACCAGTGTTCTATAACAGCTGTGGCGAGCGTAGACCGACTGAAACAGATCACCGAAGCCGTGCGCGAGGCGGGCCAGCTCGGGGTGGCCGAACTGGCCGAGCGCACCGGCGCCTCGGAGATGACCATCCGCCGCGATCTGGAGACTCTGGCGAGCCAAGGCGTCCTCGAGCGCTATCGCGGCGGCGCACGCACCCTGCTGCTGCGCGGCGAAGAACCCCCCTTCGCCATGCGCGTGCACGAGGGGCTCGAGCTCAAGCGGCGCATTGCCGCCGAGGTCGCCGGGCTCATCGCCGACGGCGAGTCGGTCGTGCTCGACAGCGGCACCACCTGCCTCGAAGTCGCTCGCGCACTGGCACACCGCCGCCTGACCGTGCTGCCACTGTCGTTGCACGCGGTGAACGCGCTCACCGACGCACCCCAGCTGACACTGCTGGTGCCCGGCGGTAAGCCGCGCCCCGGCGAGCTGGCCTTGACCGGCCCGCTCACCCTGGCGTCGCTGGCCGCCTTGCGTTTCGACACCGCGATCCTCGGCTGCTGCGGCTTGACCGCGGCCGACGGACTCACCGCCTACGACCTCGACGACGCCGCCGTCAAACGCACCGCGATCGCCTCGTCCCGCCGCGTGATCGCGGTCGCGGAGGCCGCGAAGCTCGCTCGCACCGCCCTCGCCTTCGTCGCACCGGCCGCCGCCCTGCACGCCGTCGTCACCGACCACACCGCCGCGCCCGAGGACACCGACGCGCTGGCCGCCGCTGGCGTCACGGTGCGGAGAGTGTGAAAAGCCTCAGACGATTTCGAGGTCGTAGGTGACCTCGACCCAGAAACCACCGGGCTCGTACTCACCGCCGAGGGTGAGGATGTAGTCACCGCGACGGAGATCGTCCAGCCGACACCAGAGCCCCCAGGCGTTCGCCCGGTAGCGGCCCGCCGGACCGAACGGCGCGTCGGGCACCGCGTCGACCAGGAACGGGCTGCGGTTGGCGACTTCCCGCAGCGGCAAGGAGACCCCGTTCAGCTCGGCGTGCCCGCTCGCCGTGGGAATCACCGGAACCCGCCGGGCGAACAGCGACGACTTCTGCAGGATATTGAAGGCGGGGAAGAAGATCGGACGGCCGAACGGCACCGCGCACTTCCTGCTGACCTTGCCGCCGAACGTGCCCGCCAGAAACCAGACGTCCGCGGGCTGCTCCTCACCCGCGAATTCTCCGGTCTCATCACTGACCGGATTCCGATCGGCGGGTATCGCCATGGCCCACTGCCACCATCGAGCCGCGAACTCGATGTCCCTACTCCGCATAGCCACCCACCTTGATCAACAAGCCTTGAACGATGGTCAGGATAGCCAGGTGCCCCGTTTGGGCCCGAGGCCGCCGGGTAGGCGGGGGCCATGACTGTGAGAACGACACATCGCGCCACGAGGCCGCGTTTGGAGCGGGGCACAGCATCACTCGAATCGCTGCTCAACGCGATCGTCACCGCGGGCGTGGTGATCATCAACTCGGTCGGGGCGACCGCGACCGCGAGCCTCGGCATCATCTCCGCTCTTGCCCTGGTGCTATGAGCCGGTAGGTTGCCGCGCCCGCGTGGGCGGCGCGCGTTCACGCGGGCGCATGGTCACGTTCACACCGTGTTTACGATGTCCGAATGCTTATTCACGACGCGCCGGGAAGTTCGCCCCCACCCGCCGAGCAAGCGGGCGCCGCGCGCCTCCCGGAACGTCGCGTTCGGTCGTCGGTCATCTGGTGTGGCATCGCCGCCGCGGTGCTCGTGCTCGTGGCGGGCGAGCTCATCGCCGCGCACATCAACGCGCTCGGCCCGCTGACGAGCCTGTTCCGCGATTACGTGGGCAGGCCGAAGTCCGCGACCACCTCGTGGGCGGGGTTCCTGCTCGCGCTCGTCGGCGTCACGACCCGCGTCCGGGTGACCGCACTGGCCGCGGCGATCGCCATCGACGTGATCTTCGTGGTGATCCGGGCGGTCGAGGGCAGGCTGTTCACCGTCGGCAACGGACCGACCATCGTGCTCACCGCGCTCGCGGTGATCGCCGCGGTGCGCTGGTCCGGCGAGCGACGCCGAACGGCCCTGCGTGCCATCACTTTCGGTGCCCTGCTGATCCTCGCGACCAAGATCGGTGAGATCTGGCTGGACATCACCGCGTGGGTCTGCCCCAGGGTTCTCGATCCCTACGCGCAACTGGCCGACCACGCGCTCGGCAATCCCTCCTGGTTCGTCGGGCATGTGCTCGACATCGCCGGACCGGTGCCGCTGGGTGTGGTGCGCTGGGTGTATTTCGAGCTTCCGGTGGCGGCCATCGTCGTCGCCGTCTGGCAGTTGCGCAACGTGACCACCGGCGAGTGGCCTCGGCACCACCTGGTGCGAACCTTCTTGGCGCTCGGTCTGATCGGGCCGCTCTTCTATGTGCTCTTCCCTGTTGTCGGGCCGATTCTCGCCTTCGGGCCGCAGGGTAACGGCCTGGAGATCGCCGACGTCTGGCCGGATATCGTGCCGCCGCTGCCGTTTTCGGTCGGACCGATGCCGTTCGACGGCATCACGCCGCGCAACTGCATGCCGTCACTGCACACCGCGTGGGCGCTGTCGCTGTTCATCCACTCCCGCCGCGGCCCGCGGTGGTTGCGCTACGGCGGCACCTTCTGGCTGGTCTGCACCCTCATCGCGACCCTGGGGCTCGGTGCCCACTACGGCGTCGATCTCATCGCGGGCGCCGCACTGTGCCTCACCGTCGAGTCCGTCCTGCGCGACCCCGACCGCGGCTGGGACCACTACCGAATCCGCGTGGTCGCCTTGGGTATCGCCACCTTCACGGCCACCCTCCTCGCCACCCGCTACCTGGCCCCCACCATGGCCGCCCACCCCCTCCTCGCCGGCTTCGCCCTGCTGGCCATGCTCGCCGCACTGTCCGCCACCTTCTACGCCACCTGGTTCGCGCCGACCCGGCCCAGGAAAGGGCAAGCGTTGGAAACCGAAGCAGCTGTCGAAAGTTCGGTGCTGCGCTGAGCTAATGCGCTGGCGCGGGCACGGGCACGGGCACGGATCGGTGGCGGAATTCGTCGTGCCGTGGTCCGTGCCGAATTACCCGGTTCTGGTGCCCGATGTTCTGAGGGCTTGTTCGGGTTCGGGGGTGCACGTTCACTGGTCGTGGATTATGTCGAGTCGAGACGAGTGATCGTGAGACCTGTGCGCTGCTGGCCGGTGCGCCGCCTATGCCCACGGTTGCGGGGTTGGAGATGCGGTGGCCGGGCAGCGTGGGACGACTTTGCTGGGGATACTGGGCGATCGGGCGGCGGAAACGCCTGATCGGGCGGCGTATACGTATCTGTCCGATGGCGGTGCGGTGGAAACGCTCACCTATCGCGAGGTGTACACCGCGGCGGCGGATCTTGCGACGAAAGTGCGGTCGGTCGGTGCGCCGGGAGACCGGGTGCTGGTTGTCTCGGTATTCGGGCCGCAGTTTCTGACGTCGTTCTTCGCTTGTATATCGGCAGGGCGAATTCCGGTTCCGATCGCGAATCATCAACCCGGAGCCGTCTTCTCGGATATGTCGGCGTTCGCGGCGTTGGCGGTGGATTGCGCACCGTCGGCGATCCTGGCACCGCGTGCGGTGCTGGATCAGTTGCGGGCGGCGAGCGCGCAGTACCCGCCGCTGGCCCGCCTGGCCTGGCTCAGCAGCGACGAACCATCGGGACACCTCCTCGACCAGACCTACGCACCGGCTCCCGACGAAACCGCTTTCCTGCAATACACATCCGGTTCGACGCGCGCACCGCGCGGAGTGATGGTGAGCCACGCGAACCTGACGCACAATCTCGCCCTGATCGAGGATGCGTTCGGGCACACCCCGGAGAGCAAGGGCGTCATCTGGTTGCCCGCGCACCACGACATGGGGCTCATCGGCGGGCTGTTGGAGCCGCTCTACGCGGGCTTCCCGGTGGTGCTGATGTCGCCGGAGGCCTTCATCCGGGATCCGCTCACCTGGTTGCGCGCCATCTCCGAGCACGGCGGAACCACCAGCGGCGGACCCAATGTCTGCTACGACTACAGCGTCCGCCGGGTGTCTGCCGAGGACGCCGCCGCGCTCGATCTGAGCAGGTGGGAGGTCGCGTTCGTGGCCGCCGAGCCGATCAATCCCCGTGCGCTGCAACGCTTTGCCGACCATTTCGCACCGGCGGGCTTCCGGCCGGAAAGCTTGCTGCCCGGGTACGGTCTGGCCGAGTCGACGCTGTTCGTCAGCGTGACCCCGCGCGGTGCGGGTGTGCGGTCGACGCAGCTCGCCGGGCGTGACGTGGTCAGCTGCGGGGTGGTCTCCGGCGGCAGCGCGATCATCGCGGATCTGGACGGGCACACCCGCCTCGAACCCGGTGCGATCGGCGAGATCTGGCTGGCCGGGCCGAGTGTCGCCGACGGGTATTGGGGCAAGCCGGCGGAGACCGAGGAGGCGTTCCATGCCCGGCTGCCCGGCGATCCGGCCACCTACCTGCGCACCGGCGATCTCGGGTTCCTGCACGACGACGAGCTTTTCGTGACCGGGCGGGTGAAGGAACTGATTATCATCCGTGGCCGCAATATCGCGCCGCAGGACGTCGAATGGTCCATCGAGACGGCGCATCCCGCACTGCGCCGTGGGCGGTGCGCGGCGGTCGGACTCGACGTCGACGGCGATGAAGCGCTCGCAGTGCTGCTGGAGGTCGACGCGGAGAAGCTCGATGTGCGCCTCGAGGAGCTGGAAACCTCTATCCGGCATACGATCTCGCACACCTACGGGCTGGACACCCATCGCGTCGTCTTCCTCTCCCCTGGCGAGTTGCCGAGGACGACGAGCGGCAAGGTGCAGCGACTGAAAGCCAGAGACATGTTTCTCAGCCATCCCGAAAACACGGCGGCAGAGTCTTCTGTGCTCGACCAACTCACCCAGTGGATGGCGGACCAAGTGGGTGTCGAGCCCGCCACCTTGGATGTCGAGAAGCCGATGACCGCGCTCGGGCTGGATTCGGTGAAGGCCAGCGAGTTCGGCGCTTATGTCGAGCGCCAGTTCGGCTATCCGGTCTCCGCCGAGAAGTTGTTCCAAGGGCTGACCGTCGCCGACCTGGCGGCTGAAATCATCGATCAGGTTTCAGGTAGGGAGCCGATGCCCGAAATCGTCACTAGTGTCGAGTCGCCCAGCTCGCCAGTCGAATTCAGTCTGTTCTTCTTCGCCAGCGACGCGGACCCGGAGAACGCGAACCGATACGGCCTGTTCCTCGATTGCGCGACCTTCGCCGACGAGCACGATTTCCGCGCGATCTGGTTGCCTGAGCGGCACTTCCATCGGTTCGGCGGGCTCTTCCCCAATCCGGCGGTACTGGGCGGGGTCCTCGCGCGCACGACGCAGCGGATTCGGATCCGCGCGGGCAGTGTCGTCCTGCCGCTGCACGATCCGGTGCGCGTCGCCGAGGACTGGTCCGTGGTCGACAATCTCTCCGGCGGTCGCGTCGACATCGCGTTCGCCACCGGATGGAATCCCGACGACTTCGTCTTGGCCGCAGCGGATTACCCCGACCGCGAACAGGTGATGCTGTCCGGTGCGGACAAGGTCCGGCGGCTGTGGCGGCGGGAGGCCCTCACCCTGCCCAACGGCGCGGGCGAACAGATCGAGGTTCGCACCTTCCCACCGCCGATCCAACCGGAGTTGCCGATGTGGATCACCTGTAGCGGCGGGATCGGCCGCTTCGAACAGGCCGGGGAGCTCGGCGCCAATGTGCTCACCGCGCTCCTGTTCCAGGATGTCGACGAGTTGCGCACCAAGATCGAGGCCTATCGCAAAGCCCGTGCGGCGCACGGGCACGACCCGCAGGCCGGCCATGTCACCCTGATGCTGCACACCTTCCTCGACCCCGATGAGCAGAGGGCCAGGCAGGTGGTCGAGCAGCCGTTCAAGGACTACCTTCGCGACTCGGTCGACCTGTGGCGGCGGGGCGCGGAACCGTTGAACAACTTGAGCGAGGCCGAGCAGGATCGGGTGCTCGACTACGCGTTCGCTCGGTATTTCCACACCAGCGCTCTGCTGGGCACACCGCAACGTGCTGCGGAACTGATCGACGAGTTGGCCGCGGCAGGCGTGAACGAGATCGCCTGTCTTGTCGATTTCGGGGTCGACCAGGAGCAGGTGCTCGGCGGGCTACGACATCTGGCCGACTTGCGAAAGCTGCGTACCACCAATACAATTCAGCCAATCCGCACGACTGCGCCAACCCGCCCGGCCGCACAGCAGGACCTCGGCGCGTCCATCCGCGACCGGCACGCCTTGGCCCACCGCAACAGCGGCGGCGTCCTGGCCAAGGCCCGCGATTTCGACCTCGCCCGCCGTTTGCGCGCGGCCGACCTGTTGCCGTTCTATCCGGACCTGAGCGCCTCCGACGGCGCCACCTGCCGCTACGAAGGCCGCGAGCTGATCATGCTCGGCTCCAACAACTATCTCGGCCTCACCGCAGACCCACGGGTCAGGCAGGCGACCGCGACCGCGGCACTCCAGGACGGCCCGAGCGTCACCGGTTCCCGCCTGATGAACGGGTCGACCCCGGCGCACGGTGCCCTCGAACGCAAACTCGCCCGCTTCCTCGGCCGCCCGGACGCACTCCTGTTCACCACCGGCTACCAGGCCAATCTCGGCTTCCTGTCGGCCTTCATGGGCGCGGGCACCGTGCTGGTGGTCGACGAGGAGTGTCACGCCTCCATCTATGACGGCGCCGCCATCGGCGGCTGCAGGCTGATCCAGTTCCGGCACAACGACATCGCCGATCTCGACCGCAAGCTCCGCACCGAGCTCGGCGGGCTCCCCGCCATGGTCATGGTCGACGGCGTGTACTCGATGTCCGGCGATATCGCCCGCCTGGCCGAGATTCGAGACGTCTGCGACCGCCACGACGTACCCCTGGCGGTCGACGACGCCCACGGCCTCGGCATGATCGGGCTGACCGGCCGCGGCGTGGAGGAGGAACTCGGCCTCCCCGGCGTCGCGGACATCCTCACCGGCACCTTATCCAAGAGTCTCGCCTCCGTCGGCGGCTGGCTGGCCGGCCCGCACGACCTGATGGACTGGGTGCGCTATTACGGCCGCGCCCAACTCTTCTCGGCATCTATCCCGCCCCCCGCTGTCGCCGCCGCGGCCGCCGCGCTCGACATTCTCGAAGCCGAACCCACCCGCATGACAAAACTGCGCGAGCTCTCCGCCCACTGGCGCAAAGGCCTGTCCGAGTTGGGCTTCGACACCGGAACCTCGCGCACCACGATCGTCCCGGTGTTCATCGGCGACGAACTCCGATGCCTCCGCTTCGCCAAACACCTTCTCGATGAAGGCGTCTACGCCAACTGCGTGCTCGCCCCCGCCGTCCCCGCCCACCGCGCCATGATTCGCACCACGGTCACCGCGGTCCACGAAACCCACCACCTGGACCGCGCTCTCGCGGTCTTCGCCAAGGTCGGCCGCGAGTTGGCGGTCATCTAGCTGGGGGCCGGCGAATTACCGAGCGGTGGAACGGCTCTCAGAGTGCGGCGAGTTCGGTGACGAGATCGTCGAGACCGAGGGAACCTTGGGACAGGGCCGCCATGTGCCAAGCCTTCAGGTCGAAGCTCTCCCCGCGGGCCTCGGCGGCGGCTGCCGCGGCGGCGCGACCGCGTAGCCAGGCGCGTTCGCCGAGTTTGTAGCCGATCGCTTGGCCCGGCCAGCCGAGATAGCGGGTGAATTCGCTGTCGAGGTAGTCCTCGGTTTGCCCGTAGTAGCGGCCGAAGAACTCTCTGGCATTGCCGGGCTCCATCGGCTCGCCGGGGCGGTACGGCGAGTCGGCCGGGTAGTCGAGGCCGACGTGCAGGCCGATGTCCAGGATGACGCGGAGTACGCGCAGCATCTGCACGTTGAGGTAGCCGAGGCGGTGGCCGGAGTCGGTGAGGTAGCCGAGTTCGTCCATCAGTCGCTCGGCGTACAGCGCCCAGCCCTCCGAATTGGCGCTCACGTTGCCGACGCTGACCTGGTAGACCGAGAGCTGGTCGGCTACGTAGATCCATTGCGCGAGTTGCAGATGGTGGCCGGGGACGCCCTCGTGATACCAGGTGGAGATCAGGCTCCACACCGGGATTCGCGTGCGGCCGAGCGTGGGTAGCCAGGTGCGGCCGGGACGGGTGAAGTCGAGCGAGGGCTCGGTGTAGTACGGCGCGGCGGCACTGCCGGGCGGCGCGATCATCGACTCGACCCGCAGCAAGGGTTCGGCGAGGTCGAAATGGGTGCCTTGCAGATCGTTGATCGCTGTGTCCATCAGGTCCTGCAGGAAGCGGCGGGCGTTCTCCGCACCGTCGAGAGCCTGACCCTCTTCCTCCAGCCAGTGCATGGCCTCCATCGGCGTCGAGCCCGGCAGTACCTTGTCCGCCTCGGCCCGCATCTGGGCGTCGACCTCGTGGAATTGCTCCCACGCCCAGCGGTACGCCTCGTCGAGGTCGAGGTCGGCACCGTTCCAGTAGCGGGCCCAACGCTGATAACGCTCGCGGCCTACCGCGTCCGGAACGCCGACAGCCTTGGGGGCGTAGTCATCGCGCAGCCAGTCACGCAGCTCCGCCACGGCGGCTGTGGCCTCGACCGCGGCCGCAGCCACGTCGGCGCGTACCGATTCCGGTGCCGCGCCGGCGAATTCGCCGAACCAGCCACCCGGTTCGTCCCCCACCCACTCGCCCAATTGCTGGACGACGGTGCCGACCTGCCGAGGCGCGGCTTGCAGTCCGCGATCGATGCCCTCGGCCAGGGTGGACCGATACTGGCCGACCGCGGTCGGCACTCGGCGCAGTCGACGGCCGATGACCTGCCACTGTGCCTCGGTGTCGGTCGGCAGCAGAGTGAACAATTCGCGCAGCTCGTGCACCGGCGATGCCAGGTTGCGGATCGCACGGAAATGTTCGCCTGCGTCGTGCACGGCCAGTTCAGCCGTGAGGCGCTCACGCAGCAGCTTGGCGCAGCGGCGTTCGACCACGTCCGGGAAGCCGTCGGCAGGCTCGGCGGCGTCGAGCTCGGCCAAGGTGGCCCTGGCGAGTGCGGCGGCCGCATCGAGACCGGCCGGGGAAAGGTCGGGGAGGCGATCGTCGTCGAGGTGGCGGCCCAGGCGAGCTGCGACCAGCGGATTGTGCTCGGCCAGCGCGTCGACGTAGGCGTCCGCGATGCCGCGCGCGGTACGCGTGGGGGTCGAACCGGCTGTGGTCTCGTCCATTTCACCGACTCTGCTCGAAAGAGACGCTCATGGCAAGGTCAGCCGCGACCGTAGAGGACTCGGGCCAGCGTGGCGAGCACCCGATTGTCCAGCGGGCGGCGGGTGAACGTCGTCGTCCGCACTGGACTCGAAAAACGCTGGCGAGTAATGGCTTTGGCAGCGGTCCACTCGCGCAACCCGTCCGGCCCGTGGATGCGGCCGAAACCGGAGTTGCCGACACCGCCGTACGGGAGCGCGGGCACGCCGGCGTAGGCGACCACCGAGTTGACCGACGTCATCCCGGAGCGCATGCGCCTGGCGATGTCCATGCCGCGGGCGCGGCCGAATACCGCACCGCCGAGGCCGAATCCGGTGGCGTTGGCCTTTTCCAGCGCCTCGTCCATGTCGGCGACTTTGGTGATGACCAGCACCGGCCCGAAGGTCTCCGCCCGGACGACCAGAGCGTCTTCCGGCACATCCACCAGTACGGTCGGCTGAATGTAGCGCGCACCGATCCCGTCGAGATCGCCGACCACCGCCCGGCCACCGCGCCGCACCGCGTCGGCGATGTGCTGCCGGACGACCTCCACCTGCTCGGGCATCGTGATCGGGCCGATCGGTTGTCCCGCACCGGCTTTCAGTTTCCCGGCAATCGCGACTACCTCGGCTACGAACGCGTCGTAGACCCGCTCGTGGACGTACGCGCGCTCCACCGAGATACACACCTGCCCGGCATTGCTCATCGCGCCCCACACCGCCGCGTCGGCGGCCGCCGCCAGATCGGCGTCCTCGTCGACCACCAGCGCGTCCGAAGCGCCCGCGTCGACCAGCACGGGGGTCAGCGTCTCGGCGCAGGCGGCCAAGACTTTTCGCGCGGTGGGCAACGAACCGGTGAAACTGATCTTGTCGACACCGGACCGGCACAGCGCCTCCCCGGTCGCGTCGGCTCCGGTGACGGTCTGGAACAACCGATCGTCTCCGGCGACGCGACCGAAACTCTCGGCCAGCCACTCCCCGATCTGCGGCGTGTACTCGCTGTGCTTGAGCACCACGGTATTTCCGCCCGCGAGCGCGTAGGCGGCCGTCCCGATCGGGCCGAAGACGGGAAAGTCCCACGGCCCAAGGATGCCGATCACGCCGAGCGGCCGATACTCCAGCCAGGCCGCCTGATTCGCCATGAACGGCCCGGACGCCACGCGCCGCGGGCCGAGCACTTTGCGCGCGTGCTTGGCGGCCCAGTCGATGTGCTGGACCGCGACGATCACCTCGATGGTCGCGTCGGCCCGCGACTTTCCGTTCTCCGCGTGCACGAGATCTTCCAGCTCGCCGCGGCGCCGCAGCAACGCCGACCGCCAAGCGGTCAGTACCCGCCTTCGCTCGTCGAACCCGGCCTCGGCCCACGACGCCTGCGCCGCGCGGGCCCGCCGGACCGCCGCGCCGACCTCGGCGGCGGAGTGGACCGGGTAGGTGCCGATCACCCCGCCGCCCGCCGGATCGAACGACGCGAAACTCTCCCCGACCGCGGCGGTGAAAGCCTCGACCGCCACCTCGGACTGTCTCTCGATCACTCTCGCAGTGTTATCGACCGCTCCGCGGTACGAAAGACGTCATTCGAGGGGGCTCAGCCGCAGACGGCGCCGTAGGACGCCGAGCCGACCAGCTTCGCATACTTGGCGAGCACGCCGCGGGTGTAACGGGGCGGCAGCGGGCCCCAGCCCGCACCGCGGCGGGCGAGCTCGTCGGCCTCGACGAGCAGGTCGAGGGTGCCCGCGCCGACGTCGAGACGGATCTGGTCACCGTCGCGCACGAACGCGATCGGTCCGCCGTCCACCGCCTCCGGTGCCACGTGTCCGACGCACAGTCCGGTGGTGCCGCCGGAGAACCGCCCGTCGGTGAGCAGCAGCACGTCCTTGCCGAGCCCGGCGCCCTTGATCGCCGCGGTGATCGCGAGCATCTCGCGCATGCCGGGACCGCCCTTGGGCCCCTCGTATCGGATGACCACCACATCGCCCGCCGCGATGGTGCCGTCCTCGAGCGCGTCCATCGCCGCCCGCTCACGGTCGAAAACCCTTGCGGTGCCGGTGAATACATCGGAGTCGAAGCCCGCCGACTTGACCACGGCGCCGCCGGGTGCGAGCGAGCCCTCGAGGATGGTGATGCCGCCGGTCGGGTGGATCGGCGAGGTCATCGCGCGCACCACCTTGCCGTCGGGGTCCGGCGGCGCGATCTCGGCCAGGTTCTCCGCGACCGTCCGGCCGGTCACGGTGAGGCAATCCCCGTGCAGCAGACCGGCATCGAGCAGTGCCTTCATCATCACCGGTACGCCGCCGACCCGGTCCACGTCGGTCATCACATGTCTGCCGAAGGGTTTCACGTCGGCGAGGTGCGGCACGCGACGGCCGATGCGCGCGAAATCGGCCAGCTTCAGCTCGACGTTCGCCTCGTGCGCGATCGCGAGCAGGTGCAGCACGGCATTGGTGGAACCGCCGAAGGCCATCACCACGGCGATGGCGTTCTCGAACGCCTCCATGGTCAGGATGTCGGAGGTCGTGATGCCGCGCCGCAGCAGCTCGACCACCGCTTCGCCGCTGCGTCTGGCGTAGCCGTCGCGGCGGCGGTCGGTCGCGGGCGGTGCCGCGCTGCCCGGCAACGACATGCCGAGCGCCTCGGCCGCACTGGCCATGGTGTTGGCGGTGTACATGCCGCCACAGGCGCCCTCGCCGGGACAGATGGCCCGTTCGATGGCGTCCACGTCCTCGCGGCTCATCAGGCCGCGCGAGCAGGCGCCGACCGCCTCGAACGCGTCGATGATCGTCACCTCGCGCTCGGTGCCGTCGGACATCTTCGCGATGCCGGGCAAGATCGAACCGGCGTAGAGGAACACACTCGCCAGGTCCAGCCGGGCGGCCGCCATCAGCATGCCGGGCAGCGATTTGTCGCAGCCGGCGAGCAGCACGGAGCCGTCGAGCCGCTCGGCCTGCATCACCGTCTCGACGCTGTCCGCGATCACCTCGCGCGAGACCAGCGAGAAGTGCATCCCCTCGTGACCCATCGAGATGCCGTCGGAGACCGAGATGGTGCCGAACTGCATCGGATAGCCGCCACCGGCGAATACCCCGTCCTTGGAGGCTTGGGCGAGCCGATCCAGCGAGAGGTTGCACGGGGTGATCTCGTTCCACGAGGAAGCCACCCCGATCTGCGGCTTCTCCCAGTCGTCGTCGCCCATCCCGACCGCGCGCAACATGCCGCGAGCAGCGGTTTTCTCGAGGCCGTCGGTGACGTCGCGGCTACGTGGCTTGATATCGGTGACGTTCGGATCAGTGGACACGATCCCCCATCATCCTCTCCCTGCCGTGCGAGCCGACCACCCCACGCCCGAAACCACGCAGGGCAGGCACGCTACTGGGCGGAGTCGCCCTCCGCGTGCGCGCGCCGATCGGCGGCGAGGGCTTCGGCGAGGGCGCGACGGTCGAGCTTGCCGCGCGGTGTGCGCGGCAAACTGGGCAGCGTCAGCAACTGGACCGGGATGCTGGGGCTCGGCAGGGTCGCGCGCAGGTGCCGCCAGATTTCCTCGGTGGTCGGGGCGTCGGCGTCGACCACGATCGCGGCGGCCGGGGCCTCGCCCATGCGGGCGTCGGGAATGCCGAGGCAGGCGGCTTCGGCGATGCCGGGTAGCGCGGTGAGCGCGGCTTCGATGGCGGCGGGTTCGACGTTCAGTCCCGCCCGGATCAGCATTTCGCTCTCCCGGCCGAACAGGCACAGCCGATTGCCGGTGACCGTGCCTCGGTCACCCACCGTCATCCAGCCGTCGACGGGTCCGCCGGTCACGCCGAGTTCGGTCAGGTAACCGTCGAACAGCATGTCGCTGTGCACGAATACCAGGCCGTCCCGGATCTCGGCTTCGACGCCGTCGAACAGTTCGCCCGCCGACTTCTCGTCGGCGTCACCGAGTCCCCGGTCGAACGACACGAAACTCAGCTCGGAGGCGCCGTAGAAATGCACCAGCGACGCGTTGGGCAGGACCGCTTGCAGCGCTTGCCTTCCCGTGCGCGGCCAGCGAGCAGCCGAGGACAGCACCTCGCGGACACTGCTGATCGGGCCGGTCCCCGACCGCACCACGTCCCAGGCGATGGTCGGCACCGAATAGAGATGTGTCGCACCGTCGTTCAGCGACTGCATGACCGGTCGCAGATCCACCGTCGCCCCTCGGGTGAGCGCGTGCAGGGCGCCGTACAGGAAGTGGGTGTGATCGAGCACGCCCGGCGCTGCCACCAGATCCCCGTTGCCGATGTCGAAGGTCGCGTCGGAGCGATCGAGGGTGCTCGCCCATGACCGCTGGTCGCGCACGAACAGTTTTGGTGCGCCGGTGGTGCCGGAGGTGATGCCGACCAGCAGCTCGGTGTCGGGTCGAGCCCGGCCGGGCACTCCCGCCGATGCCAGCGTGGCGGCGGTCTGGATCTCCCCGTCGAACCCCATTTTCCGCAGCCTGCGGTGCTGCGGCGCCGACGCGACGACGGCACCGGGTTTCGCGAGCTCGAGTACCGCCGTCAGCTGGTCCGCCAGCAGATGCCGGTGCAGCAGCACGATACTGACCCCGGCGTACGCGGCGGCCGTGACAGCGACCAGCGATTCGACATCCGAAGTCGGCAGCACCGCAACACGATTCATGCCGCCGAGCCCGGCAGCGGTCCGGCTTACCCGGAACCAGAACTCCTGATAGTCGACGCTCTCAGGAGCGGATATCACGGCCGCCGTGGCCGGATACTCCGCGGCGCACCGGGCGATGCGCTCGGCCAGCAGCTCACTCATCGTCCACTCCTCGCGCGGCCAGCGCGTCACCCATCGCGTCCGCGGTGCGCAACGCCCGCACCAGCACCGGCGTCACCAATGCCGTCATCGACCATTGCAGGCCGCGGGCCCGCCGCGCCTCGCCCACCTCGTGCACGATGCCGGCCAGCAAGGGCACACACCGAATAGCAAGGGCCAGTAGCAGACCGACCCGTTCCGGGTCGACCCCGACCCGGCGCAGCGGCCCGAGCGCCCGCGTCACGGTGTCGAGCAGGTCGGTCACCCGGGTGGTCAGCGTGACCAGCGCCGCCAGCGCCACCGAGATCAACAGCACGCCGCACACGACGACGGCCCGCGCGGGCGAGGTGATCAGCACCTGGAACACCGCGATGATCAGCAACATCCACACCATCGGTCGTAGTTGCGCCACCGCCACTCCGAACGGAATGCGCGCCAGCGCGAACAACCCGGCGACCACCACCCCGACCACGCCGACCTGAATCGGGCTGCGCACGAACACCGTTGCCGTCACGATCGACACGATCAACAACAACAGCTTCACCCCGGCGGGCAACCGGTGCAGCAGCGAGTCACCTGGCCGGTACAGCCCGATCATTCGACCAGTTCCCGGTAGGCGGGGACGGCGGCGGCCGGCGTTCCGTCGAACGCCACCAGACCGTCGTCGATCACGATGACCCGCTCGAAACTTTCCAGCAGTGCCAGCTGGTGCGTCACCACGATCACCTGCTGGTCCATCGCGTCCAGCGCGTCGGCGACCACCCGGGCGTTGCGTAGGTCGAGCAGGGTGGTCGGCTCGTCCGCGATGATCACCTCGGGCCTGCGGATGAGGACCGCGCCGATGGCGAGCAACTGCTTCTGCCCGCCGGACAGCAGGTGCGAGGGATGGTCGCCGTGTTCGTGCAGGCCGAACCGGACCAGCATCTCCTCGACGCGCGCGGCGATCTCCTGTTTGCGCAAACCCGTTCGGCGCAAAGAGAAAGCGAGGTCTTCCGCGACAGTCGGCATCACGATCTGAGTGTCCGGGTCGGTGAACACGAACCCGACCTTGCGCCGCACATGCGCGCCTTTGCGTGCCACGTCGACACCGTCCACGGTGACGGTTCCCGACGCCGGGGTGAGCAACCCGTTGATCATGCGCGCCAGGGTCGATTTGCCCGAGCCGTTGGCGCCGATGATGCCGACGCGACGCTCCGTAATCCGAAGATCGATGCCGCGCAACACTTTTCGCTCACCGAAGTGATGACTCACCGACGAGAAGACGATCTCACTCATGACTGCGCCTCGATAACCCGTGCTGCTCTCGCCGACTCCACCTTCACGACACCCGCTCCACCAGCATGGCGATCCCCTGCCCGCCACCGACGGCACACGCCGCAAGCCCCAGCCCTGGCCCGCCCTCGCACAACATCTGGCTGGCCAACCGCACCAGCAAGATGGCCCCCGACGCGCCCCACGGATGCCCCATCGCGATGGCACCGCCCTGCGGACAGATCTTCGATTCGTCCAATCCCAGTTCGTCCGACACCGCGAGCACCACGGTGGCGAACGCCTCGGTGATCTCGACGATCCCCAGCTCCGCCGCGTCGACCCCGGTGCGCCGCAACAGCTTCCGGATCGCGGGCACCGGCCCGAGACCGGGGTACGCGGGATCGGATCCGGCCACCGCCGACCCCACTATCCGCAGCGCGGGCAGGCCGGCGGCCAGCGCCTCGCTGGTCACCGCCAACACCGCCGCGCCATCGGAGATGCCGCAGGAGTTGCCCGCCGTCGCCGTCCCGTCGACGCCGAAACTGGGCCGTAGTCGCGCGAGCCGAGCCTCGGTGAGCCCGGCACGAATCCGTTCGTCGCGCCGTACCGCACCGATCGGCACGATCTCCGCCGAGAAATCGGTCGCCGCCGCGAGGGCGTGCGAACGCGCCGCATAGGCGTCCTGCCGCTCTCGGCTGATGCCGCGCACGCGCGCGAGGTCGTCGGCGGCCACCCCCATGTCGGGGTCCGGAAAGCCTTGTGGTGCAAAGGGGGCCCGGGTGTAGCGCACCGGCTCGGCGTCGGCGACCGGCGGCCAGAACCGCCACGGCGCGGTGCTCGCCGACTCGACGCCGCCCGCCAGGATCAGCTCGTCGGCTCCGCTGCGCACCCGCAACGCCGCCTGCATCACGGCGTCGAGACCGGACCCGCATTGCCGATCCACCGTGACACCCGGCACTTCGACACCGAGCCCCGCCCGCAACGCCGCGATTCGCGCCGGATTACCACCGGGTCCGAGGCAGTTGCCGAGCACGACATCGTCCACCTCGGCGTCCATGCCCGCGCAGCGCAGCGTCGAAAGCACCTCGCGCAGAACCGGCGCCGCCAGGTCGGTGGTGGTCAGTTCGGCGAACCCGTGCCCGGCATTGCCGATCGGCGTCCGACGCGGCGCTACCAGAACGGGGACCGAATTCATGCCAGCAAGTCTTTCAGCTGACCTCTGGCCACTTTCCCGCTGGCCGTCCTCGGCAGCGTCGGCAGCGGTATCCAACGTCGTGGCATGGCTTCCTTCATGAGCAGCCCGCGCGCCTGCGAGCGCACCGCATCGATCCCGACACCGTCGAGTTGTACTGCCGCCGTGACTATCTCGCCGAACACCGCGTGCGGCGAGCCGATCACCGCGACCGCGGCCACCCCGTCGAGCGTCCCGAGGACGCGTTCGACATCCTCGGCAACGACCGTCGTGCCGCCGACATTGATCGCGGACTCCCCGCGCCCCCGGACCGTGAGCTCGCGATTCGGCCCGAGCTCGGCGAGGTCGCCCACGCCGCACCATTCGGCGGCGCCGAGCACACGGTACGGGGTGCGGACATAAAGCAGTCCGTCTCGGATATCGGCATCGACGCCGTCGAGCAGCCGCAGCGGCTCGGGCACCCGCCGTGCCGCGACGAGCGAGACCTCTGCGGACCCGTAGTACTCGACGATCTCCACGCCGTCGGCCGCCGCTCGCGCGCCGTCGTCCAGGGCTATCCCCGCCACGATCGCCGTGCGCAACCTCGGTGCCTTACCCACCACGTCCCGCAGCACCGCGGGCACCGCGTGCACGACCGTGGCCCGCGACGGATCGTCGGTGACGCACGCGCCGCGCCACAGCGCGTGCAGCGCGCCGAACAGGTGCATCGTCGCGTGCAGTGGACCCGTCAGGAGCACGCGGTCGGTGGCCTCGACGCCGGTGATCGCGGTGAAGGCCGGGAAACTGTCGAACCAGGACGCCGCGGTCCTGGCCAGCGGGCGCGGGCGGCCGGTGGAGCCCGACGTAGTCACGAGAAGGAACGCCGAGGGCGGTATGTCCGGGCGCTCGGGGCGCGCCTCGGGATTCTCCACGAGTACCGGGACACCGCGCCGAGCCGCCGCGCAGACGCAGATCAACGCATCAGGCACCGGCAGCGCCGACGCGTCGTAGACGGGCGCGCTGTCGCGTTCGATCCACTGCTCGATCGCCGCGTCGAGTTGGCCGTAAGTGTAAGTGCGGCCGTCGATGTCGAGGGCAGGCCGATGCTCGGCGCCGCCCAGTTCCGGACTACGCACGGATCAGGCCGGGGTACGCGCGATGCACACCCTTGGCGACGATCGTCGCGACGACAACCTTGGCCAGGTCGCCGGGGATGAACGCGAAGTTGGTGCTGATCGCGTGCGAGAAGTCCAGATCGGTGCGCAGCAACAGCCCGATGGTGCCGAAGAGGTAGATGACGAGGATCCCGCCGAACGCGTTGATCAGCAGGCCGAGGACCAGCGGGTACTTCGGCAGAATCCGAGCGGTCAGCAGGCCGATGATCAGAGCTGCGGGCGCCCAGCCGACGAGGTATCCGGCGCTCGGGCCGGCCATCGCGGTCAGTCCGGTGCGGCCACCCGACAGCAGCGGCAGGCCGATCATCGTCAAGGCGAGAAAGACCAGCACAGCGGCCGTTCCCTTGCGCGCACCGAGCACCGCGCCCGCCAGGATCACACCCAGCGTCTGCACCGTGATCGGCACACCGCTGAAGCCGACCGTGATGGCGCCGGGCAGGCCCATCGCCGCGATCAGCGCCGCGAATACGGCGATCTGTGCGATATCGCGCGCCGAAAAGGCGACCCTCGACCCCCGAGAGTTCTCGACTCCGTCCACGACGACTTCCTCCCACTACCAGCTTGAACGACGTTCAAGATAGCAGGCGCGCCGTTACCGAACTCACGCGCGCAGGGCGTCGGCGAGCGCGCGGTCAGTCGTGCGAGTGCGCCCTGGCCTGGATCCGCGCCTGCACCTCGGGGCGGCGCAGCGGCGGCACCGACTTCGGCGGCACCTTACGATCCGGCAGTTGCGCGAGCAGCCGGGCCGTCACCGCCGCGATGTCGGCGACGGCGGCGTCGACGGCGGGCTGGGTCGTGGCCGAGATACTGGACAGGCCGCCGATCTTGCGTACGTACTGCAGCGCGGCGGCCTGGATCTCCTCCGGCGTCGCCGCGGGCTCTAGTCCCCGCAGGGCAGTGATGTTTCGACACATACCTCGAGGCTAATCCGCCCGCGCCCCGCGCACCTGATACTCGAGCACTCGCGACTCGGCCGGCGACCGCCGACCCGCGCACCACACGGCGCCGTGATTGCGCAACAGCGCGCTGCTCTTGCCCGTCGGTAGCGGGCACCCTGCCGGTCGTCGTGCGGCTCGACAGCCAGAAGATAGCTATCGACCGCAATTTTGTCTCGACTTTCGCGGACCCCAACGAAGCGTTATCAACCGTTGCCCCAATCGAATACGTGTCGTAACCATCCGAATAATAACGACTAATATTCGAATTTTCGCTGCGTCCAACAGGTTCCGCGCCTTAAGATCGATAGCGTCTGAAATGCACTGTCATATAGCAACATTCGCTTTGAGCGACCCGTCCGCACCCGGCCTATCGCCGCCTGCCGACCTGCTGTGCACAACCGTCGAATCTGAACGATCACCTATTCGGACATTCAGCGCCGACCGTCCATGGTGACCATTTCGAGGTGAGGATCAAATATGACAATCGAAACGCCAGTGTCTGCTTCCGCTGAGACCAATGGACGCAAGAGCCTCAGCACCACCGCCGCGCACCAGTTGGCGACCACCACCAAATCCGAACCCCAGATGCAGGGGATCACCTCACGCTGGCTGACCAGAATGCTGCCGTGGACGCAGGTCAACGGTGGTATCTACCGGGTGAACCGCCGACTGACACACACCTTCGGCAACGGCAAGGTCGAGTTCGACGTCGAGGGCTCGCAGGCCAGGGTGATCCCGATGGAGCTGCGGGAAATGGCGGCGCTGCGCACCATCGACGACGAGGAAGCGCTGCGTGCGCTCGCGCGTCGATTCGAGCAGCGCGAATACGAACCGGGCGCCGTGGTCGCCGAATTCGGCTATCCGATGAATCAGGTCATACTCATCGTGCACGGCAAACTGGCCAAAATGGGCTCCGGCGAATACGGCGAACCGACGATGCTCGGCACCCTGGCCGGCGGCAACTATGTCGGCGACGAAAGTTTCACCGACGCCTCCGCCATTTGGCCGGTCACCGTCAAGGCCGTCACCAAGTCCACCGTGCTGGTGCTGCCGCGGCAGGCCCTGGATGAAGTACAGGACCACATACCCGCATTCCGGCAGCAACTGTCGCAGGTGGCGGCCGCCGCCGCTCGACCACAGAACAAACACGGCGAGGCGAACATCCAGATCACCTCGGGTCACGCGGGTGAACCCGAACTGGACGGCACCTTCGTCGACTACGACGCCAGCCCACGGGAGTACGAACTCAGCCTCGCGCAGAGCGTGCTGCGGGTGCACACCCGCGTCGCGGACCTGTTCAACGACCCGATGAACCAGACCCAGCAGCAGTTGCGGCTGACCATCGAGGCGCTCTACGAACGCCGCGAGGACGACCTCGTCAACAGCCCCGACTTCGGGCTGCTGCGCAATTGCGATCTGAAGCAGCGCATCTACTCCGAGTCGGGCCCGCCGACCCCCGACGACATGGACGAGCTGCTCAGCATGCGGCGCAGCACCAAACTCTTTCTCGCGCACCCGAAAGCGATCGCCGCGTTCGGTCGCGAATGCAGCAGGCGCGGCCTGTACCCGGATACCATTGATATCGACGGCAACCGAGTGCCTGCCTGGCGCGGGGTGCCGATCTTCCCGTGTAGCAAGATCCCGGTCAGCACCAACCAGACCACCTCGATTCTGGCCATGCGCACCGGCGAGAAGGATCAGGGCGTCATCGGCCTGCACCAAACCGGGCTTCCCGACGAATTCGAGCCGAGCCTCAACGTCCGTTTCAAAGGCATCGACGATCAGTCGATCATTTCCTATCTGGTCAGTTGCTACTACTCGGCGGCGATTCTGGTGCCCGACGCGCTCGGCATTCTCGACAACGTTCTGGTCGCGCGGCAAGCGGACTGACCCGACGATCAGCGACCTCGATGTCTTCGACGCCGCGGCGGCCGAATGCTGAGCAGCCGCGGCGTTCCCGGTCGTCGGACCCGGATTCGGCGTCCACGACACCGCTAGGGAAGGCGTAAGTGCTGATGATCGAGAGCACCTCGGCGGCGACGAGCCGCCGGGCCACAGAGATTCTGTCCAACGTTCGCGAGCTATGCGAACCGCAACTGCGCGAGGCGATTTCGTCCCTGCCCGAACCCCTGCGCCGAATGGGCGGCTACCACCTCGGCTGGTGGGACGCCGACGGCACCGCGACCCCGCAACCGGTCGGCAAGGCCCTGCGGCCCGCGTTGACCGTCTGCTCGGCCATCGCGTGCGGGGCAGGCCGACGCACCGCGCTCGCCGCGGCGGCCGCGGTGGAACTGGTCCACAATTTCACGCTGCTGCATGACGACATCATGGACGTCGATCAGGTCCGGCGCGGCAGGCCCGCCGTGTGGACGGTGTGGGGCATCCCCGACGCGATGCTGCTCGGCGACGCGCTGCACGCCCTCGCGGTGCGCGTACTGCTGGACGGTCTGCCCGCACCGACGGCCACGGCGGCGGTCGCACGGCTGGAAACGACGGTCATCGAGATGTGCCACGGCCAGCACGCGGACTGCCGGTTCCGCTCGGGCGGGCACGTCGATGTCGAGGAGTACGCGCGCATGGCCATGGGTAAGACCGGTGCGCTGATGGGCTGTGCGTGCGCGCTTGGGGCCCTGTGCGCGCAGGCGGAGCCGACCACCATCGCGGCGATGGACACGTTCGGGCGCGAACTCGGGATGGCCTTCCAGTTCGTCGACGACCTGATCGGGATCTGGGGTGACCCGTCGGTCACCGGCAAACCGGCGAGCGACCTTGCCCGCCACACCATGTCGCTGCCGGTGGTCTCGGCGCTCGGCTCCGGCACCGAGGCGGCCGCCGAGCTGGCGACGATGTTCGACCGCGACTCGGGCGCCGATTCGATGGACACCGCTCGGGCCGCGGCACTGGTCGAGTCGGCAGGTGGGCGGCAGCGCGCCCAGCAACTCGCCGAGCGCCGGGTGCGCGCGGCGATCGCGGCGATCGCCGATCCCGCCGCCGCCGCGGACCTGATGGTGCTGGCAGGCATGGTGTCGCGCCGCAACCACTGAGCCGCGCGCGTCGATCGTAAGGAGATGACATGCAGCCCTTCGAACTTCCCGACTTCTACATGCCGTACCCGGCCCGGCTCAATCCGCACGTCGACATCGCCCGCGAGCACACCCGGGTCTGGGCCGAGACCATGGGATTCTTCGAACCCCAAGAGGGACATCATATTTGGGACGAAGCCGACCTGGAACGGCACGACTACGGCCTGCTGTGCGCCTACACCCACCCGGACTGCGATAGCCAGGAGCTCTCCCTCATCACCGACTGGTACGTGTGGGTGTTCTACTTCGACGATCACTTCCTGGAGCTGTTCAAGCGGACCAGAGACACCGACGGCGCACGGAAGTATCTGGAACGGCTGCGCGAGTTCATGCCGTTGGCCGGCGCGCCGATGCCGGAGCCGACGAATCCGGTGGAGCGCGGCCTCGCCGATCTGTGGGTGCGCACCGTGCCCGCGATGGAGCTGGACTGGCGGCAGCGATTCGTCGCGACAACCACTGCGCTGCTGGAGGAGTCGCGGTGGGAGCTGGCCAATATCACCGAGGGCCGGATCGCGAATCCGATCGAGTATATCGAGATGCGCCGCAAGGTGGGTGGCGCACCGTGGTCGGCCAACCTGGTCGAACACGCGGTCGGCGCGGCGGTCCCGCCCGAACTGGCCGCGACCCGACCGCTGGAAGTGTTGCGCGACACCTTCGCCGACGGCGTGCACCTGCGCAACGACATCTTCTCCTATGAGCGCGAGGTACGGCAGGAGGGCGAGAACGCCAACGGAATCCTGGTGGTCGAACGGTTTTTCGGTTACGAGACCCAGCGCGCCGCCGACGTCGTCAACGACCTGCTGACCTCACGCCTGCAACAGTTCGAGCACACCGCGCTCACCGAGCTTCCCGTGCTGTTCGCCGAGTACGCGGTCGAGCCGCAGGACCAGGCCGCGGTGGTCGCCTACGCGAAAGGCTTGCAGGACTGGCAATCCGGCGGCCACGAATGGCACATGCGCTCGAGCAGGTACATGAACAAGGGCGGCACGGTGGCGGGCGATCCCTTGGCGCGCCTGTTCAAACCCATCGGGCTCGGCAGCACCGCGGTGCACCTGTTCACCCCGACGGCGCTCGGTGCGAACCGGATCAAGAGTTTCACGCGCCCACGCTTCGAACAGGTCGGTCCGACCGCGTTGCCCGAGCTCTACTTGCCTTACCAGCTCAACGTGAATCCACTCGTCGACGTGGCGCGCAAGAACCTGCTGGAGTGGGGCGCGCAGGTCGGCTTCCACGAGCCGGTGGCCGCGCTGGGCGGGCGCGCGCTGTGGCGGCCGGTCGATCTCGCGGAGTTCGATTTCGCGCTGTGCTCAGCGGGTTTGGATCCCGACGCCACGCTCGCGGAGCTGGATCTATCGGCCAACTGGCTGGCTTGGGGCACCTACATCGACGACTACTACCCGCAGGTGTTCGCGGCACGCAAGGACATGGTGGCGGCCAAGCTACAGGGCAAACGATTCGCGGCGTTCATGCCGCTCGATTCCGCGGCCACGCCACCCGCCGCCAACGCGATGGAACGCGCCCTCGCCGATCTGTGGCACCGGACGACCAGCGTTCTCGATGCCGAGCAGCGGCGCGAATTCCACCGCGCCGTCACGGCTTTCCTGGCGAGCTGCGAATGGGAGGTGGCCAACGACATCGCCAATCGCATTCCAGACCCGGTCGACTATGTCGAGATGCGCCGCCGCACTTTCGGTTCCGATCTCACCATGGCGTTGTCGCGATTCTCGCACGGTCACCTGGTGCCGCCGGAGGTCTATCGCACCCAGACGATCCTGGACCTGGAACACACTGCGAGCGACTACGCCACGATGGTGAACGACCTGTTCTCGTATCACAAAGAGACACAGTACGAAGGGGACTTCCACAACGCGGTCCGCGTCATGCAGAACTTCTTCGACTGCGGGCCAGAGGAGGGCGTTGCCATCGTCAACGACCTGCTCACGGCGCGGATGCAACAGTTCGAACGCATCGTCGGCAGCGAATTGCCCGCTCTCTACGACGAATACGAGCTGGGTCAGGACGTGCGGGATTCGCTGGACCGGCGCGCCGCCGAACTGCAGGACTGGATGGCCGGCATCGTGCACTGGCACATCTCGTGTGGCCGCTACAAGGAGGCGCAGCTCGAGGATCGCTATCGTCGCGTGGACGTCCCCGAGGCGCCCGTAACGGCGGACCCGGCCCCCGAGCCGACGACGGCGGTTCCGCACTACCTTCGGCCTACCGGCCTCGGCACCGGGGCCACCCGCCTCGATGGACTGGGTCGCGCACCGGTCGGCCCCGCACTCAGCACGGTGTCGCCATGACCGCCTTGCGTGCGCGGACGGTGCTGCTCGCCGCGCCACGCTCGTTCTGCGCAGGCGTGGAACGGGCGATCGACACCGTGGCGCGATTGCTGGCCGCGCCCGATCGATCGGGACCGGTCTACGTGCGCAAGCAGATTGTGCACAACACCCACGTGGTCGCCGATCTGGCCGCGCGTGGGGCGGTGTTCGTCGAGGAGCTCGACGAGGTGCCGGTGGGCGCGACGGTCGTCTTCTCCGCGCACGGCGTCTCCCCCGCGGTGCGCGAACAGGCCGCACAGCGCGGACTCACCGTGGTCGACGCCACCTGCCCGCTGGTCACCAAAGTGCATGCCGAGGCCCGGCGTTTCGCGGCGCGCGGCGACACCGTCGTGCTCGTCGGCCACGCCGGGCACGAGGAGGTCGAAGGCACCGCGGGCGAGGCGCCCGAGGTGACCGTGGTGGTCGACGGTCCGGCCGAGGCGGCCGCGCTCCAGGTCCCCGACGAGAGCCGGGTCGCGTACCTGACGCAGACCACCCTGTCGGTCGAGGAGGCCGAAGCGACCATTCAGGTGCTGCGCCAACGCTTTCCCGCACTGCACGGGCCGGGCAGCGCCGATATCTGCTACGCGAGCACCAACCGGCAGGAGGCCGTCGAGGCGGTCGCCCGGCACAGCGACGTCGTGCTCGTCATCGGCTCGGACAACTCATCGAACTCCCATCGCCTGGTGGAAGTTGCTCAGCGTCAGGGCATTCCGGCCTATCTCATCGATGACGCGTCCGCGATCTCGGCCGACTGGATCGTGGCGGCGGACACCATCGGACTGTCCGCGGGTGCCTCCGCACCTGCCGCGCTTGTCGACACGGTCATCGAGGCGCTCCGTACCTGGGGCCCGGTCACGGTTCGCGAACTCACCACGGCCGTCGAGGATGTCACCTTCGCCCCGCCGCCCGACGTCAGGCACCTGTCATGAGTACCGCAACGGCCCAGGCCTGGACCGATCCGGCGGAGGGGCGCGATGACCAGCAATGATCTCGGCCTGCCGACGGTACCCACCCGCCATCGCACCCGTCGGTTGAACATCGGCGGCGTCCCGGTCGGTGGTGGCGCGCCGATCTCCGTGCAGACGATGACCACCACCCGCACCGCCGACGTCGACGGCACGCTGCAACAGATCGCCGCGGTGACCGCCGCGGGGTGCGACATCGTCCGGGTCGCGGTGCCGACCCCGGAGGACGCGGCCGCGCTACCTGCCCTCGTCGCTCGCTCGCCGCTGCCGGTCATCGCCGACATCCACTTCCAGCCGCGCTACGTCTTCGCCGCGATCGACGCGGGCTGTGCCGCGGTGCGGGTGAATCCGGGCAACATCAAACAGTTCGACGATCGCGTCGGCGACATTGCGAAAGCGGCGGCGGCCGCGGGCATTCCGATCCGGGTCGGCGTCAACGCGGGCTCGCTCGACCCACGGGTGCTCGCCAAGCACGGCTCCGCGACCGCGGCGGCCCTCGTCGAATCGGCGCTGCGGGAGGCCGCGCTGTTCGAGGAGCATGGGTTCACCGACCTCAAGATCGCGGTCAAACATCACGACCCGCGCACCATGATCGCGGCCAATCGCCTACTCGCCCAACGCTGTGACTACCCGCTGCACCTCGGCGTGACCGAGGCGGGGCCGATGTTCCAGGGCACCGTCAAGTCGGCGGTCGCCTTCGCGATCCTGCTCGGCGAGGGGATCGGCGACACCATCCGGGTGTCCATCTCGGCGCCGCCGGTCGATCAGGTCAAAGCGGGCTGCCACATCCTGCAGTCGCTCGGCCTGCGGCCACGCAAGCTCGAGGTCGTCTCCTGTCCCGGTTGCGGCCGCGTCCAGGTGGATATCCATCGGCTGGCCGGGCAGGTGGAGGCGGCGTTCGAGGGCTTTCCCCATCCGCTGCGCGTCGCGGTCATGGGCTGCGTGGTCAACGGGCCCGGCGAGGCCCGCGAAGCCGACCTCGGCGTCTCCTCGGGTAACGGCAAGGGACAGATCTTCGTCCGGGGCAAGGTCATTCGCACCGTGCCCGAACACCTGATCGTGGAAACCCTGGTGGCCGAGGCGATCGCACTCACCGAGGGCCGCGACGACGCACCAGCGGAGGGGAACTCATGACCACCACGCACGTCGAGCCCGCGACTCCGGTGGATCCGGCGGCGATTCGGACACGGGTGGACGGTGCGCTCGAATACTTCCTGCGGGACAAGGCAACCGCCACCGAACCCGCGCTGCCCGGCGAGCTCACCGAGATCGTGCGCGACTTCCTGTTCGCCGGCGGCAAGCGGATTCGCCCGCTGCTGTGTGTCCTCGGCTGGCACGCCGCGGCAGGCGAAGTGCCGGTGCCGCAGCCGATCGTTCGTGCCGCGGCCTCGCTCGAACTGTTCCACGCCGCCGTGCTGATCCACGACGACATCATCGACAACAGCGACACCCGCCGCGACCGGCCCACCGTGCATCGCGTACTGGCACAACGGCATCGGGATCGCCGCGATCCGGACCGGTTCGGCGCGCATGCCGCCATCGTCCTGGGCGACCTGACGATGGTCTGGTCGGCCGAGCTGCTGCACACCGCACAGCTGAGCGCCGCGCAGCTGGACGACGCGCTCACGGTCCTCGACGGCATGCGCGCGGACGTCATGTACGGCCAGTACCTCGACCTGCTCACCACCGCGCGACCGTCCAGCGACCTCGGCCGCGCGCTGCGGATCATCCGCTACAAGACGGTGTCCTACACCTGCGAGCGCCCACTCCAGCTGGGGGCCGTACTCGCCGGTGCCCGCGGCGGGGTCCGGACGGCGCTCACCGCGTACGCCGGGCCGCTCGGTGAGGCGTTCCAGCTGCGGGATGATCTGCTCGGCGTCTTCGGCGATCCGGCGCGCACCGGCAAGTCCGACCTCGAGGATCTGCGCGACGGCAAGCACACCGCGCTGGTCGCGCTGGCCCTCGAACACGCCGAACCCGCGCAGGCCGCGCAGCTGCTCGCCATGCTCGGCGATCCGGCGCTCGACGACCGGCAAGCCGACACCTGCCGCGAAATCCTCACCGCCACAGCGCGACACCACGTCGAGGCGATGATCCGCACGCGCTGGGCACAGGCCAACCGGGTCCTCGACCACGCGCCGTTCCCCGCCGCGGTCACCCGAGCGCTACGCGATGTCGCCGACGCCATCGTCTCGAGGAACACCTAGAAAGGTCGCGCTATGGACAGTGAGCTCGTACAGCAGTTGGTCGTGCCCCTAGCGGTCGCCGCCCTCGCCGTCATCGTCTTTGTGGTCGGGAATCGGCTGCGGCCCGCCTCGTGGCGCGAGACCGAGGACGAGGCGTCCGGCCACCTGGTGCTGGACCTGATCAACACACTGTTCATGGCCGTGGCCGCCTTCGTCGTGGTGATCTGCTGGCAGCAGTACGACAACGCGCACAACCACACGGTCGCCGAGTCCAAGGCGCTGGTCGACGCCTACTGGGCCGCGCACTCGATGCCGGAACCGGCGCACCAGCAGGTCCAGCGGCTGGTGCACGACTACACCGAGCAGGTCGTCACGGTGGAGTGGCCGGAGATGGACAACGAGGGCAGGCTGAGCCAGTCCACCCAGGACACTTTCGACAAGCTGCGCGACACCGTGCTGGCGATTCAGTCGGAGGATGCCGCGGTCACCGAGGTGCAGGCCAAGGCGGTGGCCGCGCTCGACGCGGCAGCGCAGGCCCGCCACGATCGCGCGATGGACGCGAAGCTCGGCATGCCCGGATTCCTGTACACCGCACTGTGGTTCACCACGATTCTGCTGCTGTGCAGCGCGGTGCTCTCCGGCGTCGAGGTGACCAAACTCAGCGTGGTGATGACCGCGCTGCTCGGCGTCGTGGTCGGCGCGGCGATCGTCGCGATCTACGGACTCGATCGGCCGTTCGCCGGTGGGAACATCGTGTCGAAGGACGCGTTCGAATTGGCGTTGTCCCGCTATCAGCACATTACCTAACCGAATCCTCTTGGCTGCGAATCGATTACGGACGGGATGTGCACGCATGACACCGATCAGAGGATTCGCCGTCGTGACGGCATTGCCACTCGCCGCGGCACTGGTCGCCGGGCCTGCCGCGGTCGCGACCGCCGATCTGCCGCCGCCGGAATGGCCGTCGCTCGGCGAGATCGTCTCGGGCAGTGCCGCTCCCGGAGCCATCGATACCGGAAGCGCTTACTCCGGGACACCGTTGAATCTCGGTCCGATGGGCGGACCCGTTGTGCGCGAATACCTCGATACCGGGAGCGCCGGTATCGGAACCGACACCGAGACAATCGACGACACCGCACCGGAACCGCCGACGGAGCCCACCCCGGTGCAGGCACTGCCCGGTGGCTCCGTCGAACTGCCGGATCTCGACTCCGACGGTGTCCGAACAGCTTGCACGGGCAGCGTCGCCGTCGGCGGCGCCTTGATCCTGCTCGGCATCGTGACCGGCAGCTCGCACGGCCTGCTCGGCTCCAGCGGATCCGCGCTCGGCAGTGTCGTCGTCGGAAGTGCCGCCACGGGCAGCGGGCTGGCCTGCCTGCTGTGGCCGCGCGACATCCTGCCGCCCTATCCCGGCAATCCGCTCTTGCTACCGCCACCGTTGCCGCTGCCCACCCTGCCGCTGCCCGCGCTACCGGACCTGCCGGCTCCCCCGGCCGAGGCTCCACTCACCCCTGAGCTCACACCGGCGACACCGAACCTCCCCAGCCCCCGAACACCGCCTCGCCCAACGCATTCGGCAGAGGCCGAATCGGCCCTCGACCCCGTAGCCTGGAACCCCCTGCAACTGGTGACGATCATGGTGGTCACGGTCCTCACCGCCGTGCGCGGCGTCGCGGTCGTCAGACGCAGGCACGGCGGCTAACTACAGCGACGCCACCAATCGAGGAAGTGCGCGAGGGCTGGGGCGTCCGAGCCGCGCATCCAGGCGATGCGGATGGCGATTTGTGGCGGGTTGGTGCCGAACGGGATGACGACGATATTTTCGTGCGCGATTCGGGTTGCGCGTTTGCGGTCGAGCACGCTGATGCCGGTACCGGTCGATACCAGGTCGAGGACCTGTTCGGCGTCGGATTCCTCGGCAACCAGATTGGGGGCGCCGTCGCCCCAGATGTGGGTGACCAATTCGTCGTAAAAGTCCGGTCCGGTTTGCCGGGACCAGAGCACGATCGGCTCGTCGACGATCTCGGCTATTTCCAGGGTCGCTTTTTCGGCCAGCGGGTGCCCTTTGCACACCACCACCGCGGCCTCCTGGAGCCCGATGAGGTGCGTCTGCACTCGCGGATGGGTGATATTTCCGCGCACGAACGCGACATCGACCTCACCGGATTCGAGCAGGTCGAGATTCCACGCGGTCCACCCGGTAATCGTCGAGACGGTGATATCGGGAAACTCCTTGCGAAAGTCCCTGATACGTTGGGAAATATCACTGTCGGAGCCCGATCGGGTGAAGGCGATCTTCAACTCACCGGCCGTGCCCGAGGCACGCGCGCGCACCGTGCGCTCCAGCTCGGCGGCCGCCGAGAGGAGTTGCTGGGCACCCGCCTGCAAGGCCAAACCGGCGGCGGTCATCACGAAACCTCGGCCGGTGCGGGCGAGCAACTCGACTCCGAGCTCCTTCTCCAACGCCTTGACCTGCTGAGACAACGCGGGCTGGGTGATATGCAGCGACTCCGCCGCGCGACCGAAGTGCCGGTGCTCGGCTACTGCTAGGAAGTAACGAACGCGACGTAGGTCGTCCACGCGGTCAGCCTAGCCAGATAAGACTTCCTTATCAACGGGAAGCAAATACGTATTGGACCTGGCGTTCTGTGTGGCCCGAGACTGTAGCTACCGAACAGTCCGAGCCCCGCTACCGCGAGAAGGTGTTCCGATGCCGACAGTCGCCGCCGCCATAGCCGAGAATCTTCGCGCAAGGCAGATATCCGAATTCTTCGGCCAGAGCCTGCCGTCGCTGCTGGTATTGGCCGCCGAGGATCTCGGTATCCGGCAGATCGTTTACCGCACCGAAAACGCGGGCGGCACCATGGCCGACGGCTTCGCCAGGGTGTCCGGGCATTGTTCGGTCGTGGTGGCGCAAAACGGTCCAGCGGCGACCTTGCTCGTGCCGCCGCTGACCGAGGCCGCGAAGGTATCGATTCCGGTGGTCGCCTTCGTGCAGGATGTGCCGAGTCCGATTCGCAACAAAAACGCGTTTCAGGAAATTGATCACCACAGTCTGTTCTCCGGGTGCACCAAATGGTTCGATCGCCTCGATGACCCGGCCCGCGTCCACGACTATGTCGACGCGGCCTTCCGGGCGGCGACCAGCGGCAGGCCGGGCCCGGCCGTCCTCATGCTGCCGAAGGACGTGCTCGAGCTCGACGCACCGGCGCCGCCCGCGCGGCTCGACCGTCCGGCATTCCCGCTCGACCGGATCCGACCGCCCGAGGCCGCCGTCCTGGCCGCCGCGCAACTGCTGGCCGCTGCCGAACGGCCGCTCGTCGTCGCCGGTGGCGGCGCGGTGTCCGCCGACGCGGGCGCCGCCCTGGCCCGGCTGAGCGATCTGGCCTCGCTTCCAGTGGCCACGACGCCGATGGGCAAGGGTGTCGTCCCGGACACCGCCGATCTGAGCGTGGGCGTCATCGGCAATTACATGGGCCCGCACGGTGTTTCGCACGGCATGCGCGAGTGGATCGCCGGGGTGGACACCGTCCTGCTCGTCGGTTCGCGCACCAACGAGAACGGCACCGACGGCTGGACCCTGTTCCCGCCGGAGGCCACCTTCCTCCACCTCGATATCGACCCGACCGAGATCGGCCGCAACTACCCGTCGCTGCGACTGGTCGGCGACGTCCGGACCGGCGTCGACGATCTCGCGGCCGCACTGCGCGAACTCGACCTGAGCAAACGCAGCGCCGACCGAGCCGCGATCACCGCGCGGATCGCCCGCTCCCGCGCCGAATTCGAGACGGCAACGGCCGCGGTGCGCACGTCGACGCGGCAGCCGCTGCGCCCGGAGCGGGTGGCCGACGAGATCAGCACCCTGCTGCCCGATGACGCCATCGTCGTCGCGGACGCCAGCTACTCCTCGATCTGGGCCGCGAACTACATCCGCGCCACCACCCATCGACAGCGGTTCCTGCTGCCGCGCGGCATGGCCGGGCTCGGCTGGGGACTTCCGCTGGCGCTCGGCGCGAAGGCGGCGCGACCATCCGCGCCCGTGATCTGCCTGGTCGGCGACGGCGGCTTCGCGCACTGCTGGGCGGAGCTCGAGACCGCCGTCCGCGAGCACCTCGACGTCGTGGTCGTGGTGCTGAACAACGCCATCCTCGGCTACCAGAAGCACGCCGAGATCGTCCAGTTCGGCAGGCCGACCTCGGCGGTCGAACTCGGCCACGTCGACCACGCGCAGATCGCCACCGCGTGCGGTGCGCACGGACACACCATCCGCACCGATGTGGAACTGCGCGAAGCACTGTCGAAGGCGATCGTCGATCCGGCGACCACCGTCCTCGACGTCGTCACCGACTCCGACGCCTACCCACCCATCACCGGCTGGGACGCCAACCGCGCACTCACCGACCACCTCGCCGACCAGAAGCTCCACTGACCGACAGATAACACCCTTCGAGAAAACGGAGACCCCCATGGCTTTCGACTACACGGCCTTTTTCGAGCGACGAATCGACGACATCCGAGCGTCGGGCCAATATCGCACTTTCGTCGAGATCGAGCGCCTGGCAGGCCGATTCCCGCAGGCGGTGCACCACCACCGCGACGGGCTGCGCGAGATCACGGTGTGGTGTAGCAACGACCACCTCGGCATGGGCCAGCTCCCCGCCGTCGTCGAAGCCATGCACCGGTCGGTGAACCGCTCGGGTGTCGCGGCGGGCGGATCGCGCAATATCTCCGGCAACAACCACACGCACATCCTGCTGGAACGCGAAGTGGCACAACTGCATCGGAAGGAGGCGGGCCTGACCTTCATCACCGGTTACGCCGTCAACGATGCCGTGCTCGGCGTGCTCGGCAAGGAGCTACCCGGCGCCATCTTCTTCTCCGACGAACAGAACCACGCGTCGATGATCCTCGGCATGCGCGCCTCCCGCGCCGAGCGGCGCATCTTCCGCCACAACGATCCCGCGCACCTCGACGAACTGCTCGCGGCCACCGACCCGGATCGCCCGAAGATCGTTGCCTTCGAATCGATCTACTCGATGGACGGCGATATCGCGCCGATGCCCGAACTGTGTGCCGTAGCGAAGAAGCACGGCGCGCTCGTCTACGTCGACGAGGCACACTCGGTCGGCATGTACGGCCCGGAGGGGTCAGGGATGGCCGCTCAGCTCGGCTGCGCGGATCAGGTCGATCTGCTGATGGGGACCTTCGCCAAAGGCTATGGCACCCTGGGCGGCTACCTGACCGGGCCCGCGCCGATCCTCGACGCCGTGCGCAGTTTCGCGCCGGCCTTCATCTTCACCCTCGCGATGCCACCCGCGCTCGCGGCCGCCGCGCTGGCGAGCGTGCGGCATCTGCGGGAGTCCGACAACGAGCGAATCCTGCTGCACCACCGGGCCGGACTACTCCAAGACCTGCTCGCCGACGCCGAGATCCCCTTGGTTTCCACCGAAAGTCATATCGTTCCCGTCCTCGTAGGTGACCCGTACAAATGCAAACAGCTGGCCGATATCCTGCTCGAGGAATACCGCCAATACGCCCAGCCGATCAACTTCCCGTCCGTCGCGCGCGGCACCGAACGACTCCGGATCAATCCGTCACCGGTGCACAGTCCCGCGGCCGTACACCGCTTCGCCGAGATCATCGACACCGTCTGGTCGCGGCTGAACCTGCCCCGCCGTCCGGTACTCCCGATCCCCAGCCATGCTGCGCTGGAGAAGGTTTCGGTATGAGTATCGGGACGCGGGCCGAGCCACGCCGGAGCCTGCATCCGGCGGTGGAGGCTGAGCCCCCGACGCCGTGGGCTCAGCACATACTTCTCTACGCCGCGTTCTTCCTGATGGGCGCCGAAATGTATCTGGTGGCACCGATGCTGCCGGATATCGCGCGATCGTTGCACGCGTCGGTCGCCGCATCGGCCACCATTGTCACCGCCTACGTTCTCGTCTACGCCGTTGCCGGTCCGCCCTTCGGCATCCTCGCCGACCGGTATCCGCGGCGCTGGTCGATCCTGCTCGGCTCGCTCGTCTTCATGCTCGGCAATCTGGCGTGCGCGGCGGCGAGTTCACTGCCCATGTTGGTCGCCGGGCGTGGCATCACCGGCCTGGGTGCGGCGATCGCGGCCCCTGCGATCTGGGCTTATCTCGCCGAACGCACACCGCAGCACCGGCGTGGGCGGGTGATCTCGCTCGGCGCGAGCGTCTACTCGCTCGGGCAGGTGCTCGGCGTGCCACTCGGCGCCGCCCTTGCCTCGCTGACCAGTTGGCGGTGGCCGTTCCTGGCCGTCGGCCTGCTGATGATCGCCACCTCGGCGGTGCTGTACGCGCGGCTCGAGCACACCCCGGCGACCGGCACCGCCCGCGGCTTCGGCGCGCTGTTGGCCCCGTGGGCGCAACCGCGCATCAGCTTGGGGCTGATCGCGACACTGTTGCTGCAGGCGGGCCGGCTCGGCGCCTACACCTTCGTCGGGGTGATCTTCGCCCATCGTTTCGGTTTCAGCCTCAACGCACTCGGACTCGTCGGCCTGCTCGTCGGCGCGGGATCGCTGGTCGGGTCGCTGAGCACCGGCACCATCCTCGATCACTTGCACCGGCGAAATATCAGCGGCGTGTGGGTTTCGGTGGTCGCCGCCGCGGCATTCGCCCCATGTGCCGCAGTGGCTTTGAGCACGCACCAGGTGCTCGTCGCCCTGGTGGCGCTGACCCTGTGGTGCGTGTTCGGCGGGGCGTTCTACTCCAGCCAGCAGGCTTACCTCTCCTCGGCCGATCCGACCCAGCGTGCGTCGGTCGTCGCCTGGAACAACTCGATGATGAACGCGGGCATCGCGATCGGCACCACGCTGCTCGGCACGCTCGCCGTCGGCGGTGCCGCCTTCGCCGGATCGACCGCCGCCCTCGGTATCACGGCGGCGCTGGTCGCGGCCGCCCTCCTCGTCCTGCTCCGAAAGGACCGTCAGCCAGCATGATTCCCGCATCGACCACCGCGCCGAACCGAACCGCCCTGCCCGTCGCGGCGTGGGCACAGGGCCCCTACATCTACGACGCCGACGGAAACGACTACCTCGACGGCTCTTCCGGCGTGCTCAATGTGAATGTCGGACATGCGCATCCGGCCGTGCTGCAGGCCATCGAGGACCAGCTCCGGCAGTTGACCTTCGTGCATCGCACGCAGTTCGGCAATGCGCCCGCGCGGCGACTCACCGAGCGCCTGCTCACCATCGCGCCCGCCGCGACCGCCGCGATCGAGTACAGCAACTCCGGGTCCGAGGCCAATGAATGCGCGCTGCGGCTGGCGTTCGCCTACCAGCACCGGCGCGGCGCACCGCAGCGCACCGTCATCCTGTCCGAGGAGCCCAGCTACCACGGGATGACCGCGGCGGCGTTGTCCATCACCGGCAGTCCCAACAAGCGCGATCCGTCGGTGGAGCCGCTGTTGGGCCGGCACCACGGAGATCGAGTCCTGGTGCGCCCGAAACCCGGTCGGCGGCGCGCCACCCACGAGGAATGGGCCCAGGCCCTGCTCGGCGTCGGACCTGCCAAGGTCGCCGCCATCGTCATCGAACCGCTCGGCGGCGCATCGTCGGGTGCCGCACCCATCGACGTCGATACCATGCACTGGCTACGCCGGGAGACGAAGAACAACGGGATCGTCCTCATCGCCGACGAAGTGATGTCCGGCTTCGGACGTACCGGAAAATGGTGGGCCTGCGACCATTCCGGTATCGCCCCCGACATGCTGACCTCGGGCAAGGGCGTCACCGGCGGCTACACCAGCCTGGCGGTCACCATGATCGCCGAGACCATCACCTCGGCGATCGCGGAGCCGCTCGGCCCGATCGCGCTGGGGCACACCATGTCCGCGAACCCGCTGGCCTGTGCGGTCGCCAACGCGGTGCTGAGCGTGCTCGAGGACGAAGCGCTGTTGCGCAACGCCGCGCGGGTCGGTGAACTGCTCGCGGCGGCGCTGACCAGCCTGTGCGACCGGCATCCGACGCTGTTGTCGGATCAGTCGGGCATCGGGCTCATGCGGGCGTTGCACATAGTGCCCGGACAGCCGGCCGACACGAACAAGCGAATCATCGCCGCTGCGAAGGAGAACGGGCTTGTGCTCTGTGCCGCAGGCATCGGCGAGACAACCAATTCGGTGCTCGTGGCACCGCCGCTGAACAGCACCCCCGAGCTCATCGATGAGCTGGCCGATCGCCTCGACAAGACGCTGTCGACGGTCTCCGGGAACCGAGCCGACCATGCGTGAGGTAACAGAGCTGCTCGCCGCCCTACCCACCGAACTGTGGATCGGCGGCGAGCAGACACCGGCGCTGGCGGGAAGCACCTTCCCCGTGCACAATCCGGCTACCGGCGAGGTCCTGACCGAGGTTGCCGACGCGGCGGCCGCCGATGGCGTGCGAGCCCTCGATGCCGCAGCCGCGGCGCAAAGCGGTTGGGCCGCAACGCCCTCTCGCGAGCGCGCCGAAATCTTGCGCCGGGCCTGGGAACTGGTCATCGCACGCCGCGACGACTTCGCCATGCTGATGACACTGGAGATGGGCAAACCGCTGACGGAAAGCCAGGGCGAGGTCGACTACGGCGCGGAGTTCCTGCGCTGGTTCGCCGAGGAGGCGGTCCGCGTGCACGGCCGCTACACGCGGTCGCCGTCCGGCAACGGCCGCATCCTGGTCACCAAACAGCCGGTCGGCCCGACCTTGGCCATCACGCCGTGGAACTTCCCGCTCGCCATGGGCACCCGCAAGATCGCCCCCGCGCTGGCGGCAGGGTGCACGGTGGTGGTCAAGCCCGCCGCGGAGACGCCACTGACCATGCTGCTGCTCGGACAGGTCCTCACCGACGCCGGACTGCCACCCGGCGTGCTGTCGATCCTGCCGACCGCGGACGCGGCGCCGCTCACCGACCCGATGTTCGCCGACGATCGGCTGCGCAAGGTGACCTTCACCGGGTCGACCGGCGTCGGCAAAATACTGCTCGCACAGTCGGCTACGCGGGTCCTGCGCGCCTCGATGGAGCTCGGCGGCAACGCGCCCTTCGTCGTCTTCGCCGATGCCGACATCGATGCGGCGGTCGACGGCGCGATGGCGGCCAAGATGCGCAACACCGGCGAGGCCTGTACCGCGGCGAACCGCTTTCACGTCGACAACGCGGTCCGCGCGGAGTTCACCACCAAGCTGACCGACCGCATGCGCGCATTGAAAGTCGGTCCAGGCCATCTCGACGGGGTGCAGGTCGGTCCGCTGATCAGTGCGAAGCAGCGTGACATCGTCACCGAATTGGTCAGTGACGCAACAGCAAAGGGCGCACTCGTGGCCACCGGCGGCGCGCGCATCGCGGGCGAAGGCTACTTCTTCGAGCCGACCGTGTTGACCGACGTGCCTGCCGACGCGCGCATTCTGCGCGAGGAGGTGTTCGGCCCGGTGGCCGCGATCACCGGCTTCGACGGCGAGACGGAGGGGATCATCGCCGCCGACAACACCGAATTCGGGCTCGCCGCATACATTTACACCGCTGACCTGGACCGCGCGCTACGCGTTGCCGAGGCGCTCGAGTCCGGCATGGTGGGGGTGAACCGCGGCGTCATCTCCGACGTGGCAGCGCCTTTCGGCGGCGTCAAGGAGTCCGGTCTCGGCCGCGAGGCGGGCACCGAGGGCATCGAGGAGTACCTCGAAACCAAATATATTGCCCTGCCCTGAAACCGGAGCGACTTGCCATACGCGTATTTTTACGGCATCTTTACGGGTAGGTGCGCCGGGAAGTCTGGTCGGCAAACCCGGCCCGCAGAGCGGCGGGTCGGGCCGTTCGACCGCGGGGAGATTCGCACCATGTTCGTGACACTCAGGGATGACAGCAGGGGCGGACTTCACTACGTCAGCATGGCTCTCGGCTGGGACCCGGTCCACCAGCGCCGTTGGTTCAGCGGCGGAGCCAAAGACATCGACCTGAACGCTTCCGCCTTGTTGTACGCCGAGGACAACCTCGTGGACGTCGTCTACCACGAGCAGCTCATGTCCAGGGACGGCGCGGCGCGCCATCTCGGCGACAGCACCACCGGAGAAGGCGACGGCGACAACGAGATCATCACCGTCGATCTGACCAGGCTGGCACCTGAGGTCACCCTGGTGTTCTTCCTGGTGACCTGTTACACGGGCCAGACCTTCGACCAGATCGAGAATGCGTTCTGCCGCATCGTCGATGGGGTGTCCGATGTGGAGATCGCCCGCTACGACCTGAGCAGCGCCGGGTCGCACACCGGGCTGATCCTCGGCAAATTGGCCCGATCGGGCAACGTGTGGCAATTCGACGCGATCGGCGAAGGGATTTCGGCCAGGCATCCCGCCGACGCGGTGCCTCAGCTGAGAACCTTGGTGCCGTAACGGGATTCAGCGCGCGCGGGCCGGACCGTCGAGTTCGTCCAGCACCTGCTGCCCGATGGCGAAGGCGGCGTTCGCGGCGGGAACTCCCGCGTAAGCGCCGGTATGCAACAGGACCTCGGCGATCTCCGCGGTAGTGACGCCGTTGCCGATGGCGGCACGGACGTGCATCGCTATTTCCTCGTGCCTGCCCAATGCCGTGAGTATCGCCAGCGTTATGCAGCTTCGGGTACGGCGATCCAGGCCGGGTCGGGTCCAGAGTGATCCCCACACCGCCTCGGTGATGTACTCCTGGAACGGGCGGGTGAATTCCGTGGTGCCGGCTTCGGCGCGATCGACGTGCGCGTCGCCGAGCACCTCGCGCCGCACTTGCGAACCCTGTTGTGCCCGCTCGTTCACGAGTTCTCCTTCAGCTGTCCGAGGATCAATTCATTGACGATGCCCGGCTGTTCGATATTGGCCAGATGTGCTGCCGGGCCGATGATTTCGAGCCGCGCCAACGGCACCGCATCGACTATCCGATGTGCGTGCGGCGGCGGCGTCGCGGGATCGTCCGCGCCCGCGATGACCAGTGTGGGCGCGCTGATCCTGGGCAGGCGTGCGGTGAGGTCCATCGTCTCGATCGCTCCACAGCACGCGGCATAGCCTTCGGCGGGAGTGCTCGCGATCATGTCCTGGAAGTCGCGGGTCCGTTCCGGACGGGCGGCCCGCCACCCCGGGGTGAACCAGCGCTGCACGGCCGCCTCCGCCACCGCGCCGGTCCCCTGGGCGCGAACAGTCGCGGCGCGGTCGGCCCAGCCGCCGGGCGGTCCGAGCTCGGCCGAGGTGCAGCACAGCGTCAACGTGCGCAGCCGGTGCGGTGCGTGCTGGCCGACCCACATTCCGACCATGCCGCCTAGCGACAGGCCGACGAAGTGCGCCCGGCGAATGTGCAGCCGGTCGAGCAGTGCGAGCGCGTCGGCACCGAGATCGGGCAGCGCGTACGGTCCGGGCGGAACGGGAGAACGGCCGTGCCCGCGATGGTCGTAGCGCACGACCCGATAGCCCGCCGCCGTCAGCGCGGCGACCTGGGGTTCCCACATCCGCAGATCGCTGCCGAGCGACCCACTCAGCAGCACCGGCGGACCATCCGACGCGCCCGCCACGACATAGTGGACATCGACCGCCGTCATCGCTCCCCCTGCGCCGCCGGCGGTCGTAGGCGCGACTGCCGGTCACGTAGTGCGCGCCGAATGAATTCCTGCGTGGAACCCAGATATCCGGCCGGCTCGAGCAGCTCACCGATTCTGCTGCGGTTCAGAAACTTCGCGATCACGGGATCGGTCGCGAGCACGTCGGCGAGATCGGTCGCTGTCGCCTCGGCCTGACGGCAACACTCCGCGACGAGGTCGCCTGCCTCTTGTCTACCCACCGCACCGCGCGACGCGGACACCAACTCGATGGCGACGTGCTCGGCCAGCAGTCGGCCACCGCTGCTGTCGATGTCGGCGCGCATCCGCTGCGCATCGATCCGAAGGCGGTCCAGGCAGACCCGAAGCCAGTGCGCCGCCGACCCCGTGCTGCGCAGCAGCTCGATCAGCGGCCGCCACTCGGCATGCCACGATCCGGCGGCCCGCTGGTGTTCGTGCGCCGCGGTGCCAAGCAGCGTGGCGACCAGCCCGGGGGCCTGCGCCGCCGAACCGACGGCCAGCACCGCGGCGACCGGATTCCGCTTGTGCGGCATCGTCGACGAGCCACCGCTGCCCGGCGGGCCCTGTTCGAGCACCTCGGCGATCTCGGTCTGCGCCAGCAGGGTGATGTCGCGCGCGATCTTCGCGACCGCACCGCTCGTCTGACCGAGTACCCCGGCGACCTCGGCGATCCGGCTGCGCTCGGTATGCCACGGCAAAACCGGCTCGGCGAGTCCGAGACGACGAGTCAGCTCGCTCGACACCTGGCTGCCCTTGCCGCGCAATGCCGCCAAAGTGCCGACAGCGCCGCCGAATTGGACCGCGAGACGGTCCCGGAGAATCACGTCGATCCGGTCCAGCGCCGCGACGACGCCGCCGAGCCACCCTGCCGCGGTGAGCCCGAAGGTGACCGGCGGCGCCTGCTGCAACAGACTGCGTCCGGCCAGCACCGTTTCCGCGTGCTCCTGCGCGAGTTGCGCGAGTCTGTCCGCGCAGGCGTGCAGATCGGCGCGCAACGCGGTCAGTGCCCGCGCGGTCACCAGCATGGCAGCGGTATCGAGGACATCCTGACTGGTCGCGCCCAGATGCACGTAGGCGGCGGCCTCGGGAGTGACCCGCGCCGTCAGCGCGCGCACCAGCGGTCCCGCGGGATTGCCGATGCCCACCGCCGCCGCGCCGAGCGCAGCGACGTCGTACTGCTCTGCGTGGCAGCAGCTTTCGATGACGGCTGCGGCCTCGGCCGGGATCACGCCGGTCGCGGCCGAGGCCAGGGCGAGCGCCGCCTCGAAATCGAGCATCGCTTGCACCCAGGCCCGATCACCGACCAGCTCGGCGACGGGTCCCGCCGCGAGCACGCCGTCGAACAACCCCTCAGACATCGAAGAACACCGTTTCGCTCGCGCCCTGGAGGTACACGTCGAACACGTATCCCGCGCCGTCGCGCACCGCGATCAGTGTGTCTCGCCGCTCCGGTGGCACCGTGACCAGCACCGGGTCGGCCCGATGCCGGTCGGCGTGCTCCGGAAAGTAGACCCGGGTGACCAGCCGATGCAGGAGCCCACGGGCGAACACCGACATATCGAGGTGCGGAGCCTGCAGACCCCCGGCACCGTCGCACACCGGACCGGGGACGACCGTGTAGAGGGCGAACTGCCCGCGCCGAGTGTCGCTGCGCGCGAAGCCTCTTCGGCCGCTCTGCTCGTCGTCGGCCGAGCCCGGTGCGTCGGCCTGCCAGGTCTCGACCATGGCGTCGTCGATGGCGGTGCCCGCTCCGTCGAACACCCGGCCTGTAATCCACACCGCGCCAGGCGTTCCCAGCGGCACGGCGAGCTCGCACTCGTCGCGGATCAAGCCGATGTGCAGATAAGGTCCAACGGTCTGGGACGGAGTGCTGCGCAAGCTAGTCATCGTCGTCCGCCTCGTGTTCGAACGGTGTCGCGCCGGCCCCGCGCAGGACGATGTCGAACTCGAAGGCCAGTGCCCGCTCCGGCTCGCTGCGCGCGTGATCGAAACGGCTGACCAGTAATTCCCGAGCATGCTCGGGAACCGAGTTGAAGACCGGATCCTGGAAGAACAGCGGATCGTCCGGGAAGTACATCTGCGTCACCAGCCGCTGGGTGAAGGCCTGTCCGAACAGCGAGAAGTGGATGTGCGCGGGCCGCCACGCGTTGTGGTGGTTACGCCACGGGTAAGCGCCGGGCTTGATGGTGGTGAACTCGTAGCGCCCCGCATGGTCGGTGTAGGTGCGCCCGGCCCCGTCGAAGTTGGGGTCGAGCGCGCAGTTCCAGCGGTCGCGGTCGTGCCGATAGCGCCCGCCCGCGTTGGCCTGCCAGATCTCCACGAGCGAGTGCGGGATGGGCTTGCCGTCGCCGTCGAGCAGTCGCCCGTGCACGATGATGCGCTGACCGATCGGCTCGCCCGCATGCTGAGCGGTCAGGTCGTTGTCGTTGGGGCCCAGTCGATCCGAGCCGAACACTGGCCCGGTGAGCTCGGTGAGCCGCTGCGGCAACAGGATCAGTGATTCACGCGGATGCCGCAGCACCGTGGAGGTGTAGCCGGGAAAGTCCAGCGGCGGGTGGATGTCGTCGGGGTCGCGACGGAAACCAGCCGCCGGTCGTGTCTTCATGATGTTGCCTCCAGCACGACGGCGAGACCTTGGCCGACGCCGATACACAGTGCGGCCAGTCCCCACCGGCAGCCGCGGTGCCGCATTTCGCGGGCGAGCTGATTGACGATCCTGGCGCCGGACGCACCGAGCGGATGCCCGAGCGCGATCGCGCCGCCGTTCACATTGACGATCGCCGGGTCCAGCTCCGGCCACCCGGCCAGACAGGCGAGCGACTGCGCGGCGAACGCCTCGTTCAGTTCCACCACCCCGACCTCGCCCCAGCCGATCCCGGCGCGCCGCAATGCGATTCGCGCGGCTTCTACCGGACCGATGCCGAATGCGTCCGGGTCGACGCCTGCCGCGCCGCGCCCGGCGATGCGGGCCAGTGGCGCGCTGCCGATCCGATCGGCGAGCGTCTCGTCACCGAGCAGCAGCGCACACGCGCCGTCGCTCAGTGGCGAGGCATTTCCCGCGGTCACCGTCCCGTTCGTGCGGAAAGAAGGGCGCAGGCGCGCCAGGGTGGCCACCGTGGTGTCCTGGCGCATCGGTTCGTCCCGGCTGAGGTCGATGCCGGGCACGGCCGCGACGTGATCGGCGTAGAAGCCGTTCTTCCAGGCCTGCGCGGCGAGTTGGTGACTGCGCGTGGCGAATTCGTCCTGTGCCGCGCGATCGATGCCGAACAGGTCGGCGAGCAGTTCGGTGCCCTCGCCCAGCGATACCGTCCACCGTGCGGGCATGGCCGGATTGACCAGCCGCCAGCCCAGTGTCGTCGAGTGCAGCGTGGCGTCGCCCGCGGGAAATCCCTTGGGCGGCTTGGTCAGTACCCAAGGTGCGCGGCTCATCGACTCGACTCCGCCCGCCACCAGGACAGCGGCGTCACCGGTCTCGATCATGCGCGAGGCGTGTAGCACCGCGTCCAGACTAGAGCCGCACAACCGGTTCACGGTGCCGCCGGGCACCGAGGTCGGCCAGCCCGCGAGCAGCGCGGCCATCCGCGCGACGTTGCGATTGTCCTCGCCCGCCTGGTTGGCGGCGCCGAACAGCACGTCGTCCACCGTCGCCGGGTCCAAATCCGTACGCTCGGCCAGCGTGCGCAGGACGTGCGCGGCGAGATCGTCGGGGCGGGTGCCGGCGAGCGCACCGCCATAGCGGCCGAAGGGCGTTCGCACGCCGTCGTAGAGAAATGCTGCGCTCATGACTGTGCCTCGCGAACAAGCAGTGGCGTTGCCGTGTCACTCATGATGTCGCCTGCAAGGTGTGCAGCGCCGCGAGTTCGGTGGCGGTCGGCGGTTCGGTGACGGCCAGATCGGCGGCCACCTGCAATTCCCAGCCGGTCGCCGCGCGGACCTGTTCGACGGTTACGCCTGGGTGCACGGCGGTCAGTACCAGCTCACCGTTCGCATCGGGCCGCATGATGCCCAGATCGGTGATCACCTGGGTCGGCCCGGCCCCGCGCAGCCCCAGGCGCGCGCGCTCGGCACCGCCGCGCCCGTGCCCGAACGAGGTGACGAAATCGACTCGCTCGACGAAGGATTGGCGCGATTGCCGGACCACGACGAACACCTCACCGCACGACGCGGCGATCTCCGGCGCGCCACCAGCTCCGGGCAGCCGCACCTTCGGCTTCCGGTAGTCGCCGATGACGGTGGTGTTGATATTGCCGAAGCGATCCAGCTGCGCCGCGCCGAGGAACCCGATGTCGATGCGTCCCGGCTGCAGCCAGTAGTTGAACACCTCCGGCACGCTGATCACCGCGTCGGCGGTCTCGGCGAGGATGCCGTCACCGATCGAGGCGGGCAGTCGGCCCGGTTTGGAACCCAAGGTGCCGGACTCGTAGATCAGCACCAGATCCGGAGCATGGGTGGTGCGCGCCAGATTCGCGGCGGTGGACGGCAGGCCGATGCCGACGAAGCAGCGCTGCCCACCGCGCAGCGCCCGCGCGGCCGCGACCGTCATCGTCTCGGTGGAAGTCGAGTTCATGCCACGCTCCCTACGTGCTGCGCCAGCCAGTCGGCGAAACGTGTCCGATCACGACTGATCGCGTCCCACGCGGCGTAATAGGCGTTGTCTCGGTCGGAATACCCCTGTGCGTACGAAGGATTCGCGCCGCCGGGGACCTCGGCCACCATCGTCACCGCCCATGCAGGCAGGAGTATCGCACCGGGCACCGGGGTGAGCTCGTCGACGATCTCTTCGACCGTGACCAGGCTGCGGCGCGCGGCCAGCACGGCTTCCTTCTGCACCCCGAGCAGACCCCACAGCTGTACGTTCCCGGCCCGGTCCGCACGCTGGGCGTGAATCACGGTGACGTCCGGGTTGATCGCGGGCACCGCGGTCAACCGCTCGCCGGTGAACGGGCAGGTGATCGGCTTGATGGTCTCGGTCACCGTCGGCAGATCCGTGCCAACGTAGCCACGCAGCACCGCGAACGGCAGTCCGGAGGCACCCGCGACATAGCGGTTGGCCATGCCCGCGTGGCTGTGCTCCTCGATCGCCAGCGCGCTCGGCCAGGCATGCTCGACCGCGTCCCGAAACCGGTGCAGGGAACCGACTCCAGGGTTACCACCCCAGGAGAACACCAGTTTCGCCGCGCAGCCTGCGCCGATCAGCTGGTCGTACACGATGTCGGGGGTCATCCGCACCAGGGTCAGCTCGCGCCTGCGCTGCCGGATGATCTCGTGTCCGGCCGCGACCGGGATCAGGTGCGTAAAGCCCTCCAGGGCAACGGTGTCGCCGTCGTGGACGAGTTCGGCTACCGCGTCCGCCAAGGACGAAATCCGGGCCACAATCACTCCTTACGTTCGTCGGGTCTGGGTCTGCTGCTGCCAGCCGGTGTACGCCTCGGCGAAATACGCCGCGCCATAGCGGGACTCGGCGATCAACGACAGCTCACCGCGCTGTCGTTCGATATCGAAGGGGGACGCCCCGCCCACCGCGTGCAGCATCGTGGTCGCCCAGTACGAGAAATGCTGTGCCCGCCATACCCGGCGCACGGCGAGTTCGGTGTATCGGTCGAGCACATCCGCGTCACCGGTTCGGTAGAAGTCGGTGATCACCTCGGCCAGCACCGCCACGTCGGCGAGCGCGAGGTTCAGCCCTTTCGCGCCGGTCGGCGGCACGGTATGCGCGGCGTCGCCGGCCAGCAGCAGCCGATCGTGGCGCATCGGCGCGGTGACGAAGGAGCGGAACGGCAGCACCGTCTTCGCGCTGATCGGGCCTTCCCGGAGGGTGAAACCGTTGCCGTTGACGCGGCGGCGCATCTCGGTCCAGATCCGGTCGTCGTCCCACTCCTGCGGGCGCTCGCCCGGTGCGCATTGGAAATACATCCGCTGCATCGTCGGTGTGCGCTGACTGATCAGCGCGAAGCCGAACTCCGAACGCGTATAGATCAATTCGTCGTGCGACGGCGGGGCTTCGGTCAGGAATCCGAACCAGGCGAACGGATACTCGCGGAACCATTCGCGGCGTGCGCCGGGCGGGAAGGCGTGGCGGCAGATCGATCGGGAGCCGTCCGCACCGACGAGTAGGTCGGCCTCGACGCGCACTCTGGCGCCGTCCGCCTCGGTGAACGTGACCGTCGGGCGTGCGCCGGTGACGTCGACGACGGTATCGGCCACGCCGTAGCGCACGTCGCCCCCGTCGACCGTGCGCCGCATGGACAGATCCAGGAACACCTCGGTTTGCGGGTACAGCCAGACGGATTCGCCGATCAGCTCCTGAAAGTCGATCCGGTGGTTCTCCCCGTCGAACCGCAGCACCACGCCGTCGTGCCGATGGCCCTCGGCCAGCACTCGATCGGATACTCCCGAATCCACCAGTAGCCGAACCGAACCCGCCTCCAGAATGCCCGCCCGGATCGTGCCCGCGATCTGTTCGTACGTACGGATATCGACGACGACGGACTCGATCCCCGCGCGATGCAGCAGATGCGAGAGCAGCAGACCGGCCGGGCCCGCGCCGACGATCGCTACCCGGGTGCGGGTGGTTCTCATGCCGGGCGTACTCCTTCGTCGATCAGCGGGGCCTGCTCCGGCGCGAGTCCGTCGACGGTGGTGCGCGGCACGGCGGCCATGGCGAGCAGCCCGATCCCGGCGACCGCGGCGAAAAGATAGAAGCCCCAAGGGTTCGCGGAGCCGAGGACGATGAGCCAACCGGTGATGGTCGGCCCGAAGATCGCGCCGAGCCGGCCGACACCCGCGGCGAATCCCATGGCGGTGGCTCTGATCTCGGCGGGGTACGCCTGAGTCACGTAGGCGTAGATGAGCACCTGCGCGGAGAAGACGAAGACCCCGGTGATCAGCACCAGCCCGTTGAGCAGCACCGTGCTGGAAATCTTGATACTGAGCAGCGCCAGGAAAACCGCCGCCGCACCGAACCACACCAGCACCGTCGGTTTGATGCCGCGCCGATCGGCGAGCGTACCGGCCGTGAGCAGACCGATCACCGCACCGATGTTCAACATCAACAGCATCGTCAACGAGGTCGACATGTTGTATCCGGCATCACGCATCAGCTTCGGCAGCCAGGTGTTCAAACCGTAGACGAGCAGCAGGCCCATGAACGATCCGACCCAAACCCCCAGCGTCGCACGCAGATACAACGGCTTCAGCAACACCGCGGGCCGCACCCGAGTCGGCGCGTCCTTGGCCGCGAGGAACGCCTCGGACTCCGGCAGTTTCGCCCAGATCACCGGCAGCAGCACGAAACCGGCCAGGCCACCGCCGTAGAACAGCGGCTGCCACTGCGGGATGACCCGTAGCGCGAGCAAGGCGGTGAGCACAGCGCCGGTGTGATAGCCGGTCATGGTGATCGTGCTGGCGAAGGCCCGGCGCGCAGGCGGCATGTGTTCGGCCATGAAGGTCAGCGCGGTCGGGAGGCACGCACCGAGCCCCACGCCCGCGATGAGCCGGAACGCGGCGAACACACTGACCGATCCGGCGAGCGGAATAACGGCGGTGAACAGCGAGAACACCGCGATCGAGCTGATCAGCATGCGGCGGCGGCCGTAGCGATCGGCGATCGGGCCTGATGCCGTCGCGCCGATGGCCACGCCGACCAGCGAGATGGTCGCGGCGAAAGTCGCACTGGCCGCGGTGAATCCGACGTGGTGCTGGTCGATGAGGGTGGGAATGACGGCGCCGAGCACGACCAGGTCGTAGCCCTCCAGCAGCACGATCAGCCAGCAGAGCACCGCCGGCCAGGACAACAACTTCTTCATGGTGACTTCGTTTCTGGTGTGCAGTTGTGACTGCCATCACGCTACGATCGGCCAGTTCAGAAATCCAATAGATGTTTTTTCACATCTGTATAGAGGAGATCTATGGCGGCCGAGTTCGATCTGAACCTCATCCGGACCTTCGTGCTGCTCTACGAGACGCGCAGCGTGACGGCGGCGGCGGACGTGCTCGGCGTCACCCAGCCCACCGTCAGCTACGGGTTGGGCAAGCTGCGCAGGCGGCTCGGCGACGAGCTGTTCGTGCGCGGGCCCGGCGGTCTGGTTCCGAGTTCGGAGGCCGAGCGGCTCTATCCGCCGCTGCGCACCGCCATCGAGCAGCTCGATGTGACCATCGGCGCCGCAACACAATTCGATGCGTCGGGACCGGTCAGTTTCTCGATCGGCCTGTCCGACCTCGGCGAGGTCAACACGTTGCCGCTGGTGCTCGCCGAGCTCGCGGCCCGCGCACCCGCGGCGACCTTGCAGGTGCACGCGTTCGACATCGACACCGCCACAGACGAACTCACCCGCGGCCGGGTCGACGCGATCGTGGCCAGCCCGGTGCTGGATTCGGTTCGGCTGCACCGGCTTCCGCTGTTCACCGAGGGGTATGCGGGCATGGTCGCGATCGATCATCCACGCCTGCGCGGTGATTCGGCGACCGAGGACGAGCTGCGCGGCGAACGGCACATCGTCGTCGACGGAACCACGGGTCATCCCGCGCCCCGGCAGGCGTTGCGCACCTATGGCCTGGAAGGCCGAATCGCCGTCCGTGTCACCCGTTTCGCCACGCTGCCGTATGCCGTGCAGGACACCGATCTGGTCGCCATCGTGCCGCAACGTGTCGCGCACGCACTCGCTCGAACGCATCGCGTGCGGACCTTCGCGCTGCCCTGGGCCATCGAACCCGCCGAGATCGCCGCCTACACCCGCAGAACACCCGGCCGCAGCCCCGCGCAGGCGTGGTTTCTCGAGGTGATTCGAGCAGCGCTGCAAGACTTGCCGTGAGCAGCATCAGTGTCGTCGGCCGACCCCACTTCTGCGGGCATGACTATCGGTGCTACGGCACATACGATCCCCGGACAGGCAGACTGCTCGTCAGACGTCCCATAATTGAATAAGGGGGCGGCGGGGCTGACGAATCGCTCTGACTTCGATGACGACCATGGGAGGAATCGTCAGTGAACGATGATCGGGCGGGAAAATTCGAGCAATTGGATCATGGGCGCAGCGGAGTGCGCGGGTTGGGGACGACCCTGCGCTGGTTCCGTGATCCGCTGGCCGTGATGGGTCGGCTCGCCGACCAGCAAGGACCGGTAGCCGGCTTCCGGATCGGCATGTTTCCGGCGGTGCTGGTGACCGGTCCGGAGGAGATCCACGAGGTCCTGGTGTCGCGTGCCCAGGAATTTCGGCGGGCCAGGGCGGTGACCGGCACGCTGTGGCCCGCGCTGCGCGAGGGGTTGATCATCTCCGAGGGCGAGGTGCACCGCACCCAGCGGGCGATGGTCGCGCCGCTGTTCACCGCGCGGCGGGTGCCGAAATACGTCGACGTGATGGCGACCCGCATGCACGCGCATCTGCGGCGGTGGCAGGCCGCGGGCGAGGTGGACCTGCTCGCCGGGGTACAGGCGATGATGCACGATGTCGTCGCCGGGCTGCTGATCGATGAGCCGCTCGACGAGCACACGGCCGTGGTCGACGCGGCGACCAGGATCTTCGACTGGGAGATGCGGGCGATGTCGCGACCGATCGTCGCGCCGTTGAACATTCCCACGAAGCGCAACCGCGACTTCATCTCCGATCTCGCGCTGGTCCGCGACTGGGCCGCCCGGATGATCAACGCGCGCCGCAGCCATCCCGAGCGGCACGACGACATCGTGACCGCGCTGCTCGCCCAGCGTGATCGCGACGGCGCGCCGATGAGCGAGGATCGGCTCGTCGACGAGGTGATCAACCTGTGGGCGGCGGCGCACGAGACCAGCGCCGACGCGATGTTCTGGACCGCATACGCGCTGTCGCGGCACCCGGCCGTCGCCCGGCGGGCAGGCGAGGAAGCCGACCGGGTACTCGGCGGGGCGACGCCCACCGCTGAGGATCTGGCACAGCTCCCTTACTGTTTGCAGGTGTTCAAGGAATCGATGCGGTTGTATCCGCCGTCGCCCGCGTTCCTGCGCGAGGCTGCCGAGGAGACGCGGATCGGCGACTACGCGATCGCCGAGGGCACGATCGTGTTCGTCGCGCCCTACGTGATGCACCGTTCGGCGCGGCAGTACCCCGACCCATTGGCCTTCGACCCGGATCGGTTCGCCCAGGAGTCGGCGCGACCGTGGGAACGACTGTCCTACTTGCCTTTCGGGGCGGGCGAACACGTCTGCATCGGTTCGGCCCTCGCGCTGCTCGAGGGGCAGATCTTCACCGCGCTGCTGCTCAGCGGCGGCACGCTGCAACGGATCGACGGCGACGTCGGGATGAAGCTGACGATCAACCTGCGCCCCAAGCGCGCGGCTCGACTGGTCTACCCGCCGAGACGGCGGGTATCGACCCGCGAACTGTCCGGGATCGAGGTCGGCGAATCTCGATGATTTCGCCGTCATTGTCCGACCGGGTCGCGGCGGCGGTGTCGCGCCGATTCTGTCGGCGGTCGTCGTCCACCCGGGCCGCGACCGAGCAGATCGAACGCATCCTCGCCTTCGCGCTCGGCGTCGGGGTCTGGATCTTCGGCGTCGGCGACGCCGCCGAGATCGCCAGGCAGTCACGGCATTTCCCGACCTGGTGGACCGTGCTGGCCATGTGTGGTGTCTACGGCACCGCGCTGCTGATGGCGGGGCTCGCGCTGCGCGCCCCGCTGACGGCCGTGCGAGCCCTCGCGGCAACGCACGCAACGGTTTTCGCGGTGGCCGTCGCGTTGTCCGGCTTCGCGGTGGCGCCGGGACAGATCACCGACGACGTGGCCTGGATCTATCGGCTGGTCCCGCTGGGCGGGGTCGCGGCAACGCTGGCCTGGCGGGCGCCGGTGGTCTCGATCTACGTCGTCGGCGTCGGCACCCTGGCCGCGTCGTCCACCGGACAGGCCACCGGCGACCTCAGCTGGACCGAGTTCGGGCTCACCTCGATGCGGATCCTCGGCATCACGGTGACCTTCGTCTACATCACGGCGATAACGCGCCGCGCGGCCCGCCTGCTCGACCAGGAACGGGCACGTGCCCACCATCAGGCCTCGCTCGCGGCGGCGGACGAGGCCCGCGCCAGCGAGCAAGCCCGCTTCGCCGGTGTGATCCACGACAAGGTGCTCGCCACGCTGCTCGACACCTCCCGCGGTGGTTGCCCCAGCATGCTTGCGCGGCAAGCCAATCAAGCCCTCGGCCAATTCGCCGCCATCGGGCGGGTCAGCGATCTGTGCACCGATCTCGAGGCGATCGACACGATCACCCGCGAAGCGGTCGGCGCCACCGATGCCGAACTGCGCGTACAGGTTCGGCACGACTGCAACTCTTCCGACCTGCGCGTCGACTCCGCCACCGTCACCGCGCTCGCCCAGGCCGCCGCCGAAGCCGTCCGTAACAGCGTGCGGCATGCCGACGTGCCTGGACGCACCGTCGCAAGGCAATTGAGGATCGAGGCGCGCGCGTCCGGACTCACCGTGGTCGTCGGCGACGACGGCGCCGGATTCGACCCGGCCCTCGTCGCGGCCAACCGGCTCGGGCTTACCGTGAGCATCGTGCAGCGGATGCGCGAAGCGGGTGGCCGCGCCCTTATCGAGTCCCAGCCCGGTGCGGGCACGCGGGTCATCCTGGAGTGGAATGCCCCCGATGACATCTGACAGCAGCGACCTGAGCAGGCTGCTCAGCGCGCACCGCTCCACCATGGTGACCATCATCGCCGTGGTGCTGGCCACCGACGCCGCCGTGATGATCCGCTCCGTCCGCCGAGCCGAGCTGCCCATCACGGTGTCTTTGGTCGCCGCCGCGATAGTCATCGTCGCCGCCACCGTTGTCGTCGTGCTGGATACGGGCAACCCGATTCACACCTACGCGGCCGTCTTCGCCGCCTCCGCCGGCGCCGTCGCCACCTTGATCGCCAGTGATCAGGTGAACGCCGAACTCAACGCGAACACCAGTGTGTGGACCGCCTACACCGGCGGCAGCGCGCTCGCGATACTCGTGCTGCGCGGCCGAAACATCCTGGCCTGGACGGGAACCGTGGCCACCTGGCTCGCCGTCGTGCTCGCCGCGGACGGCGACTCGACCGTCTACGTGCAGGCGATCGTCCCGCTCGTCAACGTCGCCATCGCCGCCGCGTTCGCCGCCATCATGCGCCCCACCCTGCGTTCGCTGCGCGAGCTCGAAGTCGAGTCCACCGCCCGCGCCGTCAAGCAAGCCAGGCTCGACGCCCAGAACGCCGAGCGCAAGCGCCAACTCGACCGCCTGGACCGCCGCGCCCGCCCCATGCTCGAACGCATCGCCGCCGCCGTGCCCTTCCAGCCCGACGAGCGCGAAGAATGCCGCCTGCTCGAGGCCGAACTCCGCGACGAGCTCCGCGCGCCGACCCTCTCCACCCCCGAACTCCTCGCCGCCGCCCGCGCCGCCCGCGCTCGCGGCGTCGAAGTCATGCTCCTCGACGACGGCGGACTCGAATCCGCGCCCGCCCCCCTCAGCGCCCGAGTCCGCGAAGTAGCCATCCGCGAACTGGACAACACCACCCACGGACAAGTCACCGTCCGCGTGCTCCCCCCTGGCCGCCACAACCTGGCCACCGTGCTGGTAGACGAGAAGTGCGGTAACCGCCGCACCGAGATCGACAGCGCCGGAACAGTAACCGTCACCCTCGACCGTGCCGTCCGCTCGGACGAGTCCAGCGACCCACCCCCACCCCGCAAGTCACCCTGACCCGCGGTCCGGACCTGCAGAGCGCTACTCGGCGCGGACCTGCATGGCCGCGACACCGAAACGCACTACCGGACAGATGATCACGTGGAACTGGTGACACTGCCTTCTCGCGTGATGCCGGCACCAGTTCCACGTGATCGGACGACCAACGACGCATTCAACCGGCCTCGGCAGGTAGTGTCCGACCTGCTGGATGTGAGTCCGCGTCACTGCCCGGTCGCATCCGACGGAATCCTGGTTTCGAGGAGGCGAGGGGTGCGGACTAGTGGCTGCTGACACACATGGCGGGTCTGCGGACGAGGGGGCATCCGGAGCTGGTTTGTGGGTGCAGCAGGTTCGGATAGTGCACCGGAGGGTGGAGTATCCGAGTCAGCCTGCGGTCGAAGAATTCGAGATGGTGATCGTCCCGAACGGGCCGATCGACGTCGATTGGCTCGGCGAGCAGATCGAGTCCTTGCATCTCGAGTACGACGAAGAGTCAGCCAGGAATCTTCAGCGTTACCCCTACGACCTGACGCAGACGCGTCGGCATTTCAGTTGGGGTGCGGATTCTCAGACGGTCCAATTTCTGATCGAAACGGCCGCGACCTTCGGACGCGACGGTTTGATTGCCGCCGGCGGTGCCGGAGCTACGTTGCTTCTTGAACAGGGTTGGCAGAAGCTGTACGACCAGCTGAAGGCGCGGGGGCACGACGTGCGGTACGGCAGGATCGCGACGCTCTCCGATGATGAGGCCGAGAGCCGGGGGCGGTGGCTGATAGTGAGCGAGTACGCGGTCGAATACGACGAGCTGATGCCCCGGGCGGTGGGTCGGAACAAGGCGGATCAGACATATTCGCTGACGGCGTCTGGTCCGGACGGTGCGGTGTACAACGTCGTGTTCCAAGTTCGGGGTACCAGCGCGACACTGCTCGAGTGCAAGAAAGAGCTGCCGTGATACCGGAGTGCCTGCGCCCCGACGTTTTTCGGAGCCGATAGCGAACCCGCGGTTGATTGGCTACATGACGCGGGGGCGGTGGGCTCGGATATCGACGGGGCGTCCGTCGGGATCGCGCGCCGTCATGGTCCATTGGGTGGGTAGGGTTTCGATCTCGCCGACGGGTAGCCCGGCTGTCAGGATTCGTTGGCGAACTTCACACAACAGTTCGTAGGTTCCTACGCGCAGTCCCCATCCTGCTCGGCCCAGTGGGTCCAAGTCGGGGATTGCGGGAGTGGTGGTTTCTACGAGCATCAGGTGGTCCGCTCCGCCGACATCGATGACCGCTATACGCGGATCGTCACGGGTGGCCGGGCGCTCGAATGCGAGTCTTGCCCCGAGCATCTCGTAATAGCTCACGAGCTGGTCGAGATCGGGGGTGGCGAGCGTCAGGTGGTTGATTCCGAGCAGTTCTTGCATGGTGCGTCGAGCGTAGTGCGGCTGCTGGGCGGCACCTAGCCCCCTTTGTTGGGGTGCCGAACAAGGTGGCTGCGCTCAGGGAGTGGCGTTTCGGTTCTGCAGCACCAGATCTCGGTATTCGGCGGCGAGGCGGTGACAGTCGCCGGGCCATCGTGCGGAGAGGTAGTTGCGGTCGCGGACGGTGAAGCCGCGGTTCGGGTGGTTTGCGGTGTCGCGGCGCGGAAGCAACGGCCCGGATTCGAACTGGCGGGGATCACGCAGGGCGGCAGTGACTTCCGCTTGGACGGTTCGGGGATAGGTGCGGTAGTAGTCGCCGAGGCGCAGGCGGGTCAGGTTCCAGGCGGAGAGTTCTAAAGTCGCTGTGACAGCGGTGGTTCGGCGGTCGTAGAGCACCGAGCGGCCGGTTTCGGGGTCGGTGGCGCGGGCGGCCAGCAGTACCCCGTGGCACACGGCGGCGACCGGTTTGTCGGCGAGCAGTGCGCGGCCGAAAATCCCCTGGGCGGTGGTGGATTCGAGCATCGATTTCATGCCGGGGGCGTGGCCGCCGGGGACGACGACGCCGGAGACTTCGTGATCGACCACGTCGGCATAGGCGAGCGGTGACTGGAAGTCGGGGTCTTCACGCATTCTGTCGTAGTCATGGAGCGCGTCGGGGCGGGTCATCAGGAGTGGGGACAGGATCGAGAAGCCCTGTTCGACGAGGCGCTCGTCGGCGAGGGCGACGCGACCTTCGGGGGTGGCGAAGCGGACGGGCACGCCTGCGTCTCGCAGTGCCGCCCACGGCACCGCGGATTCGGTGGGGTCGTAGTCGCGGGCCGGGAGGAGAAACAGGATCATCTACGAATGGTAGCGGTGAATTTGCCCGTTTAGAGGTTCAATGGCTGACGGCCGGGTCGGGTGCGGCGCCAGGCGACCGCGAGGAAGGCGACGAGGCCGAGCAGCGGCAGAGTGGCGATGGTCCAGCTGAGCGGCAGGGGTGGGCCCGGCTGGTCGAGGACGTGGATGCCGTCCAGGGTGCCTTCGCCGTGGCCGAGAGGTCCGTCGAGCAGGAAGGTGATGCGGTAGTCGCCGGGGTCGTCGATGGCCATGATGTCCAGGCCCCACGAATCGCGTTTGCGCGGGTGGCGGACGAAGGGGGCGTTGCGTTTCCAGGACTTGAACGCGGGGCCCGCCATCCGGAAGGCGCCGGTCTTGTCGGCGATACCGCCGTCGGGCACGAAGGTGAAGTCGAGCGACTTCATCGCGCGGATGGGCCAGGTGGAGAAGCCGACGGTCATGGCGTAGGGGCCGACCTGGACTCGCTCGGTGTGCACGATGTCGACGGGGGCGTAGGCGGCGGCGGGGGCAATCGCGACCAGCGACAGCGTGATCGTGGCGAGCACAGTGAGGGCGAGTTTGCGCAGCGCGATCATCGGGCGACCTCCGTGGCGGGCGCGGGCAGCATGCGGACGAAGCGGCCTGCGAGGAAACCGGCGAGCAGGCCGAGGGGTATCGCGACGACCGTGGACAGCACGACGTCGTCGAGGGCGAGGCGGGCGAAGAAATGGGTGAACTGCAATTGCAGCGGGAAGGTCACCCCGACCACGAGCCCGGTCACCAGCCCGGCAGCCGCCACGATCTTGTTCGGGTCGTACCCACGGGTGCGCGCCAGCCAGAACAGGCCCTCGACGGCGACGGCCGCGACGAGCAGGAACATCGGCATGATGGCGGGCAGGGACGGCGGCCGGGAACCGATACCGTCGCGCAGCGGCAGACCGATCGACGAGGCATAGGTCGCCGCGGCCCACGGCGAGAACCACCACAGGCCCGCCTGCATCGCGCCGAGGGCGACCGCGATGGCGATGGCCGCACCCGGCCGAGCCAGCGCCGCCGCGCCGAGGACGAGCAGCATCGGCCCGAACAGCAGAACCCCGAGAATGGTCGAGTCGACGGGCAGTTCCAGATTGTCCAACACCTGGGTGAGGATCGGCGCGAAGGTGATCATGATCGGGATTGCCAGCACGATGCCGACCTGCCCCCAGCGGTGATCGCGGTGCGCGGCGAAGACCATGATGCTGCCGATCATGGTGAGCGTGATCGACAGGAACAGCGCCACGTGCGACGGGGTGTTCAGCACCGCGTCGAAGCCGTAGATCGCATGCCACTGCATATCGAGCAGACCGTAGAGCAGGAACAACGCGGCGCCCGCCCCCGCGACCATGTAACCGAGCGGGGCCGTGAGGTTACTGCCGAACACCCGGATGGGCGTGCCACCCAGCGCAGGCACCGGCCGTCCGGCCCGTTGGGCGGACGTGGCGATGAAAACCATGGCGAGGCTGGCGAATCCGGAGATGGCGCTGCCGGAGTACAGGAACAGGTGCGGCAATGTGAAGAAGGTGTCGGGGCCGACGTCGTTGTGCCACTGGATATCCCAGCTGAGGCCGATCAGCGTGACGGCGGTGCCGAGCAGCACACCCCATGCGCCGACGCGGGCCGCGATGCTGTTGTCGGACGCGGCAATATGCGCGGTGGTCGTGCTCCCGTCTTCGATCGGGTCGGACGGTGCTGAGATATCCATGACGAGCGGTCCCTCCTCGGTGGCCTGGCGATTCGTGCTGATGCTTGCGTCCATCGGCTCAGCCGCCGACCCACAGGGGCACGGTGACCTGGTCGACGCCGTGGTGCGCGTCGATGAACAAGCGCAGTTCCCATGGGCCGGTCATCATCAGCGACACCGATGCGGCGCGGAAATGCCCGGATCCGGTGGCGGCGGCCGCAACCGGCGCTCCGGCGTGGCCCATCAGCGGCTGGATCGCTTGAACCTGTACCGCCGCATGATCTATCGCCGCCCCGGTGCGATCGGTGAGGGTGACGTCCACTGCGGTGTCGCCGAGCCGGAGGCTGTCGACGGTCACGGTGACGAGGTGTTGGGGCGTACCAGTTTTCAGCACGACAGGATCTGGCGAGCTGGGCCACGCCAGCCATCCGAGGGTGGCGATGACGATCACGGCGGCTACCGCCGCGACGATACGAAGCGGACGAGGTTTCCTGGACGACGCGCTCATCGACGCGCCCCCGCCGCGACATCGAGCACCACGGGAACGGTGAGCACGGTGTAATTCCGTTCGACCTGGATCCAGAGCCGGTACCGGCCCGCGACCGGGAACGTAAAGGTGAACGGAGCGTCGGGCCCGAACGCGGCGACCGTTTCATCGGGCGGACTCTCGCCGTTGGCGGGCGGCATGAGCATTACTCCGCGGCCCGCGCCGGGCATATCGTGCATCTCCGACGTGTCGTGCGCACCGCTCATCCCCGGCATGTCGTGCCCACCGCTCATCCCCGGCATGTCGTGCATCGAAGTCGGGCCCATCGAGTGGGCATGCCCCCAGACGATCGAGTTCTGCACGGCCGCAGCGATATCCACGCTGCCCTCCGACACCGGACCCGCCATGACAAGGTGTCCGACCATGCCGAGCCACGGCTGCAGATCGGAGGTGTCCCCGATCTCGGCGGTGATGGTCGTTGGTTTCCCCGCCACCGCCTCGGTTGTCCTGACGGTGATGGCATTGCCGTCGAGGACCATCGACGCGGACGTTTCGGACCCGCCGAGGCGCAACGGGCTGCTCGGCACCTGGGGCACCGCGTCACTCGGCACGACTTCGACTCCGGTTGCGGCACGGACCATTTGGACGCCCCCGCCACGACGAGACAATTCAGCCGACAACGCATAGCGACCGGGCTCGGACGCGGTCAGCCGGACCTGATAGCGGCCGGGGCCGGTCCGGATCGGATGTAGGTGCGAGAGTCCACCATTGGGGCCGACCACCAGCAGATGCACGAAGGCGCTGTCGTGCACGACAATGTCGTCCGCCACCGCTCCGGTGGCCGCATCGATCAGCACCAGATCGAAGTCGCTCCCCCGTCCGGCCACCGCCGAACCCTCCACCGTGAGCAGCACCGGCGGCCGGGAGTAGTCCGAGATCATCGGCTGGTTCAGCGAATACGGATCGGTGACATTTTCCACGGTGGGGTCGAGTTGAGCACCTGGTTGCGGCGGCAGCGGCAACGACACCGACAGCAGCGCGGCCGTCACCGACACGGCAACCCCGGCCACCATCCCACCGGCGGGCAGCAGCGCCCACGCGGTACGCCGCGCCCGCATCGCGACCACCACCGAAACCGGAAGCAGCACACCGGCTACCAGGAACCCGCCGTACACGAGCCGCTCCGGTGGCGAAGTGACCTGCGCGGGCACGACGAACGGGATCCGGGCCACGCGCGCACCGTCGCCGATCGCGAGTTCCCAAGGGCCGGGCCGATCCATCTCCATGGTCGCCGAATACATCCCCGGCGTGCCACCGAGTTCGACAACCGCCTCCGCAGTGGGCGCGCCAGGAGCAGGGCGATCCGGCACGGCTCCCCTCGGCGTCGCCGCGACGGTCAGCTGCCCCGCGGCCGTGCCCGTGTGCGTGACGACGTCCACCCGCAGCGGACCCGGCACGCTCGTCACCCGGCGCAGCACGACCGTGAGCTCCCGATCGCCGAGGGACTGCGCGACCGAGATATCCCCGCCCGCGGACGCGGAGTCAGCGAATGCGGGCGCCATCCCGGCCGATACGAGCAGGACGAGCAACCCTGCGACGAGCAATGCTCGACAGCGAACGGCACGGGCGACAGTCACCCGCGCCATGGTATGGCCGCCAACCCACGAGATCATCACCTCCTGAGGGGATCCCGACTCCCCCGTCAGGTTGATGCCCGCATAGGTGATGTCCCGGAGAATGCCGCCGCAACGCCTACAGCGGCGTCTTCTGACCGGACGGGGTCGGTGGCGCCGGCACCGGACAGGCGTCGGCTGCCTCGGCCACCACTTGCGCGGCCTCCGGAACCGGCGGACGGGCCCCTGCGGCGTACTCGGTACCGACGAGGGGTGGCACCGAGTCGAGAGCCGCGTTCTCCGCCGCCGTGAAAGCCCTTGCCCTGCTGAGGAATCGCCAGCCTTCCGGCGCCTCCAGGCTGAAGCCGCCGCCCCGGCCCGGCACCACGTCGATGACGAGTTGGGTGTGTTTCCACGCCTCGAACTGCGAGCCGGAGATCCACACCGGCACCGCGTCGAGGTCGGTGGACGGCAGGCTCGCAGGCACCTCCCCGACCGCAAGCCGCAGGTCGAGGATGCCGACCAGCACGTCACGATCGCCGATGATGAACTCCCCCAACGGATAGCACATCGGCGACGAGCCGTCGCAGCAGCCGCCGGACTGGTGCATCATCAGCGCACCGTGCACGTCGCGCAGGCGGCGCAGCAACGCCGCCGCCCCCACCGTCGCGATCAAACGGGGCGGGGCGGCACTCACCGTGACGCCCTTTCCCGCGCTGCCCGCTCACCCGGCATCAGAAGAATCCCATGGCTTTCGGCGCGTAGCTGACCAACAGGTTCTTGGTCTGCTGGTAATGGTCGAGCATCATCTTGTGGTTCTCCCGGCCGATCCCGGACTGCTTGTACCCGCCGAACGCCGCGTGCGCCGGGTACTGGTGGTAGGTGTTGGTCCACACCCGCCCGGCCTTGATGTCGCGGCCCGCACGGTAGGCGGTGCCACCGTCGCGGGACCACACGCCGGCGCCCAGGCCGTACAGGGTGTCGTTGGCGATCGAGATGGCGTCGTCGTAGTCGGTGAACGAGGTCACCGACACCACCGGGCCGAAGATCTCCTCCTGGAAGATCCGCATCGCGTTGCGGCCGGTGAAGATCGTCGGCTGCACGTAGTAGCCGCCGTTCAGGTCGCCGCCGAGCATCGCGCGTTCGCCGCCGGTGATCAGCTGTGCGCCTTCCCCTTTGCCGATCTCGATGTAGGAGAGCACCTTTTCGAGCTGGTCGTTGGACGCCTGCGCGCCGATCATCGTCTCGGTGTCCAGCGGATCACCCTGGCGCACCGCCTTTGTCCGCAGCGCGGCGAGATCGAGGAAACGATCGAAGATGTCGGCCTGGATCAGCGAGCGCGACGGGCACGTGCACACCTCGCCCTGGTTGAGCGCGAACATCGTGAAGCCTTCCAAGGCCTTGTCCAGGAAGTCGTCGTCGGCGCTCAGCACGTCGGAGAAGAAGATGTTCGGGCTCTTGCCGCCCAGTTCGAGGGTCACCGGGATCAGGTTCTGCGACGCGTACTGCATGATCAGTCGGCCGGTGGTCGTCTCACCGGTGAACGCGATCTTCGCGATCCGGTTGCTGGAGGCCAGCGGCTTGCCCGCTTCGAATCCGAAACCGTTCACGATATTGACCACGCCGGGCGGCAGCAGGTCGCCGATGATGCTCCACAGAAACAGGATCGAGGCCGGGGTCTGCTCGGCGGGCTTGAGCACCACGGCGTTGCCCGCGGCCAGCGCCGGCGCCAGCTTCCAGGTCGCCATCAGGATCGGGAAGTTCCACGGAATGATCTGCCCGACCACGCCGAGCGGCTCGTGGAAGTGGTAGGCGACGGTCTCGCTGTCGATCTCCGACAGCGAACCCTCCTGGGCGCGAATGGCTCCGGCGAAGTAGCGGAAGTGGTCGACGGCCAGCGGAATGTCGGCGGCCAGCGCCTCCCTGATCGGCTTGCCGTTGTCCCAGGTCTCGGCGACGGCGATCGCGTCGAGATGCTCCTCGATCCGATCCGCGATCTTGTTCAGGATCACCGCGCGTTCGGCGGGTGAGGTCTTGCCCCAGGCCGGGGCGGCGGCGTGCGCGGCGTCCAGCGCGAGCTCGATGTCCTCCGCGGTGGAACGCGCTACCTCGCAGAAGTTTTCGCCGGTGATGGGCGTGGGGTTCTCGAAGTACTGTCCCTTGACCGGCGCAACCCACTGGCCGCCGATCCAGTTGTCGTAGCGAGGCTGGAAGTTCACCGGGGACTCCGGCGAACCAGGACGGGCGTATACGGTCATCGAAAACTCCTAGCGTTCACGGCGGTCCCCCTTGTGATCCACGACACTAGAGTTCCAACGTTGCATCATCGTTGGGAACGGCCGAGCTCGCGATCCAGCATGGCGAGCTGCGCCGCGACTTGGGCATACAGCGAGGAATCCGGTTCGAGCGAGGCGAGATAGGCCGACCACGCGCCGCGGTCCTCGCGACCGTCGACCGACGAGATCCACCAGCCGAGAATCGCCGGGTCCCTAGAGGTCAGCACGGCGGCCCGCATCCGCGCCCGCAGCGACTCGCGCACCCGGCCGACGCCCGGCGCGCGGGAGGCGGGCAGCAGCTGGCCGCGGTAGCGCGCCACGGCCGCGCCGATGTCGCCGCGGCGCAGGCTGCGCCGCAACTCGCCGACGTCCGAGTCGAGCTCGGTCAGCAGCCGGTAGGGGCGCGAGCCGAGCGCGGTGCCGCCGAGAATCCGGCGCAGGCGCGAGATTTCGGCGCGCACGGTGACCGCGTCGAGATCCCGCTCGTCGAGCAGCACCGCGATGTGCTCGGTGCCGAGGCCTTCGGGGTGCTCCATCAACAGGAGCAGGATCTCCGAATGCCTGCGCGACAACGGGATTCGCTCATTGCCGAACAGCAGCGCCGGATTGGTGCCGAGCAGTTCGACCCGCGGTGTCGTCCGGATCGTGACCGGGTGCGCCCGCAGTTCCGACTCCGCGACGGCCACGGTCGCCCTGATCAGCGAGAGCACCTCCGGCGCAGCCACCCGCGGGCCGCCGGTGATGTCGATCGCGCCGAGTATCCGGCCGGTCGCGGGGTCGTGGACCGGTCCGGCCGCACAGCTCCATGGGTGCACCATTCTGCTGTAGTGCTCGGCGCCGAAGATCTGCACGCAATGATCAAGGGCCAGTGCCGTTCCCGGCGCGTTGGTGCCGACCGCGGCTTCGCTCCAGTCCGCGCCGTCGACGAAGTTCATCTCCGCCGCCCGGTCTCTGGCCGCCGAATCGCCGTCCACCCACAGCAATCGGCCGTGCGCATCGCTCATCGCGATCAACAGCCCGGTGTCTTCGGCGTCCTCGATCAGCAAGCTCTGCACTATCGGGCGCACCGACGACATCGGATGGGTGCGCCGGTAACGCTCCAATTCGATTCCGGTCAGCGAGGTCCGGCCGATCTGCCGATCCGGATCGATGCCGTTGCCGCGGCTGCGCACCCAGGAAGCCTCGACCACCCGCCGCACCGACCCGGGCGCCTCGCCCCGCTCGACGAACGACTCGTGCGCCGCCGACACATCCGTGCGCACCTGCTCCGCGTCCTCGTCCGGACGCAACGCCACCCACGGATTCACCCGAATATCCGCACCGCCGGCCACGTAGTCCATCCTCCTCGGCAAATCCGCCCCGATCAATGCGCCGCCGGGCCCGGCTCGACGCTACCGACCGATTCGGTGCGAGCCGTCGGTTCGGCTGAACGCGTTCGCCGAAGCCCGAGCGCGCACGTCCGAGAATCCCGCGACCTGGAGCACCGATTCGCCAAGTGGTGCGATGATTTTCGCGGCGCCGCACCGTCTGCATTCGCATGCGACTCGAAAAGAAGAATGCAGTGGTGTACGGAGCGGCGGGCAGTATGGGCGCGGCGGTGGCGCGAGCGTTCGCTCGGGAAGGTGCCCACGTGTTCCTGGCCGGGCGGACGCAGCAGACGCTCGACGCGGTGGCCGAAGAAATCATCGAGCAGGGCGGGCGGGCGACCGTCACCCCCGTTGACGTGCTCGATCGAGCTGCTGTCGAGGCGCATGCCGAACGCGTGGTCGGCCAGGGCGGGACACTCGACATCTCCTTCAACGCGGTGGGAATGGACGCGGTTCAGGACGTCGCACTCGTCGACCTGGAGCCTGCGGATTTCCTGGCGCCGATCGTGGCGTCGGCGCAGTCGCATTTCCTCACCACGACGGCGGCCGCGCGACGGATGACGGCGCAAGGGTCCGGCGTCATCGTGCTGTTGTCCGCCACGGCGGCCGGTGAATCCCGGCACCGGATGGGCGGATTCAATATCGCCTGCGCCGGCATCGAAGCACTGAACCGCAGCCTGGCCGGTGAAGTCGGGCCTTATGGCGTGCGCGTGGTGTGCATCCGTTCCAACTTCGCGCCGGAGACCGTGCCCGGGATGTCCGAGACCGATGCGGCGATTCAGCCCTTGGTCCGCGATACCAGGCTCGGTCGACTGCCCAGGCTGGCCGAGGTCGCCGAGACCGCGGTGTACGCCGCCTCCGACGGCGCGGGCGCGATGACCGGCGCGGTGCTCAACCTCTCGTGCGGTGCGCTCGTCGACTGAACGGCACGGCAGGCCCCGTGACTCGGGCGTCGGCTCAGAGGAACGGGGCCACCTGCTCGGCCGCCTCGACCGGGTGGCCGGCTTGGATGGGGGCGCCGAGCGCTTGGAATTTCCAGACGTCGGCTTCCCGCTGGACTTTCGCCACCACCATGCCGGTGTGCTTGCCACCGACGCGCAGGCTGCCGCCGGTCAGTTCGATGTCGGTGGTGCCGTCGACCAAGCGCCAGAAGGCGTTGCGCACGCGCTCGAATGTGTGTCCAGCGTAGGAGGTTACGACGAAAACGACGGTCGAGGCCTCGGGGGACAGCCGGGTGAGGTCGACGTCGATCATCTCGTTATCGCCTCGGCCCGCGCCGGTGAGATTGTCACCCTGGTGCCGGACCGATCCGTCTTTGGACGACAGATTGCCGTAAAAAGCGGCGTCCAGGAGTTCGCGGCCGGAAAAGACCAATGCCGACGCGTCGAGATCGATATCGACTTCCCGCAAACCGAATCGCCCCGGCTCACGTACCGGGTCCCAGCCCAATGCCATCTTCACATGGGACAATTCGGCGCCGCCCGGATTACGCAGCGCCAATTCCTGCGCGGTGGCCAGCGAACTCGCCACTGCCGGATCGGGCAGGTGCCGCACCGGCTTCGGTGTACGCCCCACCGCGACGCCGTGCGCGGACACCAGGGCGGCGAAACCGCTGCGGTATCCGTGCCCGAGGGGACGCAGCCGCCAGGGGTCGCCGCGATCCAGGTCGAACGCGACAACGGTCGATTCCGCGCGCGATCCGTCGATGACGTATTCGCACAGCCGGACGCCCGCGGTGTCATCGATCCGCAGTTCAGGCGCTGGGTAATTGCCCAGGCTGTCCTGCTGGTCGTCGAGCGCGACGACAACGCGAACATGCTCGATCCCCGGGGGCACCACGCGCAGATCTATCGCCAATGCCCCCGGTCGGCCGCCCTCCCCGGGCATCAGCCGCACACCTTCCCCGAGCGGTTGGTTGTAGAAGACCAGATCCGCGTCCGTCCGAACCATGCCGTTCGCGGTGAGCAGCAATGCCGACAGGTCGACCGCCGCGCCGTGTCGCACCGAAACAACAATGTGCTCGGCGTCGAGCACATTTACCTGCCCCCGAGCCAGTCGCACGGTCATTCACCACACCCTACAAAAACAATCGTGGAATGCCGGGAACGGCGCGCGTCGATTATGGCGCTCGAATAATTGCGCGAAAATGCCGCAATTTTCCGTCGCCGCGCAGCGCACGCCGGTATTGCCATGACAGCAGCGGCCGCTCTTCGTGCACCGAAATCCACTGCTCGCCGACCGGGCCGCGCCCTAGGCTGGTGCCATGTCGATAACACATCAGCTGGAACGAATCTTCGCGGGCCTCAACGCATCTCTGTATCGGGTCAGTGGCGGCAAGCTCGGCGGCAAGCTGGGCAAGGCGCCGATCCTGCTGCTCACCACAGTCGGGCGCAAGTCCGGCCTGCGCCGCACCTCACCGCTGCTCTACCTGCAAGACGGCGACCGCTACCTCATCGCCGGATCCCATCGCGGCACCCCGACCCATCCCGACTGGGTGCTCAACCTGCGTGCGAACCCCGAGGCGGAGGTGCGGATCAACAGCAAGACCATCCCGGTCACGGCGACCGAGCTCGCACCGGCCGAGCGCGAGGCCGCATGGCCCCGCCTGGACGCGATATACCCCAGTTTCGCCAACTACCGCAGCAAGACCGACCGCACCATCCCGATCTTCGCCCTCGTTCCGCGTTCGAACGGCACCGGCGGATCGCGATAGCCCCGGCAATCCCTGGGTCGGCTTTCCCCTTCCCCAGTTGTGACACTTATATAGCGCGCGTCACGAACGTGTCATAGTGTGGAGGCAGGCCACACCCGACCGATGGGGATTTCGCATGACCGTCGAGCACAACACCCGCACCCTCGAACACGACATCGTGACCGACTTCAGCTCGCGCCTGAGCTACGGCGGCTACCTCGACCTGGATACCCTGCTCAGCGCCCAGCATCCGGTCAGCAAGCCGGAACACCACGACGAGCTGCTGTTCATCATCCAGCACCAGACCACCGAGCTGTGGCTCAAACTGGTGCTGCACGAAACCCGCGCCGCGCGGGCCGCCTTCGACGCCGATGACATCGGCGTCGCCCTGAAATGCATTGCGCGCGTTAAACATATCCAGAAGACACTCACCGAGCAGTGGTCGGTACTCGCGACATTGACACCTACCGAGTACGCCCAGTTCCGTGACGTGCTCGGCAATTCGTCGGGCTTTCAGTCGTATCAGTACCGGGCCGTGGAGTTCATTCTCGGCAACAAGAACGCCTCGATGCTGAAGGTCTTCGAAGCAGACCCGGTCGCGCACAAGGAGTTACGGACGCTGCTGCACGAACCGAGCCTCTACGACGCGTTCTGGCGGCACGCGGCACGCAGCGGACTCGACGTGCCCGACTCGACTTTGGCACGGGACGTGACGAAGGCCTACCTGCTCGATCCCGACCTGCTCCCGCTCGTGAAGTCCATTTACGAAGCCCCGGAACAGCATTGGTCGGTCTACGAGACCTTCGAGGAGCTGGTCGATCTCGAGGAGAACTTCCAGCTGTGGCGCTTCCGGCACCTGCGCACGGTGCTGCGCACCATCGGCATGAAGCGCGGCACGGGCGGATCCAGCGGGGTCGGCTTCCTGCAGCGCGCGCTCGACCTCACCTTCTTCCCCGAACTGTTCGCGGTACGCACGGAGATCGGACGCTGACCCTATGACCTCGCCCTCCCTCGACTTCGCCACACGCGCGAAGGGTCTCGACGCTGCCGATCCGCTGGGTGACTACCCGAGCCGATTCCTCGGCAGCGACAACCCGGAGATCATCGCCTACCTCGACGGCAACTCCCTCGGCCGTCCGCTGCGCGCGACCGCCGAGCGTCTCGCCGCCTTCGTCAGCGACGCGTGGGGCGCACGCCTGATCCGCGGCTGGGACGAACAGTGGTTCGACCTGCCACTCACCATCGGCGACCGGATCGGTGCGGCGGTGCTCGGGGCCGCCGCGGGCCAGACCACGATCGGCGACTCGACCACGGTGCTGCTGTACAAGATCGCCCGCGGCGCGCTGGCACGCCGGGGCGAGCGCACCGAAATCGTGCTCGACCGCGACAACTTCCCCACCGACCGCTACCTCCTCGAGGCGATCGCCACCGAGCTCGGCCTGACGCTGCGCTGGATCGAACCGGAGTTCACCGGCGGCGTCACCGCCGCGCAGGTGGCCGACGCCGTCTCCGACCGCACCGCGCTCGTCGTGCTCAGCCACGTCGCCTACCGGTCCGGCTATCTGCTCGACGCGCCCGCCATCAGCGCCGCCGTGCACGACGCCGGCGCCGTGCTGCTGCTCGACCTGTGCCATTCGGCAGGCGCGGTCGAGATCGAACTCGACTCCTGGGCCGTCGATTACGCGGTCGGTTGCACCTACAAGTATCTGAACGGCGGCCCCGGCGCGCCCGCCTTCGGCTACGTCAACGCCGCGCACCTCGCCGACTTCACGCAGCCGATCTGGGGCTGGATGGGTCGTGAGAGCCCGTTCGAGATGGCGCAGGATTACGTTCCCGCCCAAGGCATCCGGCGGGTGATCAGCGGGACGCCCGCGATCGTCGGCATGCTGCCGATCCAGGACACCCTCGACCTGATCGAGGAGGTGGGCATGGCGGCCGTGCGGGCGAAGTCTGTCGCCCTCACCGAATTCGCGCTCGAACTGGCGCGGGCCTGGCTGCTGCCGCTGGGCGTTGCGGTATCGTCGCCCACCGACCCCGCCCGTCGGGGTGGCCACGTGACGATCGACCACCCCCAGTTCAAGGAGATCACCGCGCGACTCTGGCAACGCGGCGTCATCCCCGATTTCCGTCCGCCGCAAGGCATCCGGATCGGCCTGAGCCCGCTCAGCACCACCTACACCGAGGTTCTCGCCGGGATCTCGGCGATTCGCGATGAACTCACCGCGCCCTGACCTGGCGGGCGCGGTCCTCGACGATATCGATTCGAGGCCGGGCAGCGCGACCTCGCTCGCCAGGACCGTGCTCGGCGCCTACGTCCGCGACCTGGGCGGTTGGCTCGCGATCGCCGACTTCGGCGCGCTGCTTGCCGGGCTCGGCGTGCCCGAGCAGAGCACCAGGACGGCCGTCACCCGGCTGAAGAGCAAGGGCGTGCTCGACGCCGAGTCACGCGGCGGCCGCAGCGGATACCGGATCACCGCCGCGGCGGAGGCGATGTACACACGCGGTGATCCGCGCATCTTCGGCTTCCGGCAGATGGCCGATGGCGATGCCTGGCATCTGATCTCGTTCGGCATCCCGGAATCCCTGCGTGCCGCACGGCATCAGCTGCGCCGCAGGCTGTCCTCGATCGGCTGCGGCACCGTGTCGGCCGGTCTGTGGATCTGCCCGGAGTACCTGGCGGCCGAGGCGGCCACGATCGTCACGGCATTGGCGCTCGACGACTACGTGACCTCGTTCCGCGCCACCGACCTGACGGTCCCCGGCACGCTGCGCGCGGCGGCGGCGCAATGGTGGGATCTGCCCGCTCTCGCCGAGCGGCACCGCGCGTTCCTCGCCAACCACGGCGACATTCGCACCCGCGACAATCTGACCGACCGCCAAGCCTTCGAATACTTCGTCCCGCTGCTCGACGAATGGCGCATCATCCCCTACCTCGATCCCGGCCTCCCGGCACCGATGTTGCCCGCCGACTGGCCGGGACCGGCCAGTGTGCGGCTGTTCGCCGAAGCACAACAGCGGTGTCTGGCGCCGAGCCGACGCTGGGTACAGGCGAGCATCGGGGACGGAAGTAAACCCGGAATATTGATCCATTGATTTCCGAAATCACTTGGCACCCAATGCCGTAAAGTGTGGCTCCGCGCCGGGCAAATCGGGCTGAGCACGCGCGCGAACAGGTGTTATTCCTTTCGGTGGTGGACCGCAGTGCGGCGTTATACCATCAGGCCCCTTTGTCACTTCGTATGGCGGGACCAGAGCTTGACCAGTGGTATTCAGCGGACCCCCTCATCCGCTCGTCGTGAACGTTCCCGCCGGAGCTCCTCGACACACTCCCCCACCCTCGCCGCACTGCTCGCCTCGGCCGTGGAACGCAATCCCGACGGTGTCGCGGCGGTGTGCGGCGACGACTCGATCACCTACCGCCAGCTCGACGCCCGCTCCTCACGGCTGGCGCGGACGCTGCTCGCGCTCGGCGTCGGGCCGGAGACCATGGTGGCGGTGGCGCTGCCCCGATCGATCGACTCGGTGCTCGCGGTGTGGGCGGTCGCGAAGACCGGCGCCGCGTTCGTGCCGATCGATCCGGGATTGCCGGGTAAGCGCATCCAGTTCCAAGTGGGCGACTGCGGCGCCGACATCGGGCTGACGAACTGCGAATACGCGCCTGCGCTGCCCGCAGGCGTGCGGTGGCTCGCGCTGGACGACGCGGAGCTGGTCGCGCGGACCGCCGCGGCATCGGCGAATCCTATTTCTTACCTCGATCGTCCTACGCTGCTTCGGGTTTCGAACGTGGCGTATCTGATCTATACCTCCGGCTCGACGGGCAGGCCGAAGGGCGTCGCGGTCACCCATGCCGGTCTCGCCGCGTTCTGCGCCGAGCAAACCGCCAGATACACGCTCACTTCGGCCGCGCGCACCCTGCATTTCGCGTCACCGAGCTTCGACGCCTCGGTGCTCGAGCTGCTGCTCGCCATCGGGTCCGCCGCCACCATGGTGATCGCGCCGCCGACGGTCTACGGCGGCGCCGAACTGGCGGGCCTCATCGCGCGCCACGAGATCAGTCACGCCTTTCTGACCCCGTCGGCCCTGGCCTCGCTCGAGCCGACCGGACTCGACACGCTGCGGGTGGTCATCGTCGGCGGCGAAACCTGCCCCGCGCCCCTGGTGCACCGTTGGTCGGCTCCCGGACGTCGCTTCTTCAACGGCTACGGTCCGACCGAAACCACCATCATGGTGTCGATCAGCGCGGCGTTGGCACCGGACCTGCCGGTCACCATCGGCTCGGGACTGCCGGGGATCAGCTGCCGGGTGCTCGACAAGCGACTGCGCCCGGTCGGCGTCGGCACCGCGGGCGAACTGTATGTCTCCGGGTCCGGCCTGGCCCGCGGATACCACGATCGTGCCGGCCTGACGGCACAGCGCTTCCTGGCCGACCCGCACGGGTTGCCCGGCACCCGGATGTATCGCACCGGCGACATCGTCCGCCGCGGCACCGACGGCGACCTCGAATACCTGGGCCGCAGCGACGATCAGGTCAAGGTCCGCGGCTTCCGCATCGAACTCGGCGAGATCGACTCGGTGCTGGCCAGCAGGCCGGGGGTGCGTGCGGCGGTCACCGTCGACCGCAAGACGGCGGCGGGCGAGACGGTGCTGGCGGCCTTCGTGCAGGCCGAACCAGGGCATGCGCTCGACGACGCCGAACTGGCGAGCGCGGTGGCTCGGCAGCTACCGCACTACATGCTGCCCGCCACGATCACCGTGGTCGACCGGATTCCCCTGACACCCACCGGAAAGACGGATCGGGCGTCGTTGCGGGCCCGCGCTGTCGATCAGCTCGCGTGCCGCGCACTGTCCGGCCCCGGCGAGGAACTGGTCGCCGAGGTGTTCGGTCAGGTGCTCAGCCACGATCAGCTGGGCGCGGACTCCGATTTCTTTGCCGCAGGCGGCAATTCACTGCTGGCCACCCAGGTGGCCGCACGGCTGAGCGAGATGTGGCAGGCGCGGATCCCGACCCGGTTGCTGTTCGACCACCCGACCGTTGCGGCGCTGGCGAAAGCCATTCAAGCGCAGCAGTTCGACGAGAGCCGACCGGCGCTGCTGGCCCGGCCGCGGCCCGAACGGGTGCCACTGTCCCCGTCGCAGCTGCGGTTCTGGCTGCGTAACCGGTTCGATCCGGAATCGGCCGTGGACAATATCGGCTTCGCCTTCAGCATGTCCGGCGACCTCGATGTCGCCGCCTTGCGCGCCGCGTTCATCGATACCGTTGCGCGCCATGAGATCCTGCGCACGCGGTACCCGGCCGACAGCACCGGACCGCGGCAGCACGCGCTCGAAGTGTCGAGCGGTGTGGCCGATTTCGCCGTCGAGGAGATGCAGACGGCGACACCCGACGAGGTGGCCGAGCGGGTGCACGCCATTCTGTGGCGCGGCTTCGACGTGTCGATCGAGGTGCCGCTGCGGGTTCGGCTGCTCCGGACCGCCGACGAATACGTGCTGGTATGCGCGGTGCACCACATCTGCGCCGACGGTTCCTCGCTGGCGCCGCTGGCTCGCGACATCGCCGTCGCCTACACCGCGCGCGCCGCGGGCACCGCTCCGGCATGGCGTCCGCTCGATATCCAATACGCCGACTACGCACTGTGGCAGCAGGAGCTGCTCGGCTCCCGCGACGACCCGGACTCGCTGCTGTCCCGGCAACTTGCCTACTGGACGACCGAACTGGCCGGGCTGCCGGACGAACTGGAGCTGCCGAGCGACCGGCCGCGACCGAGCACTGCCTCGTTGCGCGGCGCGGCCACCCAGCGGCCGGTGCCCGCCACCCTGCACAGCGCCTTGCTCGCCGTCGCCCGCGAGCACAAGGCCACCCTGTTCATGGTGATGCGGACGGCCCTGGCCGTGCTGCTGTCCCGCCTGTCCGGCAGCACCGACATCGCCATCGGGGTGCCGATGACCAACCGGGCCGAGGCCGCCCTGGACGATCTCGTCGGCATGTTCGTCAACACGACGGTGTCGCGCACCAGGATCGATCCCGGCGAGAGTTTCGCCGCGCTGCTCGACCGGACCAGAGATCGGGATCTGGCGAACTTCGCCCACTCCGAGGTGCCGTTCGAGCACGTGGTCGACGCGGTCAACCCGGTGCGGTCACCGGGGCGCCATCCGCTGTACCAGGTCGGTTTCGCGTTCCAGAACTTCGGCAAGGCCAGCCTGGAGCTGCCCGGCCTGACCTTCGCCGGACTCGATGTCGACACACGCACGGCAAAGACCGATCTGCATATCGCGGTGGTCGACAACCACGACGCGGACCGCTCCCCCGGCCAGATCCTCATCCGGTTCGGTTATGCCACCGATCTTTTCGACGAACCGACGGTGCTGCGGTTCCTCGACGCCTATATCCGCGTGCTGCACCAGGTGGCCGCCGATCCGCTCGCCGCGGTCGGCGACGTCGACATGGTCCATCCGGAGCAACGGCGGCGGATCGAATCATGGTCGGCCGGTGATGCGCACGCGGTCGCGCCCGAAACTCTCGGCGCGGCACTGCGACGCTGGGCCGCTGCCACGCCGGATGCCATCGCCGTGGTGTATGGATCGGCGACGCTGACCTACGGGCAATTGCAGGCCCGAGCCAATCGGTTGGCGCGGTGGCTGATCGGGCAGGGCGTCGGGCCGGAAGCCGTTGTCGGGGTTGCCATGCGGCGTTCCCTCGATCAGGTTGTCGCACTGTGCGCCATCGCCGAAGCGGGCGGCGCGTGGGTGCCGATCGATCCGGATCATCCAGCGGAGCGGATCGGCTATGTGCTGGATTCCGCTGCGCCACACTGCGTGTTGACCACCAGTGGGGACGACTTCACGGTGACGGCGGCGCACACCGTCGACACACTGGATCTGACCGGTCTGGACTGCGCACCCGTGCGCGACGATGAGCGCCGGATGCCGCTGCGTGGCGACCATCCCGCGTATGTCATCTATACCTCCGGCTCCACCGGACGCCCGAAAGGCGTGGTGGTCAGCCACGCGGCGATCGTCAACCAACTCGACTGGATGCAGCATCAGTACGGGGTCGACGCCACCGACACGTATCTCCAGAAGACGCCTGCGACGTTCGATGTGTCGCTGTGGGGGTACTTCCTGCCCCTGCGGTCCGGCGCGCGGATGGTGCTCGCCGGTCCCGACGATCACCGGGATCCGGCCGCGCTGTGCGGGCTGATCGTCGCGCACCGGGTCACGCTCACCGATTTCGTGCCGACCATGCTGACGGCCTTCGCCGGACATGCCACTGCCGCCGAAGTGTCCTCGCTGCGTGCGGTTTTCGTGATCGGTGAGGCGTTGGCGCCGGAGACCGCGCGGGCGTTCGCGGCAATCAGCAGCGCCGAGGTGCACAACCTGTACGGGCCGACCGAGGCGGCGGTGAGCATCACCCAACACCACGTCGACCCTGCCGCGCCGGCGGCCACGGTGCCGATCGGTGTGCCGGAGTGGAATTCGCGGGTCTTCGTCCTCGATACGCGGCTGCGGCCGGTGCCGGTGGGCGCGGTCGGCGAACTGTATTTGGCCGGGGTCCAGCTGGCGCGTGGCTATAAAGGCGCGCCTGGGCTCACCGCCGGTCGGTTCGTCGCGAATCCGACCGAACCGGGAGCGCGGATGTACCGGACCGGGGATCTGGTGCGCTGGAACGCACACGGCACCCTGGATTACCTGGGGCGCAGCGACTTCCAGGTGAAGGTCCGCGGGCACCGCGTCGAACTCGGCGATATCGAGGCCGCGCTGCTCGCCGATCCCGGAGTCGGACAGGCGGCGGTCGCGGTGAAACCGTCCGAGGGCGGCGACCGGTTGGTCGGCTACGTCGTCGCGGCGGACGACTCGAACATCGACCCGAATGCGTTGCGGCAGTCGCTATCTCGCATGCTGCCTGCCTACATGGTTCCGTCGGCGGTGCTGCTGCTCGATGCGCTGCCGGTCAACACCAGCGGCAAGCTCGATCGCGCGGCACTCCCCCAGCCGGTTTTCGCGGCACGCGACGGCGTCGCCCCGTCCACGCCGCTGGAGGTCGCGATCGCCGAGGTATTCGCCGAGGTGCTCGCCGTCGCCCCGATCGGGGCGACCGACGACTTCTTCGAGCTCGGCGGCTCCTCGCTGATGGCTTTCACCCTGCACCAACGGCTCTCGGCCAGGCTGGCGCGCGACGTGCCGATGTCGGCGCTGCTCACCACTCCCACGGTGGGCGGTCTCGCCGCACATCTCAGCGGGACGGCCGCGCAGACTCGGGTGCCGACCCCGACCGAGGACGCCGTCCTCGACGAGGACATTACCGTCCACGACTGCCTCGCCCCGCACACCGGGGCACCGCGCGTGGTGTTGCTGACCGGCGCGACCGGCTTCCTGGGTGCACACCTGCTCCGAGATCTGTTGGAGCACACCGACGCACGCGTGTGGTGCCTGGTGCGCGCCGACAGCGCCGACCAGGGCGCCGATCGAATACGGCAGGTGCTGCAGCGCTATCGGCTGTGGGACGAGGCCGCCGGGGATCGAATCGTCGCCGTCCCCGGTGATCTCGCCGCGCCACGACTAGGGCTGCCCGACACCGACTACGACCGTCTCGCCGAGACCGTCGACGTGATCCTGCACAACGGTGCCCGGGTCAACCACATTGATCCGTACGCACGGCTGCGCGCGGCCAATGTCGAAGGCACCCGCGACATACTCCGGCTGGCGACGACCCACCGGCTCAAACCGGTACATTTCGTCTCCACCCTGGGCACCACCGTCGCCAAGACAGCGACACCCCGCCTCATCGTGGAAAGCACCAGGCTGCGGGCAGACCGGCTCGCCGAGAACGGCTATGTCCTGTCCAAGTGGGCCGCGGAGGAGCTGGTGTGGCAGGCGGGCGAGCGCGGCGTGCCGATCGGCATCTACCGTCCCGGAACGATCTGCGGTGACCCGGAAGCCGGCCTGAACAGCGCCGATGACTCGTTCTGGAACATGATCCGCGCCGCCGCGATTCTCGGGCAGGCACCGGATGTCAGCGACGCAGCCGTCTCCCTGAGCCCGGCGACGTATGTTTCCCGCGCCATCGTGGAACTCACCACCCGCCCGCGCGCGGAGACCGTGTACCACTTGGTCAACAAGACCCCGGTGGCCGTGAACACCATCTTCGCCCGGCTGCGCCGCCACGGCCTGCCGGTGACCACCGCACCATTGGACACCGTGCGGGCTGCCCTCACCGCCGAATCCCACCGGCGCAACGCGGCGGGCGACAACTCCCTCGTCCGCGCCGAACTGCTGAGCCCGAACTACATCGGCCTCGCCCGCCTCGATTGGAGCGACGCACACACCCGCGCCGCCCTCGCCGGCACCGGCATCTCCTGTCCACCGATCACCGAGGCCGCCCTCGACGCCTACATCAGCGAGTTCATCGCCTCCGGCTTCCTGCCGTCCGGCACCGCGCGCGGCGTGCCTGCACCTGACCCGATCCTCGGTGCCCCTCAGCAGGTGGTCGGGCCGGGGTCGGCGCCTGCGAGGACCGCGGTGAGCCAGAGCAGCGACGGTTCGTAGCCGATGAGCTCGGCCGAGATGTGTTCGGAGGCAGGGACTCTGAAGAAGCGTAGGTTGGCGCCGCCTGCGCAGTAGCGCTGCACGACCGGTTCGATGGCGGCGATCGGGATGATCGGGTCGGTGGTGGAGTGCCACATGGCGATCGGGACGTCCGGGGTGTCGCCGTAGCCGAGACTGTCTCGGTGCAGGATGTTCTGGATGTCGGGGTCCAGGAAGGCCTTCGAGTCTTTGAGGTAGTTCTTCAGCGGGCGCCACGCGCCGGTGGCGGCCGCTGTGTAGAGGCAGCGGTGTTCGATGTCGTGGACCATGGTCATGCCGTCGGCGGTGAGGAACTTGTCGAGGGGCAGCAGGTCGGGGAATTCCCTGGACAGTCCGATCAGCCAGATCCAGCCGACGAAATCGGCCTGCCCGGCGATGCCGGGGCCTGCGTCCATGGCGAACAGCGTCATGGCGTGTTTGTCGCCGGGCACGCCGCCCTGGGCGCTGCCCTTGATCGGCAGTTCGGGCGCGTAACCGCGGTGCAGTTCGGCGGCCCAGCCGGTGGCGCTGCCGCCGCCGGAGTATCCCCACAGCCCGATCGGCGAGTCGGCCAAACCCAGGCCCGCACGCCGGGTCGCGCGCACGCCGTCGAGCACCATGTGGCCCTCGCTCGGCGCCAAGGCGGTGCTGGTCTTGCCGTTGAAGTCGGGGATCGTCACTGCCATGCCTTCACCGAGGAACTGCAGCAACAGCTGGGTTTCTTTCATGGTGCCCGCGCGCACGGTGTGCGACGGGTTGCACGCCGGGTCCAGACCGTCGATCGCCTCCTGATAGGAGATGACGGGGCGCGGGCTCGGGCCGAGCCACGGGATTCCCGGGATCATGACGGTGGTAGCGGTGACGATCGGGCGGTCCCGGCTGTCGGTGCTGCGGTAGAGGATCTGTTCGGTGTGCACCGGCGGCCACGGCACGCCGAGCAGGTAGCTGGTGACCACGCGCTTGCGGATCACGTCGCCGTTGGCGTAGCGGTCGAGATCGTCCGGGTCGTCGTACCAGTGGTCGTCCGCGGGCAGCGGGACGGGAATGAACCGGTAGATATCGGTCTCGCTGGGCAGTGGCGGCAGCTGGTTCTCGTCTGGGCGGACCGGCCAGGTGCCTTGGGGGCCGGTGTTCGGCAGATCCGTCTCGGCGGTTGCCGTCGCGGCAACGGCGAGGCAGACAGCGAGCGTGAGACCTACTGCGAGGATGGCACGACGAACATGGATCACAAGCGGGGTACCTCTCGGGCGAAGCTGACATCGAAGCCAGAGACCGCTGTGCACAGCGGCCGCCAACCGGGACACCATCGAGCGCCCGACGGACCGAAACGAGGTCTCAGTTCACACGACCGCTCGCCGACGTGTCACTACGCAACCGGCCAGGGTTTGCCGACCGCCACTGTGCACACTGCATAAGTTGCCCGCCTGCCGAACAGTTCCCCGCCTGCCGAATTCAGAGCGTCGCTTCGCGAAATCGCAGCTGCTGCCCAGGCCGTAACTGCGCGAGCAGGTCGACGTCGGCCGTGACCACGGTCCCGACGACCGGATATCCGCCGGTGATGGGGTGATCGGCGAGGAAGACGACCGGTTCACCGCTCGGTTGCACCTGGATCGCGCCGAGCGGTACCCCTTCGGTCGGCAGCTCCTTGTCGTTGATCCGGGTCAGTGGCGGTCCGTCGCCGACCCTGGCCAACCGCACACCTACGCGATCGGCGCGGTCGGTCATCTGCCAGCGGCCGGTGCACAGCGACCGCGGATCGGTGAACCAGTCGTCCCGCGGGCCGAGCAGCACCCGGACGGTGACCGGACCGGAGTCCATCGGCGGTACCGGAGCCACTTCGACATTCGGCCACGGATAGTCCGCCGCCGGCCCCACGGTGAGCCGGGTGCCCTCGGTCAGCGGCTCGGGGCCGAGTCCGGCGAGGGTATCCCTACTGCGGGAGCCGAGCACGGGCTCGACGGCGATGCCGCCGCGCACCGCGACATACACGCGCAACCCAGCGGTGGCTGTGCCGAGCTTCAGTCGCTGTCCGGTGCGCAGCGCGAGAACGGACGCGCGGGCCTCGGCGACACCGTCCACGGTGATCGGCGCGTCGGCACCGGTCACCGCGAGCAGCACCGGCGCCTCGGCGACGAGTTCCAACCCGCCGAGCAGGGTTTCGATGCCTGCGGCGTCCTCCGGATTGCCGACCAGCCGATTCGCCAGCTTCAGCGAACCTCGATCGGCCGCGCCGGATACGCCGACGCCGACGGCGAACCAGCCGGGTCTGCCGAGGTCCTGGATCGTGCTCAACAGACCCGCGTCGAGGATGCGTACCACAGTCATTCGCCGGCCTCCTCGATGAAACGGACCCGGGTGCCCGGGCGCAGCAGGGACGGCTCGGCCCGGTCGAGGTCCCACATCCGGACGTCGGTGGTGCCGATGAGCTGCCAGCCGCCGGGCGAACGCCGCGGGTAGACGGCGCTGTACCCGTCGGCCAGCGCCACCGAGCCCGCGGGCACCGACGTCCGGGACTCGGACCGGCGCGGCACCGCTAACCCGGATTCGGCGGACTCCAGATAGCCGAAACCCGGGGCGAAGCCGATGAACGAGCACCGCCACACCGTGCGGGTGTGCGCGGTGATCAGCGCGCGCACCGAGATACCCAGCTGTGCCGCAACGCTTTCCAGGTCCGGCCCGTCATAACGGACCGGGATGGTGCGCACGTCGTCCGGTAGTGCCTCGGCCGAGCCAGCCCCTTGGATACTCCGAAACAGCTGCCGCAGTTGCTCTTCTACCGCTCGGCTGTCCGCCGCATCGGTCATGGTGACCAGGACGGTCTGCGCGGCGGGCAGCACATCGTGCACGCCGCACGGCACTTCGCGGCGGAGCAGATCGATGAACGCGACCAGATCGGCGTGCTCGTCGGGCGCGACGAGCAGCGACCGGTCCCCCGCGGGCAGGATCCGCAGCGGCGCTCTCGGCACGGTGATCGCGGACATCGACCCTCCTTCAGGCTAATTCGCGGCCGCGGGTTTCCGGCAAGCCGAACAGCGCGATGACCGCGAGAACATATCCGAACGCGCCGAACATCATCGCGCCGGCCAGGCCGAGCGTGGTGGAGGCCAAAAAGCCGACCACGGTGGGGAATACGGCGCCGACACCACGACCGAAGTTGTAGGTGAAGCCCTGCCCGGTACCGCGGGACGCGGTCGGGTACAGCTCGGACAGGAACGACCCGAAGCTGGAGAAGATGGCCGCGGTGCAGAAGCCGAGCGGGAAGCCGAGGATCAGCACCGTGGTGTTGGCCCCCTCCGGCACCTGGATGTAGGCGACCATGAACGCGACCGACAACACGGCGAAGAGCTGAATGGTGCGTTTGCGGCCGATCCGGTCGGCGAGGATGCCGCCGGTGACGTAACCGAGGAACGCGCCGCCGATCAGCAGGAACAGATAACCGCCGGTACCAACGACATTCAGGTGGCGGCTCTTCTTCAGGAAGGTCGGCAACCAGGTCGCGAGGGTGTAGTAGCCACCCTGCACACCGGTGGCCAGCAGCGAGGCGAACAGTGTCGTCCGGAGCAGGTCGCGCCGGAAGATCGACACGAACGATCCCGCCCGACTACCCGCCGATTCCCGGCGCTGGGTGACCGTCTCGGAGTCGGTCAGATTGCGGCGCACCCAGATGATCAGCAAGGCGGGCAGCGCACCGGTCCAGAACAGCACCCGCCAGGCCAGATCTTCGCTGACGAATTGGAAGACGAGCGTGTAGACCAGGACGGCCAAGCCCCAGCCGACGGCCCAGGCGCTCTGCACGTACGCCACCGTGCGGCCTCGATATTTGGTCTGCGCGTACTCGGCGACCAGGATCGCGCCCGCGGCCCATTCACCGCCGAAGCCGAGACCCTGGAAGGCCCGGAAGACCAGCAACGTCTCGAAATTGGGTGCGAACCCGCACAGCACGGTGAACAAGGTGTAGGTGGCAACGGTGAGTTGCAGCGTGCGTACTCGCCCGATCTTGTCGGCCAGCACGCCCGCCAGCGCGCCACCGAGCGCGGACACCAGCAGGGTGACCGTGGTCAGCAGGCCCGCCTGGCCCGAGCTGATGACGAAGTAGGACGAGATGGCCCCGAGCGCCAGCGGCAGCACCTGGAAGTCGTAGGCATCCAAGCCATATCCGCCGAACGCGCCGAGGAAGGCCTTCTTGCCTTTGGCGCTCAGCGTTCGGAACCAGTCGAAGGGTGGTGACTTTTCGGCCGGATCCACCGGGAGGTCTGTGGAAAGGCTCATGGCTGCCTCGCAATGCTCGAGCTCAGGAGAGCGACGTACGTCACAGCAGACTACGGATCGTTGAACGATTCTGCAATCCTAAGGTGGGATCGTCGGCTGGCGGTTCGATCGCTGGGTTATGCTCGAACGGCAAAGCCACTGGTCCGCGGAGGTTGGGATGACGACACCGGTAGATCGGCCCGATCCCGTCTACACGGCGCTGTCCGAACACAAGGGCCTGCTCGCCCGCTCCAGTCGCAGTTCGCAGACCGCCGACATCGTGCGGGCCAGCATCCTGGACGGGTCGCTGCGGCCGGGCACCCGCCTGTCTGAGCCGGATATCTGTGCGGCACTGGGGGTTTCGCGGAACACGCTGCGTGAAGCGTTCCGCTCGCTGATCGAGGAACGGCTCGTCACCCACGAGCTCAATCGCGGTGCCTTCGTGCGCATCCCGACCTCGGAGGATGTCGCGGAGCTCTATCAGTGCCGCCGGGTAATCGAGGGTGCGGCGGTGCACGGCTTCGACCCAGCGGGCCAGCCGCCGACCGACCTCGCCGCCGCGCTCGCCCACGCGGACGCCTGTGCCGCGAAACAGGATTGGACCGGCGTCGGCACGGCCGACATCGACTTCCACAAGGCGATCGCCGCGCTCAACCGCAGCAGGCGGCTGGACGAGATGATGTCGAGCGTGTGGAACGAGCTGCGTCTGGTCTTCCATGTGATGGCCGATCCGCTGACCTTCCACGAGCCCTACCTGGCCCGCAATCACGAGATCTACGAGGCGATGGTCGGCGGTCGTTCCGCCGTGGCGGAGCAGATGCTGGCCGATTACCTCAGCGACGCCGAGTCACACATTCGCGCGGCGTACACCCAGATTGTCGCCTGAGCTCCAGCGCGTTCGCGGCCGATCCAGACGAGTCCGCCACACCCTTTTCGGCACCGTGAGCGCAACCCTGGTCACCAGCCTGTCGACCAAGGACAGTGGGGCGACTTGTCCCGTGTGTCTCGTGCCAGGAGAGGTCCTCATGCCCGACAGCAGTGCGCAATTCCGGCCGATCGAGTCGTTGCTCGCACAGACCGCAACCGAGTTAGGAGTGCGGTCGGTGTTGGTGATGCGGTCGACGCCGACGCATATGGCGGTGGAGGCGACGGCCGGTGCGGCGGAGGTGCACTACACGGTGGGCGCCGAAGGCCGGAAGGGCTCGGCCTTCCCGGAGGCGCACGAGCTGTACTGCGAGCGGGTTGTCGACAACGACACCGAACTGTTCGTGCGTGATTCGCGCGCCGACCCGGACTTCGCGGGGAACGAGGACGAAGTGGAGTTCGGCTTGGTCAACTACCTCGGGTTGGCCGTACACAATCCGGACGGCAGCGTGTACGGCACCGTATGCGTGCTCGACGACCAGGTCCGCGACTACACAGCCGAGCAACGAGCCCGGCTCGAAGACCTGCGCTCGGCGGCCGAACAGGCCCTTGCCGCGCGCCCGGCGGCCCGCTGAGCTGCGGCGGGACACACGGAGAAAATCTACAGTCGTCACTGTAGACATTCGCGCACCGCTGTTATATGGTTCATCCCGTCAGCAGAGAAGAAAGTCGCATTGGCCGGGTAGAGGATGAACTTCCCGGAGAGATGAAGTGACTGAATACCCTCCCCTCCGGGTGGCTGACGACAACGCCACCGGAGGGGAGGGACCTACACCACGAAAGGTAGGGAGCGGTGCCCCGTTCCGACGCGCTCTCAGCGTTCGGACGGCATTGCGCGTATCGCAGCGCAGGCGGACACCGCGATTCCATGGATTGGAGGTGGTCGACAGTCCTAACGATGCGATCCCCACACCCCACCCTGCAGCACGGGATGTGGAAAAACGACGCCGGTCACGACGACCGGCATGGTGAATAAACCCCTCTGGGCCCCGGCGCTCCACGCGCCGGGGCCCAATTCTTGTTTCGCAGATAGGTATTCATGGAACAGACCCACGCCGACCCGGCAACCGACAACCCCGGCGCCAAACTGGACGACGACGACTACCCCGCCTACAGCATGGGCAGCGCCGCGGACGCCCTCGGCGTCACCCAGGCCTTCCTCCGCGCCCTCGACGCCGCGGAACTCCTGACCCCGCAACGCTCCGACGGCGGCCACCGCCGCTACTCCCGCTACCAACTGCGCATCGCCGCCCGAGTCCGCGAATTGGTCGACCAGGGCACCGCGCTCGACGCGGCCTGCCGCATCATCATTCTCGAAGACCAACTCGCCGAAGCCCAGCGCATCAACTCCGAACTGCGCCGGAATCACCAGCAGCACGCGGTCGGCTCCGGTCACGACATCGCGCATTGACCGTCGCGCGCACCAGGTTCGAGCGTCCGATGCTCACTGACGCGCGGATCGGGAGGTGGTCGACCCGACCACCGGTTCATCCCCCGTTCGCGGTCAACGTCGCGACCCCGGGACCGCTCAGCAGTGCGGCTGCGGCGGAACGGCCGGTCGCGATCAGGAGCAGCGCGCCTGCAGTGCCTTCGACGAGTTCGCCCGTGCCGGTCGACCACTCGGTGTCGGTCGCGACGAGGCGATACCCCGACAGTCGCTCGTCGATGCCGAACCGGTCGGCCGTCTCCCATACCCGGTCCAGCGCCGCTCGGGCCGGCACCGACGGCGTCTCGTGGACGATGCCGAGCGGGATGGCGATGTCTCGGGCATGCACCAGCACATCCAGCAGACGGTCCGCGGGGACCGTGCCGATCGGGACGAACCTGGACGATGCGGTGGCGCGGAGCTCCGCGAGCAACTGGCGGGTGCCGACGCGATCGGCGTAGCGAATGGCGCTGTCCCGCAAGCCCCGGTGCACGTTGCCACGGGCGCGGATCAGGTTGACCACTATCCAGCCGAGATCGGCGCGCGTCGACAGCACCAGATGCGCGACGACATCGCGGATCCGCCACCCCGCGCAGAGGGACGCGTGGTCCCAGTCGGATTCGGCGCGGTCGGCGAGCAAGTCGGCCACGCGCGCGCGTTCGGCGGCGACCGCGTGCCAGATCTGCTCGGTCGTCATGGATTCCATCGGTCGATCCCTCTCACTCGAAGTTCCATTACGGTAGGAACTCCACCCGAGTGGAGGTTCAAGTCGATGTGACCGAGGACACTTACCTCGCCGCGATGAGCATCGGCGAGTTGGCGCGCCGCACCGAAGTGCCCGTGCGGACGATCCGTTTCTATTGCGACAGCGGGGTTCTGGAGTATCACCGGACCGGCGGCGGGCATCGGGTATTCGACTCCCCCGCCGCGGTGGACCGGCTGCTGCTGGTGCGCCGGCTACGCGCGCTGGGTGTGCCGCTGCCCGCGATCGTCAGCGTGCTCGACGGCGCCGAGTCGATCGGTGCGGTCGCGGCCGCCGAACGCGCCGCCCTCGATGCCGAACTCGACGCGCTCCGGTGGCGCAGGGCGGCCCTGTTCGCCGTCGAATGCGCGCCGCCCGGCGAACGCGCACGTCGCCTGGAACTGCTTGCCGCGGTGCAGGACCGGAGCTCGATCATCGACAGCGCCGTCGCACTCTGGCGGCCCATTCTCGGTCCGTTACCCCGCGAGCAGTTCGATTCGTTCATCGACATGCAGCTGCCCGCGCTGCCGAGCGATCCCGCGCCGCATCGGCTGCTCGCCTACGCCGAGCTCACCGCGCTCGCCACCGACCCACGCGTCGAAACGGCGATGACGCAACAGATCTGGCGATCGGAGCGCGAGAAAATCGGGGACCGCAGGCAATTGGTGACGGCCGTCGCCGAGGTCTGCGAGATCGTGGCCCCGCTGGTCGCCGCCGGCGAAAAGCCCCGTCCTGGCGCGGAGCTCGACCTGTACGTGCACGCCCACGCGGCGGCCCGCCGCGAGCGAGACACCCCCGAGTTCCGGCGCGCACTCCGCGCCGGCACGGCAGACACCGATCCCCGGCTGCATCGCTACTGGCGCCTCACGGCCGAGATCACCGGGACCGAGGCGACAGCAGGCGGCATTCACTACTGGCTATCGGATGCGTTGCGGCACACGAGCTAGCGCCGCAACGGCTTCCTCGGCCGACTAGCGGTCGCGGCCCGCCGCGGGGGTGGACGTCTTGCGGCTGGTGCGGGCGCGGCGCCGGGCGGCCTGGAGTTCGGCGAGTTCCTGTTCGAGGATCTCGGCGATGCGGAATTGGCCGGTGTCGTGGATCTCCGGGGTGGGGATGGCGGGCGCCTCTTTGCCGGGCTTGGCATCGGCTGGGGTGGTGGGCTTTTCGTCGGCCGGGGCGGCGGGCCGCTTGACGGCGGCGCTCGGCGCTGCCGTGGCCGGGCGTTCCGCCGACTTCACGGTGAGCTTGTCGGGGGTCGCGGCGGCGGGCTTGCTCGGCTTCGCCGGGGCGGCGATGGTCTTCGACGGCGCGGCCTGCTGAGCGGCGGCCTTGGTCGGGGTGGCCGACTTCTGGCTCGGGGCCGCGGCGGCAGGCTTGGTCGCCGTGCCGGAGCCGTTCACCGGGGTGGCGGGCTTGCTGTCGGTGTCGCGCTTCTCGCCGTTCACAGGGGTGGCGGGCTTGCTCTTCGCGGCAGGCTCCTCGGGTGCCGGGGTCGGCACCGTGGGCTTGCGGTCGGAAATGGTCGGGGCGGAGCCGTTTTCGGACTTCGCCGCGGGGGCCGTGTCCTTGATGTCGGCGAGGTCGCTGCCGAGGGTCGCGGCGGCCACCACCTTGGCCGAGGGCGGCGGGGTGGCGGAACGGAACGCCGAGCGGGCGGGGGCGGCGGGCTCGGGCGTTGCGACATTGTCCTCGTCGGCGACCACCACGGTCTCGATCTCCGGGTCCACGATGGCGTCGCCGGTCGGTCCGGCGTCCAGTTCCGCGAGCGGATCCGGCTCGGCCTCGACGGTCAGCTCGGCGATCGAGTTGGACGCCATCACCTCCGCCGCCGAGCGGCGCAGCCGGTAGCTGGCGATCGCGGGCAGGGTGCGGCGGATCTGCTCGGCCGGGTCGGGCAGATCCCGGACCTGCTCGGTGGCGCGGTGGATGGCGAGCCCGTAGCGGGCGCTCGCGGCGTCATGGATGAGCAGCGCGACACCGATCATCACCGGTGCGACGGCGTGTACGGCGGCGTCGTACCAGTGCTCCGCACGCAGATACGGGTAGGTGTTCAGGGTGACGGTCAGCGACAGCAGCGCGACCTCGGCGGCGACGACCTGCTTACGGTTGTCGACAACACCCCACTCGGCCACCTTGTTCGTGCCGATCATGATGATGATCAGGCAGACGCTGATCATCCCTTCCAACAGGTAGCTGAACCAGTACAGCGGGTCGCTCGGCCCGCCGGGCGCGATGTTGTGCTGGACGTTGACCGCCGACCACAGCATGCCCGCGCCGACGACACCGGCCAGCGCACGCAACGACCAGGACCGATGCCGGTATAGCGAGGCGAGTTTGGCATGCGGGCTCGACTCACGGCGCTGCGCCGCAATTGCCTTGCGGGCGACCAGTAGATCTCGCATGTCGGCCTTCTCGATCGCTTCGGTGGTCTGCCTGGCGCGGTCGGCCGCCGATGCGGCGGCTTGAGCCTCTTTCCAGCGCTGACCACGGTCTTGCCCGCGAATCTTCTCGGCGAGCTCGCGTTCGGCCAGCAGCTCTTCCTCGGAGAGCGCTTCGGTCAACGCGGGATCGAATTGGTATGCCAGCCGACCGCGGGCCTTCTCGACCCGCCTCGCCAGCTGTGTGACCTCGTCCTCAATGGGATGCTGGATGGTCATTTCGGCTCCAGGAGGAGATTCGATGGCAGACAAGTGATCACGCGTGGGAAGGCTACATCGCATTCGCCCGCGACGCACCGTTGCCAGCGAAAACCGTCGATTTGCCGGGTGAATGCGGCGTGCCGCCGCTGTGTTTCCCGGATGATCATAGAACAGGCACGACGATTCGCAACCGCTGTGTTGCCGACGGACGACCAGGTGGCGGCCATGCGGCGGCGGTCACGGTGCGCCGAGTGTCTTTGCACCGTCGGCGAATACGACGAGATCAGGAACGGCCCGACTTCACTATGACCGGTTCGTCCGGCTCTCCACGATGAAACTCGCTGCGGTCGTGGCGCTCCCACCGATGTTGAGGGTGGCGAACCGACGGGCGCCGGGCACTTGGTAGGCTCCTGCTTGCCCGGTGACCTGCTTAAAGGCATCGAGCACCATTCGCACACCGGTCGCACCCACGGGATGGCCACCGCCGATCAATCCGCCCCCAGGATTGACCGGTATCCGGCCGTCGCGCGTTATATCGCCGCCTGCCACGGCTTTCCAGCTCTCCCCCGGGCCGGTGATGCCCAGGTGGTCTATCGCCATGTACTCGGACATGGAGAAGCAGTCGTGCACCTCCACCCCGTCCACCGCGTCGATGTCGGGCAGACCGGCACGGCCGAGTGCGTCGAGCATCGTCCGGCGCACATGGGGAAAGACGTAAGGGTCGTCGGCGGCGGCCCTGATCTTCTGTGCCAGCGGCAGGCCCGCGGTGCGATGACCCCAGCCGCTGATCACCGCGCGACCGTCGGGCCGTATGTCACTGCGCCGCGCCAGGAATCGGTCGGCGGCCAGGACCACCGCGGCCGCGCCGTCGGTCATCTGACTGCAGTCCTGGCGACGCAGTCGACCGGCCACCGGCGGGTTCGCGGTGTCGTCGGTGCCGAAGCTGTCCGGGGTGAAGGTCCAATTCCTGGTCTGCGCCAGCGGGTTTGTGCGCGCGTTGGCGATATTGAGCTCGCTGATGGCGCGCAGGTAGGTGTCGTCGAGGCCGTAGCGGCGATCGTATTCGTCGGCGAGCTCGGCGAACATGGTGGGCCACACGAACTTCGTGTCCCGCGCCTCGTGCCCGACCCAGGCGGCGGCACCGAGATAGCCCGCCGCCACGTCGCCCGGCACGGTCTTCTCCAGCTCGGCGCCGATCACCAGCGCGCAGTCGTAGCGGCCGGATTCGAGGTCGGCCATCGCGGCCTGCAGCGCCATACTGCCGGAGGCACAGGCCGCTTCGTGCCTGCCCGACGGAACACCCCACAGTTCCGGGATGACCGTGGCGGGCATACCGCCGAGCTGACCCTGGCCGGTGAACAACTGCCCGAACGCGTTACCGACGTGGATCACGCCGATCTCGGACGGTGCGATGTCCGTGGTCGCGAGGGCCTGGCCAACGACGGTGCCCACGAGAGCGTCGAAGCCCTTGCCGTCGCGGTGCCAGTTGACGGCGAAATCGGTCTGGCTGCCGCCGAGTACGTGAATGGTGCTGGTGGACATGGGGACTCCTGTATGTCGTGGTCGAACGGCGTTGCTCGCCGATTTCCGATCAGGGCTGGTCGCCGGTCAACCTCGCTCGCAGTTCGCGTCGCAGCAGCTTGCCGACCGGGTTGCGGGGCAAGCTCTCCACGGTCTCCAAGCGTTCTGGCAACTTGAACGACGCCACCTCGCGGGCGCGTAGATGCTCGGTGAGGACGTCCAACGTCACGGTCGCGTCGGGCGCGGGAACCACGAACGCACAACACTTTTCGCCGAGTATCGCGTCCGGGTAGCCGACCACGGCCACGTCGGCGACGCCGGGCGCATCGGCGAGGAGGCCCTCGATCTCGGCCGGGGCGATGTTCATGCCACCGCGGATGATGATCTCCTTGATCCGGTCCACGAAACGCAGGTACCGGCCGTCCGGGCCGCACAGCTCGAATACGTCTCCGCTGCAGAGGAACCCGTCCTCGTCGAACGGTTCGGTCGAGGCGGTGCCCGGCAGGTAGCCGCCGAACACGGCGGGGCCCGCGAGCCGGAGTTCGCCGGCCCCACCGACTTCGGTGACCGTCGCGCCGGTACTGACGTCGACGAGCTTCACCGCCGTCCGGTCGGCGAGCCGGGAAGCCCAATGCGCGCCCGGTGCGCCGTAGCGCGGCAGGTACTGCGCGCGCATCTCCGGATCGGGGAAGTCGACCGGTGCGCCGAGCAGGCACACGCCTTCGTTGGAGCCGAAGAAGTTGAGCACCTCGATGCCCAGCTCGTCCTGCCAGCCGCGCACCACGCTCGGCGGCAGCGGAGCGCCGCCGGACCCGACCCGCCGCAGCGACGACAGGTCGGCCGAGGCGCGCAGAGTTTCGTTGTGCAGCAGCATCGTCAACAGCGCGGGCGGCATGCTGGTGTGCGTCACCCGGCGCCGCGCGATCTGGCCGAGGAAGACCTGCAGGTCCAGCGGATGGTGTTGCACCAGGTGCCCGCCGGTGAGCAGCCACGGCAGGAAGGATGCCGCGAAGCCCGCCATGTTGACCATGGGGAAGGGGTTGAGCAGCACCGACTCCGGCGTGGGATGCAGGCCGTCCTGCACGCCCCAGGCCATGGCGAGCCAGTCACCGTGGCAGCGGGGAATCCCCTTGGGTGCGGCCTCGGTTCCGCTGGTCCAGCAGATGGTCACGCGATCGTTCACCGAAATCCGCAGTCCGCGAACATAGCGCCGCAGCCGTTCCCGATCGGTGGTGCCCACTGGTGCGTCCAGTGGGACCGCGCCATCCGGCACGCCGGGTCCGAAGGCGAAGACGGTGCCCTCGTCTTCTAGTACTTCCATTGCCTCGCAAGCGAGTTCGCGTTCCGACAGCTGACCCGCGGTGATGATCGCCGTCGCGCCCGCCGCGGAGACAATGCCGGACAGCTCGTGACGGCGGTAGGAAGCGGGCATGGGGGTCGCGACCGCGCCGAGGCGCCACAGTGCGAAATAGGTGGCCGTCAACGCGACCGAGTTCGGCAGCAGAACAGCGACGGTGTCGCCTTGCCGAATGCCGTGGCGGTACAGCACCGCTGCGAGATCGGTGATGCGCTCGTCGAGTTCGCGCCAGGACAGCGTCCTCGGTTCGGCACCGGTCAACGCGGTGAGGTTGGCGGGGTCGGTGACGGCGGGTGCGTCCGGGGCCGCGTCGATCCGATGCTGCAAGAGCTCCGGCAGCGTGTCGGGCTGCCACCAACCTCGATCGAGGTACTCGCGCACCCTGTCTTCGGGATGGCAGGTACGGACATTCCGCGCGGCGTCGCTGGAAACAGCTGCGGCAGTGGAGTTTGCGGGGATCGGCGATTCAGCCATTGGGGTGTTCCTTTATTCGAGACGCCGCAGCACCACCGCAGCGCCCAGACCGAGGGCCGCGGGGATGGTGATCAGCGCGTGTTCGCCGCCCGTGCGCGTTAGTGCGTCGAGCGCTTGGACGATCAGGTTGCCGCCGGTGGCGCCGAGCGGGTGGCCGACGGCGAGTGCGCCACCGGCCGGGTTGACCAGTTCCTCGTCGAGGTCGAGCTCTCTGGTGAGCAGAATCGGTGTGACGGCGAAGGATTCGTTGGCCTCCACCACGTCCAGGTCGGCAGCGGTGAGGCCCGCGCGGGCGAGCGCTACCCGTGCCGCGGCGGCCGGGGCGGTCAGCAATGGTGAGCGCACGGCGGTCTGCGCGGTGCCGATGATCCTCGCGATCGGTCGACGCCCGAGCGTCCGTGCCGCGCGGACGCTGCCAACGACCACCGCGGACGCTCCGTCGGCGAGCTGTGGTGCGGTGGCGATCGTATGCAGACCGTCCGCCGGGCGCGGTGCACCGGGCAGGCGACGGGCTACCCGCGCCCAGGCGGGGTCGTCACCGAACAGAGCCGGCAGTGCGGCGAAGGCGGTGCTGCCTGCGTCCGAGCGAGCCCCTTCGTCTGCCTCGAGCAGCACGGTACCGCCTTTGCGTACCGGCACTATGGCATCAGAACCCGGTGCGGCGGTTGCCTTCTGATGCGAGCGCACCGCGTAGGCATCGAGCTCGGCGCGGGTGATGCCGTAGGTGGCGGCGGTGAGATCGGCGGACACGCCGATGGTCACGAAGCCGGTGCGTTCACCGAGGTTGGAGTCGGTGGCGATGGCCGGGTGATCCGACAGCATCGGTATCCGCGACATCGACTCCACCCCGCCCGCGACGATGACGTCCGCACAGCCGGCGGCGACCCGGGCCGCGGCGCTCTCGATGGCGTCGAGTCCGGAGCAGCACAGCCGCGAGACGACACCACCCGGCACTCGGTCCGGCCAGCCGGCCCACAGCGCCGCGGCGCGGGCCAGGTTGCCGCTCTGCTCCCCTACCGTCGTGCTGATGCCGACCAGGATGTCGTCGACGGAATCCGGACTGAGCGAGCGGCTTTCGAGGGCATCGAGTAGTTGTCCGAACAGTTCGTACGGCGGAATCTCGGCGAGCGTGCCGCCTGTTTTACGAACTCGCCCCTTGGGCAGCCGGACGGCGTCGTAAACGTAGGCATCAGTCATGGTCGATCCTCGCGAGGGTTTCGAGCGTGTGACGACCGGCGGGATCCTCGGCCGAAGTGGCAGGCACGACGACGATCTCGTCGGCACCCGCGCGGCGATACGCGTCGAGACGGTCGGCCAGCGCGGTAGCGTCGCCGAACATGCCTACGGCAGCGGGCAATTCGTCGGGCACGGCGGCCAGGACATCGCGCGGATGCGCACCGCTGTGCGCCAGCCGCACCACCTCGCCGAAGCCCGCCTCCTCGAACATGGCGTCGTAGCCGGGGGCGCGCAGATAGCCCACCACACCGCGACGGACGGTGGCGCGCAGGTCGGCGGTCGGGTCCGCGGCGGCGGTGACCCACACCGAGATCGCGGGGCTCGGCAGGCCCGCGTCCGCGGCGGCCGTCCGCACGAGCTCGGCACACCGCGACACCTGTTCCGGCGTAACCAGATTCAGCACCACCCGATCGGCGGTCCGTGCGGCTGCCGCCAGGGCACGAGGACCGAAGGCGGCCACGGCGATCGACGAGTGCGGTGGCGCGAGCCGGAGCCGGTAGCCCTTGATGTGCTCCACCGCCCCGTCGAAATCGACCTTCGCACCCGCGAGCAACCGACGCAGGATGTGCGCGGTTTCCTCCAGATGTACTGCGGTGCGGTTTCTTTCCCGGCCGTGCCAGCCAGTCACCACCACGGTGCTCGAACTGCCGATCGCGACGTCGACGGCCCGGCCGGTGAGCGCCGCCACGCTCGCCACACCCATCGCGATGGTTGCGGGACTGCGGACATCGACCGCGAACGGACCGAGGCACAGCGGGATTCGGCCGGGTGCCATGCCGATGGCGGTGGCCAGCGCGACCGCGTCGAAGGTCGCCATCTCCCCGATCCACAGCCGGTGATAGCCGAGCTGCTCGGCCGCCGCGGCGACGGCGAGGGCGTCGAGCGGATCGCGGTCCTGCCAGTACGGCAGGCTCACGCTCAACCGGTGCCGATCGGCGCTCACTCGGCCGTGTGCGCGGCGGCGCGCATCCGGTCACCACTGACCCAGGTGGCGTGGAAACCGAGGGGCACGCGAGTCGGCAGGCCGAGGCGGCACAGCGGACCCGCGGCGAGGTCCGCGGCGTCGTAGATCCATACCTCCGACAGCTGGGTGTGGCTGTTGAAGGCGAACATGGTCAGCCAGGCGTCGTCCTCGTCACGGGCGTCCGGACGGGGAACCACGGCGAGTTCGCTGCCGAAGATGCCGTCGCCGAACGGCTGGGTCTGCTTGGCGCCGGTGCGCAGGTCGTACTTGATCACCGCGTCGAAGAGCATGGTGCTGTCCACCGACAGCCGCATCTGATACGACCAGCGGCCACACCGACCCGTACTGCCCTGATCGATGGCCGGGAACTCGGTGTTGACGTCGTCCATGACCTCCTCGATGGTGGCGCCGGTACGTAAGTTGAAGCGGTACTTGTGCAGTTTCGCCTCTGGTCGCAGGTAGGCGAGCAGCTGTGCGAGCGGGTTCGCGCGGTCGGAGACGGGGCTCGGCTTCGAGACCCGGCAGACCACCATGACGATCTCGTCGCCGTCCTCCCACGCGTTCACCGTGTGATAGATGTAGCCGGGCGCGGCCTCGAACCAGCGCACCTCGGCGCCGTCGCCGCGCCGGGGCAGCACCGCGAAACGGCTGGGCAGCGTGCGGTCGAAGAACAACTTGAACCGGCCGGCCGCCGCGGCCCTCGGGTCGTTGTAGAGCGGCAGATCCATCAGGATCGAGTAGTTCTCGGTGATCGCCATGTCGTGCGGCAGCCGCGGGCCCGGCAGCTCGAGCCCGGTGTAGTGGGTGACCGTGCCGGACGGGTCGGCGACGCCGTAGCGCAGGTACGGCGCGTGGATGCCGTAGTCGAAGAAGATGAACTCCTCGGTGCGCTCGTCGACCTTGGCGTGCGCGGAGACCTCGCCGGGCAGGGTGCCGCCGAAAGTGTCGACGCCGCGGGTCTGCAGGCTGATCGGGTCCAGCGCATAGGGTTTGCCCGCGCGGTACCACAGCGAGAGCAGGTTGCCGTGGTGGAAGACGACGTCGGTGTTGGCGGAGTTGCGTTCCCTGCGGTCGCCCGGCGGGTTGTCGTCCCACGGCTCGATCACCCCGCGCCACAACGCCGTTCCGGCCGCACGCTCGGCCTCGAACTCGGCGGTGCGGATGTAGCGGTTGCGGTAGGTGGCCTTGCCGTTCTCGAAGTGCACCGCGTGCAACATGCCGTCGCCGTCGAACCAGTGGTAGCGACCGATGGGCGCGAACTGCGGGTTGGGGCCGTTGCGCACGTAGACGCCGTCGAGGTCGGCGGGCAGTTCGCCGTGCAGGACGGCAAGGTCGGTCGCGGTGATCTCGTCGGCGGTCGGCGCGTACATGCCTTCCAGATACGGGTTGGTCAGTGCTTGCGCGGCCGGCGCGATGAGTTCTTCCTTGAGCGTCACGAGATGTCCTACCCTCCACTACAGTTAATGAAGTGATACGCGTCTCAGCGGAGGGTGTCAAGGGGTGCCGGTGAGCGGGTCAGGCGAGGCGGTCGAGCACGGCCCGCGAGACCGGTTCGAACCGGACGTCGGTGCGTGCGAGCCCGGCCTCGCAACCGCGGCAGCGCAGGGCAGGCGCCAAGTCGGAGCCACACGCGCGATGCCGGATACGCAAGCCCGGTTCGGGCGCTTCGGGATGCGCCGAGGCCGACCACGCGAGCAGGAAAGCGAAGATCGGGAACAGTGCGCGCCCGCGCGGGGTCAGCCGATATTCGCGCCCCGCGCCTTCGCCGGATCGGTACAGGATCTCGGCTTCGCACAGGCGAGTGAGCCGCTCGGTCAATGTGGTCGGTGACATGTTCATCGCCGCCCGGAAATCGCCGAATCTGCGCATGCCCGCCAGGGCGAGACCGGTCACGGTGGCGCTCCATCGGTCGCCGATCGCGGCCATGACCTCGTCGAACTGCATATCGGCTCGCGCGGAAACGGGGGCGCGGGCGCGGCGCCTGCCGCTGGAGGTGAAGCGCCCCAACGCGTCGTCGCCGAGCTCGACGTCGGTGTCGCGCGGGGTCACCGTGTGGCCGCAGGTTCGGCACATCAGCACCGGCGGTCCTCGATGACCGCACGCGTCGTGCACCAAGTCGGGGTGCAGTGCGCCCTCGGCGGTCCACTCGCGCTGCCAGCCCCAGATCGAGACGAGGATTTCCCAGGTGGCCCTGCCCAGTTCGGTCAGCAGATAGTCGAATCGGTCCGGGGTCGCGGCCTGCGGTGTGCGGACGAAAACGCCGGCGTCGACGAGCGCCGCGAGCCGCGCGGTGAGCACGGCGGGTGGGGCGCCCGTGCGCTCGATCCACTGATTGAAACGGCGGGTGTGGTTGACGAAGGCGTGGCGCAGGATGGTCAGCGTCAGGCGGTCGCCGAGCAGGTCGAACGTCGCTGCGACAGGGTGCGGGACGGGCTGCCCGGCGTCGATCGGCTCATCAGCCATCCGCGCGTGCACCTCCGCATTCCGGGTCGACAATTCGTACTTCGTTAACTGTAGTAGACAGCCTTGCGCACAGCGAATGTGCGGCCGCGGCCGTCACGGTGGTGGTTGGCCGGGGGCGTATTGCTGCACGATCCACCGACAGATCGCCTCCACGACATAGGCTCGCTCGGCGTCGTCGAGCGCGTGCCCGGCCGGGATGTCGTGCCAGCGCGCGAGACAGGTGCGGCAGCACGTCGCGGTGGCGTGCTGGGCGACGAAGACGGGGTGTCCGCGGTAGGGCGTCTGCCGACCGTCGTTGGGCGGTTCGGCCGGGGCCAGCCTGCGGGCGATCAGGTCCTCGGCGTGCTTGCGGACGGTCGTCATCCCGCGCAGGTCGACGACCGCGCGGTCCCGTCCGCGCAGCCGGAACTTCGCGCGGAAATGGTGCTGGCCGATCCGGTCCAGCCGGTCGTCGAGTTCGTCCCTCATGGGTTCGGGTCGGTTGCGCTGTGGCGATGCGGGCGCGAGCGGCAGGCACCGTTCGAGCGCCCCCCGGAACCGACCGGCATCGCTCTGATCATCACGAATCGGACGCTATCAGCAGGGACCGACACCAACACGTACCGATAGCCAGCCACGCACAGCAACGTGCACCAACCTGCTGTGCCGCATGGGTCGTTCCATGCGGCACAGCAGGTTCGGCGGAAAATCAGCCGACCGCGAGGGCAGCCTCGACGATGACTTTCGCCACGGCATCGGGCTGGGAAACGGTCAGCGCATGCGAGGCACCTTTGATCTCCACCGTGGCGCGCGAGCCGGCCCGTTCTGCCATGAAACGGTGTGCGGCGACGGGGATGTTGTAGTCGGTGTCGGGGAAGACGAACCACGACGGCACCGTCTTCCAGTTCGGGGCGCCGGATTTGCCGTTGAGCGCGCGGTCGTTCAGCGGGCGCTGGGTGATGGCGGCGAGGGTGGCTTCGGACGCGGGGACGTCGGCGGCGAACTGCTGATGGAACTTGGCGGGCTGGATGTAGAGGTCGGTGCTGCCGTCGGGCAGCGCTAACTTGTCGAGTGTGTCGCCGAGCGTGCTGCCGGGGAACTTGCCGGAGAGCTCGCCGATGGTCTCGCCTTCTTCGGGTGCGAAGGCCGCGACATAGACCAGTCCCTTGACCTTCGGATCGTGCACCTGCGAGATGACCTGCCCGCCGTAGGAGTGCCCGACCAGCACCACCGGTCCGTCGATCGAGGCCACCACGCTGCGCACGGCGTCGGCGTCGCCGGCCACGCTGCGCAGTGGATTGCCCACAGCGATGCTGGTCAGCCCCTGCTGGTCGAGCTTGCCGATCACCCCGTTCCAGCTGCTGGACTCGGCGAAGGCTCCGTGGACGAGGACGATGGTCGGCTTGACGGCGGCGGGCCCTGGCTGGGCGGTGGCGCAGCCTGCGCCTGCGACGGTGGCGGTGAAACCGAGCGCGACGGCGGTGAGTTTGACGATGGTGGTGATACGCATGACGAGGTTCCTCGAAAGAGTTGTGGTGGCGTCGAACGGGAAGATCAGTGCGCGAGGAAGGCGAGTAGGTCGGCTTCGAACGCGGTGCGGAATTCGCCGTAAAGGCCGTGCGGCGCACCGGGATACACCCGCAGCGTCGCATTCTCGAGCAGTGCGGCCGACTGCATCGCCGAGGCGTGGAGTGGGACGATCTGGTCGTCGTCGCCGTGGGCGACCAGCACCGGCACGTCGATCCCCTTCAGGTCCTCGGTGAAATCGGTCTCGGAGAACTGAGCGACGCATTCGTAGGCCGCACGCGCCCCGACCTGCATGCCGAGCCGCCAGAACGCGCGCCGCGCACCCTCGGAAGCGATCGCGTCCGGCCGATCGAACCCGTAGAAGGTCTCGCTCAGATCCCAGTAGAACTGCGAGCGGTCGGCGGCCACCCCGGCGCGGATGCCGTCGAAGACCGCCATGGGAGTGCCGCCGGGGTTGGTCTCGGACTTGACCATCACCGGGGGCACTGCGCCGAGCAGCACCGCCTTGGCAACCCGGCCGCTACCGTGGCGCGCCAGGTAGCGCACGACTTCGCCGCCGCCGGTGGAGTGGCCGACCAGAACCGCGTCGCGCAGGTCGAGGTGCTCGATCAGCTCGCCGAGATCGTCGGCGTAGCGGTCCATGGTGTTGCCGTCCCAGGTCTGGCTCGATCGGCCGTGACCACGGCGGTCGTGCGCGATGGCGCGGTACCCGTGCTCGGCGACCAGGCGGGCCTGCTCGTCCCAGGCGTCGGCGCTCAGCGGCCAGCCGTGGCTGAAGACGACCGGCCGGCCGGTGCCCCAGTCCTTGAAGAAGATCTGCGCCCCGTCGGTGGTGGTGAAGGTGTTTGTCATGCCGACGAAATTACGAGCGGACCCGCACCCTACGCATCAGTCGAACGACTGCACAGATGACTGAGTCATGACGCTGTTCGGCTACTCAGTCGTCACGCCGATTACCGTACCTACCTGCGCCGTCACTTTGTGAAACCATGGGTTCTCTGTCAGGATCTTGCGGTGATCGGTGAGATTTCGCAGTCGGCTCTGATCGGCCGAGACCGGTACTCGGCCATGCTGGGAGACCTCCTGGATCGAGCGGTCGCCGGAAACGGCTCGGTGCTGATCCTGCGTGGACAGGCAGGTATCGGAAAGTCGGCTCTCCTGAACACGATCCGGGCGCTGGCAACCGACCAGCACCTGACCGTGGTTTCCGCGGCCGGTGTGGAGAACGAAGCAGGCTTGCCGTTCGCCGCACTGCACCAGCTCCTGCGTCCGCTCGAAGCCGAAGTGTCCAAACTTCCCGTTGCGCATCAGCGCACGCTGCGCGCGGCGTTCGGGCTCGCGGACGGATCTCCCGACCTGTACGCGGTGGCGTTGGCCACGCTGCAGCTGGTCGGCGAGGCCGCCGCGGTGTGTCCCACGGTCCTGATCGTCGACGACCTTCAGTGGATCGACAGCTGTAGCGCGGATGTCCTCAGTTTCGTCGCGCGCCGGATCGGCAGCGACGCGGTACTCGTGCTGGGCGCCACCCGAACCGGATCCGAGGACGCCGCCCGGCGAGCGGGGCTGCCGGAGGTCATCGTCGAACCGCTCGATGAACAGGCCGCCGCCGCCCTGCTCCACGCGCAGGCACCCACCTTGCCGAGCAACGTGCGGCAGCGACTGCTCAGCCAAGCCGCGGGAAATCCGTTGGCGCTCACCGAGTTACCGCGTGCGATGGGCCAGAGCACCGATCGGATGGTCGAAGAGCTGCCCTTGACCGCCCGCCTCGAAACCGCCTTCGCCGCGCGCTCTGCCGAGCTCAGCGAGCCGACTCGGGCCCTGCTCGTCGTGCTCGCCGCCGACGTCAGCTGCGACACGGGCCGACTGTTGCGGGCGGCCACCGCACTCGCCGGTGTCCCGGTCGGTACGGCGAACCTGCAAGAGGCCATCGACGTCGGCCTGGTCGAGCTGGCGGGTCCGCTCCTGCGCTTCCGGCATCCACTGATGCGTTCGGCGACCTACGTCCGGGCGCCGCTGACGCAACGGCTCAGTGCGCACTCGATATTGGCCGAGATTCTCGCCGACTTCCCCGACAAACAACTCTGGCATCGCGCCGCGGCCACGCTCGGCACCGACGACGCCATCGCCACCCAACTCGAGCACTATGCGCAGCGATCGAGAGCCTGTGGGGCCATCATGGCCGCGGTCGCCGCCCTGGATCGCGCGGCGAAACTGTCCGAACGCCCCGACCGCACCACCGCCTTGCTCCTGCAGGCCGCGGAGCTGGCGAGCGAGACCGGTGCGCGTCGCGAGGCCACCGCGCTGTTGGATCGGGCCGACCTCAGCGTCTTGGGGCCGGTTGAGCTGGCGCGCCTGGCCGCCGTCGAGGAGATCGTCGCGTTCCACCGCTACGAGGATGCCGACCGTCGTATCCGGGAGCTCATCGCTATCGCCGCCGGTGTGCACGAGGCAGGCAATACCGATCTCGCCGCAGCGATACTGTGGTTCGCCGCCGCGCGCTGCTCCACCCAGGACGCCAGCGCCGAGTCCCGCAAAGGCATTGTCGCCCAACTGGATTCCCTGCGCCTGCCCGCACACGACCCCCGGGCACTCGCGATCGGCGCGTTCAGCATGCCGTGGGAGCGCGGCGCCGGAGTTCTCGCGCAACTCGACCAGCTCGATCCGGACCGCGCCGACGCCGACGCCATGCGCTCGCTCGGCTACGCCGCGCTGTTCCTCGGTGATTTCCGCCGTGGCTGCGCCTACGTCGACAACGCCGCCGGAATCAGCCGCAGCCAAGGGCGACTCGGCCTGCTGTCCGGCATCCTCGGCGCCGGGAACTGGATCCGCATCTGGCTCGGCGACTGGGACAAGGCCCGCGCCGAGTCCGAGGAAGCCCGCGCCTTCGCCGCGGAGAACGGTCAAGAGTTCTATCTCGTTACCGGACATGCCAATCTGGCCATGATCGCCGCTTTGCGCGGCGAAGCCGAACTCGCCGCCGAGCATCTGCGCGCGATCGGCGCCAGCCCGCTGTCCGCCGGGATGCGGTGTATCCAGATCGCCGCTCAGCAGACCCGTGGGATGCTCCTGCTGTTGGCCGGGCAAGCCGAGGACGCGTTCACGGCGCTGGCGCGCGTCTATGATCCCGCCGACCCGGTGAGCCATCCCATGCAGCGGTGGTGGGTGGCGCCCGAACTCGCCGACGCCGCGGTTGCCTCCGAAAATGCCGAGGCCGCAAGGGAATTGCTCGCCGACCTACCGGGGCTGGCGCAACAACTGCCCTCCTCGATGTTGCTCGTCGTCGACGAATACAGCCGCGCGGTGCTCGCCGAGGACATCGATGCCGATGCCGCCTACACCGCCGCGCTCACCGGCCATACGGGTGCGTGGCCGCTGTACCGCGCACGGCTGCAACTCCACCACGGTCGCCGCCTGCGCCGACTACGCCGCACGTCGGAGGCGCGCGAACCGCTGCGCGAGGCCCGCGACACCTTCGACGCCCTCGGCGCGGGCCCCTGGGCCGAGGCCGCGCGCAACGAGCTGCGCGCCGCGGGCGAGACCAGCGCCCGCCGCTCCCCCACCGCCCGCGACCGCCTCACCGCCCAGGAACTACAGATCGCCACCCTGGCCGCCGAGGGCTTCACCAACCGCCAGATCGCGGAGAAGCTCTACCTGTCCCATCGGACCGTCGGCTCGCATCTTTACCGCATCTATCCACGCCTCGGCATCAGCAGCCGCGTCGAACTCGCCGGAGCCATCTCCGCGATCAGTTGACCGAGGACCACCACTCAGAGGGCGGTACCACCACTGGCGTCGAGGGTTTGGCCGGTGATCCACCGGGCGTCGTCGCTGACGAGGTAGGAGACGATGTCGGCGATGTCGGCGGGGCGGCCGACGCGACCGAGGGCGACGTTGGCCGAGGTTTCGCGCTGACCGTCGGGGTTGTCGATGAGCCAGGCGTTCATGTCGGTGAGCACATAGCCGGGGGCGACGGCGTTGACGGTGATGCCGCGTGGGCCGAGGGCCTGGGCGAGGACGCGGGTGAAGCTGTCGATGGCGCCTTTGGTCATGGTGTAGGCCAGGATGTCGGGGACCGCCATCCGGGTGACGGCTGAGGACAGATTCACGACGCGGCCGCCGTCCCGCAGCCGGTCGAGGACGCCTTGCACCAGGAAGAACGGGGCGCGGACATTGGTGGCGAAGATGGTGTCGAACTCCGCGGGCGTCATGGTGTCGACGCCTTTCATGATGGTCATGCCCGCGTTGTTGACCAGGATGTCCAGGCCGGCCGGTGCGCCGAGGTCGGCGAAGCCTGCCGCCGCGTCATCGAAGAGGGTGGCGAAGTCGGTGGAGCCGAGGTCGCCACGGACCGCGAAAGCCCGGCCGCCGTCGGCCTCGATGCCGGCGACCACGTCTTTGGCCGCGGCGTCGTGCTGTCCGAAATGTACTGCTACCAGTGCACCGTCCCGGGCCAACCGTTCCGCGATGGCACGGCCGATGCCCCGGCTCGCGCCGGTTACCAGGGCAGTTTTGGTTGTCGGGGTTTTGGTTTCGCTCACGAAAGCTATTCAACGGAGGTAATCATCGGATGTCCGGCAGGATTCGGACATGGCGTTCGTCCGTCGACGCGAGCTGTCCAGCCTCGAGCCACCTCAGGGGATTACGACCGACTCCAGTTCGAGATCGATGTCGAGACGGGCCAGCATGGCTCGGAACTCGGCCGCCGGGTAGCGCTCGTTCTCGGTGACCAAGCCGAGGACGGTGCCGGCGCCCGGTACCGAGAGCGGGCGGATCTGGTCCACCACACCTTCGATGGGGTCGAAGAGGCGCAACTCGGGGCGAGCGCGCTCGAAATAGTCACGGAGCCAAGGTAAATGCGTGCTCGACAGTGTTACCGCATCGATGGCGGGATGTGCGGTGAGCAGCGCGTCCAGGAACTCGCCGACCACCGACGCGGTGTGTTCGCGGCGGAACAGGAAGTCGCCGCTCTCGACCAGTTCGACCAATGCGGACGCGTTGACCGCGTGGACCCGGCCGATCGCCGAACCCGCTGCGGCGCGCAGGAATTCGGTCAACTCGGCGCTCTCCACCAACGAACGCACACCGAGCACCGCCACCTCGTCGGCGACGGCCAGCGCCGCCTCGACCGGCGGGCGCACGCCGAAGATCGGGACGGGGTTTCGCAGCTCGTCGAGGATGGTCACCGACGGCGCGTTCGAGGCAAGCAGGATGGCGCTCGGTGCGAATTCGGCGAGGAAGCGCACCGCGCGGTCGACCACGGTCAGCAGTTCGGCTCTGGTCTTCGCGCCGTACGGGAAGCTGGCACGGTCGGCGAGATAGACGATGTCGCGGTCGGGCAGGCGCCGGTGCAGCAGTTCCACCGCCGAATAACTGCCGAGGCCCGCGTCGAAGACGGCGATCGGCTGCCGGAGAGAGGTCACCCGCTGATCATGCCGGGCGGTCGCCGTGCGGTGATCGTGGGTGCCTGACAGACTCGGCGGGTGACCGATTCTCGTGATGCCGACGCGACCCGCCTGGCCGCCGCTTCGCTGGCGCAGGGTGACCCGACCGGATGGTTCGAGCGGCTGTACACGGCCGCCGCCGAGGGGTCGGCGGTGGTGCCGTGGGATGCCGACGAGCCGAATCCGCTGCTGGTCGATTGGATCGAGCGGCATGAGCGGGCCGGTGGCGGGATGCGGGCCATGGTGGTCGGATGTGGGCTGGGGCGCGATGCCGAGCATCTGGCCGGACTCGGGTTCGAGACGACCGCGTTCGATGTGTCGGAGACGGCCATACAGACTGCGCGGGAACGCTTTCCGGCGTCCGAGGTGCACTATCGGGTCGCCGATCTGCTCGCGCCGCCTGCCGAGTGGGCAGGCGCGTTCGACCTGGTTGTCGAGTCGATCACCGTGCAGTCACTGCCGGTCTCGGTGCGGGCGGTGGCGACGGCGAACGTCGCGCGGATGGTGGCGCCCGGTGGCGAGTTGCTGGTCATCGCGGCTATCGGCGAGGAAGGTGCGGAGGTGGACGGACCGCCCTGGCCGCTCACCCGGGCGCAGATCGACGCCTTCGCGGTCGGGGATCTGCGGGCGGTGCGGGTGGAGCAGGTGGCCCGACCGGACAAGCCCGGGTTCGCCCGGTGGCGTGCGGTGTTCCAGCGGGGCTGAGATCTGCGCGTCGCGAGCGACGACGGCAGGATGGATGAGTGACCGACAACGGCCTGGTCTGGTACGCGGCCTACGGGTCGAACATGCACCTGAGCCGACTGCGGTGCTACCTCAACGGCGGCACACCGGAGGGCGGCGCGCGGGCCATGCTCGGCTGCCGCGACCCGGCCGAGCCCGTCCGCTCGGTGCCCATCATGTTGCCGGGCCTGCTGTACTTCGCCACCGAATCCCTGATCTGGACCGGCGGCCGCGCGTTCTACGACCCGGATGGGCCGGGACAGACCGCGGCCCGCGCCTACCTGCTCACCGTCGCGCAATTCTCCGACATCGCCGCCCAAGAGATGTACCGGCCGCCCGGCACCGATCTCGACCTCACCGAGGTGATCACCACCGGTCGTGTCCCTCTCGGCCCCGGTCGCTACGAAACCCTCTCCTGCGCAGGAACATTGGCGAACCATCCGATAATCACCTGCACCGCGCCCTGGCGCCACACCGACCTCCCCGGCAACGCCCCCTCCCCCGCCTACCTACGCCACCTCGCCGCAGGCCTCATCGAATCCCACGGCTGGACCGTCGAAACCACCGCCGACTATCTGGCCACCCGCCCCGGTGCCGACCTGGCCTGGACCCCCGAAACCCTCGCCACCCTCCTCACCAGCACTCCGCCCGCCGCGTGACGCCGTGCCCGAAAATGACTTCGGCTACGTCGAACGAGTGTGAGAACGTCACGGAGTGAACGATGGATGGCCCGACCGCCTGGTAGTACGTCCCTTCACCGTCAGCGACGCCCGCCAGGTCGCCGGCTGGCAGTACGCCGGTCCGTGGCAGATCTACAACTTCGGCGCCGCCGACGACGACCTGCCCAGCGCGGCCGACGGATACCTGGCCGTGGCCGACGCCGACACCGACCGCATTGTCGGGTTCCTCTGCACCGGACCCGAGGCGCGGGTCCCAGGCCTCGATGCGGACCCCACCATGGTCGACCTCGGTGTCGGTATGGATCCACAATGGGTCGGCCGAGGCCACGGCGAACACTTCGCCACCGCCGTGCTGACCCGGCTCCGCCAGGACCACCCGGCGACGCCGATTCGCGCAGTCGTCCAAACGTGGAACACGAGGAGCAGGCGCTTGGTCCGCCGACTCGGCTTCGTCGAACGCGGCGAACACCACTGCCTGCAGAACGGTCAATCGGTCACCTACACCGTGGCTGTGCTGACCGCATTCGACAACAAGCCCGAATAGCTCTGGACTGAAACTGCCGGTTCGGGTGGCAGCGCGCCGCCGCCCGAGACGGCCGCGGCGCGCTCTCGGGTCACCGCATCAGGCTCAGTAGGCCCAGGTCCGGGGCGAGCGCACCATCCTGGCCGAGGGCGCGGAAATCCGCCGCTACTTCGGGGAGCGGGAGCTTGCCCGCGCGCACCGCGCCGTAGCGCACGATGGACCAGAGGAAGACATCGAGGTTGTCGAACCGGGTGCCGGCTTCGAGCACCTCCTCCTCGTGAAACCACACGGCCACTTGGCCATTGGTGAGCAGGCAGTAGAGGTTACCGCCGCCGTCGGCGCCGATCGAATAGACGTCGTCGTCGCTCAACTCGGTCTCGTAGTCCGAATCAAGGATGCCGCAGTCGTTTTCGGCGAAGTCGAAGCCGTAGCTCCACTCGAAGATGTCCAGGAACTGCGGCAGCCGCCCGGAACGGACCCGCCGATCCAGTGCCGCGAGCGCCGCGGCGTCCGCGGGGGCCAGGCGCTCGAGGAACGGTGCCACCGGGCGTGTTTCGTCCGGTACCTCGACCGGTTCGGCGTCGGAGAACCAGCGCGCCAGATCGGCGTCGAGGTCGCGATCGGTGTAGCCGACCAGGTCGGCAATGGTGATGCTCACGACGCGCATCCTATTCGGATATGTTGGGCCACAGCAGGTGTGGCCGACAAGGTCCGACATCCAGCGCGGCCACGCAACTCCCGACTCGGTCATCGGCCATCGGTAAGCCCTGGCTGCGGTGTATTCGGCGGGTCAAGTCCGGTGCTCCACGAGGAGATACACGGCGCGCGATCGGCGGCGGAAACGGGTGGGTAGTCGAAGGTGTACTGCCACAGTCGGTTTCCCGCACGGTGGGCGACTTCGGCCAGCCATACCAACGCACCGAGACGACACCCGCGGCCTTCCGATCTTGCGCGACTGCCACCCGGCTAACAACGCGCCTACGCAGCGTGGGTGCGCTAGGTCCGTGGCCGAGTCCGGATATCCAAGCGGAGCTCCTCCCGCCCGCGGCGGCGGAAGGCGACCACCACACCCGTTTTCGACCCGGAACGGGCGTGCATCGCACTATCGCACCCGGCTCGCTGAGCCTCATCGCTCCGAGTATCGCGCGTTGCACGCCGACGAGTGCTCGCCCACCCCTCGGCCACCCCATGTTGCATATACGTATACATCTACCTATAGTCAGGCCATCGCTACTTCCGAACTGTCTCAAAAATCCACTACCACAAGGGGAATGGTCATGACTGAATCTCTCCACACGATCACGTCCCTACCGACCGCGCGTCAGCCCGGCTGTCCGTTCGACCCGCCCGCAGAGCTGATCGAGGCCCGTCGGCATGCACCGATCAGCCACTACACCTTCCCTGGCGGAAAGCCTGGCTGGTTGGTCACCGGGTATGAGCTGGTCAGGTCGATTCTGGCCGACTCGCGGTTCAGCTCACGCAAAGAGCTCATGCTCCACCCGACCATCGACTACTCGGGCTTCGAGATCCCGCCGGCACCGCCGGGCGAGTTCCTGCTCATGGACGAACCACAACACGGGCGTTATCGGATACCACTGGTGCGCAAGTTCACCGCACGGCGTATGCGGCTGCTCACCGAACGCGTCGAGCAAATCACCGCCGAACACCTCGATGCCATGGAGAAGGCCGGGCCGCCAACGGATCTGGTGACCGCGTTCGCCCGGCCCATCCCCGCCATCATGATCTGCGAACTGCTGGGCGTGCCCTACGACGACCGCGACTCTTTCCAAGAGAACGTGGAGTCGTTCATGAACGGCGAGACCAGCGACGAAGACCTGATGGCGGCGGTAACCGCGACCTACGACTACCTCACCGAACTGGTGGCTGCCAAGCGCGCGAACCCCACCGACGACGTGCTCAGCGACCTCACCGACACCGACCTCACCGATGAGGAGCTGCGGGGAATGGCCCTGGTTCTGCTGGCGGCCGGATTGGACACCACCGCGAACATGCTGGCGCTGGGCACCTTCGCGCTCCTGCAGCACCCGGAGCAGCTCACCGCGCTACGCGCCGATCCCGCGCTCACCGACCAGTCGGTGGAGGAGTTGCTGCGGTATCTGAGCGTCGCCAAGACATCCATGCGAACAGCGCTGGAAGACGTCGAGCTGGCCGGCCAGACGATCAAGGCAGGCCAGGTGGTCATCGCCTCGTACAACACCGCCAACCGCGACCCCGAACGCTTCGCCGATCCCCACCTGCTCGACATCCACCGGCGGGCGGACGGACATCTGGCCTTCGGCCACGGCGCCCACCACTGCCTGGGAGCCCAACTCGCCCGCGTCGAAATGCGCGTCGCGTTCCCCGCGCTGCTCAACAGATTCCCCACGCTGCGCCTGGCCGTCCCGGCCGAAGAGGTCCCCCTGCGCCCCGAATCCGCGGACATCTACGGGTTGAAGAGCCTCCCCGTCACCTGGGACGTATGACCGCAGCGGCCCAGATCGCGCACGCCACCAGCTCACCGCAGGTCAGGAATATCTCGACGAGTTCTCACGGTGATCGGCCCCGATCCGCGAGGTCATCGGACCGGACCCTGGCGAGTTCGCCGGGGAATTCGTCCGCAACTACACCGACGGCGGCTACGTCCCCGCCCGGGAACGCAAGACGCTGACCGATGCCATCGCACACGCCGAGGAGAGCGACCGCTGACCGCATCTGCTGCGGAGCGCGCGGTCGATGGACGAGACGATCGGCTGTGACGTCATGGGTTTGCTCGTTTCTGCGCGGCGCGGCCGATGAGTTTGTGGCGCCCGGCCGGTCAAAGCTGGTGACACCTTAGGAAAGGACACCGCTATGTCGGAGCTTCTCGTCGACTTCATCACATCCCTCGACGGCTACGCATCGGGAGAGGGTTGGCCCGGGTTCTGGGGCCTCGAAGGCCCGGAGTACCTCGCATGGCTCGGCGAGCAGCCCGAAGTCACCTACCTGATGGGTGCGAACACCTACCGCCTGATGTCGGGCTTCGCGACCGGCGAGGTCCCGCAGGGCCAAGACGAGTTCAGGCCAGAAGAAGAAGCGTCCGTCGACGAGCTCACCCAAGCGTCCAAGGTGGTGTTCTCCTCCTCCCTCGAGCAGCCGCTGACGTGGGCCAACTCCACGCTCGTCCGCGACGACGCCGTCGAGGCGGTCCGCGCCATGAAGTCCAGTGGCTCGGGGCTGCTCAGCACGATCGGCAGCCTGAGCCTGTGCCGGTCCCTGCTCCGAGCCGGACTCGTAGACCGATTCCGGGTCGTGATGTTCCCGGTGATCACCGGTGCCACCGGCGCAGAACGCATCTACGACGGTTATCCCGATGTTGCCCTCGAGATGATCGAGCACCGCACCTTCGACGGCCGCACCCAAATGGTCGAGTACAAGCCCCGCGTGCTCGAGCACCCTCCGCTGGGCGCCCCCGCCTGACCTCGCCCGTCCGCCCGGCCCGGACCACCGCCAGGCCGGCCATCCGGCTCAGCTGTGCACAGCGTGGGCTCGCCTGGCCGTCTCGTCGGCGAGATAGCAACGCCGCGTGAGGTTTTGCATACGCGGACGATATGTCCAGACTTCTAGCATTCGCTCTGTGCACGTACCGATGGTCGAGGACGAACCAGTGCGAAGGCCGCTGCCGGCCATCGCCCGTCTGCTCTCGGGGACGTCCCGGTTTCCTCTGCAGCAGTGCCGATTCCGGTGACGTGTGCCGACTCCCCGCGCCCAAACTTGTGACGCGGCCAACCGAAGGAGTTCCGTTGAAAAGAACCAAACTCACTATCTTCTTCGTCGCGGTCCTGTGCTCGATGTCGGCACCGGCACACGCCGAACCCGCGACACCCGGCGCGCTGGAGACCGGACTTCCGCACGTGTTCAGGCTCTTCCAGCTCAGCAACCCCGATCACCCGGCCTGCGTCTACTACAACGAAGTCGCCGCAGGCCGCGGCGATGCGGTCGATGCTGCCAACTGCAGACCCGACACGCCGCATTGGTTCGTGCGGGATGACCAGCCCGAATCCGTTCTCTTCCGGCTCGACCATTTCCCTGGCAAGTGCCTCATCGGCGATGCCTCCACTTCGCCCGGTGTCGTGATCGTCGGATCGTGTGACGACCCGCGCGCGGGCTGGGTCGGGGGCGGAGCTACCAACCCGCCCCGATGGGCGTTCGCGCCGAGCGCGGCACCGAGGATGTACCTGCGCGACAACGGAATAGCGCTGGTCCTGCAGAACACCAGCAACCCGCTCAACACCCCTGGATACTACTGGAATCCGCAATGAGCTCGGGGCGAGCCAAACCAAAAATTGAGCCGGATTACTCGTCTCATAACGCAGGCAGAGCACACCTCGTGCCAGGGGTAGCGCGAGCACTCGAAGCTGAGGTGAACACCTTCGCGTCGATCCGTCAGAACCGCGAATCCGGTTGTCGTGGTATCGATCAGGGAACCAGCGTTGATGCGGGGGCGGCTTGTCGTTGGTGGGTGATGGCGGATCGGAGGGCGGTGTGCAGGGTGTCGGTGAGAAGAGCGTGGTCTAGTTCATCCAGGCCTGCGCGAGTGACGCCGCCGGGGGTGGCGACTTGGGCGGTCAGGTCGGTGGGGCCGACGCTGGTGCGGTGCAGAGTGGCGGCGGCGCCGTAGAGGGTTTGGCTGATCACTTGCTCGGCGGTGGCAGGGTCGACGCCCAAATCGGGGGGCCGACTCGGCTTCGCCGTCGGCGGTTTCGGGTCGCGCCGCGGCAACGCGGATTTGCCGACTATCGGGTATGCCGCAATACCGTCTTTGGCTGGACTGACGGGAGATGGAATGCTGACTGGCAAGTGTCGGTAAGCAGTTGGTGGAGCGGGTGGTAGCCGTGACGGACTCGATTCTGGCCCGTGCAGCAGAAGATGTTTGCGCGGAGTTGCGCGCCCACGCGGCAGTGTGTGAGCAAAGCCCGAACGACCCGGTTGCTGTTGTCCGCCAAGGAGAGCGGCTACGCGGGGCAATGCTGGTGTATGAAGCAGCTCTCATGGAGGTGAGCGGCTGGTCGCTCCCGCTGCGGCACCTCGGGCAGCTCGAAGACTTCGAAGGGGACGACGGCGTGGAAGGTGAGGCGTAATTATTCGCCGAGCCGGATCCACGCCGCCCCGAACCTCGACTGCATATCCGGACACACCGCAGTTGCGCTCTCGAAGCCAACGGCAACGGCTATCTCGGACGCGCGGGTCGCGGCACTATCGGATGCTTGCTGCCCTGTCCGGCCTTCTTGCTGGCCATGGTCGGCCGAATGCCCCCGCAGCGGCGTGACAGCGTTCTGGGCTCCTGGCAGCACGCGACCGCTGCGGCGCAAGACCTTCACTCTTCGATCGGCAGGTGTGGGGCATGCGGCAGCAGCGCTTCAGCGACAACCCAGGGATCGTTCACTGTGGACAATCGATCGAAATCTGCCATCGAAATGTCGAGGGTGAAGACGACCGTTCCGTTGCCTGTCAGGGTGACCCCGGCGTAACACCGCCATGCCAATGGTCGCCCATCAGGACCGCTTTTCCTGACTAGTGGGATCAGCAGAACCGAAGCTATCTCGTCCAGGTGCGCCGCGGTCCAGCGCGGGCGACCATGCGCACTGAATCTTCCGCGAGCCCTCTCGCCCAGCGCGAGAAGATCTTGTCCGCTCACCTGTTTCACCACCCCGGGTACCTTGCCGCCCAACGGTCCTGGTCGCATCGAAGAGCGGGCACGAAACACCCGGGACAGCGACGCCATATGAGCAAACATCGATAAGTCCTCCAACAACGAACAACTTGACCAGCAAATCAAACCGGAACATCCACCACGCCGGTCTTGCTACCAGATCAGAATGCAGGTGCACGACATATAACCGAGGCAGTCCCGACTATTGAGGACTGGCAGCGCGCATCACCATCCGTTCATCCGCAATACAGGATAGTCAGTGCCGCAGCACATCTCGTTCGGTCCCCGCCGCAAGTGGCGATACAGGGCGTGGTCGAGTAGGTCCGTCGACACTCCGCCTGTTCGAAGGTCACGACCGAGCCGGAGAAGATGGTTGCACGATCTTCGATCCAGATCGTCGGCCGCTCCGAATACTCCATGGTGTCCCGTGCGAGGCCGAGGCATTGGTGTGCACGGTGCGGGGTCGCTGAAATCAATGCCTTTCGATCCAGACAGGAGCCATGGTGTGAAACTGTGTCCCACCGAATCGGGCGTCTGACAGCCCTGCTGCTAGGACTCGCGGTGCCGACGCTCGTGCGGTGCCCGCACACGCAGCGGGCGGCCTCGAGCTCGCCTACTCGTCCTGCAACCGTTCAAGTCCCGGACCGGGTCGGAAAGGCGAACCGCCAGTAACACCCAGCGGGGCGCGCCCGGCATCGCCTGCGGTGCCGGGACAGCCGGGCAATCGACTTGTTTGCCAGCCCGCCGACGCGACGTTCGCTCTTCGGCGTCATCGGATGAGCTGCGCCGCAGCCGATTCCGCGCGCCGAACGACGGCGTAGCGGCATTTCCGGATATCGCCTCCAGGGTCCGGCCGTCACCTCGTGCGGTTGCGCCACTGCACCAGCGGATGCATCACTGTGCCGTTACGTGCGGCGACCTCGGCCCACGGCCATCGTCGATACGACCGGAGCCTATGCGCCACAGTCGATATCACCGCGCAGAACGCGCGCCATGCGGAATGTGCGGACGTTGCGAGTAGCGTTCGTCCGGCTCGTCGTGCTGTAACTTACCCGCATGTCGAGTGTGGAGTCTGAGGTCTGCGTGGGTGGGATCCGCTCGGCCTGGGTCGCTTTTACTGCCGCGGCGATGATCAATCGTACGCGAGGTCGGGGGCGGCCACGGTTCGTATGGGCAGTGATCGCGTTGGCCGGCATCCTCGTGTCCTCGTGCGGCAGCGCGACCGATCCGGCGCACGCCAAGGCGGCGCGAGATGTCGAATCGGTACTCGGCCAGCTGCCAGGGGTTCATCAGGTTTCGATCACGGTCGGCGATAACTTCTCCGGGGTAGTCGTGTTGACCGAGGGAGCATCGGTCGACCAGATCAACGCAGTGATCAGGACATTCCACGACTCGACAGCAGCCGCTCCGGAGTTGCACGGGTTGCGGGCCGATATCGAAGTGCGACGACGCGATGAGAAGAGCTCCTTCAAAGTCGGAAAACACGGGTTCGCTACCGCGGCGGACCATACTGCCCAATGGCATGCCCTGAGCCTCGCCTTTCCCGAGGACGAGTTGCGCTGGATCTACCAGTGGTCCACTCACATTCGGATGGATTACGGGCCCGACGACACGCTCTCGAAGGGGACCGATGGGGTCGGCGAGATTGCACTGAATCTCGCTCGCTCGGACGACTTCACTGTGGTCAGCGATGCGTATCGGCGTTTGACGCGGGACTTCAGTGAACTTTCCAACGCCGCATGGCAGATCAAATCCTCAGCCCCGGAGAGCGGGCTCCTGCGGATAGACCACCGATACCCGACCGACCTCGAGCTATCGGTTTGGCATCGCCTGAACACCGACCGAGACCCAGCCCACACGGTGCTGATGCACTTGCAATCCACCCCATCGGGAAATCCGGCATGGCCTGACGTCATCGAGCGGATCCATTCGCGAGAATTCCACGACGCGAAGCTGCTTGCCGAAAAACATATCCCGATCGTCGCGGAGCTGCTTGCCCAGTTCCCCGCCACGACGGAGCTGGGATCGCGCGGCATCTCCTACCTGGCTACCTCAGACCCCCGCGACGGCCTGGAAAGCTATCACCGCGACCGAGGACTGCGAATCATCATCGGCAATTGCCAAATCGGCGGCGACCCGCCCACTAAGGCCGAGCTGCCACTGGTGCAACGGTACGGAGTGACCTGCTGAGCGACGGCTTGACACAAAACGACTTACGTTGATGAGCGCCCGGTACTGCCTACGTAGAAATTCTGGTGCGATCCCGCCTCTGGCGAGCCATGATGGACGGCGTGGGTCCGGTCGCGAGCGTGCTGTTGCGCAACCCTGTTTCCGACGCGCAGGTCGATCGGCTGATGAGGACGGGATTCCGGGTCTGCGCGCACCGCGACGAGTGGGTGCTCGAGGATCCCGCCGCCCTCGGGATTTCCGGCGATGTTTCGGACGCCGGCTTGGTGGGGGTGTCTGTGCGGCAGGACTATTCAGCCCACGAGCGCCTGGTGGAGGCGATCGGGTTCCGGCCCGTCGCGGCGATCGGGGCCTGGATGGCGTGCAACGGTGACGCCGATCATCGGCTGCTGGGGCACCTCTGCCTGGCCTTCGCCCTGGAATTCGACGCGCTGGTCGAGTTCGGTGGCGCGCTGACACCGTTCGCGTGGCCCGCACACATCCCCAACGTGAATCCGAGCCGCGAGCAGCGTGCCGAGATCGCGCAGCGCACCTCGCACGCCCTGCGCAGACTGCCGGGAAGGCTTTATGCCGTCAACCACGGATCGCGCAGCCGACCCCGCGAATCCCACGTGTGCGATGCCGAATTCCTCGACGCGTGGCTGCGGCATCCGCGATTCCGAATGATCAAGTGACGGTGCGGCTTCCGCGATCACTGCCCGGCATTCGGCAAGTCTGGAAGTTCGGCTCGACCTCGGCAAGTGCCTACCTCGTCGCCGTGGCAGGCTCCGGCGCGCCCGGCTCGGCCACCAGACCGAGCGACTTCAACGGACGCCTGGCGGTAAGGTCCGCGCGACCTCCATCCGATCGGGGTCGAACGTCGTCGTCATGGGTGCATCGCCCTTCCGCTCGGTGATGCTGATCGTGGTGTCATCCGGGAAGTACACGCGCACCGGACAATTCGCCTCGATTCGCTCCCACACCAGGACCTGCCTGCTGAGCAATCCGCCGCGTTCCCGCAACCACACGCGGCAGGAGGGATCGAAGAAGCCCCAGAACGATTCCGAGACGGCTTCATAGCGCCCGTCGCGACTGACCTCGACGGCCTTGATCGTTCCTCGGCCGCCGTCGCCGACCAAGGCGGACAAGAAGATCGTGATCGGCCACGCGACCACCGTCATCAACACCAGGACGGCACCGATCGCGCCGCGGACCCACGGCCTACACCGGCACAGCCCCGAGACGAAATGGCTCCAGAGCACTGCGCCCGCAGTCCAGCACACCGGCACGGCCATGATGAACACCCACGCAGGAACAAAATCGAGCCGATAGAAGCGGGTAGGCAGGCCACCTACAAACCACGCCGCCACTCCTGCCGCGAACAGCGCGACGACACCGAACCCCCACCCGATCTGCCGTACCCGGAACACTCGACCCGTCCCCACGGGTTGCGGCGCCCTCTCTTCAGTTGTCCTATCATTCAACGCATTTCCCACTCACTCGATGCGCGTGCGACCCTCCCGATCGAACACCCCAACAGCATAGAACGGTGCGGGGATGCCTCGTACCGAGTCGTGTAATCCAATCCGGCTGGGCATCGCCCGGCTCTCTCACCGCGCAGAACATCCGATCGTGCCGATTATGTGGCGTCGCACGCGCATGTGAGCAGAGTGCGGGTCGGCTTCTCTCGTGAACGGTGCCGGTGGACCAGCGGATCAGCATTGCCAATACCGAACTGTGAATGCCTGCTCAGCGGGGTCGAATGGGTGGTTTGCGAGATACCTACGATTGCGGACGGTCATCGGCAGGCTGCGCTCGAGGCTGCACGTGAGCCCTACCCCTTCGGGCCTGAGATAGTCGCGAGGGTCTGTCGTCACCAGGTAGTCGACATCAGGCGAACCCAGCTCCGCCACGATCGGAAAGTGCTTCTCGGCCAACAGTTTCGCGTCGCTGATATCCTGCGACTGGAGCTGCTCGGTAACTTGTGGTTGCTCTGGTTCTGCCGGGGGCAAGGCTGCCGAAGCCATCAGCACGTTGTGGGGCAGGATCTGGTCTTCGTTGAGGCGATGCCAGACGGAGAATTCGAGCTCGGTCGGGTACCGATTGGCCACCTTCAGTGACCCGGCCCCCAGAGTTGAGGGGCCGATTGCCCATCGAGCCCCGACAAATCAGGGAACTCCCGCATCAGGCGTCGGTAGGTTTCGCTGACGGCGTTGAAGTCGTTTGCGTGCAACAGCTTCAACGAAATATCGCCAACACCGATGTCCATCCTTTTGAATTGATCGGTTCCTCCGTAGTCGTAGTAAGCCCACGTGTGATAAGTCCATCCCACCTCATCCTGGGGAAAGGCATCGGTCAGGCCAAACCACAGACCGACGCGGTCCGGTGCCGTGGGGAACCCCGCCTGCCCTGCTCGGAAGGAGCTTTTCGAGGCTGGCCGGCGAACTTCGATCTCTGTCTCCCACTGCTCGAAGTCCGGGGCAGCTTGTGTCCGGTCGCGGAAAGCCTCGATCACTGCTCTGGTCTGTGCCGCCGACGCGTCCTCGGACAGCACGACTACCGCCGAGAACAATTGGCCGGCCTCGGTGGAGATCTGGTGGACTCCCGGCATCCGGCCGAGCGCGGTCTCGATGTCCCTCGCTTCCCGGGTGAGAGCAGGCCGGCCGTCGAAGACGGTGACGGACATGAGTATCCAACCGCTGCAAGAGGAAACGAGGACCCCGACCAGCGCGATCACCACCCACTTGAACCGAGGCCGTGCCCGAGACCCAGCGCGATACATCATCGCCGCTGCCACGATCAGCGTGGTACCGATACCGACATAGGTCACGCCGGCAGCGAAGGGCAGACGTTCTGCCTCGCTTCGGCACTCCAGGTAGTAGCAACCGTTGCCGAACATCACCGAAAACGGCGCTAGGACACCGATAACGGCCACGACCCCATAGACAGTCCAGGCCGCGCGGAACCCACCGCCACGGTGCCAGGACTTCAGGTTGAACATGCCGTCACGTTAACGGGCCACGGTGGACTCACGGGTTTGTACTCGTGGAGATTTGGTGCAGAAGGCACGCGCACTGCGTCGGCCGCACCCTCATACCGGCGGCGGGACGTCCTCGATCTCGGATGAAGCGTGCGGAAATGCCGATCCGAGACTGGCAACGACCGCCACGGCGTGAGACAAATCGGAAACGGCCAGGTCAGTGAGCTGGCGGTCCGCCACGACTTTCGGCCCCTACAAGTACATCTGCCGGGTGAGCGTGATGCCCTGGGGTGGATGTCCGGTATTGGCTGCGGGCTCAGCCATCTGCCCATACCCGGCCGCAAGTTCGTGCAGGCACCTCGGCGTCCGATCCAGGCGCCCGGTCGTCGCTTCGTTCGCGCGGAGGCCGACCGCGCTCACCGCGACCCCATACAACCAGGCGCCGGACTTGTTCGGTCAGCGGAAAGCCTTGTACCGCAGCGCAAGTACAGCACCAATAGCGCTGAGGATCAGGTAGCCGGTGAGCCGCGCCCAGCCCGGGAGGTCGAGATAGTTGAGCACGAACCAACTTTTCGAGCCCCCGGCGAGATTGTTGATCAGCCCGCCGACGCCCTGGATGAGCAGGAGTAACCCCAGTGTTTCGAACATCGTTCTCCCTTTTCGATACGATCGTATTGATTTGATTGTGCCAGGGTAGCCTTGGCCAAGACTAGAGTCAAACCAATACGATCGACATGGAAAGGGGTTGGCGGTGGGCGGCAAGGGCGCTGCAGTGCGCGGTGTGGGTGCCGCGCACGACGAGCGACGGCAGTCGATTCTGGAGGCGGTGTTCACGATCGTGGACACCGAAGGAGTCGAAAGGATGAGCATCCGCAACGTCGCCCAGCAGGCGGGCGTCTCCATCGGCCGAGTCCAGCATTACTTTCCTACCAAGGAAGATCTCTTCGCCGCAGCATTCGCCGGCATCGCCGAGGTCAGCGGCAAGCGAGTTCAAGAGCAAGCCGCGGCAGCGGGCACCGACGACCCGGTCGCGGTGCTGCGCGCGATACTTGCCGAGACTATTCCGCGAACAGCCGCCGACCGCCGCCTCTTCCGAATCATGCAGGCGTTCGAGACACACGCGTTGCCGCGCCCCGGTCTCGCCGTCCAGGTGACCCAGGGCTACGGCGGGCTGATCGACCTGATCGCACTTCTGCTGGGCCGCACGGCCGCAACGGGTCTCGACGTTGCCGAGGCTGCACTCGAACTCCTCGCGCTGTCCACGGGCCTTGCCGGACTGACCCTGACCGACAACATCACTCCGGAGCAAGCCCAACACATCGTTTTCGCTCGGCTGGATTCATTTGTGAGCGGGTGTCGAGGATCTGACTGAACCCAGTCCCGCGGCACACATTCATGTGCTTGCCGCGACCCGCGCGTTGGTGAGGCGCTCAAACCGGTTGACCGACATCGTCTCCCAGCGCGCGCAGCTGCCGACGACGGATTCTTCTTGGCGAATTCCGGATGTGTTCTGTCATACTCGCGTGCATGTGGCTGCGCGTGGACGGCCACGTCGATGAGGATGTTCGATGATCGTTGAAACGATCCCTATGTGGACTGACCAGCAAACTCTGATGCCTCTGCGCGATGTTCTGACGTTGTTCCAAGCGAACAATTGGCGGTGGAAACTCGAGGATTTCGACGGTATCGGACGATTCCCCGACGGCCTCACTTGGGCAGATTTCCAGGTCGCGGTCGAAGCTGGGGCGGCCATCTTCGATTGGCCCGGGATCCAGCAGTTCGCGGACGGCTTGGACCAGATGATCGATGGTCGGATCGTCGCCACGGATGCACATGACGCGGTCGTGGTGATGGTCGACGTGGTGGACAGCACCGAATACAAGATCGTGATCGATCCCGCCTGGAGCGACGCGGCAGCGCTCGCTTCGACTGTTGCGCGCTTCGCATCATCCCCGGTCATATCGGCCCCCAGCACTACGACTGTCCCATTCTTACGGGGGCCCAGCACCCCCATCGACCTATAAGAAGCCCAGCGAACCCAACGCGAACCATATGCGTCGGCGAACGCACCATAATGCCGCGTGGCGCACCTTCTACTCATCGAGATCGAATGCCGCGCAGAACATCCGACAGTGCCGACTACCCGTGTTCCAGGTGCGAGCTGGCGGATGTGGTCGATCTTCTCGGCGGGGCTCGCTCAGTGCGGCATTGCTTGCTGTGACTGGGAGCCCTGGTCTCGTGAAGGACCGCGGAATCGCACGTGCCGAAGCCGACAGCGCCCGTATACCAGCACCGCTGACATACAGCGCTGAGCAGCGCTTCGGAGTGTCATGAATATGGCAGTACGCCATGGGCTTTGCCCAGCACCTGCGCGAAACCGACTGGGGCCTCAGGGCTTTGTCGATGGCTTGCGCGAAAATGATGGAACCGATTGCCGCCCACATGCATCTAATACAAGTGGAAGCAGTTGGTTTCCGCAGCGTGCATGCTCGATAACGGGTTCTGTCGCTGTTTGATTCGAAGGGGAGTGCGAATATGAGTATCAATCGCTTGGCCACAAGGGTTGCGATTGTGGCGGGGGTCGCGATCAGTGCCGCCGGTATTGCTTCCGGCGCCGCTTACGCGGAGCCGCGCGAGCCGGGTGTGATGTGCTGGAATCTCGAGGAGTCGACCGAGGCGCCCATGTGGTTCCCGCTGGAGACGGTCTGCCCGGACGAGTATCCGCCCGCTCCGAACTGGCGCAACATGTGAGTTCGATCCGGCCCGACGCCAGGTGTATTTGCGTCGGGCCGGATCCGGCGGTGTCGCGAGTTGAGGTGCCAAGGCACCGCGACGCCGCTGGTCGAATGCTTTACGAGCCAGATCGACTGCGGCACAGAAGATCCCGCTATGCCGAATATTGCGTCCCAATTCGGCGGCGCTACTTTGCCGGGCGCAAGCGGGTGGCAGAGACGGGACAGCGGGCGGGGTTTCGGGCGCGGAACCAATGCGTCAGGCGAGGCGGTCCGGTTCGGTGTCCTCGGATGCCTCGGGGCTCTCGCGCCACGTGATCGCAGCTCCGGGGGCTGCACTCTTGTGGTCGTCGGGTATGGCCCAGGCGCTGATCACACTGCTCGCGGCACGTTCTTCCCAGCTCACGCGCCGCGTCCAGCGGCCGTACCGCACGCTTTCCGCGCTCATCCGGTGTGCGGTGAGCAGCCGCGAGAGCTGTTCGAACTCGGTCGGTGTCACGAACGCCAGGTAGTAGGCGTGCCCGGATTCCAGCGACGCCAGGACAGTACCGAGGGCAAAGGCGCGCTCACCGATCTCTTCGAGGAACGCCTCCAGGTAACCGACGCAATCGTCGGGGGTGTGCTCGGCATCGTAAGCGGGGATACAAAAGTCGGCGACCCAATCCCAGGACAGCGCTGCGGGATGGGAGCTCAGCGCTGTCAACTGCTCGCGGACAGACTGGAGATCGGCCTCGCGGGAGATGACCGCGATATCCGCAGTCGAGTCCGGAGATTCGGCGTCGCGAAACGACTCGGGGCCCTCGGGGGTGAGGTGTGCCCGCCGCTGGGCCATGATGGCCCGCACGCGGAACCCGTCATCAGGTTGCCTGCGTACCCAGTCATGGGAGTAGGCCGCGCTCTGCGACGTCTGGCGCACGATGCGATCCGGTTCGGGCGGGGCGGGCCAGAACTGCAGGAGGTAACGGTCCAGTAGCGGCTCATCGTCGAGTCTGACGTCCTTCTCTCGTGCCTGGTCCATGCCCCGCGCGCAGTACCGCACCCGGTAGTCGAGCCCTTCTTTCAAGTCCAGTTCCCAGGAGTCCTCGCCTGCCCACTGCACCAGGAAGGTCTGCTCCGAGAGCGGGTAGAAGGAGACCTCCACTACGTCTTCCCATGCCGGATCCAGGGCGGGAGCCTGGCCGCGAACTTCGACGGTGAAGCCGACGTCGCCGGTGTGCAGACCAGTGCTCAGGAACAGCGCGCCGGGTACCGCGGCGCCGCACAGTCCTGAGCTCTGCCCGGCGAACGCCTCGTGCATGCGCGGGCCGAAGTCCCCAGGGTCACTCTCGACATAGATCTGACTGTAGGAGACACCCACTTCGCCATCGAGTCTGAACACTTCTCACACCGTCCCCACCAGCGAGACCCCACCATCGCCCGGCCGCGCCAGGGGTAGCGTGGCCTCCGATAGCGAGGGCGCAATCGTCTCAGCAGGGTCGGCGGAAGCGTGGTGCGGTCTGGTCCGGGAACGGGTCATGGGCAGCAGCGTAGAGAAGACCACCGACACGGCCGCTCCGAAAACCCATGCGGCATGAGCAATCTGAAGCGGTGCACAGAATCCGACACGGGCTCGGCGCGCATCTGCAGCCACCGCTACCGAGCGAGGACCGCTGGGTGTGGACTCGGATGACCTGACTTCGGTCAGCTGCCGCGGCGAGTCCGCTCAGGTCACAGATTGTCCTCCTGCGTATGGTTCGACGCCGCACCGATCGCACCGGCCGAGGTGCACACAGCGGGTTCGAGATCGGCGGGAAAGAGATCGGGGCTGTAGGTCTCGGTCAGGTGCAGGCGGGGTCGGCCGTCCATATGGATGAGGTAGGTCTTGGCGGCGGCGGCCCGAAATTCGGCACTGAACGGCCAGTGGCGGTGGCCGGTAGTCAGGATTTGTCGGTGCTGTTCGATTGCCGCGGCGAGCAAGGCCCGGCCCAGTGGGGTGTGGCGGTCATCGATGAGCGGGTAGAGCGGATTGCCGGGCTCGGTCGTGATGATCGCTCGGTTGTACGACACCGGTTGCTCGTCGGGCGTGATCAACATCGACTCCCGAACCAGCACTCGGCACTGCGGCGGCAATTGCAGTGCTCGACCGATTTCGGGCGGTAGCTCCTCGGCGTCTTGCAGGTGCTGCTCTCGGACGCGCACGGTGACCGGCGCGCGCAGGATGGCCTCGAGCAGCAGGGTGGTGGTGCCGTCGCCGGCCAGCAGCGTGCGGGTACTCGGGTCAGCGAACTCGGTCACCGAGATCGTGTCGGCCGATGGGCGCCGAGTCCTGATCGACATGGGTGAAAACTCCTGGGGCATAGTTCAGTAGCGAGACTGCCGGGAATACCGGCGTCGCGGGGACCCTACGGAATTCGATCCGTTCATGCCCGGCCGGGTGCCCGCGGCGGGCACCGATCGCGCGGTCGTAATCGGCCAACAATCCCCACATGGAAATGTTTGACGTGGTTTGTTGCCCCGGCGGAGCCTGATCCCATGAATGACAAACCAACCCTGCTCGGCGCGATCGCCGCCGCCCTGCTGATTCCCGCCGCCCTGCTGATTCCCGCGGCACCCGCGCATGCCAACGGACCCGTCGTCGCCGAAGGGACCTTCAAGCCCTGGCAGGACGGCGCCGTCGCCGTCACCCACGACCAGACGCTGGCCCCCACCGGCAGCCGTGCCAGGGTGGTCATCGGCAGCTTCGATGAGAAGACCGTGGCCATCCTGACCGTCTCCGGCCTGCTCCCCAATCGCGTGTACGGGTCGCACGCGCACGTGAAGTCTTGTGGCCCGAAGCCGGCCGACTCCGGCGTCCACTATCAGAACGTGGAAGACCCGAATGCCAACGGCGGGATGTCGATGGACGCGAAGTACGCCAATCCGCGAAACGAGATGTGGCTCGACTTCACCACCGACAAGAACGGCAACGCCACCCAGGTCTCGATGGTCGACTGGACCTTCCGCAAAGGCAAAGCCGGATCGATCGTCGTGCACGAGAAGAAGACCGACACCACCGACGGCAACGCGGGCATGGCCGGCGCCCGAGTGGCGTGCCTGAGCGTCCCGCATTAACCCCCAGGTAGACAGGTGGGGTGGACATCTCCGAACTGCAAGCACGGGCCGTAACGATTCACGACCTCTACGACGCACTCAACCTCGCCGAGCGAGGCCGGACATGGACCCGGGCAGACTTCATGCTCGGGTTCGTCGGTGATGTAGGCGATCTCGCGAAGCTGGTGATGGCGGCCGAGGGCACCCGATCGATGCCGGGCGGACGTGCCGCGCTGGAACATGAACTCGCCGACTGCCTTTGGTCGGTGTTGATTCTGGCCCATCGATACGAGGTGGATCTCGAGACCGTGTTCACCAGGACGATGGGCGAGCTCGAGGCGGCCATCTCGGCCCGACTGGGTGATCAACCGGGCCTTTGATCAGGCGACGTCGCCAGGGGTCACGTCCGGGCCGGGTTCGGCGAATCATCTTGCGAGTAGGCGAGTTCGACGTTGTGCTGGACTTCGCCGCCGGTGACGGTGACCTGACTGGTCGACGGCGGGTAGCCGCGCGCGACGATGGTGTAGCTGCCTTGCGGTAGGTCGGGGATGAGGTAGTGGCCGTTGTCGTCGGTGCGGGTGGTGGCGGTCACGTCGCCGGTGGCGTCGAGGAGGCTGATCTGGGCGTCGGGGATCGGGCGGCCGTCTTCGGCCCGTGCGATCCCGGTGAGGACCGCCATGGGGGCCAGTTCGATGTCGTGGCGGAGTAGACCGGTGTCGGGGACGGTGAGGGTGGCTGCGGTGGGGCGCATGTGTTCGGCTACGGCTACGAGTGTGTATGTGCCGGTGACGATTCCGTGGCAGGTGTAAGTACCGTCGGCGGCGGTGACAGCGGTGCCGACGACGTCGCCTTCCAGGTCGGTCAGCGTGACGGTCGCACCGGCGAGCGGAGTACCGCGGGCGGCCGAGCGGACGACGCCGGACACCTCGCCGGAACCGAGCAACGTGAGGTCCAGCTGCTGGCGGCGCTGGCCGCCGGACACGGTGACCGCGGCAGGTTGGTGACCGGTGGCCGACACGATCAGCACATAACTGCCGCCGTCGGGGACGCCGATCAGATAGCCGCCCTTGGCATCTCCGCTGGTACGCGACACCTGATGCCCACGCTGGTCGATCAGCGTCAGCGTGGCACCGGGTACGGGATGACCGTCTTCCCGGCGAATGTGCCCACCGATCGTGCCGTCGTCGTCGCCGATTCCGTCCGCATCGAGCACGGTCACCGCGGAACCGGTTGCCGCCACAGCGAACTGGTGCGAGCCGTTGCCGGCGTGCTCGACCGAGGCGTGCGTGCTGACGGCCCCGGCCATCGCCGGTTCAGGCTCCGAGAGCACCTGAGCGGCGCCCTCCCACATCTGATCCTCGTCCCAACTCGACTCCGCGACAGGCGATGCCGTGGGCGGCGCCGTGACCGGCACCGGAGCATCCTGCAACGGAATCTCTTTCATGAGCAGGAGCACCAGGCACGCCAGCAGCGCCACCCCAGCCGCGACGTAGAACACCGCCTGCATGGAGTCGGTGAAACCCGTCAGTATCGGCACCTTCAGCGCATCGGGCATGGCCTCGATGCCGCTGGTGTTGCTCTGGATACCGGCGAGCTGGTCGGCACCGAACTCCGGCGGCAATATTCCACCGAACGCGGCGATTATCTTGTTGGGCAACAGGTTGAACATGATCGTCAAGAACACCGCGACACCGAGCGTGCCACCCATCTGGCGGAAGAACGTCGCCGACGCGGTGGACACCCCCATGTCCGACCGGGGGCCCGCGTTCTGCGCCGCGATGATCAACGTCTGCATGCAGCCGCCGAGCCCGAGCCCGATCACCGCACTGTAGGCCAGCGGCTGCCACAGCGGGCTGTCGTAGTGCACCTGCGCGTACAGCGCCGAGCCGACCGCGATGACGAAAGTGCCTGCCACGGGCAGCATCTTGTAGCGGCCGGTCTTCTTGGTGATCCGCCCGGCGAGCTGCGCGCCGATCGTGATGCCGAGCACCAGCGGCAGCATCAACAGACCCGCGTTGGTCGGGGTGAACCCGCGCACCACCTGAAAGTACTGCGGCACCATGGTGATGGCGCCGAACATGGCGACGCCGACAATGAACCCGCCCGTGATGGTGACGCTGAACGTCGAACTCTTGAACAGCCGCAGGGGAATCAGCGCCGCGTCCTTCATCAGGAACTCGACGAGCAGGAACAGCAGCAGCCCGAACGCGCCGATCCCGTAGCAGAGCAGCGACCGGTGCGCGCCCCAACCCCAGTGTCGGCCTTGCTCGGCGACGACCAGCAGCGGCACCACCCCGATCGTCAACGCCACCGCGCCGAACCAGTCGATGCGATGACGCTGGCGCTGATGCGGCACGTTCAGCACCTTCGCGACGACCAGCCAGGCGAGCACGCCGACCGGCACGTTCACCAGGAACACCCAGCGCCAGCCGTCGATCCCGCCGAGCGTCTGGTAGTCGGAGAAGAATCCGCCGAGCACCGGCCCGAGCACCGTCGCGGTACCGAAGACGATCATGAAGTAGCCCTGGTAGCGCACCCGTTCGCGGGCGGGCACGATATCGCCGATGATGGTGAACGCCAGCGACATCAAGCCGCCCGCGCCGAGCCCCTGAAACGCGCGGAAGCCGGCGAGTTGATACATGGAGGCGGCGAAGGTGCAGGCCACCGAGCCGAGGATGAACAGCCCGATCGCGGTGAGATAGAACGGCTTACGCCCGTAGATGTCGGCCAGCTTGCCGTAGAGCGGCGTGGTGATCGTCGCGGTGATCAGGTAAGCCGTTGTCGCCCATGCCTGTTCATCGAAGCCGTGCAGGTCGTTGGCGATCTTCACGATCGCGACGCTCACGATGTTCTGGTCCAGCGCGGCCAGGAACATGCCGAGCAGCAGGCCGGACAGAATGGTCATGATCTGCCGGTGTGACAGTGCCGTGCCCTCGTCGGCTTCCAGGCCCGGCGGCATTGCCTGGGTGGTGGAATTCGTCATGTGCGCCCTGATTCTGGTCGGCTGAGTTGTGGTGTTGTCCTCGAACACGCGTATTCCTCGCCGGCCGCCGCGAGCACCTGCGCGGCCGTCGAGTGGGTCGGCTCGGCGCGAGTCCGAGCCATGTGCGACAAGCGATCTGCTCTGTACTACTGCTGGTAGAACTCTCAGCGTGCGACAGATCGGCGAGCATACCGGTGCGCTACGGGCCGCCAACGGGCGTGGGCCCTCCCCTTTTTCACCAGCGGGCTTGCTCGATCCGAGCAACTAGTTGCTGACGCGAACAATACAGCGGCGCGCGGCCCGACTGCCAGCACGGGTGGGGTTGGTCGAAACCCACATTCGGATAGCCGCTTGCTATGTAAGGTCTTTCGTGTCTCGCCGCAGGCGGGACAGCTTCTGCGGCGCGGGCTGCGGTTCGCCTGTCGCAGGTGCGGACCGACATCCGGCGACAGGGGAAGCACAAGATGCCCGACAACGAACCGGCACCCGGCAACACCGGCCGTCCGGCACACTGGTGGACCTCATCGCTGTTCTGGACCATCGTGGGCAGCGTCGCGGGTGTGTTCGCGGTGATCGTCGGCATCGCCGAGTGTGCGGGCTCGAATCCACCGTCGGCGACGCCGAGTGCGTCCGGCGGCCCCGGTCCCACCACTTCCGTCGGCCCGTCCGCCCGACCCACGACCACCGCGCCACCCTCGATTGCCCACGGTGTGAAACGCAGGATCGCCAACGTCGAGGGCATCGACCTGGATACCGGACAGATCCGCGATCAGAACGAGCCCGGTGTGGACATGAGTCCGTCCAGAACCGGCGACTCCCTCAACGCCATGACCCACGGTGCCGCGCGCTTCGCCATTCCACGCGCTGAGGCCGGCCTCGACGGCTGCGCCGCCATCGCGCCGGCCGCCTGGACCCAAACCCTCGACAATGTCTACCACCTGCCCATCGACGGCCACCTCTGCGTGCGGACCGACCAGGGCAATCTCGCCGATCTCACGCTCACGCACATCCCTTCGGCCGCTGAGCAATACCTCGAGTTCGACTTCACCACCTGGCGGGGGGGGGGGGGGGGGGGGGGGGGCGCGCGGCCCCGGCCCCCCCCCCCCCCCCCCCCCAACACTGGGGGGGGGGGGGGGCCGGGCCCAACCCCACACCCACGTGGTTGTGGCGG
>NZ_JBIUBB010000011.1:0-83049 GCF_044547795.1 Nocardia sp. NPDC052316
TTGGCACTGACATTCATCGACACACTATTGAGTTCTCAAAGAACACACGCACACACTTCATCCCCGGCGCTAACCGGTTCGTCCGTGAGGCAACTGTTCCAGCCTAAACCGCTTCTCCCGCAGAGTCAAGTCCGCGTGATCGCCTTAGGCGTCTTGCTGATGGCCAGGCGCACCCCGTACTACCTCGTTTCCCGGTCCATCCGCTCAGCGTTTCCGCTGTGCTTCTCGGCTCCGGGTCGGTGTCCGTGTCGCTCTGACTTGGATAAAGTTACGCGGCGGATAACGCAGAGTCAAATCCGCTGTTCACGCCGGCGTTTCCCCAGGTCAGAGCCGCAGACTCGGGCCGAACGACGGCTTGAATCACACGGATGTGACTCAAGCCACCGCGATCTTCATGCACCTGCCCGCAGTACCCCGGCGAGGTTCTTCTTTCCGCGCCGCAGCACCAGCCACCGTCCGTGCAGGTAGTCGCTGTCGGAGGGGGTCCACTCGAGGTCGGAGACGCGCTCGTTGTTCACCGACGCCCCGCCTTCGTTCACCGCACGCCGGGCGGCACCGCGACTCTCACTCAGCCCGGTGGCGACGAGCAGATCGACGATCGTGCTCGGCTCCCCCGCCGACAGCTCGGCCACTGCGGCTTCCCGCAGCGCGGCACCCAAGGTCGGCTCGTCCAATTCGCGCAGCTCGCCGCGGCCGAACAAGGCCTGACTGGCCAGCTGCACCGCGCGGGTGTTCGCCTCACCGTGCACCAGCGTGGTCATCTCCGCCGCCAGCCTGCGCTGCGCTTCCCGCGCATGCGGGCGCTCGGCCGTGGCCACTTCGAGCTCGGCCAGTTCTTCGCGGGAGAGGAAGGTGAACCAGCGCAGGTACCGCACCACGTCGGCGTCGGCGGTGTTCACGAAGTACTGGTACCAGGCGTACGGGCTGGTCATCTCGGGATCGAGCCACAGGCTGCCGCCGCCGGTCGACTTGCCGAACTTCTTGCCGTCGGCCGAGGTCACCAGTGGAACGGTGAGCGCGTGCACCGCCGCGCCGTCGACCCGACGGTTCAGTTCCACGCCGGCGATGATGTTGCCCCACTGATCGGAACCGCCGACCTGCAACGTGCAGTCGTAGTTGCGGCGCAGCTGCAAGTAGTCGTTGGCCTGCAACAGCATGTAGCTGAACTCGGTGTAGGAGATGCCTTCGCCGTCCAGGCGGCGCTTGATGGTGTCGCGCGCCAGCATGACGTTTACCGAGAAGTGCTTACCGATATCGCGCAGGAAGTCGATGGTGGACAGCTGCCCGGTCCACTCCATGTTGTTCGCGAGCACCGCGCCCGTCGGCGAATCGTCCAGGTCGACGAACCGTTCCAGCTGCGAACGGATCCGGGTGGCCCATTCCTGCACGATGTCGGTGGAGTTCATGGTGCGCTCGCCGACGTCGCGCGGGTCGCCGATGAGTCCGGTGGCGCCGCCGGCCAGCACGATCGGCCGGTTGCCCGCGCGCTGGAACCGCTTCAGCGCGAGCAGCGGCACCAGATGTCCGGCGTGCAGGCTGGGCGCGGTGGGATCGAAACCGGCATAGACGGTCAACCGTCCCGCGTCCAGGGCCGCGCGCAGCGCGTCCAGGTCGGTGGATTGCGCGATCAGTCCGCGCCAGGTCAATTCGTCGATGATGTCGCCGCTCACGGTGTCCCATCTTTCCGCACGGGTGGTTGGTGGCTCGAGTGCGCCTCAGTGTGTCGGCGATACCGCCGCTGGTCGAGCGAATTACGAGCCTTCGACCTCGGCCGTCGATCGGAGACGTCAGGACGCCTCGGCCCGCGGCGCGCGCGGACTGCGCCGATAGGTGGAGACCGCGGGCGAGGACGGTAGCCAGAACCGCCACGGCAGGTCCGCGGCGGTACTCACGCCGACCCGGGGACCGCTGGCGATCTCCTCGTCGAGGGCATCGGCGAGTTCCAGTCGAATCGGCGAGGACGGTTCGAACAGCGGGGTTCCGTAGTCGTTCAGGGTGATGCCCAGCGCGCTGCCGAGATTGCCCGGCCCCTTCGCCAGATCGGCATCGGTGCGCGCGGGCAGCCGTCGGGCGCGCGCCTCCTCGAGCCCGGCGACCACCTCACCCGACCTGATCAGCACCGCGCTCGCCGTCCCGTCCGGCCCGCTGGTCACGTTGATGCACATGTGCATGCCGTAGCTCAGGTACACGTACAGCATCCCCGCCGGACCGAACATCACCGTGTTGCGCTTGGTTCGCCCGCGCCCGGAATGCGACGCCGGGTCCGGCCACGGTCCGGCCGGATCACCCCCGTAGGCCTCGACTTCGACGATCCGGACCCCGACCGGACCGGACCAGAGGGTGGCGCCCAGGACACGGCGGGCGGCGGCGGGCGGATCGACGTTCAGCTCATCGGCACACACGCCCACCATTGTCCAAGACGGCTACGACAGGTTTCGGTCAACCACCGCGCCGCCCCGATGATCTACAGGTAGGAGCTGTGCTGCCCGCTCCGCAGGGTGATCAGGTCGTCGGCGATCACCGCGAGATAGCCGACCGCGACCAGCGTCGCCAACTGCGCCCACGACACCCACACGACGCCGATGGGGGTGGTCGCCGCGACGGCAGCGGCCGCGATCAACCGGAGCCACGGCCGCGGCAGCTGCAGGGCCAGTCGGAAGAAGAACTGCCCGAGGAAATACAGGGCGACACCACCGGACAGCGCAGCCGCGGCGGCCAGGCTGACGGATTCGTTGCCGTGCCCGATGCTCATCTGCAGACCTGCCGAGGTCATGGTGACGCCGATGAGCAGCGGATACAACGCGTAACCGTAGGCAAGGACCGCAGGCCGGGAGCGTTGCCGTTCGGGTAGCGCGGCCAGCGCGTGCTCGCCGCGTTCGTCGTCGAAGCCGAAGTACGCCCACCACAGCACGTAGGCCAGGCACAGCGCGAGCGACACCGTGACGATCAGCTGCGGCGTGATCTGCACCCCGGCCAGTCCGGCACCGATCGCGATGATGGACTCGCCGATCGCGATGATCACGACCAGGCCGTGCCGCTCGCAGAAATGGCTCGCGCGGATGACGAAATCGCCGGTATCGGTGAGGTAGGGGCTGCCGACCTGAACCGCGAGCGCCAGTCCCCAGCACACATATTGCGCCCAACCGTGCAGGAATCCACCGGCCAGCACCAGCCCCGCGGCCAGCAGATTGAACGGCCCGATGTGCTTGATGGCCCGCGCGGCGGACGCACCGCCGCTGGAGGCGAACAGCGCGGTGTGCACGGCGGTCACCAGGACGTAGCCGAAGCCGAAGGCGAGCCCGGTGCCGTGGAACGCATCCGGAATGGCCAGTGCGAGGACGAAGAAGGAGAACATCCCGATCAGCAACCAGGTTCGGCGAGCCGAGCTGTTCGGCGCGACCTCGTTGGTGAGCCACACATACCCGCTGTACATCCACCAGATGAGGCCGAACAGCAGCGCCACCTGGCCAAGGGCCTGCCAGCCGGGATGGTGGGTGAAGACGTGCGTCAGCTGGGTGATGGTGAAGACGAAGACGAGATCGAAGAAGAGCTCCAGCGTCGAAGCCCGCAGCTGGCCGCCCTCCGCGGACAGCTCTGCGCTCTGGTTGGTCACCGCAGCAGCCTATGACGAGCACGGGCGACAACAGCCGGCCAAGGCTCCAGGCGCGTCATCCGACGAGATCCGGCCCCAGCGCAAGGCCTTTGAGCTTGCCCGGATTCACCTGCAGTCGCAGGTTCTGGATGCGGCCGTCGACGATGTCGTAGGTGAACGCGGCGACCGGGTGGCCACCGATCCGGGCCATTGCGCCGAGTTCACCGTTGAGGTAGGTGGGCTCGAGCTCGTAACCCGCGACGATCGGCTTGGCGAACACGCCGAGGGTCCAGCGCGCCACATGATCAGGACCGTGCAGCGGTCGCCGAGCCGCGGTCACCACGCCGCCGCCGTCGGACCAGCAGGTGACGTCAGGAGCGAGCAGATCCATCAACGCGTTGAGGTCACCGCCGGAACAGGCCGCCATGAACCGCGCGGTGATGTGATCGCGCTGATCCTTATCGGTGTCGAAGCGCGGGCGGCGGGCCTGCACGTGAGCGCGGGCCCGGTGCGCGATCTGGCGGATGGTCGGTTCGGGACGATCGAGGGTGTCGGCGATCTCGGCGTGGGTGTAGCCGAACACCTCACGCAGCACCAGCACCGCGCGTTCGATCGGGCTCAGGGTTTCGAGCACCACCAGCATCGCGGTGGACACGGTGTCGGCCAATTCGGTCTCCTCGGCGATGTTCGGTGTGGTGAGCAGTGGTTCGGGAAGCCAAGGGCCGACGTAGTTCTCGCGAGTGGCGCGGGCGGAGGTGAGGCGGTTCAACGCCAGATTGGTGACGGTGCGGACCAGGTAGGACTTCGGGTGCCGCACCGTCGTCTGGTCGGTGTCGTGCCATTTGAGCCACGTGTCCTGGAGGATGTCCTCCGCGTCGGTGACGGTGCCCAGCATCCGATACGCGGTGGCGAACAGGAGTCGCCGGTGTTCGAGAAACGGATCTTGCGCGGGCGTCGGGTTCACCATCGGGTCATGCTCCTCAATGATGTTCGGGTTTGCCAACCACCACCCGGCCCTGGGTGAGGGCCTGGCGGCCCGCCCGCAGCTTGACCGGAGGATTCATTCGCCTGCTGAGCCGGAACATCGGAACTGGGCTGGCGCTGACCGACTCCTTGTAGGCGGCGGCGAGTCGTCCGGTCAGATAGAAGCGTCCTGGGGTGTCGTCCGAGCGGGTGAACTGGATGACGCCGTCGCGACGGCCGAGGCTGACGGGCTGGTGAAAGTAGCCGAAGCGGAACGGTTTCGGCTGCTTGCCGCGCAGCTGCCGGGCGATGGCCGCGGCGGTATAGGCGGCCGTCGGCATGCCGCTCTGGCAGGTGCCGTGAATCTGGCCCCAGGGCACACGGATCGCCGCTGCGTCACCGACGGCGTGGATGTTCGGATGCGAGACCGAGCGCAAGGTCTCGTCGACCACGACGAGTCCGCGCGCGTCGGTGTCGATGCCGGCCTGCGCGGCCAGCGGCGAGACGCGGACGCCGGTGGTCCACAGCGTCAGGTCGGCGGGAATCAGTGTGCCGTCGGCCAATTCGACGGCCTCGGGCAGCACCTTGGTGACGGCCTGGCCGATTTCGCGGGTGACGCCGAGTCGGTCCAGTGCGCGGTGCAGGTAGGCGCGGGCCTTGTCGCCCATCATGGTGCCGGGTTCGCCGTTGCTGATCAGGGTGACGCGCAATCCCGGGTGGTCGGCGGCGATTTCGGCTGCGGCCTCGATGCCGGTCAAGCCTGCGCCACACACCGCGACGGCGCCGCCCTGGGCCGCAACACTATTCAGCCGCTCGGCGAAGCGGTGCGCGGCCTTCGGGTCGTTGAGGGTCCAGGCGTGGTCGGCGGCGCCGGGGACGATACTGGTGTCGGTGCTGCTGCCGAGCGCGTAGACCAGTTCGTCGTAGGGCAGTGTCGTGGTGCCGTCGACCATGACCCGTCGGCGAGCGGGATCGATGGAAGTGGCCCAGCCCTGGACGAATTCGACGTCGGTGCCGGTGAGGATGTCGGTGATGCGATGGTCGGGCAGTTCCTGACCGGCGGCGATCTGGTGCATGCGCAGGCGTTCGGTGAAGCGCGCCGACGGGTTGACCAGGGTGATTCGCACCTTCATGGCACGGGTGCGGCGGGCCAGCGTCACGGCGGTCAACAGGCCGGTGTAGCCCGCGCCGAGGATGACGATCCGGTGTTCGGTGTTCATGGGTTGCTCCGATGGTCAGGTCACCCGGGTTGGTGACGACCATGGGACAAACAACCCCGTGCCGACGTGACAGATCACCGTTGTGATCTGAGTCACATGATCAGCTCTTTCCCAGCGCCTCCGTGCGGAGCAACTGGAACAGGCTTGGGTTGTCCGTTGTCGTCGCCACGCTGACGATCTTGCGCACGAACTCGTCGTCGTCGATCAGCCGGAGCATGGCGGCCGCCAAGTCGGCGCGGGCGGTGTAGCGCTTGTCGGCGCGGCCCTCGACCAGCAGATAGTCCGTGACGGCGGGCAGGTGGTACAAGCCGCCCGAGCGCACGATGGTCCAGTCGAGATCGGTTGCGGCGAGCAAGGATTCCATCCGCCGCATGTCGTCGTAGAGCGTTTTGCCCATCACCCGCGCGATGTAGGGCTGTAGCACGCGGTTGAACAGGAAACCGGCGTCGGCGAACGGCTGCGGATCCACGGCGCTCGACGACACCACCGCGATGCGCCGAATGTCGTTGCGGCGCATAGCGGCGACCATATTGGCGACGCCGACCGAGTACGTGTCGATCGGCTCCTTGCCGTACGGAACCCCCAATGTCGAGAGCACCGCGTCGGCACCCGCGGTGGCCAGGTGTACCGAATCCGCTTCCCGCACATCGCCGCCTAGGACCGTCAGCCGGTCGCGGTCGATCGGGAACTCCTCGGGTCGGCGTGTGACCGCGACGACGTCATGGCCCGCGGTGAGCGCTTGATCGACCAGCAGGCGGCCGGTAGGTCCGTTGGCTCCGAAAACAGTGATGCGCATGGTGATCCTTCTCGGGATATCGGGAGCGACGCCTGTTCGTTCGAGCGTCGTATCATATGAGGACCATATCAATTAATATGAGTTTCATACAATACGGAAGAGGTAGCAATGCCGGACGCTCGCCGTCATCGGCGCTCGGCCAACGCGGTCAAGGAGTCACTGCGCGCCCTGAACACTCAGCTGGCGCTGCTCAACCGGCAGTTCGGCGGCAAGGTCGAGCTCAAGGACGTCGATTGGACCTGCCTCGACCTGGTCGATCGGCACGGGCCGCTCAGCGCGAGCGCGCTGGCCAAGCTCGCCGGGCTGCATCCCGCGACGATGACCGGCGTGCTCGACCGTCTGCAGCGCGGCGGCTGGATCACCCGCGAGCGCGATCCGGCGGCGACCGACCGTCGCGCCGTCACCATTCGAGCCACCCGCGAGCGCAACACCGAGCTCTACCGGGTGCTATCGGGAATGAACAGTCGAATGGACGAGCTGTGCACGCACTACACCGAGTCCGAGCTCGAGCTGATCGCGGACTTTCTGCGGCGCACCGCCGCGGCCGGACACGACTCGGCTGCCGAACTGAGCGGCGAGTGACCCTGGTGTGGCGCAGCGGAAGTCAAGGGTCGAAATGGGGACGCTTCCGGATGTGACGGGGTGGGCTCGATTCCTACCGTCAGCAGATGGTTTCGGTTTCCCGGCCGCGCAGGTGGCGGCGGTTGTTCCTGATTCTCGCTGCGCTCGGAGTGTTGCTCGGGCTCGCGATCGGTGGTGGCGTGCGCCAGGTGTACGTGAACGCGGTAGTGAGCACCGTCGGCCGGGTGGAGTTTCGCAACGAGCTCGCGATTCCGCCGTTGGCGCCGTCGACGGTGCGGCCGGACGGCACGCGGGAGTTCGAGCTCGAAATGCGTACGGGATTCACGGAATTCCGGGCCGGGCAGGCGAGCGAGACGTGGGGGTTCAACGGTAGCTACCTCGGGCCGACGCTGCGGGCCCACCGCGGCGAGCAGGTCGCGGTCACCGTTCGCAATCAGCTGCCCGAGGCCTCGACGGTGCACTGGCACGGAATGCATCTGCCCGCGGCGATGGATGGTGGGCCACACCAGATGGTGCAGGCGGGTGCCGCGTGGACGCCCCGATGGACCGTCGATCAACCCGCTGCCACGCTCTGGTATCACCCACATCCACATGGCGCGACCGAGAAGCACGTGCGGCGTGGCCTGGCGGGGATGTTCTTGATCGACGACGAGCTATCCGAAAGCTTGCCGCTGCCAAGCAATTACGGCATCGACGACCTGCCGGTCATCGTGCAGGATGTGAAGTTCCGCCGGGCGGAGCTCGATATGTCGCACGCGATATTCCGTGACGTCGGGTTTCTCGGGGATCAGACGATGGTCAACGGGACGCTGACGCCGTACCGCGAGGTCGGCGACGAACTGATCCGGCTGCGCCTGCTCAACGCGTCCACGGCGCGGACCTACACCTTCGGCTTCGATGACGAGCGCCAGTTCTCGCTCATCGCGACCGATGGCGGACTGCTGGAAAGCCCTGTCGCGCTCGACCGTGTGCAGCTCTCCCCGGGCGAGCGCGCCGAGATCGTGGTGCGGGTGCGGCCCGGGGAGCGAACGATATTGCGCAGCAAGAAACTCGACGCCGGGCTCGGCTTCTGGACCCAGCGGTTCGCCGGCGGTGACGACACTTTCGACATTCTCCAGCTCCGCGCCGCCGAGAGCCTGCGTCCGTCGCCGGAACTGCCTGCGGCCCTTGCCCGCCCGTCGACGCCGGATGGCTCGGACTCGGTTCAGGAACGCCGCTTCGACATCAATATGGCGGGGATCAACGGCAAGCCGATGGCCATGGACCGCATCGACCTGACCGTCACCCGCGGCACCGCCGAGACGTGGATCGTGCACAACAACGATGGCATGCCGCACAACTTCCACGTGCACGATGTGCAGTTCCGCGTGCTCGGGCGAAACGACGGCCCGCCGCCCGCCGAACTCACCGGGCCGAAGGACACCGTCTTCATCCCGCCGAACAGCACCGTCCGGTTGGCAATGCGCTTCGACGGTCCCGCCGATCCGGACACGCCATACATGTATCACTGCCATCTGCTGTGGCACGAGGACCAAGGGATGATGGGCCAATTCGTGGTGGTCGACGCCGGCGGATCAGCGGGGGCGCCGCCGCGGCACGGGCACTGACCGGTCGAACACGCAGGTCTTGCCCTTGCCGCGCGTTCGCGCTAAATTCATCACACAGTGAATTCAACACTCGATGAATTGAGGCGACCATGTCGCAAGCCACCTCATCAACCGCCGTCGAGGTCCGGAACCTGACGGTGCGGCGCGGCGGGCGGGAAGTTCTGCACGACGTTTCGTTGACGATCCCGCGCGGGTCGATTACCGGATTGCTCGGCCCGTCGGGGTGCGGGAAGACGACGCTGATGCGGAGCATCGTCGGCACCCAGATCGTGCAGTCCGGGGAGATCTCGGCGCTGGGCCGACCGGCCGGGGCTGCGGAACTGCGGCGGCGCATCGGCTATGTCACGCAGGCGCCGAGCATCTACTCCGACATCAGCGTGCACGAGAACGTCGCGTACTTCGCCGCGCTCTACGGGCGCGAGCGCAGCGCCGTCGACGAGGCGATCAATGCTGTCGGGCTCACCGAGCACGCGCGTCAACGGGGCGACGAGCTGTCCGGTGGACAGAAGACCCGCGCCTCGCTGGCCTGCGCCCTGGTCGCCCAACCCGAGCTCTTGGTGCTCGACGAGCCGACGGTCGGCTTGGATCCCGTGCTGCGCGTGGATCTTTGGAAGCAGTTCCACGAATTGGCGGCCGGCGGCACCACTTTGGTGGTGTCCAGCCACGTGATGGACGAGGCCGAGCACTGCGACCGGCTGCTGCTGATGCGCGACGGTCATCTCCTCGCCCAGCTGAGCCCCGACGAGCTACGCGCCGAAACCGGTGAGGAGAACCTCGAACGGGCGTTCCTCACGCTGATCACCACGGGGCGCGCGGCATGAGCGCCGCCCCGTCCCGAGACCGCAACGCATCGCCGAACACCAGGCAGGAACCATGACCAGCACACTCGAGCCCGCCACCCGGCGGACGCCGACCCTGCGCACGTATGCCGCGACGACCACGCGCATTCTGCGTCAGCTGCGCAACGACCACCGCACCGTCGCGATGATCCTGGTGGTGCCCGCGCTGCTGATGACGTTGCTGTACTTCATCTATCAGGACACCCCGACCAACCCGCTGAATCCGGTGTCGCTGTTCGATCGCGTCGGCATCAGCATGCTCGGCATCCTGCCGTTCATCGTGATGTTCCTGATCACCGCCATCGCCATGCAGCGCGAACGCACCTCGGGCACGCTGGAGCGGCTGCTCACCACGCCGCTGGCGAAACTCGATCTGCTCGGCGGGTACGGCACCGCCTTCTCGTTGGCCGCGGCGGCGCAGGCTGTGGTCGCCTGCCTGGTGTCGTTCGGGCTGCTGGGGCTCGACTCGGCGGGTAATCCCGGCTGGGTGGTGTTGATCGCGGTGGTCGACGCGGTGTGCGGTGTCGCGCTCGGTCTGCTGGCAAGCGCGTTCGCGCGCACCGAGTTTCAGGCGGTGCAGTTCATGCCGGTGGTGGTGGCGCCGCAGATCTTCCTGTGCGGCTTGCTCGTTCCGCGCGGCGAGCTGCCCGGGTGGTTGGAGGCGATCAGCAATGTGCTGCCATTGAGTTACGCCGTCGATGCGCTGCAACAGGTTTCGGCGCATCCGAACGCCACCGGTGCGATGTGGCGGGACCTGGCCGTCGTCGCCGGGTTCGCGATCGTGGCGCTGTGTCTGGGCGCGGCGACGCTGCGGCGGCGCACCCCGTGACGGCGAGCAACGGAGCACCCGGCGAGGATCGTACCGCCCGCTCCGGACGCAGGCCGGGACAGTCCGGTGCGCGCGAGGCGATTCTGGCGGCGGCGCGGGCGCGGTTCGCGGAGGCGGGCTTCGACAAGACGTCCATCCGCGCCGTCGCCTCGGACGCAGGCGTCGATCCCGCCTTGGTGCACCACTATTTCGGCACCAAACAGGAGTTGTTCGGCGCGGTCGTGCAGTTGCCGGTGAGTCCCGAACTCACCCTGTCGGCGGTCGACGCCGCTCCACTGGATCAGCTCGGCGAAACCATCCTGCGCTCGGTGCTCGCCGTCTGGGACTCCCCCGCCGGCCCCGGCATCGTCGCGATGGTCCGCAGCATCATCGCAGGCGGCGACGTCTCGCTGGCGCGCTCGTTCATCCTGGAGGTCGTCCTGGAACGGGTCCGCCAACGCATCGCCACCCCCCACGACGACGGCCGCCTGCGAGTAGCCCTGGTCGGCTCCCAAATGATCGGCGTCCTGATGGCACGCAAAATCGTCGCCATCGAACCCATGGTCTCCGCCCCCGCCGAAGACCTCATCACCGCCGTAGCCCCCACCCTCCAGCGCTACCTCACCGGCGAAATAACACATGCACCGAACGGGACATGATGGCAAGAAACGCCGAAAGAGTCCGCCGCAGAGGCCATCGGACAGGACGTGGGGTAACGGCGGGTGGGTACGCCGTCAGGTTTTGGTGGGGGTCAGGCTTCTACTGGCTGTTCGATGAAGTCGGCGTGTTCGGCGTCGGTGGCGTCGCGAGCCTCGTCGATGAGCAGCACGGGGATGCCGTTGTCGATGGGGTAGGCGCGGCGTAGGCGCGGGTTGTAGAGGACGGGGCCCTCGGCGGCGCGGACCAGCAGTAGCGGGCCCTTGTCCTGGGGGCAGGCGAGCAGGCTCAGCAGGGTGGCGTCCAAGGTGTGCTCCGGCATGACCGAAAACCTACCCGACGGCGCGGTCTGCCTCGACCTGCGGTCGGCGGCGGAACGAGATGTGGCGGTGGCCGAAGTAACTGGCGATGGCGACCAGACCCATCACCACGACGGCGGCGGGCTTGTCGGGGAAGTGCCAGACCGAGACGGCCAGCTCCAGCAGCGCCATATTCAGCAGCAGCCCACCGGAGTTGACGGCGACGAACCGCAGGAAGTCGCGCAACAGGTGTCCGCGCACCCGGAACACCAGGGTGCGATGCAGCACGAACGCGATGACGATGCTGACGGCGTAGGCGGCCGCCACCGCGACCGACGGCGGCACATTGTCGCCGAGCACCGCGAGCCAGACCACGGTCAACCCGATGCCCAACGCGGTATTGAACCCGCCGACCGCCGCGAACGCCACCTCCTGCCTGCGCACCAGACGCAGCAGCGGCCCAGGCTTGGCCTGCTCGGCGGTACTGAGATCGACGGCGATCGGATCACTGCTCAGCACAGCGCGCCCACTCTGCCCATCGCCGTCGTCCAACGAACGCGCGCCGCGAGTCGCCGTGGACGCGACCCCGTCGGCGCCCGCGGACACCTCACTTCGCTCTTCGTTGAATTCCATCAGGTGCCCACCTCCAGTCGCGCCAGGCACTCTATCGCCCCGCCCCGCCGGCCGATCGACGGGCGCACCCATCGCGCCCAAGATTTCGCTCGCACCGGCCGTTCCGCAGCCGATGTCGACGCACCGCGGCCACCGAATCCCGTCCGAAGCAGCGCATTCGCCGGCGTCAACCATTCGGGCCCGCTAGGCCAGCTTCGGTGCGACGCGTAAACCCCACCAACGTCCGCAGCTGGACCACGCCCCAGCTCCGCATCCGATCTCAGTGCTTCGAATCCATCGGATCCCGCCTCGCCGCAGCACATTGGGCTGAGCTCAGCGAACCAGGCCACCAATACCTGGCACGGCGCGTTGGCCCACGCTCGCGCCCCCGAGGCTGCGCCGCGACAAAGCGCCCTCACCCGGGGTCGACGGATTGCGGCGAACGAACTCGAGCCGGGTTCGATCTGCCGCCATCAGCGACGCAGGCCCGCCCGACACAGTTACTTCGCCGACCTCAAAGCGACGCCAGCTTCGACTGCGACGTCAGTGCTTCACGTCCACCAGATCAGCCGCTGGCGTGGTGGGCTCCCCCGGCTCGGTGTCAGCCGACGCATCACCGCGGCGTCTGTTCCGCAGGAACGCCCACTGCAGCACACCGACCCCGAGCAGTCCGAGCAACGCTGCCGCCGCGCCGATCTGCCAGCCGGGTGGCTGCCAGCTCAGTTCTAAATCACCATTCTTGGTTCCGGCCGGGATATCTACCGCGACAAAGGTTTTCGCGACGAGCCGGGTGGGAATCTCGCGCCCGTTCAGGGTGGCGCGATACCCGGGCCAGCCGAGGCGGGCGAAGACTACTTGGCCGCCGTTGTCGGAGTTCACTCGAACTCGGCTGGTCGCATCCGATTCCGAGACCGAGGTGGCGGTGCTTCCTGTGGTGGCGGCGATCCGCCCGTTGCGGGAGGAGATCAATCCGTCCACCCGTTCCAGCACGGAGATGGTTTGCTCATGGCCGGGGTAATCGACCCACTTCCAGCCATCGGGGGCGGGTTGGTTGCGCGCGTCGGGGTAGAGCCTGCGCTGCAGCACAACCCGGTCGACCTTCATCAAGTCGACGATGGTCCGCCCGGTAGTCGGTTCGACCGCGAACGCCCGGCGGTACGCGTCGGGGCACACGCTGGTGTCCCAGAGCATGCACAGCATCTCGCCGAACCAGAAGTGCCCGTTGGGGGTGTAGCCGCTGACGTAGGTCAGCTCGAGATCCTTGGCGTAGTTGCCGAAGACGAGCGACCCGTAGGCGCCGCTCAGGTTCTTCTCGGCGGGCGGGATGGGCCCGCGGTCGGCGAGTTGCAGTGTGGTGCCGGGGAAGTCGGGGAAGGCGGCCTTCATGTCCGAGCGCTTCTCCGGCAGGTTCCAGCTCATCGGTGTCGGCTGCACCGCCCGCACCTGGAGGTAGGCGATCGGCGACACCGCGACCAGCGTCAGCACGCAGGCCGCGACCATCCCCCTGGTCCGGCCGAGCCACACCACCGCGGCCCCGAGCGCGGCCACCGAAAGTGCCGCGAGCACATGCCAACCCAGCTCGCGGGGCGCCGCGGAGAACGAGCGCACGAACAACAATCCGATCAGCACCCCGGCGGCGATCCCGCGCCGCCGCCAGCCGTCGAAGCTGGCGTAACGACCGAGCAGCACGCACACCAGCACCAGCAGCCCGAGCGCCACCATCGGCAGCACCCGCGCGGGCCAGCGCAGTGGGCCGATGGTCCCCGGCCCTGCGGTCCACATCAGCGCCATGATCGCGAAGAGCGCGATCGCGGTGAATTCCCGCCAGTTCTCCCGCGCCTTACGCCAATCGATGAACGCCAGCGCCGGAATCAGGAACCAGGCGATGTAGACCACCGGCATCGGCTGCACATAACCCCACCAGGAGTTGTAGGCAGGCAACGTGCTCGGCAGGCTCGCGTTGAGCGACTCCGACCACGGCACGGTCAGGAACTGGTCGTTGTTGATCTGCGCGGTGCCCCGCCAGGTCACCTTCGCCGACAGCATGCTCGGCAGATAGGTCGCCAGACCCGCCAGCGCCGCACCGGCGGCCGCCGCGAGCAGCCGCAGCGACGGCGCCCACTTGCGTTGGTAGACAACCTCACCGACGGCCACCGCGCCGATCATCAGACCGGCCTCGACCGCGGGAAATATGTATTGCACCGAGATGGCCAGATACAGGAAGACGAAGGTCGGGATCGGCCCGCTGCGCCCCCGCGCGTAACGGACACCGGAGGCCCACGCGTGCGCCAGCCACGCGGTGCCGACGAACGCGGTGTACCAACTGGCTTCGTCGAAGAACAGCAGCCAGCCGCTGAACGGAATCGAGATGCCCGCCACCGCGGCCCACGGCGCGGATGCTCCGTAGGCCAAGCAGATCCGGTACACCCCGAGCCCGAGGACGATCGCGAAGATCAGCTTGATCACGGTGGCGTAGAGCGCGACGTTGTCCACCGAGGGCGCGATCAGATCGATCAGCAGCTGCGGCGGATTCAGCAGACCCGCCTCTTCGATGGTGTAGTTGCCCGCCATCCAGTGCTCGGGGATCATCGCCGGGAACTCGCCGTCCCGCAGGCGATTTCCGAGCATCACCCACAGCGGGGCGTACTGCGACTCGGTGTCGTCGGTGTAGAAGTGCCTGGCGTTGGCCAGCAGCACGGCGACATATCCGGCCAGCACACCGAGCGCGGTTATGCAGCCCCACTTGTACACGTCCCGCCGGGCGAGGGCGTTGCTTTCCACCACGAGTCCCAGACCCTACCCGGCGGCGGGCTGCTCTTTCGCACGCCGCCGCGACCGCACGTACAGCCACTGCAGCACGCCGGTGCCCACCACCCCGGCGGCCAGTGCGGCGATGCCGATCTTCCAGCCGGGCGGGCGCCAGGTGAGCACCAACTCGGCATTCTGGGTGCCAGCGGGAATATCAACGGCGACAAAGGATTTCGCCACCGTGGTGATCGGAACCTGCTTGCCGTCGATGGTGACGCGATAGCCGGGCCAGCCGAGCCGGGCGAACACCACCCGCCCACCGTTCGGCGAGCTGACCCGCACCCGGCTGGTGGTGTCGGTCTCCGAGATCGACGTCGCGGTCACATTCTTGGCATCGGCGACCCGGCCATTCACGGTGGAGATCGGCCCGTCCACCCGTTCCAGTACCGAGATGTACTTCTCGTGGCCCGGGTAGTCGACCCACTTCCAGCCGTCCGGCGCGGGCTGGTTGCGCGCGTCCGGGAACAGGGCGCGTTGCAGCACCACCCGATCCAGTTTCATCAGATCGGCCAGGGTGCGCCCGGTGCTCGACTCGGGGGCGAACATGCGCCGGAACGCGTCCGGGCAGACGCTGCTGTCCCACCGCATGCACAGCAGCTCACCGAAGTAGAAGTGCCCGGTCGGGGTATAGCCGTTGACGTAGGAGAGCTCGAGCGACTTGGCGTAGTTGCCGAAGACCAGCGAGCCGTACGCGCCGTCGAGGCTGTTGTCCCCTGGTTGCAGCAGTCCGCGTTCGGCGAGTTGCAGCGTGGTGCCGGGGAAGTCCGGGAACGCCGCCTTGGCCTCGGAGCGGTTGGTCGGCAGGTTCCACGTCATCGGGGTCGGCTGTGCGGCCTGCACCTGGAAGAACGCGATCGGGAACATCGCGACGATCACCAGCACACAGGCCGCGGCGATGCCCTTGACGCGGTCCACCCACAGCACCGCGGCGCCGAGCGCGACGATCGCGACGGCCGCCAGCACATGCCAGATCACATCGTGCGGATCGGCGGAGAACGACCGCACCCACAGCAGCAGGACCAGCACCCCCGCCGCGATACCGCGATTCTTCAGGTCCCTGGTCGTGCCGTAGCGCCCGAGCAGCACGCACACCAGCACCAGCAGCCCGATGGCCAGCATCGGCAGCACCCGCACCGGCCAGCGCAGCGGACCGATCGAACCCGGCCCGGCCGCCCACATCAGCATCATCGTCGCGAAGAACGCGACACCGGACAGTTCCCGCCAGCTGTCCTTGGCCCGCCGCCAATCGATGAAGGCGAGCGCCGGGATCAGGAACCAGGCGATGTAGGTGACCGGCATCGGCTGCACATACCCCCACCAGGAGGTGAAGGCGGGCAGCGAGCTCGGCAGGCTGGCATTCAGCGACTCCGACCACGGCACCGTGAGGAACTGGTCGTTGTTGATCTCCATGGTGCCGCGCCAGGTCACCTTCGCCGACAGCATGCTCGGCAGGAAGGTCAGCAGCCCCGCGAGCCCGGCGCAGGCCCCGACCACCGCGAGCCGCGCGACCGGCCACCATTTACGTTGGTAGACAAGCTCACCCACGGCGACCGCGAGCAGCATCAGCGCCGCCTCGACCGCCGGGAAGATGTACTGGGTGGAGATCGTCAAATAGAGAAAGACGAACACCGGAATCGGCCCGCCCTGACCACGCGTGTAGCGCACCGACGACGCCCAAGCGTGCACCAACCACGCCGTGCCGGTGAGCGCGGTCATCCAGCTGGCCTCGTCGAAGAACAGGAAGAACCCGGACAGCGGGAACGCGACACCCGCCACCGCCGACCACGCGGGCCTGCCGCCGTAGGCGAGGCAGATGCGGTAGACGCCCAATGCGGCGATGATCGCGAAGATCAGTTTGACGACGGTGGCGTAGAGCGCCATGTTGTCGACGGACGGCGCGATCAGATCGATCAGCAGCTGCGGCGGGTTGAACAGGCCCGCGTCGTCCATCGTGTTGTTGCCCGACATCCACCGCTCGGGCACCAGCACGGGGAAGGTGCCGTCGCGCAGGGCGTCGCCGAGGCCGACCCACAATCCGGTGTACTGCGACTCGGTGTCGTCGGTGTAGAAGTGCCTGGCGTTGGCGAGCAGCACCGCGAGGTAGCCGAACACCACGCCGACGGCGGTGACCAGTCCCCAGCGGTAGACGTCCCGGCGGGCCGCGCGGTCCCCCTCCGGCGCATCCGGACGTGCGTCCCCGGCCGCCGACGCCTCGGCGACCTCGCTCGAGTCACCCCTCGTGACCTCGGCGGACCCCGGTCGCGTCACCCTCGACACTGCACTATCCGTCACGAGTTCCAAACCCTACACAGCAGTGTGGCGCTTGGCATCCGGCCGCCGACGCGTCGATGATGGGGGGATGCACGGCGGCAGCGGAAGGACCGGAGGCGGCAGCTTGCGTAACCACGCGGGGACCCGCGGACGCCGCGTGCAGTCCGGCCCCGGAATCCGAAACCCGCACCATGCTAGAGTTCTGGGCGGCTCGGGCCCTGCTGTCCAGCGGGGAGTACCGGCACGCACCGTCATCGAAAGTCGATCCAGCTGATGCCGATTCCCTCCACCCGCACGCCCCGCCCCGCCGCGGTCACCTCGAACGGCGGGCCGTCCCGGCCGCATGCCGTGTCCGTGGTTGTGCCGATCTACCGTGGCGAGGACACCATCGGCGGACTCGTCGCCGAACTGCACGAGCTCACCCGTCCCACCGCGACGCCGGGCGGCGCCACCTTCCAGATCGACGAGATCATCCTCGTGCACGACCGCGGCCCGGACCGCTCCGATGTGGTGTTGCAGGAGCTCGAGCGGACCTACCCCGAGGTGCGCACCATCTGGTTGAGCCGCAACTTCGGCCAGGACGCCGCGACGATCGCGGGCATGTCGGCGGCAGGCGGCGACTGGATCGTCACCATGGACGAGGACGGCCAGCACGATCCCCGGTTCATCGGCAACTTCCTCGACGCCGCGCTGACCGAGCGCGCCGAGTTGGTCTACTCCAAGCCGACCAACACCCGCCCGCACGGCTTCCTGCGCAACCTGACCTCGCGCGGGGCGAAGCTGGTGCTCGCGACGCTGTTCGCCTTCCCCGACTCCACCCGTTTCGAGAGCTACCGGCTGATCCGCGGCGCCATCGGCCGCCAGCTCGCCGACGTCGCCTCCAACGGCGTATATCTCGACGTGGCGCTGACCTGGGTGGTTGGTTCGGTCGCACAGGTGCCGGTGGTGCTGCGCGCCGAGGGCCGCGAGGACTCCGGCTACAACTATCGCCGTCTGTTCTCGCTGTTCTGGAAGATGGTGCTGTGCAGTGGGACTCGCGGCCTGCGCCTGGTCAGCCTGCTCGGTGTGACGCTGGCGCTCGGCGGCGGCGTGCTGGCGGGCGTCATCGTCTACGAGGCGCTCACCACCGACAATTGGGCGCCCGAAGGCTGGGCGTCGATGATCGTGGTGCTGCTGCTGGTGGCCGGGGCTATCTTGTTCTCACTCGGCCTGATCGCCGAATACCTCGGGGTGGCGTTGCATATCCTCGTGGGTAAGCCGCTCTATCTGACCGTCGATTCACCGACGCCGCGCCCGGTGGCAGCGGCCGGCCCGGGGCACGATCGGGAACTGACCACCACGACCAAGGGGAACGACCGGGTTGAGCACTGACCGCATCATCTTCAGCCGTCCGTTCCGCTCGCCGCGCGAACTGGCCAACCTCGGCGCCGTGCTCGGCTCCGACCACAGCCACGGCGACGGACCGTTCACCGCGGCGGCCACCGCGAAGCTGAAGATGATCACCGGGGCGCCGCACGCGCTGCTGACCACCTCGTGCACCTCCGCCCTGGAGATGGCGGGGCTGCTGCTGGAACTGGGCCCCGACGACGAGGTGATCGTCCCGAGCTTCGCCTTCACCTCCACCGCGACAGCCATGGCGTTGCGCGGGGCCACCTGCGTCTTCGCCGACATCGACCTGGACACCGGCAATCTGGCTCCGGAGTCGGTCGCGGCCGCCGTCACGCCGCGGACCAAAGCCGTGGTGGTCATCCACTACGGCGGCGTCGCCGCCGACATGGAACAGCTACTGGCGCTGGCCAATACGCACGGCTTCGCCATCGTGGAGGACAACGCGCACGGCCTCGGCGGCCGGTGGCGCGGGCGCCCGCTCGGCACCCTCGGCAGCCTCGGCACGCTCAGCTTCCACGACACCAAGAACGTGCACTGCGGCGAGGGCGGCGCGCTGCTGCTCACCGACGAGATCCTGATGGCGCGCGCGGAGATCATCCGGGAGAAGGGCACCGACCGGGCCCGCTTCCTGCGCGGCGCGGTGGACAAGTACTCCTGGCAGGACATCGGCTCCAGCTACCTGCCCAGCGAGTTGAACGCGGCGGTGCTCGACGCGCAACTCGACGAGTTCGACACGATCCAGGCCGGACGGCACCGGGTGTGGGACGCCTACGCCGCCGGACTGCCGGAGTGGGCCGCCCGCAACGACATTCGGCTGATGACCGTGCCTGCCGACCGCGAGCACACCGCGCACCTGTACTACCTGCGCACGCCCACCGAGGAACGCCGCGACGACCTGATCGCCCACCTGCGGGCGCGCAATATCGTGGCGCCGTTCCACTATGTGCCGCTGGACTCCAGCCCGGCGGGGTTGAAGCTGGGCCGCACCCCGCATCCGTGCGTGCGCAGCGCCGAGTTCTCGGGAACCGTTGTGCGCCTGCCGTTGTGGCCGGACCTCACCGACGAGCAGGTCGCCCGCGTCGTCGAGGCGGTCACCGACTTCACCGTCTGAGTTCGCCACTGGGCTCAGGCGTCGAGCACGTACAGCTTCTCCCGGCCGCCCGCGATCAACGACTGGCGCACCACCCGAGACTCGTACCCGCGGAACAGTTCATCCAACGTCTCCTCGGTGAACCGGTGCGCCTGCGCGCCGTCTCCCGCATTGGTGAACCGCTGGCCGATCGCGGCGAGCACCCGGTTGTCGCTGCTGGCGATATTGCGCACCGGCTCGGCGATGATCACCTGTTTGCGCGCCGCCGTCAGCATCCGATCGAGCACCGGCGCGGGCTCGGGCAGGAAGTGGTACAGGCTGGCCTGCATCACCAGGTAGTCGGCCTCGGGCAGCGGGGTGTCGGAGTTCAGGTTCCAGACCAGTCCGCGCCCGCCTGCCTCGGTGAGCTGGGCGACGAACTTGTCGTTGCGGTCCAGCCCCGTGTAGTCGACGGACTTGTCGCGCAGATAGCGGGTGTACAAAGTCGCCGGCCCGCAGCACAAATCGACCACACTGGCGCCGTCGGGCACGAGCGCCTCGATCGCGCGGTACCGCGCCGTGTAGTGCCGGCCGTACAGCGCGCGGATAAGCAGCTCGTACACGGTGGCGTTGCGGTAGATAAGGCTCGTACGCACCAAGGACCCCTGAAAATCGGACAGCAACGTCAGCGCTGGATGCTACGGCGCGGGCGCACGGCGCGCGCGACCGGGTCGAGCCGCCGCACCCGGCGAATGCGGCGGCTCGGCAACTGGATTCACCGTCTCAGCTGTCGCCGAGGATGGTGGGCGCGTCGTCCTCGGTGAGAATTTCGTAGGCGTCGGAGGCCCGGTTGTACCACCAGGTATCCGGGCCCGGCTGCGGCCGACCCGCGGCCTGCACCGCCCGGGTGGACGGGCGGTAGGAGGAACTGCGCGGGATCTCCTCCACCACATAGACCAGATCGGGTCGCTGAGCCGGGTCGAGGGCGCGCAGCGCCTCGGTCACATCCTTGGGCTCCAACCGGAAACCCTTGCGCACGCTGACCGCGGCGACCGCAATGCAGTGCTTACCCACCCCGCCGGCTCCGCCGGCTGCCGTCCCCAGGTGCTCACCGACCTCCAGACCGTAGGCGACCTCCATGTCGACCGCCGTGATGTCGTTGAGGACATCTACGATCGGCTGCCCGAACACGGGTCCGTGCGCTGTGCGAATCACGGTGTCCTTGCGGTCGATCAGCCAGTAGTCGCCGTCGCTGTCGCGGCGGAACAGGTTCTCCGTCGGCATCCACGAGTCACCCGGCGCGAACACCCCGCGCAACCCGCCCGCCGAGATGTCCACCCCGTCGGAGGCCTTGCCGAGCAACAGTCCGACCTCGTTGTCCGCGCAGCGCCGCGCGTAACCCGAGTCGTCGACCAGGATCCGCTCGGTGATCGGGTCGTAGGCGACCAGCTCCACCCTGGCGGTCCCCGGCACCGGCCTGCCCTTGCAGCCGCGCTTCACGCCCTTCACATTGGCCAGCACCACGTCGCCCTCGATGGAGGCGTAGAACTCCAGCACCCTGGCCGGATCGAACTGCTCGGTGGTGCGCCGCCACAGCCCCGCTGGCATGCCGGAGCCGATGAACAGCCGGATGGGATGCCGATGCCCGATCGGGAAGACCTCGGCGTCGAGGATGTCGCGCAGCATCGTCCAGGTGTAGGTGACCACGGTGACCCCGTAGCGGTGCACCTCCTCGGCGAACTGCGCGGGGTCGAGCGAACGCGCCAGCGCGATCCGGCTGCCGCCCGCGATCGCGCCGCCGAGACTCACCAGCAGGCCGGACGAATGATGCAGCGGCGCAAGGCAATACACCGTGTCCCTGCGGTCGAGGTCGGCGGTGGTCGCGGTGCCGAAGGCGGACAGCGCCCAGCGGTGGTTGGTGATGTATTTGGTCTCCAGCCGGTCACCGGTGCCGGTCACGAGCACGAACGCCAGCTCGCGCGCCAAGCCGGGATCGGGCCGGTACCAGGCAGGCAGTTTCACCTGGGCCGGATCGATCTGCTCGAGGTCGATCACCTGCTCGCTCAACGGAATATCGAGCCGACGGGTATCGCCGCCGCCGAGCACCAGCACCCGCGCGCCGATGGTCGAGGCGTGCCGCAGGTTCTCCGGATCGGTGACCACCGTGTCCACCCCGGTGAGCTCGAGCGCGCGGGCGAGCTCACTGCCCGGCGCGAGCAGCACCGCCACCGCGCCGAGCCGGGACAGCGCGGCGACCGTGGCCAGCGCACTGGGCCGGGTCTCCATGATCACGCCGACCCGCATCGCGGGCCGGATGCCGACCGAGATGAGCCCGCGCACCACGTTGTCGATGCGAACGTTCACCGCGGCGTTGGTGTGTACCCGATCCTCGAACAGGAACAGGTCTTTCAGCGGTGCGCGCCTGCCCTGTTCGGCGATCAACCGGCCGAGCGAAATACGGGTGTGCGGCTGGATCATGCCGAGCCGGGTCAGTCGCGGCAGCGCCCGCGCGGCCTCACCGGCCAGCTCGACCGACCCGCGAACGGCGTTGCTGGCGATACCTTCCAGCGCCTTGCCCACGCCCGCACCAGCCTCGGCCAGGGTCGCCGCGGTGTGCACCACCCGGGTGGCGGCCGAGCGCGGCCGGTTGCTGTCGACGTGCTCGACCATCGGATGGATCTCCGGCGGCAACGGCTTGTCGCGTTCGAGCCAGTCGACCCACTGGCGCACCAGCGGCCAGGTGTGGTTGGTCGCCGTGCTGCCGGCTACCAGGCCGAAATGCCCGGCGACCAGGGTCGCCTCGTACACCTCCGCGTTCGGCGCGGCCCGCACGATGCCGCGCACCGCGGCGGGCTGGCCGATGTCGTCGACCTCGCCGACGAACGCGAGGATCGGGCACTTCAGCTCGGCGAGGGAGACCGGCTGATCGCGAATCACGAAGCCGCCCAGCATCAATCGGTTGTGCGCGACGAACTGCTTGAGCAGATCCGCGGCGGCCGGACCCGCGTAGCCGACCCAGCCGTCGCTGTTGAGGAACCGGCGCTGCCGCTCCTTGGGCAGCAACGCCTCCCGGTCGTGCAGCTGCCGCAGGAAGTCGACCCTGGCCTTGGCGGTCTTCATCGGGTCGAGCAGCTGAAAGCCGATGCGCACCATGGAGTCGGTGATCGGCAGCCGGGTGACGACGTGATCGGCCAGGAAGTCGGCGACCTCGGACACCATCCCGTAGGGCAGGCCGAACGGCATGCCCGCGACCACGTCGACCGGACTGCCGAACGTCACGATGCTCGCCACGCCCTTGCCGTACCGGTAGGCGGCGACCTGGTAGGCGAACATGCCGCCCTGTGAGTAACCCATCAGGTGTACGGCGCTGCCGGTCGCCTCGGTCACCGCGTCGATCGCGCTGCTGACCGCGAGGACATGGTCGGCGAGGTCGCGCTCCCAGCCGCCCTCTTCGCTGGCGGGTGAGCCGAAATCGACCACCCAGCAATCGATTCCGCCACGCTGCAGGATGCCGACGGCACCGTCCTCGACGTTCACGTCCCAGATGTCGGCGTTCACCATGAGCGGCGGCACGAGCAGCGCGACCGGACGGCCGGGCGTCGGGTCGTCGGGGAAGTAGTGCCGCAGCCGATACATCCGCCTTCGCTCGACCACCTCGAACGGGGACGACTCGACGTCATGGGTCAACCCGCCGAAACGGATGACCTCCAGGCCGTTCTGCGCGGTCGCCATCAACCGCTGCGCCGATCCGACCAAATCCTTCGCACTGAACTTCAAGATCGCTCCTGGCCCTACCCTAGAACGTTGACCCTCATCATTCGCGTACCCGACCGAAGGGATAGCCCGCCGGCCCCCGACAAAGTACGCCGATGTTTGGAAGAGAGCTTCCCACACCGCGTGTCCATTATGTGTCCGCTGTGACACGATCCATGCACGTTGGCCGGGGTCAGCGCCCGATTCCGCACAGATTTTCGACACCGGGCACGGGTCCGGGTCGAACTCGAATTAGTGGCGGAATGGCCGAGTCCGCGGAATTTCGGTCACCGTCGAGCGGCGCCGCCGCGCAAAATAGCCAACCGGCGGCGAGCTGTCCGCCGTTCCGCGATTCCGGGCCGAAAGTTATGCCCCGGCTATTCGATCGGCGGCATGTCGTAACCATCCGCTCCGGCATCTCGTCGTTTCGCTGCATACGCCACCCACCGGTCCTACCATCGGTGTCAGCTCCGAACGTGCTGTCGCGTAGACCATTTCGCTGAGTTCCGCGGGTGTCTCGCCCGCGCCGTTTCATGCAGAAGAAACAGACGCCGAATAACCATCGACCTTCGCCGAGGTCCGGTCGGTCTCGCCTGCCGACCACACCACCGCTGCGCGTATCGCCGAAAAACAGACAATGCCGCTTTGAGAGAGGGTGTAGCCGACATGACCATTCTCGAGCACGTGACCGACCTCACCGCGCTCCCCGTCCCCCACCGGGTGCTACGCCCGAAAGCCGAGCTGGCGCGGGGTGCCGAGCGGCCGTTGCGGACCGTGGACCAGGAGGGTAGCCGCAGCTACCCGCTGATCACCGCCGATAAGGTGGATAGGTGACCGAGACACTGGAGCACCCGATCACCGACCGCGAGGCCCTGCCCGTCGAACTCGTCGACGAGGCCGGACATGCGATCGGCACGTGCCCGGTGTCGCAGGCCCATCAGGCGCCCGGGCAGCTACACCGCGCGTTCTCGGTGCTGCTGTTCGACGACACAGGACGCGTGCTGTTGCAGCAGCGTGCCGCGGTGAAGACCCGCTTCCCGTCGCAGTGGGCCAACACCTGCTGCGGCCATCCCGCCCCGGGCGAACCCGTCACGGCGGCCGCCGCGGTCCGGCTCGCCGAGGAGATGGGCCTGGCCACAGCCCTGGCCGAGGTGGGCGTCTACCGGTATCGCGCCGAGGACGCGACGACCGGGCGCGTCGAGTTCGAATGGGACCACGTGCTGGTCGGGCTGCTCAGTGCCGGTTCGCCGCACCCGGATCCGGCCGAGGTCGCCGACTACGCCTGGATCCGACCGGAGGCACTGCGCGACGCGATGGCCGACGATCCGGACGCTTACACGCCGTGGCTGGCCGGTGTGCTCGAGGTCGCCGAGCGGGCGCTCACAGAACGGTAGTCGCGCTGAGCCGACCGCCACCGGTGCGCACACCGGGTCCGAGGCAGTCGCCGATCATCGCCGGGGTCATCATCTCGTAGTCGGCGGTGATCAGGACGCGACCGCCCTGCCCGAGACCGTCGACGACGTCCAGCGTTCCGATCGTCGGTTGCCGCATGGTCACCGGCCACGGTCCCGCCAGCCTGCTCGTCGCGCCGTTCGACCAGAGGACATCGACGGTGATCGGGCCGTCGGCCGGGCGCAGGCAGTCGGAGGATGCGAGGTGGGTGCCGGTGAACGTGCCGCCGGTGATGCCCTCCGGACCGCCCGTGCAGTCGCGGAGCACGCCGACGGAGGTGAAGGTGAGCACGTGCGGGGTCATATCGATCGCGCCGTCCACCGCTGTCCACCGGAAGTCACCGTTTTCGCACCGACCGGATGGTGGTAGCGCGGACGCGGCCGGGATGTCGAAAGGGACGAGCAATGCGGCGGACAGCGCCGCTGCGCTGGCGACTTTCCCGAGCATCGACACTCCGGCACCTTTCTCGCGGGCGGGTTTCCGAACAACCGGTGCGCGGGCGTCGGAAGGTGGACGTGCAGGAACAGCGGGAGCAGGATCCCATCCCGTCCTTGCGGTTTTGTGCCGACACGCTCGGCCCGGAAGATAGCGCCATGAAGGGACATATTCAGATGCGCATATCTAAGTAAGGCAATGTAATCGAATACTGAGAGAAATCAAAGGAACGGCACAGGCTATGACCAGGTCGGCCCTGCATCGTGGGACACGTCAGAGTTTTCTGCGAAGTGAGGTGCGCGATGGTCGAAATCGAGGTCAAGGGTACGACCGTGACGATCCAGGTGATCGGCGGACATCAGGTACTCGCCCTGCGCGAGCACATCACCTTCGATCTAGCGAACATCACCGCCGTCACCAAGGCCGAGGTCGATCGGCGCCCACCGTGGGTGCGTGCGCCCGGCACCTTCTTCCCCGGCGTGATCGCCGCGGGCACGTTCCGCGGCAAGGGCCGTAAAGAGTTCTGGGACACCCGATTCGACGGTCGCGCACTCCGTATCGAGCTGTCCGGCGCCGACTTCACCAGGGTCGTCGTCGATGTCGACGACCCCGAGGCCGTGCTACGGACGCTGCACACCGCCGTCGCCGCGTGAGTTCTCGCTCATAGCCCGAACGAACGCAGCGGCCCCGAATACGGCTTGGGCGGCGGCGCCGCGAACTCTCCCCTACCCGACTTGCGCAGCCCGAGCGTGATCAGTGACTGCACGGTCAGCGTCGCCGCCGCCACCCCATCGATCACCGGCACCCCGAGCTCGGCGCGGATATGCGCGCACAGGTCCGACATGCCCGCGCAGCCGAGCACGATCGCGTCGGAACCGTCGGCGTCCACCGCCGTGCGGCACGCCTCGGTGACGATTTTGCGGGCGTCCGGGTCGGTGGCCAGTGCGAGCACCGGAAGTTCACACGCGTGGATGCCGCGGCAGAACCGTTGCCGCCCATACCGTTCCACCAGATCGGCCGCGCGGCCGACGGTCCGGCGCAACGTCGTGACGACGCTGAACCCACGTCCCAGGTGACTCGCCGCCTGCATGGCCGCCTCGGCGATGCCGATCACCGGGCCGACGGCCAGTTCCCGCGCGGCGTCCAGGCCCGGATCGCCGAAGCAGGCGATCACATAGCCGTCGACGCCCGCTTCCTCGCCGCGCCCGATGGCGGCGAGCAGGCCTGGGACGCTGAGGGCTTCGTCGTAGTGGCTCTCGATCGACGCGGGCCCCATCTCGGCGGTCACCGCATCGAGGAAGGTGCCGGGACCGGCGACGGCCCGGCCGCACTCCTCGATCGTGGCGGTCATCGCCCGCGTCGTGTTCGGGTTGATCAACCGGATCCGCATCAGGCAGGCGCTCCGCGCACGGCCAACGGCGTTCGGGTGGCGAGGACGTGATACACCGCGAAGCCGAGGCCGCAGCCGATGAACCAGCTGTACTGCGCCGCCGTGTACATGCCGGGAATGTCCTTGGCCAGCACCGGGATCACCGCGACCAGTGCACCGATCGCCGTCGCGAGCACGGCTGCGGGGTTGTATCCGTTGCGGTACCAATAGCTTCCGGACTTCGACATGGTGAACAGGTCCTCGACCACCACGTGCTGTTTACGCACCAGGTAATAGTCGGCGATGAGCACGCCGAACAGCGGGCCGATGAACGCGCCGAGCACCTCGAGGGTGTAGTGGATCACCTCGGGGTTGTTGTACAGATTCCACGGGGTGATCAGCACCGAGCCGACCGCGGCGATCATGCCGCCCGCACGCCAGCTGATCCGTTGCGGGTCCACGTGCGAGAAGTCGAAGGCCGGGGAGATGAAGTTCGCCACGATGTTGATGCCGATGGTGGCGACGGTGAAGGTCAACGCGCCGAGCACGATGGCGAAGGTGCTGTCGATGCGCGCCACCGTCGCCACCGGATCGGTGATCAGTTCGCCGTAGACCGGGACCGTCAGCGAGGCGGTGATCACCACCAGCAGCGAGAAGAGCAGGAAGTTGACCGGAAGACCGAGCAGGTTGCCCCGGCGTACGGCGGCGAAAGTCTTTCCGTAGCGGGAGAAGTCGCCGAAGTTCAGCATCGGGCCGGAGAAGTAGGACACCACCAGCGCGATGGCGCCGAGCATTACCGGTAGTGCGTCCCAGCCGGTGTACTTCACCTCGCCGAGGTTCAGATCGATGGCGCCCCAACCGGCTTTCGCGATCAGGTAGCCGCACAGCAGGAACATCACCACGTAGACCGCGGGTCCGCAGAAGTCGATGAACTTGCGAATCGCTTCCATGCCGCGCCAGAACACGCACGCCTGCACCACCCACAGCGTCAGGTAACTGCCCCAGCCGAGCAGCGACAGTCCAAGGAAGCCGTGGTCGTCAGCCACCGCGTACGGTGCCAGTCCCGGAAACAGTTTCACCAGAACGACATCCAGCGCCGCGGAGGCGAGGAAGGTCTGAATCCCGTACCAGGCCACCGCGATCAGCCCTCGGATGATGGCGGGGATGTTCGCACCGAGCACGCCGAAGGCGCTGCGGCACATGACCGGATACGGCACGCCGGTCACCTGACTCGGCTTCGCCACCAGATTGCAGAAGTAGTAGACGATGGTGATGCCGATCAGCAAGGCCGCCAACACCTGCCAGCTGGCCAGGCCCAGCGCGAACAGGCTGCCCGCGGTGACATAGCCGCCGACGCTGTGCACGTCCGACATCCAGAAGGCGAAGATGTTGTACGAGCCCCAGTTCTGCGTGCGCAGCGGCGCGAGATCGGCGTTGGTGAGGCGTGGGTCGTAGGCCGCTTCAGCGGTGTGCGCCGGCGGCGCAATGCTCGGTGCCGCAATTGTTTCGGTCATGGTTCTGCCCGTCCGGGAGGTGGAACTGTGCTCGAAACGACGGTATGGATGCGGCATTGCCCGACCGTTGCGCTGTTATTTCCCGGCTATTGCGCGGCGGATATATCTTCCGGCGCGAGCAACCCGGTGTCCGTCGACAATGTCGCGATGACGGTCTCCAGCCTGCGGTGATGGCGTTCGGCGGCGCTCAGCAGGCGGTCCACGTCGCGCGCGAGAAACGCGTCCATCATCAGGGCGTGGTCGGTGTGCAGCCGCACCCGCTCGCCGCGACCGATGTGCACCATGGACTGCACCGGCTCGGTGACGTTCCACGCCGATTCCAGCATGTGCAGCAGCCGGAACAGCCGCGACGGCCTGGTCAGCGCGGCGTGGAAATCGCGGGAACGGCGGTGGTAGGCGACCGGATCGTCGTCCCGGATCGCCTGCTCGAGCAGCGCGTTCACCGCGCTCAGTGCCGCGCGATCCGCGGCGCTCGCGTTGATCGCGGCCGCGGCCAACGCGGCGTGCTCCAGGGTCTCTCGGACGATGTACATCTCGCGCAGCTCGGCGGCGGTCAGCTGGGCCACCACGTAACCGCCGTGCGGTTCATGGGTGACCAGCCCCTCCCCGATCAGCGTCTTCAACGCCTCACGGACCGGGATGTGACTCACCTCGAACAGCACGGCCACCTCGCGCAGCGGGATGACGGTGCACGGCGGCACCGCGCCGTCCAGAATCACCCGGCGCAGTTCGCCGAGGATCACTTGCGGTCGGCCGGGTGTGTCGACGACCAACCTCGCGAGCAGCGCCGAACGTCGTCTCGGGGGCATGCGAACACGCTAGGCCAGGCGTGTTGCGATCGAGGTCGGCTGTGTGACGCTCAGGAAACGTTCACCGAACCGACCGGTCGCGGGTGCGGGGTGTGCGCGCGGCCGCGGCGGCTCGTGCGATTCTGGAATGCGGGTACGTACTACAGAGAGTTTCCGATGACGGTTTCGGCAGCACAGTTCGTAGATCGCCGGTTCGCGACCCTGGTCGCCGAGTTCGACCGGCTGTTCCGGCGACCCCTCGACGGCGGCGGGGCGCTCGCGGTCTACCTGCACGGCGAGCCGGTGGTAGACGTCTGGGCCGGCTACGCACGGCCGGAGGTGCCGTGGGCGCACGACACCGTGGCCATGGCGTACTCGACCGGCAAAGGTGTGGCCAGTACGGTGCTGCATCGGCTCGTCGAGCGTGGTGAGCTGGCCTATGACGAGCCGGTCGCGAAGTACTGGCCCGACTTCGGCGCCGCGGGCAAGGAGCACATCACGGTGCGCGAATTGCTCAGCCACCGAGCGGGTTTGCACCGGTTACGCGGACTGCTGCCCGGTCCGTTCGAGCGGTTCTTCGATGACGCGGCGGTGACGGCGGCGCTGGCCGCGGCGGCGCCGGACCCGCGCCACCGCGTCACCAGCGGCTACCACGGAATCACCTTCGGGCACTTGGTCGCCGAGCTGGTGCGCCAGGTCACCGGCACCGAGTTCACCGAGGTGCTGCGCACCGAGATCGCCGAACCGCTTGCCGCCGAGGAACTCTGGTTCGGCGTGCCGCAGGCGCAGCGCGACCGGGTCGCGACGAACTTTCCCCGGCTGACGGTCGCGGGCATGAGCTGGGAGAACAGCTCCCGACTGCTCGGCAGGACCAGGTTCTCGGCCGCGATGGACACCACTCCCCAGGGTTTCGCCGACCTGGTCGCCGATCCGCGCCTGCACGATTCGGTGATGCCCGGCGTCAACGGCGTCTTCTCAGCCCGCGCACTGGCCCGGCTCTACGGTGCCCTCGCCAACGGTGGCGAGCTCGACGGATTCCAGCTGCTCCGGCCCGAGACCATCGCGGAGGTCGGCCGCCGGCAGATCTTCACTCCCGATTACGTTCTCGCCCTGCGCATTCCGTGGGCTCTCGGCTACCACGGCGTGCCGATGCGCCCGTCCAAGGCGGACCCGATCTCCGCCTTCGGCCATTTCGGCCTCGGCGGCTCCGGCGCCTTCGCCGACCCGGCCACCGGCATGTCGCTGGGATTCGTGACCAACCGACTCGGCGGGCGCCTCACGCCCCTGGGCGACGCCCGGTTGGCTCGCCTCGGCGCACTCGCGCACAACCTCGCCAAAGCGGCCTGACGGCGGGTCCGGGCGCCCGCGGTGTGGCGCCGGCCGGAATCGTCGGACGTATTGCGGGCGGGATGGCAGCATGGGCGCCATGGAGTTGGTCGGTATGGAGCGAATCACGGCGGCCGCGGAACTACTGGCGCCGGTGATTCGGAAAACGCCCATCGTCGCTTCCCGGGTGCTGTCCGAGCGTGCGGGCACGGAAGTGTGGCTGAAGTGCGAGAACCTGCAGCGCACCGGGTCGTTCAAGCCGCGCGGCGCCTATAACCGGATTGCCAATCTGCCCGCCGAGGACCGGGCGCGCGGGGTGGTCGCCGCGAGTGCGGGCAATCACGCGCAGGGCGTGGCCTGGGCCGCCAGCTCGCTGGACATCACCTCGACGGTTTTCATGCCGGTGGGCGCCTCGCTGCCGAAGCTGGCCGCCACCAAGGCCTACGGTGCCGAGGTGCGGCAGGTGGGCGAGACCATCGAAGACGCGTTGGACGCGGCCGTCGAGTTCGCCGACCGTACCGGTGCGACGCTGATCCATCCGTTCGACCACCCGGACGTCGTAGCGGGGCAGGCGACGGTGGCGCTGGAGATCCTCGAGCAGATCCCCGACGTCGGCACCGTGCTGGTGCCGACCGGCGGCGGCGGATTGATCGCGGGCGTCGCGGTGGCGCTGCACCAGCTGGCTCCGCAGGTGCGGGTGATCGGGGTGCAGGCGAAAGAGGCGGCCGCCTGGCCGGGTTCGCTGGCGGCGGGCAAGCCGGTGCGGGTGGGGCGGATGTCGACGATGGCCGACGGTATCGCCGTCGGGCAGCCTGGTCAGGTGCCGTTCGTCCATGTGGCCGCGCATGTCCCGGCCATGGTGACCGTCGATGAGGATTCGCTGTCCAAGGCGCTGCTGCTCTGCCTGGAACGGGCCAAACTGATCGTCGAGCCCGCGGGTGCCGCTGCGGTCGCGGCGCTGATGAGTTGTGCCGCAGCGGATCTCGAACTGAAGGGGCCGGTGTGCGCGATCCTGTCCGGTGGCAACATCGATCCGCTGCTGCTGACCCGGTTGATCGGCCACGGCTTGAGCGCCGCGGGCCGCTACCTCGCCGTCCGCGTGACGATCGTGGATCGGCCAGGCGGATTGAGCGCGCTGCTCGCGGTGGTCGGCAAGACCGGCGCCAGCGTCGTCGACGTGTGGCACGCCCGCACCGGAACCTGGCTGGCGCTCGACGAGGTCGAGGTCTCCCTCACCCTGGAAACCCGCGGCCCCAACCATCGCGAAGATGTTCTCAACGCCCTCACCAACGCCGGCTACTCGGTCCGCGCGGCGGACTAGTTCCCGGCACGGTGACCGGCGAGGTTCCCGCCGTCGGATGTGCCGACCGGGCGCTCGATCGCACCCGGCCGGCCCCGCATCACAGCGTCAGCACTTGCGCTTGTAGAAGTACTTCGAGTTGGCGTCCATGTCGGCCTGGGTGATCGCGATCATGTCGGTCTCGATCTTCCGGGTCACCGGTTTGCCGTCGATCGCCGCGGCGGCCTGCTCGACACCTTTGGCGCCGATACCCGCCGGATCCTGGGCGATAAGCGCCTGCACGGTACCAGCTTTCAGGTCTTCGACCTGCTTGGGGCTGGCGTCGAAGCCGACCAGTTTCACCTGGCCGAGCTTGTTCGCGTTACGCAGGCCGGTCGCCGCGCCCTCGGCCGAGCTGAGGTTGGTGGCGAAGATGCCTGCGAGATCGGGGTGCGCAGCCAGCGTCGCGGTGACGATCGACGCCGCCTGGGCCGCTTCGTTGTTGTTGTATTGCACGCCGAGCGAGGTGATGCCGGGGAAGCTCTTGATCGCGTCCTCGAAGCCCTGCGCCCGCGCGTCGGTGGTGGACGTGCCCGCCTTGGTGTTGATCACCAGCACCGGGCCCTTGTCCCCCACCAGCTTGGCCAGGGTCTGCGCGGCGAGCGCGCCGCCCTTCTTGTTGTCCGACGAGATCGACGACAGCGCAATGGAAGTGTCGTCCAAGGCGGTATCCACCTCGACAATCTTGATGCCCGAATCCTTGGCCTGCTTGATCGGATTGGCCATCGCGGTGGCGTGGGTCGGCGCGATCAGGATGCCGCCGGGCTTGTTCGCCACCACACCGGTCAGCACCGGCGTCTGCGATCCGGCGTCGAACTTGGTCGGCGCCTGGGTGTCCAGCTCGTAGCCGAGCTTGGTGGCTTGTTCCTGTGCGCCGCACTGCATCGAGATGTAGAACGGCTCGTCCGCGACGCCAGGAATCAGCACCAGCTTCTTGCTGTCGGTGCCACCCGAATCGCCCACCTGCCCGCTACAGGACACCAGCAACGCGCCGACCGACACCATCGCGCCGATCGCCACCGCCGTCCGCTTGGCCACCCTCATTCGGCTACCTCCGCCATCTTGTTTGTCACTACCGACTCCTATTTCCGATCGCGGGCCCGGCGGCGCAGCTGGTCGAACCAGACCGCGGCGACGAGCACCACGCTCACCGCGATCGGCTGCCAGAACACCGGCACCTGCGCGATGACGAACCCCTTCTTCAACACCGACGGAATGAACACGCCGATCACGGTGCCGACGATCGAGCCGACGCCACCGAAAAGGCTGGTGCCGCCGATCACTACACCCGCGATGGCATCCAGGTTGTCGGTGGTGTGCCCGCCGATGGTGGTGGTGCCGAAGTAGGCCAGGTTCATGAAGCCCGCCAGCCCCGCGAGCACGCCGGTGAGCAGATACACCAGCACCAGATGCCTGGTGACCGCGATGCCGGAGCGCCGGGCGGCCTCCTCGTTGGAGCCGATGGCGTAGGTGTAACGGCCGAAGCGGGTGGTGTGCAGCACCCAGGCGGCGACCACGGTGACCACGGTCGCGACCAGCACCAGGTTGGGGATGCCGCCGAAGGTGGTTCCGAAACCCAGTGTGTTACGCAGCTTTTCGGGCACCGTCCGCGTGTCGACACCGCCGGTGATCAACTGCGCGGCGCCGAGGGCGGCCCCGAACGAACCGAGCGTGACGATCAGCGGCGGAATCTTGGTCTTGGCCACCAGTAATCCGTTGATCAGTCCCCAAACACCGCCGCCGACAACAGAGAGCAGGAAGCCGATGCCGATGATGCCCCAGCCCGCGCCGGTCGCATCCTGGTCCGGGCTCAGCGCCTCCATCGATTTGGCGCCGATCACGCCGGCGAAGATCAGCACCATGCCGACGGACAGGTCGATGCCGGAGGTGATGATCACGAACGTCATGCCCACCGAAAGCACCAGCAGCACCGATGTTTCGATCAGCAGGGTCTGAAAGGTGAAGCGGGTGGGGAACGCATCGGGCCGCAAGACGCTGAAAACGATGCACAGCGCGACGAGCACCACGCCGATCCAGACCGTGCTCGCGCCGAGAAGGCGTTGCAGCACAGTGCGTTCGGGCAACTCGGGGCCGCCGTTGCCCTCGACGGTCTTGACCTCGGTCATGCCGACACCTCGCTGACGCTCTGCTCCGGCAATGCTGGCATGCTCATGCCGCGCCCTCCTGTGACAGCGCGCCGGTCATGGCGCCGACCAACTGTTCGAGGGTGGCCTCGGCCGCGGTGAACCGCGCCACCCGCCTGCCGAGCCGGAGCACCTCGATGCGGTCGGCGACGGCCAGCACCTCCGGCATGTTGTGGCTGATCAGCACCACCGCGATGCCCTCGTCGCGAACCCGGCGGATCACGTCGAGCACCCGCTCGCGCTGCACCACACCGAGCGCCGCGGTCGGCTCGTCCATGAACACCACCTTGCTCGCCCACATCACCGCCCTGGCCACCGCGACGCTCTGCCGCTGCCCGCCCGACAGCGAGCCGATCGGCACGTCCGCGCTCTGCAGGGTGACGCCGAGGCGTCGAAAGTGTTCGACCGCTTGGGCTCTCATCGCGGTGCGATCCAGCATGCCGAGCTTGCCAGCCAAGCCCTTGCGCACCAGCTCGCGGCCGAGAAACAGGTTCGCGGCTGGGTCGAGGTCGGGAGCCACCGCGAGGTCCTGATACACGGTCTCCACGCCGAGTTTGCGTGCGGCCGTTGGCGTATTCAGCACCACCTGCTTACCGTCCAGCAGAATCCGCCCGGAATCCGGCTGTTCGGCGCCGGAAAGGCATTTCACCAGAGTCGATTTACCTGCGCCGTTGTCGCCGATCAAGGCGACGACTTCCCCTGCGCTCACCTGAAAGTTCGCGCCGCGCAACGCCTCCACCCCGCCGTAGCGCTTCACCAGTCCATCGGCCCGCAGCGCGACGGCGGATTCGCCGGCCGGTTCGGGCTGTTTCGCGGCATCGCCCGAGGTCATCGGCCACATCCGTGCGCGCACAGCTGAGCAAACGTCCAATCCATCGCCCGATGCTACGTTCGGGCTGAGGTCTCATGGGACGTATTCGGCAAAATACGGGAGCCGCAACGGAATCCGGTTATTTGGGGTGAGAAAACAATGCACTGAATGTCCTCGGCGGGGCTCAGCGGGGTAGTGGATCGGCAACACCCAGTTTCAGCACTGAAAGTCGCGGAGTTTCGCGGGAACCATTAGGCGGCGTCGCACGTCGAAGGAAATGCACAACCATCCCGTCGCCGAGTAGTAAGGAGTTGCAGAGTGGAACGTAGCAGCCTGCGATCGAGCCGGGACTCCACATGAGTCCACCCACCGCAGCGCGACACCTGCTGTTGGACGACCAGCAGACCGAATACGCGCCACCTAGTTATCCTGGGGATATGAGCAGCATGGACGCCGATGTGACCCTCGCGGAGTTCGAGGTGCTGGAGCGCGCATCGTCCGAGGAAGTCGACGTCGAGCTGATCAATGGAAGGATTTACGTGGTTCCGGTTCCGGATGGCGAGCATGCCGAGTTCGCCAGCATCATCGGCGATCAAATCCGGGATCACTGCCCACAGTGGCGGCTGCTGCCCGAGGTCGGCGTACGGATCCCCGCGTATCGCGAAAGCCGTGCCAGGGTGGACGGTGCGGTCGCACCGCGTGGATATTTTCGGGATCAGCCATCATGGTCCGACCCGGCGGGGGTGCTGCTGATCCTGGAGATCACTTCCGGCCGCGAACGCGACGCAGAGGTCGATCGCATAGAGAAACGCGATGCCTATGCGCAGGCCCACATCCCCGCTTACCTGCTGATCGATCGCCATCGCGCCGAAACGACGGTCCACTGGGAGCCGATGAACGGGGAATACCGGCAGATCGCCACCGCTAAGTTCGGTGTCTCGCTCCGACTGCCGAAGCCCTTCGAATTCGACCTCGATACCAGCGAGTTCGTCTGATTTCTGCCGTGCTCGGGTGTGCCGATGCGTGTTCGTTCGGCGGCACACCCGCTCACTCAGTGCGCGCCGCCGAGCTCCAGCGCGAGCACGCCGAGGATCACCAAGCCGATGCCACCCACCTGGATCAGGGTGAGCCGCTCGTCCAGGAAAAGGACGCCGATGATGGCGATGGCCGCTACGCCGACGGCGGACCAGATGCCGTAGGCGACGCCGATCTGCATGCCGCGCTTGAGTGCTTGGGCGAGGAACCAGAAGGCGCTGGCGTAGCCGACGACCACGATGATCGAGGGAATGACCTTGCTGAATCCGTCGGAGAGTTTCAGCGAAACAGTTGCGGTCACCTCGGACGCAATGGCAATGGCGAGCAGGAGCAAGGTCATGGCGGCAGCGTAACGAGTGCCGGACAATGACTCGCAACGCGCCGTGGGTGGTGCGGCGGCCGGGGGGAACTCGGCGCGGGTGCGACGCGGCGGCGTCCGGCGACGAGGATGTAAGGATCGGGATGGATGTGGTGATGCTCGTCGGCGCGGCGGGGGCGTCGGTGGTTGTCGCGTTGATCGTGTTGCTGGTGGTCGGGGTCCAGCGGTCGATGCGAGCCGAGCGGGCGCGCAAGACTCTGCTGTGGGAATGGTCGCGGGCGCAGGGGTGGTCGTACACCGAGCGCGCCCGCGCGGAGTGGACGTCGCGGCTACCCGGCCGAAATCCGCGCGGCCTCGGCGTGGTGATGACCGGGCACCTCGGCGGCCGGTGGGTGACCGTGGCGGACTACAAGCACGAGACGTCGTCCTCGGACGGCAGTTCCACGACGCACCATTACATCGTCGTTGTCGTGCGCTTGGATCGGCCGCACCTGCCGGTCAGCGTGCTGTCCCGGGGTTCGCTCTCGCAACTGGGCCGCAGCCTGTTCGGCGATAAACCGACCGCCACCGGCAATCCGACGTTCGACTACCGGTACCGCGTCGTCGCGCCCGACCCGCACTACGCCCGCAGGCTGATCGGCCCTCAGCTGATCACCGCGCACCTCTACAACGCGGTCCCGCACTGGAGCCTCGCCGGCCAGGACCTGCTCACCTATCACAAGGGTCAACTACGGCACCCGAAAACCATCCCGGCCCTGGCCGCTCCCCTACTCCACGTCGCGGAACTACTCCCCCCGTGAGTGGCACCACACTCGGCGTTGCCACCACGTGCCACTCGCCGAGGCTCAGCCCAACCAGCTGCGGAGCTGGGTTGTGGTGCCGGCGATTTCCTCGAGTTGCCTGGCGACCTGAGTGCCCGCGGTGCCGCCGCGGGCATTGCGGGAGGCGATGGACCCCTCGACGGTGAGGACCTCGCGGACGTTCGGCGTGAGGGCCGGGTCGATGGCGGCGAATTCCTCGTCGGTGAGTTCGGCCAGGCCGACACCGCGGGACTCGGCCACCCGGACACAGGCGCCGGCCGCCTCGTGCGCCACGCGGAACGGAACACCCTGCCGGACCAGCCATTCGGCGATGTCGGTGGCGAGCGTGAAACCGGCGGGGGCGAGTTCGGCCATCCGGTCGGTGTGGAACCTGAGCGTGGCGACCAGGCCCGCGATGGCAGGCAGCAGCAGTTCCAGTTGCGCGACCGAGTCGAACAGGGGTTCCTTGTCCTCCTGCAGGTCACGGTTGTAGGCCAGCGGCTGCGCCTTCAGGGTGGCCAGCAGCCCGGTGAGGTTACCGATGAGCCTGCCCGCCTTGCCTCGGGTGAGTTCGGAGACGTCCGGGTTCTTCTTCTGCGGCATGATCGAGGAGCCGGTGGACCAGGCGTCGGCCAGGGTGATGTAGCCGAACTCCGGTGTGCTCCAGAGGATTACCTCCTCGGCCAGCCGGCTCAGGTCGACGCCGATCATGGCGAGCACGAACGCGGCCTCGGCGGCGAAGTCCCGTGCGGAGGTCGCGTCGATCGAGTTGGCCGCGGAACCGTCGAAATCGAGTTCGGCGGCGATCGCCTCGGGATCGAGCCCGAGCGACGAACCGGCCAGCGCGCCGGAACCGTACGGCGACACCGCAGCCCGCTTGTCGAAGTCACGCAGCCGATCGATGTCGCGCAGCAGCGGATGCGCGTGCGCGAGCAGGTGATGGGCGAGCAGCACGGGTTGCGCGGCCTGCAGATGCGTCTTGCCCGGCATCACCGCGTCGGGATGCGCGCCCGCCTGCGCCACCAGCGCGTCGACCACGTCGAGCACACCGGACGCGACCCGGCGCACACCGTCGCGCAACCACATCCGGAACAGCGTGGCCACCTGGTCGTTGCGTGACCGCCCGGCGCGCAGCCGACCGCCGAGCTCGGCGCCGACCCGCTCGATCAGCCCACGCTCCAGCGCGCCGTGCACGTCCTCATCGGACTCGGCGGGGCCGAACGCGCCCGAAGCCACGTCGGCGGCGAGCTGATCCAACCCGGTGAGCATGCCGGCGAGATCGCTCTCCGAGAGCAGCCCAGCCTTGTGCAGCACCCGCGCATGCGCCTTCGAAGCACGAATGTCGTACGGCGCCAGGACCCAATCGAACTGCGTCGACTTGCTCAGGGCCGCCATGGCCTCGGCCGGTCCGGACGCGAAACGCCCGCCCCAGAGGGCACCGGTGTTCGTGCTGCCGCTCTGCGTCATGGTGTGCTGTCTCCTCGGGTTGCGGTGGTCAGTAGGTGGTATCGGTGCCGTGCCGTCCGTGCAGTGCTCTGCCATACGCCGCGCCTACCGCGGTGGCACGCCCTCGCTGCGGGATACCACCGACGTGATCTCGCACTGCGCAGGTGGCCACCGGTGCGACGCCGTACCGCCAGTGCTCCGACGCGACCCCACAGTGCAAGCTGCCCACCGGTACGACGCCGCAGTGCGCGGTGCCGGATGGCAGCGCCTCGCACTGTGCCATGCGACTGAGCGCCCGTCTCAGCCTGGTGCAATCCGGCACCGCGCCAAGCCGCGCGGGCTTGGCCGTACCCGTACGTCACCCGGCTGCCGGCGGGCCGAACAACTTTGCTCTGCCCGCACGACGTCAGCGCACGCGCTTACTTCTGGTTCAGATCCCGCCGCGCCGCGACCTTGGAGGACAGCCCGTGGATCTGCACGAAACCCTTGGCCAGCGACTGGTCGAAGGTGTCGCCCTCGTCGTAGGTGGCGAGGTTGAAGTCGTAGAGGGACTGCTCGGAGCGGCGACCGTTGACGACCGCGTTGCCGCCGTGCAGCACCATCCGGATGTCGCCGGAGACGTGCTCCTGGGTTTCGCCGACGAACGCGTCCAGCGCGCGCTTGAGCGGGGAGAACCACAGGCCGTCGTAGACCAGCTCGCCCCAGCGCTGCTCGACCTGCCGCTTGTACCGGCCGAGCTCACGCTCGACGGTGACGGCCTCGAGCTCCTGGTGCGCGGTGATCAGTGCGATGGCGCCGGGCGCCTCGTAGATTTCGCGGCTCTTGATGCCGACGAGCCGGTCCTCGACCATGTCGAGGCGGCCGACGCCCTGCCGTCCGGCGCGGTGGTTCAGCTCGACGATGGCTTCCAGCACGCTCACCTGGCGGCCGTCGATGGCGACCGGAACACCCTTCTCGAAGGTGATGATGAGCTCGTCGGGGGCCTCGAAGTTGACCGTCGCGTCGGCGGTGTAGTCGTAGACGTCCTTGGTCGGCGCGTTCCAGAGGTCCTCCAGGAAGCCGGTCTCCACCGCGCGACCCCACACGTTCTGGTCGATGGAGAACGGGGACTTCTTGGTGACGTTGATCGGCAGCGCGTTCTCCTCGGCGAAGGCGATGGCCTTCTCCCTGGTCCACGCGTAGTCCCGGACCGGGGCGATGACGTTCAGGTCCGGCGCGAGCGCGCCGATGCCGACCTCGAAACGCACCTGGTCGTTGCCCTTGCCGGTGCAGCCGTGCGCGACGGTGCTCGCACCGTGGAACTTGGCCGCCTCGACGAGGTGCTTGACGATGAGCGGCCTGCTGATCGCGGAGACCAGCGGGTAGCGGCCCATGTACATGGCGTTGGCCTGGATGGTCGGCAGGCAGTAGTCGTTGGCGAACTCGTCGCGCGCGTCCACCACGATGGCCTCGACCGCGCCGCAGTCCAGCGCTCGCTGGCGCACCACGTTCATGTCCTCGCCGCCCTGGCCGAGGTCGATGGCCACGGCCACCACCTCGGAACCGGTCTCCTTGGCGATCCAGCTGATCGCCACGGAGGTGTCCAGCCCACCTGAGTAGGCGAGTACGACGCGTTCGGACATGGTCTGTGTGCTCCTCGGTTTCGATGCTTGTGTTCGAAATACGGACCGGCTTCCCGCCACAGCGGCCCGCACGTCCTACAAATGATTATGCACGATGATGCAAGCCCATTCACAACGGGGGTCCGGGAACCGCTCCCGCAGCCCCGGATCGTTCGCGAAAGCCACTGCCCATCAAGCGAATTACGTCCTTGGCGTGCCGTTCCGCGGTGTGCGACCCTGGAAACGGAATCGTCGGGCGGGTAGAAGGACGGACGTCATGAACGCACTGCTCCACCTCGTCGCGGGAGAGTTCAGCACCCTCGGCCACGGTGTCCTGGACGTCGGCCGCGCGGTCGTCGACCTCATTCAAGACATCATCGACGTGGCGACACCGGACCATCGCACACCGCGTGGTGGCGGCGGGCAATACCCGTTCTCCTGACCGGCGTCAGGCGATCTCCTCGATCTTCGCGGCCAGTTCGGCGCCGGTCAGCGGCTCGCGGGCGATGACGGCGATGGTGTCGTCGCCTGCGATGGTGCCGACGATATAGGGCAGCGCGGCGCGGTCGAGCGCGCTGGCCAGGTAGTGCGCGGCACCGGGCGGGGTGCGCAGGACCGCGATATTGCCGCTGTGATCGGTGGAGACCAGCAGGTCGCCGAGGAGCTTCGCGAGACGATCGGTGCCGCCGATGACGCCACGGATGGGGTTGCCGTCCTCGGGAACCACGTAGACGCCCGCGCCACCGTCGGCGGCGCGCAGCTTCACCGCGCCGAGTTCGTCCAGGTCACGCGAGAGGGTGGCCTGCGTAGTCTCGATGCCCTCGGCGGCCAGCAGCGCCGCCAGTTCGGTCTGGCTGCGCACCGCGTGTGCGGTCAGCAGTTCGACAATGCGCGACTGCCGCCCGGCGCGAGTGCGGGCGATCTCCGGGCCTGTCTTGCCGGGTTCTGGGTGCGCGACGCTCACGACCACACCTCGCCGACGCGCGCTGCCGCCGTACCCATGGACGCGTGGCGCGTTGTTCGCGCGCTCACCTCGTAAACGCATGCAACCGCAAGCCCCGCAGGCGTTGCGCGCATCGTTCGCTCACTCACGACGGCACATCGCGGACCTGCATCTCTCATGCCGCACCATCGCTTCGCTTGCCCAGTAACCACACCAGCAGCGCCTTCTGCGCGTGCAGCCGGTTCTCCGCCTCGTCCCACACCACACTGTGCGGACCGTCGAGCACCTCGTCGGTGACCTCCTCGCCGCGGTGCGCGGGTAGGCAGTGCAGCACAACGGCGTCCGGCTGGGCGCGCGCGAGCAGCTCGCCGTTCACCTGGAACGGGCGGAACGGGCCGACGCGGTCCAGACCGTCGTTCTCCTGACCCATCGAGGTCCAGGTGTCGGTGACCAACGCGTCCGCGCCGTCGGCCGCGGCGATCGGGTCGGCGGTCAGGGTGATCGTGGCGCCGGTGTCGGCGGCCCGCTTGCGGGCGGCCTCCAGGATCCACGGCAGCGGCTCGAAACCGGTTGGCGCGGCGATGGTGACGTTGAGACCCGCGGTGACGCCGCCGAGCAGCAGCGAGTGCGCCATGTTGTTGGCGCCGTCGCCGAAGTAGGTGAGGTTGCGCCCCACCAGGTTTCCCTTGCGCTCGGCGAGGGTCTGCAGGTCGGCGAGCACCTGGCAGGGGTGGAACTCGTTGGACAGCGCGTTCACCACCGGAACCGTTGCGGTGGCCGACATCTCGTCGAGCCGAACCTGCTCGAAGGTGCGCCACACGATCGCGTCGACGTAGCGGGAGAGCACCCGGCCGGTGTCGCCGAGGGTCTCCTCGCGGCCCAGCTGGGTGTCGCGCCCGTCCACCACCACCGCGTGCCCGCCGAGCTGAGCGATGCCCACCTCGAAGGAGAACCGGGTGCGGGTGGAGTTCTTCTCGAAGATCACGCCGACCCCGCGCGGCCCCTCCAGCGGACGCTGGGAGAACGGCGCCTGCTTGAGTTCGGCGGCCAGGGTGAGGATTTCGGCCTGCTCGGCCGGGCTCACGTCGTCGTCGCGGAGGAAATGCCGTACCTGCTGTGCTGAAGTCATTGCGCCGCAGCCTCCTTCGCATCTTGGGTGGCCGAGTCCAGGATCTCCGGCAGATCGGCGACGAAATTGTCGGCCTGGGTCTCGGTGAGAATCAGCGGCGGAGCGAGCCGAATAACGTTGGGCTTGGCCGGATTCACCAGATATCCGGCGGCCCGTGCCCGCGCCTCGACGTGGGCAGAGACGTCGTCGGTGAGCACGATGCCGAGCAGCAGCCCGGCCCCGCGCACGTGGTCGATCAGCGGATGCTCCAGCAGTTCGATGCCGTCGGCGAGCCGCTTACCGACCGACTCCACATGGGCGAGCAGGTCCTGTTCGTCGATGGTGCGCAGCACGGCGAGCGCGGCCGCCGCGCACACCGGGTTGCCGCCGAAGGTCGTGCCGTGCAGGCCGGGGGTGAGCAGTTCGGCGGCCGCGCCGGTGGCCAGCACCGCGCCGATCGGCAGCCCGCCGCCGAGCCCCTTGGCGAGGGTGATCACGTCGGGCACGATGCCCGCGGCGTGGTGGGCGTAGAACTTTCCGGTCCGGCCGATGCCGGTCTGCACCTCGTCGAGGATGAGCAGCGCGCCGTGGCGCGCGGTGATCTCGCGGGCCTTGACCAGGTAGTCGGCCGGCGGCACGACGACGCCGCTCTCCCCCATCATCGGCTCCAGGAACACCGCGGCGGTGTCCTGATCGACCACGGCTGCCAGCGCGGCGGCGTCACCGTAGGGCACATGCACGACGCCTGCGGGCAGCGGCTCGAACGGCGTCCGCTTCGCGGCCTGCCCGGTCAGCGCGAGCGCACCCATGGTCCGGCCGTGGAAGGCCTCTTCGCAGGCAATGATCTTGCGACGCCCGGTCAGCCGCGCGATCTTGAACGCGGCCTCGTTGGCCTCGGTGCCCGAGTTGCAGAAGAAGGCCCGCCCGCTGTGGCCCGCTTCGGAGGAACCGTCCCCGAAGTGCGCGAGCAGGCGCTCGGCCAGTTCGATCACCGGTTCGTTGGCGTAGATGTTCGAGACATGGCCGAGCGTGCCGAGTTGCTCGGTGACCGCGGCCAGGATCGCCGGATGGGCGTGCCCGAGGCTGTTCACCGCGATGCCGCCGAGAAAATCGACGTAGCGGTTGCCGTCCGCGTCGTAGACCACCGCGCCCGCCCCGCGCACCAGTGCGATCTTCGGCGTGCCGTAGTTGTTCATCATCGCGGCGGACCACCGCGCCTGGAGTTCTTGGTCTGTACTCATTATCTCGTTCCGTCCGGCGAGCCCGCCCCGTTCGAGGACGAGTCGGGGGTCACCATCGTTCCGATTCCTTCTCCGGTGAACAGTTCCAGCAGTACGGCGTGCGGCACGCGTCCGTCGATCACGTGCGCGGTCGGCACCCCGCCCTGCACGGCGCGCAGGCAGGCCTCCATCTTCGGCACCATGCCCGCATCCAGACGGGGCAGCAACTCCGCGAGCGCCGCCGTATCGATGCGGGTGATCAGCGAGGACCGGTCCGGCCAGTCGGTGTAGAGGCCTTCGACGTCGGTCAGCACCACCAGTTTCTCGGCGCCGATGCCCTCGGCGAGCGCGGCGGCGGCGGTGTCTGCGTTGATGTTGTGCACCACCCCGTCCACGTCCGGCGCGATGGTGGACACCACCGGGATGCGGCCCGCGTCGATCAGGTCGAGCACCGCCTCCGGATTGACCGACGTGACGTCGCCGACCAGCCCGATGTCGGTGGGCTCGCCGTCGACCTCGACGGTGCGGCGGGTCGCGGTGAACAGCCCGGCGTCCTCACCGGAGATGCCGACCGCATATGGACCGTGCGCGTTGATCAACCCGACAAGCTCGCGTCCGACCTGCCCGAACAACACCATGCGCACCACGTCCATCACCTCCGGCGTGGTCACCCGGAAGCCGCCCCGGAACTCGCCCTCCAGGCCGAGCTTCTTCAGCATGGCGCTGATCTGCGGGCCGCCGCCGTGCACCACCACCGGGTGCACGCCGACGGTGCGCAGGAACGCCATGTCGGCGGCGAACGCTCGCTCGAGTTCCGGGTCGACCATGGCGTTGCCGCCGAACTTCACCACCACGATCTTGTCCCGGAACTTCTGCAGCCAGGGCAGCGCGTCGGCCAGGATGTGCGCCTTGTCCAGCGCCGAAAGCTCGTGGCGGAGTTGGCTTGTCATGAGCTGTACGCCGAATTCTCTTCGACGTAGCCGTGCGAGAGGTCGGTGGTGCGGATGGTGGCCGCCGCGGTGCCGACATTCAGCTCGATCAGCACCTCGATGTCGCCACCGGACAGGTCGACGTCGCGGGCGCCCGGTGCGCCGACGCCGTCGACGCAGACCGGATTTCCGTTGAACGACACCGAGATCCGGTTCGGGTCGAGGGTGACCGGCGCCATGCCGACCGCGGCGAGCACCCGCCCCCAGTTCGGGTCGGAGCCGAAAAGCGCCGTCTTGACCAGGCTGTCGCGGGCCACGGTGCGCGCGGCGGCCACCGCCTCGTCCTCACTAGCCGCGCTCGCGACGGTGACCAGCACCCGCTTGGTGACACCCTCCGCGTCGGCCATCAGCTGGGCGGCCAGGTCGTCGCAGACCGCGAGCACGGCGGCGTCGAGGTCCTCCTGGCTGGGCGTGACCTCGCTGGCGCCGTTGGCGAGCAGCAGCACGGTGTCGTTGGTCGAGCAGGAGCCGTCGACGTCGAGCCGGTCGAAGGTGCGTTTGGTGGCGTTGCGCAGCGCCTGATCCAGCTGTTCGGGGGTGGCGGCGGCGTCGGTGGTCAGCACCACCAGCATGGTGGCCAGCGAGGGGGCGAGCATGCCCGCGCCCTTGGCCATGCCGCCGACGTTCCACTTGTCGCGATGGTGGAACGCGGCCTCCTTGGGCACGGTGTCGGTGGTCATGATCGCGTGCGCCGCGTCGAGTCCACCGGAGAGCCCGCCGCCCATCTCGTGCACGATCTCGGTGATCGCGGGGACGAGCTTGTCCATCGGCAGCCGGTCGCCGATCAAACCCGTCGAACAGACGGCGATCTCACCGGCGCCGGTCTCGGAGCCCCAATTGCTCAGTGCCGCAGCCAGTTCCTCGGCGGTCTTGTGCGTGTCCTGGAAGCCGCCAGGACCGGTGCAGGCGTTCGCGCCGCCGGAGTTCAGGATCACCGCGCGCAGTCGGCCGCCCGACAGCACCTGCTGCGACCACAGCACCGGGGCGGCCTTCACCTTGTTCCGGGTGAAGACGCCCGCCGCCGCGTACTCCGGACCCTCGTTGAAAACCAGTGCCAGGTCCGGCTTTCCGCTGGCCTTGATGCCTGCCGCGATACCGGCGGCACGGAAGCCGAGCGGGCCGGTCACGCCCTGGTTGCGCACCAGCTTGCCGTTGGCGGTCTGCGTCGCAGCGGATGTCGTCACGGTGCCACTCCTACGGTGGAAAGTCCTGCGGTCTCGTCGAATCCGACGGCCAGGTTCATCGATTGCACCGCGGCGCCCGCGGTGCCCTTGGTCAAGTTGTCGATCGCGCCGATCACCACGAGCAAGCCCGCGTCGGCATCCACCGCCACCTGCAGGGTGACGGCGTTGGAGCCCAGTACCGCGCCGGTCTGCGGCAGTACGCCTTCGGGCAGCAGGTGCACGAATGGTTCGTCGGCATAGGCTTTTTCGTAGACCGCGCGGGCCTGGGCGGCATCCACCGAGGTCGGTGCCGTGCAGGTCGCCAGGATGCCGCGCGGCATCGGGGCCAGCACCGGCGTGAACGACACGGCGACGTCGATGCCGCCCGCCGCCTTCAGGTTCTGGGCGATCTCCGGGGTGTGCCGGTGCGCGCCCGCGATGCTGTACGCCCGCACCGAACCCATCACCTCGGAGCCGAGCAGACCGACGTCGAGCTTGCGTCCGGCGCCCGAGGTACCGCTCACCGCAACGACATTCACGTTCGGGGCGACGATCCCGGCGGCGACCGCCGGTGCCATCGCCAGACTCGCCACGGTCGGGTAGCAACCCGGCACCGCGATCCGGCTCGCGCCGCGCAGCTTGTCCCGGCCGCCCGGTAGCTCGGGCAGCCCGTACGGCCAGCTGCCGGCGTGCGCGCTTCCGTAATACTTCTCCCACGCCTGCGCGTCGGTCAGGCGGAAGTCGGCGCCGCAGTCGATGATCACCGTCGACGCGGGCAGCTGCTCGGCGATCGCCGCGGACTGCCCGTGTGGCAGGCCGAGGAACACCACATCGTGACCCGCCAACTCCTCGACGGTGGTCGGTGCGAGCACCCGGTCCGCCAACGGCAGCAGGTGCGGCTGCAGCGCCCCGAGCGCGGTTCCGGCGTTGGACCCCGCCGTCAACGCGCCGATCACCAGGCGGCCCGCGCGGTACGCGGGATGCCCCAGCAGCAGTCGCAACACTTCCCCGCCCGCGTAACCACTCGCCCCGGCCACCGCGACCCGCAACGCGGGCCCGTCCGGCGCCGGCGCGTGCACCGAATCAACCATGTGATGATTATGCACGACTATGCAAGCTCATTCACCAGCTGGTCCCGCCTTGGTCGGATCACGCTGGAAAATTCGGGGGTTCGCAGGCTTGATACCCGGCTCGGTGGGGTGCAAACGCTGGTCGGCGCTGCGGGTCCTGTCGAGGTCGAGCGGTGGTTGTGCAGCCGGTTCCGACGCCAGCGCCCGTCAGGTGTGCCGCGAACAGCATCCGGGGCGGTCTCGATTCGCAGGCATACCGCGCGGATTAAGTGGTAGTTCCCACGCGAAGGGCGCAATGCGGGACACCGCCGCGCCACCGGAAGTTATCGAGAAGAGGAGGACCATCATGCCGTTCACCAACCGCCGCATCGGCTCCGACCTACGCCGATTGTCCGTCGGCGCGGCCCTGACCGTCGCGCTGATCGGCGGTGGCAGTGCGCTGGCCACCGCGGAACCCGTGAGTGAGCAGGAAGCCCTCGACGCGGCGCGGCAGGCATTGATGGGGGCGACCGTGGAGTCCGTCGAGCTGGACACCGCGGACGGCACCCCCAAATGGGAGGTCGACGTCAAAACCCGCGACGGCAACGGATACGAGGTGACGGTCGACGCGCGCACCGGGACGGTGATCTCGATCGACCGAGACAACGACTGACCCCGCGCCCGAGCACAGGTCCCGGCCCTCGCTCGCTCCGGGCCGGGCAGTGTCTTCGTAATACCTTGCCGGACAAGCCCGGGCCTGGCGCCCCCTCCGCACCAGGCCCGGTAGTACTCATGATCCGGTAGCTCGGCGCTCGGCTACTTGGACAAACCTGCTACGGATCAGGGCAATGCGGTGACCCGCCTCGATTGCAGGCCATGCCCGCGCGACTCAGGAATTCATAGCGAACGCGTCGTCGTTCCCGATGGCTATTAACTGCCATGCCAAGCCTTGACCCCGACGACGGATAAGCCGTCGACCTGTACCGGCGACCGCTCGAATTCATTCAAGACTCCCGGGGCAGCAGTGCCCGTCGGGACCATTTCGAGTAACAGGTGCGACTTTTCTGCGATGTGTTCCAGACAACACTATTTCAGGAGGTTCGCAATGGTATCCACGAAACGGCTTGTCGCCGGTGCCGTCGTTGCCACCGCAGCCGCAGCCACTGTGCTGGCCGGCGGTGGTGTCGCCCAGGCCGACGTACCGGTATGGCAGGCCAACTGTCACGTTTACAACATCTTCAACACCGGCGGAATGGCCAATTGCGAGCTGCCGACCTGGCACCAGGTAAAACTCACCTGCGTCGCCTGGCCCATCCCCTTCACCTACTGGAAATACGGCCCGGTGCAATACGGCCAGAACCAGTCGTGGGCCAGCTGCGACTCACTGAATGCCCTGGTAGGCATCGAGGTCATCCAAGCGTAGGTCCCGATCGCCGATTCCAGAGTCGGCCTTCTATGAACCGGTGAGGATCGAGGCTTCGGGTGCGGCGGAAACCGCGTCGGTGACGGCGGACTGGGCGGTGGCCGCGTCGGCGGCTGGTGCTTGGGCGGGGTAATAGTCGGCGGTTCTGGTGCCGGTGAAAAAGTCGGTGGTCCAACCGACGGCCAGGGTTTGCAAAGTCGAGATGTTCACGGATTTCGGGTTGCCGCACAACAGGTTGCCCATCATGTCGCCGCTGTCGCCTTCGGCGTCGGTGTGCACGCCTGTACCGATGCGGACACCGAGGTAGCCACGGTGCAGCAGGCGTTGAGCGGCCGCGGTGCCGACTCCGAAGAGGTTGCATTGCGAGGGTTTCGCCGCAATGTCGAGAATCGGTAGGTCGGTGTGGTCGAGATCGGTGAGGGCTTGATCGGTGTTGTCGCCGAGGAATGATTTCACGGGGTCGAGCAGGACGAGTCCGTGCAAGTCGGCGAAGGCGGCGGGGTGGTCGGCGTGCAGTCGGTGGGCGACATACTCGACGGCCTCGGCGCCGGCGGAGTGTCCGACGAACACGGTCTGCCGCGGCAGTCGCAGCTCCGGACGGTGCGCCGCCGACGTGGCCGCGGCGAAGCTGCGGGCCAGCGGACCGGCGGGGTCGGCGGCGAACAGTCCGGCGATGTTGTCGAGAAAGCCGGTGTTGTCGCCGAGATTCTGCAGAGTGCATCCTGCCGGATCGAGGAACGGCAGGGCGGGGGCGAAGACGACATAGCCCGCAGCGGCGAAATGCTCGGCGAGGCTGGCCACGTTCGCGTTGCTTCGCGCGAAACCGTGTTGCAGCCAGACCAGACCGTTGGCAGGCCCCTCGGGCAGGTACCAGTCGACGTTGCGGTGCCGGACGGCATCCCCGCAGCCGATGTCGATGGTTTCGGGCATCCGATCGGGCTCGGCATGCGCGATGGGTGTCGCGGCGGACGCCACGGCGCAGGCGGCGGCGAACATGGCAGTGAGCACAAGGCTCCGTAGGTTCATCTTCACTCCTGTGCGGAAACACGCCGCTCCGGGGCGGGAGCCGGAATTAACTGGTCACATGACCAATTGAGACCCGCTCGCCGAGAGCTGTCAAACGGTGGGCCACAGATCACACCGCGGACGCCGTGATTGCGGCTTTTGCCTGATCACGCGGCACTTCGACCGTCGAAGACGGGGTTCGCTCGATGCTCGGAACACCAAAGAAGACCCGGCCCCAACAGGTTCCGGACCTTCCGGGTAAACGACGATCAGTCCGCGTTGGCGGTCGGAGATGCCGCACGCATCGAAGTCCTCGGGAGCTGCGGAAATTCGGCCTACGCGGCACAGTGGAAATATGGACGTATTGCGTGACTACGCACTGCTCGCCCTTCGGGTCGATCGGCTGGTGACACAACACCCCACGGGAAGTTGGATTCTCGACTATCGGGGGCCCGCACGGTGGCTGGACGAGGTGGCGAACGAGCCCTTGGCGAATCCGGCGGACCTGGCCCGGGCCGCGCAGGACATGCAAGCGGCCGTTGCCGACAACGATCCCGCTCTGGCAGAGCAGGTACAGGCGCTGCACACCATCGCCCGACGACTGACCGGGGAGCAGTTGCCGTTTGCCGAACAGGTGCGCGGCATGCTGGGCATCGACGCCGAATGGATTCCCGATGAGGTCTTCGACGAGGCCTACCAACTGCTGGACGAGGCCCTACCCGAGACGAAAGGCACGCTCGCACAACGGTTGCACGCCTGGCGCGCCGCACACAGCCTGCCGCCCGGCCGACCAGAACGACTGTCCGAACTGGTTCACCAGGCACTGACGGAGACCCGACGGCGCACCGCGCCGCTACTGCCACTACCCGAGAACATCGATGTGACAGTGGAATTCGCGCCCGGACCATTTCGTGGACTGCATCGAGGCGGAACCACCGGCAGCGTGTTCGTCGATCCGAGCCTGCCCTTCAACCTCGCCGATCTGTTCTATGTCGTCGCCCACGAGGCGGTTCCGGGCCATATCTGCGAATTCATGTTGAAAGAAAAGCATCAGGGCCACCGTCCCGACATCCAGGTGCGATTCATGCCGTCACCGGCGTACGTGATATCCGAAGGTATCGGACTGCACGCCCCGCAGCTACTCTTCCCCGGCGACGAAGCCCAGCACTGGCTGCTCGACAATATCGAAGAGCTCCAAGCAGATTCGAGCAACTACGCGACAATCCAGCACGCACGCAACATCTTGTGGGGCGCGTATTGCAACGCCTCGCTACTACTCGCCGAAGCGACACCGTGGCCGAAAGTCCGCGACTACCTCGCCGACACCGCACTGGTAACCGACGACGAACTGACGTTCTTACTAGGCTTTCTCAGCACCCCCTTCACCGAGCCATACATCTTCACCTACTACCACGGCTGGCGCCTAGTCCAACCGCACCTGAATAATCCAGCCTTCCTACGGCGAGCGCTCACCGAACAACTCGCTGTCTCGTCACTGCGGGTCGTTTAAATCGTCAAACCTCACGAGCGAACCCTGCGGCGTACCCCGATCTACCCACAGAACGACCTCGCCGATCGGTGCTCCGCGGCGGTCGGTGACCGCACCACTGGCGACGATGCCGGTCTGTGCCCGTTCGATCCGTACACGAATCGCCACTCCTCGGTGCGCACGCTGATCATGCCGCGACCGGCGATTCGTGACAGTCGGGCGGCAGCGGGCTCCCCTGGACAATCCGGACTATCGGCGACGAAGATGGCCCCATGTTCCGACGCGCCGGTGTCGACCCAGCGGTCCAACGAATCCGACAGCTGGCGATCTCGCTCGAGGTGCCGCGGCCGTGGAATCTGGCGACCTTCGTCGAGCACGTGGCCGAACGCGTGGGCAAACCGATTCTGATTGTTCCGCAAGAGGATCTGACCACGGGTGGGTTTCCGTGCGGACTCGTCGTCGAACGCGCCGACGATATCGTCATCGCCTACGACGCGGCCAGCACCGGCTATCACACCGAGCACATCGTGATGCACGAGATCGCCCATCTTCTGCTCGACCACGCCGGATTCGTTTCGCCGGGGGCGCAGCACCGGACGCTCGCGGCACTGTTCCCCGACTTGGACATCGATAGTGTGCTACGCGTGCTGGCCCGCAGTAATTACGACGATGTCGACGAGAACCAGGCCGAAATGTTCGCCTCCATGCTCATGTCCGACGTCGATCTGGGCGTCCAGCGGCCACGTTCGGTGCTCGGCCGCTTGGTCTTTCAGCGCTGAGCCGCGCGCGCAATGCTGATCTCGACTCTCCCGACAGCGGTAACGCTGCCCACCGTGCTAGCCGCTTGCCTGTTGCTCGCCGGCCGCCTCGTCGGCTTGCTCAGCACCGAACTCGACCGGCACGTCACCATCGCCTTCGGCTGTGTCGTCGCCACCGCGACCACCCGGGAACCGACACTGCGGCGTCTGCTCACCGAGCTCTCCGGTGGATGGCTCTCCGAAGAGCTGATCCTCGAGCTCGGGGCGGTCGGGTTCAATATCGGCTACGCGGCCGGGCTGCTGATCGGGGCGGCGCTGCTGTATCGCTTTCGCTCGCCGCGCGTCAGCTACGGGCTTGCCGCCGTATTCAGTATCGCGGCAGTGTGTTTCAGCACACTCGGCGGCGGCACCGGCACGATCTTCGAGCGCACCGGATGGGCACAGTTCGGATATTGGCTGTGCACGGCGCCGATCGGTGTGGCGATGGCGGTTCTGGTCATCCAGGCGGCCGGGGCCGAGCTGCGCAATCGAGTCGGTCGCAGTGAAGCGGCGATGTACGTGGCCACGCTCCTGGCGGGCGTGGCGGTGCTCGGACGCATCGGCGCCACCCTGGCCGCGTCCGCCTTCCGGATCACCGGTCAGCACAACGCCTTCACCGCCATCCAGGCCGAAATCGATCGCAACGGAGTATTTTTCGATCTGGTGCTGTGCATGGGTTTGACGGTGATCGCCATCGTCAACCGGATGGGCGTCGACGATCTGACCCGCCACCGAAAAGCGCTGCGCCCCCTCTGGTCCGAGCTGACCGCCGCGTGCCCGGAGATCGTGCACCGCAGCCCGGTACCGGATGGCGCCCAGCCCAACCGATATCTCCTGCACCGCACCGTCATCGAGATCCGCGACAGCATCCTCGATTTGGGCCGCTACGCGTCGCCGCACCCGCCCGATATCGCGGCGGCGATTTCGCGCGCCGCCCCGGCCGGGCCGGCCTACGAAGCACTCGATCGCGCCGTTCTGCTCGTTCGTGCCCGAGATGCCAAGGCGCACGGCAACGCCGCGTCGGGCAGCCGCCACTTCGCGCTTCCGGCCGCCGACAGCCTGCTCGGCGAGGTCACCGAGCTGACCGCCATCGGTGCGCAATGGCCGTTCGCCAAGGCCATCGCGGCGCGGGCCGGACAGCGCACCAGACGGTAACTCGACCGCGTCGTCGTCGGCCGGAACGAGCTGAGCCGCCCGGAAGGCGAGATCGTCGCCAGGTACCGTTGCGCGGTGAATCCAGCTGATGCGCGATGCCTCAAAGACGGCGATCTCGAGACCCGCGTGGAAAATCTGCGGCGGCTGCTCGACCGGGCTGCTGACGGCGACGCATCCGCCAAGGAGGCGCTGCGCGCGCTCGTGCGCGACTATCGCGACTACCACCGGTCGCTGTACAGCCGGGCGTTGAACCTGGCGGCGGTCTTCGGCGATGAAACCCTGGAGGCGCCGCTGCTGGCGTCGCTCGCCGACACTCGGTACAACTGCCAGGCTTGGGCGGCGATGGGTTGCGCGGCGCTCGGGTTCCGTGCGGCGGTTCCCGGCCTGGTCGCGATGCTCGATCATCCGCAGGAGATGGCGCGCGAACAAGCGGTGATCGCGTTGGGCACACTCGGCGACGCATCCGTCGTCCCGGCGCTCACTCCCGTGCTGCGGGACTCGGTCGCCGGAATGCGCGAACGCGCCGCCGAGGCCCTCGGCCTGATCGGCGGCGAGGCGGCCCTCGCCGCACTATGGGACGAATTCGAGAACCGCCGGTACTACCGCATCGGCTATATCGCCAGCGCACTGGCGAAATTCGCCCCGGAAATCATCCCGAGGCTGTGCGAGGCGGCCGACAGCGACGACCCGGATCAGCGCTACTGGGCCGCGGTCGCCCTCGGTTCGACCGGCGACGATCGCGCCGTGCCGACGCTGGAGCGATTGATGGCCCACGATCGGGGCGCAACGGTCTTCGACGGCATGGTGAGCGTCGCCGCGAAGAAGGGTCTGCGCACGCTACGCCGGATCCAAGCGGCGATCGCAGCCCGCGAATCCTGAGTCCCCCAGTGCCGCAACAAGAATGACGCGGATTCACGGTCAGTCGGCGTGCAGGACGAAGAACAGGAAGCACAGAAACCTAGTACCGGTGCTCTCGTCGAATACGTCGGGGCACAGCTCTCGAGCGGCGGGCAGGGCCGGCGGTTCGCTGATCACACTGATGCGGAATCCGGCCGCAGTGAAGGCCTCGATCATCGCGTGCAACGGCCGGTCCCAGAAGCTCAGCCGGGCGGTCTGCCCGCCCATGGTCCACTCTTCGATCCGGTTGCGGGTCTGGAAATAGTTGGTCTCCTCCCCCGCCAAGCGTTGGCCGAGGAAGTTGGCGAACGGATGCTCGACCGAGGCGATGAGTCGGCCACCAGGGGCAAGCACACGGCGCATCTCGCCCAGTGTCGGTCCCCAGTCCCGCAGGTAGTGCAGCACCAGGGATGCGACGATGTCGTCGAACGCGTCGTCGGGAAACAGCAGCGGGTCGGCCAAATCGGCGACCCGCAGGTCCGCATCGGCGCCGAGCCGCTGCCGGGCCTGCTCCAGCATCCCGGTGCTCGCGTCGATTCCGGTCACCACGGCACCGCGATCACGCAGCGCCGCGAACAGCGGACCCGAGCCGCACCCGGCGTCGAGTATCCGCCGACCGGTCACGTCCCCGGCGAGCTCCAGCAACGCGGGTCGGTTGTAATACGCGTGCAGGAGGCCGGTTTCGTTCTCCCCGGTGTAGCCCTCGGCGAAGCTGTCGTAGGCACTCGCCCGAGCAGGGTCCGCGGGAAGTGCACGGCCTTCTGGCACCGGAGTCATGCGGCCCATCCTGACACGCCGGCCTTTCGCGCGTGCCGATTTGCGTTGCCGCATATCGCGCACCGATGGACGTGCGTTCGCCGGCGGCTATACCCTCATCGCCGTGGCGACCGCGCTCGGTTCGAAAGCCGTTCTGCGATGGGTGACAGCCTACTGAACCGGTCAAAGTCATGTCGCTCCGTTATTCCCGTGCGCCAACGCAATACACCGCCGCGATGACCGAATGGGGCACCGCACGTTTCGGTGAACGCGCTACACGGCATCTGAGGCGACAGTCTTCATGATGGTGATCATGACCGCAGAGCCGCTTACCGTGCCGTTCGCCGAGCTGCGCAAGGCGTTCGACCTGGCGATAGCCCACATCGAGGCCGTATCGAGTGCACAGACTGTAACCCTCGATCGGGACTACTTCTGGTCCATTCCGGCCGGGGAGCTCTACGACGTACAACACGCCGTCCGATCTGGCGATCGGCCAACTCTCGGAATCGTGGCAGCACCTGCGCGGCCTACTCGCAGACGAGGACCGAGTAGGCGGCTATACCTTCGTGTGGCTTGCTGATGTCTCGAGGGCCATCGGGCAAACCGTTCCCTGAACGTCCCCTATTGCCGCTGGGCGCGGATTCTGAGGCGTCCACGCGACACTCCCGGAAGATCAACTGACAGAGATCATCTCGGTCTTCGAAACGTCCCGTATTGCCGAACAGCGTGTGCGTCCAGCATCAACATACGAATGGAGCGAGCAGGATCAGCAGTCCGACGCGGGCCGGTAGCCATACGGGGCTGGGCGATGGATGCGGTTGCATACCGTCCCAAGGACCTCGTTATCGAAAGCGTCGCCGGAGCGGGTGCACCGAAAAGCGCGCTTCGGCACAGCGCGTCCCGCGCGCCGAGTTCGGGCAGTACCAGGCGCTGCCCGCAGCCTCACTCGGTGGCGGTCGGGGCGATGCCGAAGGGATTGTCGATGATGTAGCGGTAGCGGCCGTCGGCGCCGCGGCGCACGATATCGGTGGAGGTACCCTCGATGTGCACGGGCTTGCCATCGGAGGCGGTGCCGTCGAGGTACCAGTCGTAGATGAGCACCGCGGTGTCGTCGGCGGCGTAGATGTGGCGCACCTGCCGCTGCGCCATGGGCACGCCGAGGGCGAGGAATTCCTGCATCGCCGTGCGGATCCCTTTGCCACGCACCGGTTTACCCGGTGCGGGTATGAAGACCGCGTCGTCCTCGTACAGTTCCATGCACGCCTCGAGGTCACCGCTGTTGTAGCGGTCGAGGAACACCTGCGGGAAATCCTCGGCCCGCGTCGGAAGCGGCGGGACACTCACCGTCGTCTGTTCACCCATAGCGGATTCTCCTTTTCGGACCGCGGACAACATCGGCTGGTCGAGCAGAAACCGAGCAAGCATGTAGTTGAAATTTCATTCAATTTACAGGTTAGCCGTCTGGGTGCTGGGAAGTTGTGTGACGATGCTCTCGTCACGTGAAACTGCCTGGCTGTATTAGTGGTGGCTGTTCCAACGCCCGGCCTGGTTTAGCCAGTGCTGGCAGACAGAAGGGAGGCCCGTCCGATGCGCATGTTCCACTCGATACCGAGAATTGTCGTTGCCGCCGGAGCGACCGCGGCAATAGTGATCGGCCTGGCGAGCACATCGCACGCCGCTGAAGGCACGTTCTTCTACACCAGAGCGGACACCGGTCGAGAGACCTTCCTCGGCAGTACGCCGACTGGCCCGTGCATAGCCATCTCCGGCGGAGCACGCCAGGCGACCAACGATACCGATACCGACGCCCGCCTCTACACGAACTCCAGCTGCACCTCGTCCGCGAGGTTCCTCGGCTCCCGACAATCGGACCAGTATTCCGCCCCCTATCCCACCTACGTCAAGTTCGGATAGCTTCAAACACCTGTGGTTGGTGTCCGGCTACCGGACACCAACCACGTAGGACCTACGCCGTGCCCTTCCCCAAGCTCCGAATACACTCTCATCAGCGCGGGACGTTCTAGGTCGTGATCGTGCACGCTGACTTTCAGTCGGTAAGAATGAGCGCTCATGCCGCGACCCGCGCGGTTCGAAGCGGCCACCTGACGCTCCGGAAGATCAACTGGCTGAGATCATCTCGGCCAACCGAACGTCCACAACTGCCGACGAGGGAACGAAGCGACACGGCGCAATCCGCACGTCGCCGAGTAGTCGTCGGCGGCATGAACTAACCGATAGCGTTGCTGCGGGATAGCTCGGCTTCGTGTTCGGAAGGCGCTCGCCACGGGAATAGGAGTCCGCTGATGGTTCTGTTCGGTCCCCCTGTTGGTCCTGTACGCGAGCGTAGTGAGGGTGCGGGGCCTTATCCGCAGTTGGTGCTGCGTGGTGTCACCGTGATCGATGGGACCGGTGCTCCGGCATACGGTCCTGCTGATGTGATAATCGAGAATTCGCGGATCGCGGGTATCACGCTCGGTACGTATACGCCGGAGCCCGATGTGAACGTCACGATCGCCGCCGATGCGCACGTTATGGACTTGACCGGGTATCACGTGATGCCGGGCGTGGTCGACACGCACGCACATTTCGGCACTCTGTCTCAGGCGCCGGATCAGAGTTATGTCAACAAGCTGTGGCTCGGGCACGGGGTGACCACGGTGCGTGAGGTCGGCTGCATGGGCAACGGACTCGAGCTGGTCTCCAGTGAGGCGCAGCGTAGTGCGCAGGATCGGATCACCGCGCCCCGCATAGTGCCGTACGTGCGTTTCGGGCAGGGTGGCGAGGGCGTTATCAACGGCAAGCAGGCCGCCGCCTGGGTGAGTTGGGTCGCGGGGCAGGGGGCCAAGGGTGTGAAGTTCTTCGGCGCTGCTCCCGAGCAATTCAAGGCCGCGCTGGCCGAGTGCAACAGGCTGGGTCTGGGCAGCGCGTGTCACCATTCCCCTCAGTACATGCCTCGGGTGAACGCTCTGATCTCCGCGCGGTGGGGTCTGCGTAGCGTCGAGCATCACTACGGTCTGGCCGAGGCGATGCTTACTGGCTCGACAGTGCAGAGGTATGAGCCCGATTACAACTATATGGACGAGCCGGATCGCTTTCTCAATGCAGGCGCGGTCTGGCTGCAGTCGGTCGAGCCCGGTAGTCAGGTATGGGAGAACGTCTTAAACGAGTTCCTGTCGTTGGGTACGACTCTCTCGCCGACCTTCAATATCTACATTGCCGCGCGGGATGCGGCGCGGGCGCGGACCTATGAGTGGCACGAGGATTACACCGCGCCGCAGCTCTGGGATTTCTATTCACCGAATCCGAAGAGTCACGGGTCCTTCCAGAACGATTGGACCACCAGCAAGGAAGCCATCTGGCGCCACGCGTATCAGCGCTGGATGGCGTTCGTCAACGACTACAAGAACAAGGGCGGGCGGGTGACCGCGGGCTCGGATTCCGGGTTCATCTACTCGACCTACGGTTTCGGCATCATCCAGGAACTGGAACTGTTGCAGGAGGCCGGATTCGACCCGCTCGAAGTAGTCAAAGCGGCCACGCTCAACGGCGCCGAACTGCTCGACCTCGCCGACGAACTGGGCACCCTGGCACCGGGCAAACTCGCCGACATCATCGTGGTGAAGGAGAACCCCCTGGCGAACTTCAAGGTCCTCTACGGCTCCGGTCACCTGCGCATGACCAGCGACGGGATGCAACGCACCCAGGGCGTGGTCTACACCATCAAGAACGGCATCGTCTACGACGCGGGCAAGCTACGCGAGGACGTCAAGGAGCAGGTCGTCCAGGAGTGGAAGCAACAGGGCCGCTACGACCAACGTCCCCGCACCACCCGCCCCTGACCAACCCGAGCACCCATCTCCGGGGTGGTGGTCACTCGACCCGCGCAACCTCGGCCACCCCCAGAGACCAGCCCGGTCCACCGACGCAAACATCCGCTCTTGCCGCATGGCGCGCGGTTCGCCGCGACCGCGCGGTACTTCCGAAAGATCAACGGGCCGAGGTCATCTCGGCCCGTCGGACGCACCATATTGCCGAATGCCGCGCGCACGTCAGCCACCCGCTGCCCAGGGCGGAGCGAGGCCTTGGGGCGCCATGTGCCGTTCGCCCCGATGCTGGGTGGGTGGTTGCCGCGTCAGGTGGGTCGGGCGACCTCCCAGGCGGCCTCGATCATCCGGAAGATTTCGTCCACCGTGGCCGGTGGATCATCCGCCGCACGGCCGAGCGAATAGGCGTCGATGACGAACCTCGCGAGCGCCCGGCATGCCGTTGTGGTCGGTGTCGGGTCGAGATCTGCGGCGATGGCAGTGGCCAGCGATTGCGCATAGCGCAGCCGCATCGATTCCTCGTACTCCCGTAGGGCGGGTGATTGGTTGATCATGCGCCAGATCGGAGCGGCGTCTTCGGATGCGCAGTGCCGCACCATGGCCTGGATCTCGCGCCGCAGCGCGGGGATGAGGGGCTCGTCCGCGGACCGGTCGGTGACCGCCCGGGTCAGTCGCTGTTCGAAGTTCTCTTCCTGCTCGAACACCAGGGCCTCTTTCGAGGCGAAGTGGGAGAAGAGGGTGGTGACGGCTACGTCGGCTTCGGTGGCCACGTCGCGGATGCCCACTTCGTCGTAGCCGCGTTCCAGGAACAGCCGCAGGGCGGTATCGGCGATCTTCTGACGGGTCGCGGCCTTCTTGCGCTCGCGACGGCCGACGGTCGGTGCTGTCACCAGCTGATGCTATCAGGTGCAAACCTGCAACCAGTCCAACAAACTAACCGTTGCAAAACACTAACCGATAGCGTTATGTTCCAAAGATGAAAGCAGTGCGCTTCGCCGAGTACGGCGGCCCGGATGTTCTGGAACTGGCAGAGGTGGCCCAACCTCATCCGGGTCCCGGTCAGATACGCATCGCCGTGCGTGCGGCAGGGGTGAACCCGCACGATTGGCGAGTCCGCGAGGGACAGTTCCAGCGGATCAACCCGATCCAGCTGCCCGCCGGCGTCGGACAGGACGCCGCCGGCGTGGTGGACGAGGTCGGCATCGGAGTCGGCGGCATCGCGGTCGGCGACGCCGTGTTCGGCCGCGGTTGGAACACCTACGCCGAGTTCGCCGTGCTCTCTTCCTGGATGCGGCTACCCGACGGGCTGAGCTTCGCCGAAGCGGCCGGGTACCCGTCGGTGGTCGAGACCGCGCTGCGGATCCTGCGCCTGGTCGACGTAAGGCCCGGACAGACGCTGCTGGTCAGCGGCGCGGCCGGTGGAGTCGGGTCGGCGGTGCTGCAGATCGCCCACGACCGGGGCATCGCGGTGATCGGCACCGCCGGGCCCGCGAACCAGGACTACCTGCGCACCCTCGGCGCCCGCGCCACCACCTACGGCCCAGGCTGGGTCGAGCGGGTGCGTGAACTCGGCCGCGTCGACGCCGCGCTGGACCTCAACGGCGCCGGCGTACTCCGCGGACTACTCGACCTGACCGGCGACCCGGACAAGGTGATCACCATCGCCGACCTCGAGGCCCCGATGCTCGGCATCCGCTTCGCCGGCGTCGGCGGCAACATGGCCGAGGCACTCGCCGAAGCCGTCGACCTCATCACCCGCGGCAAACTCCGCATCCCGGTCGCCCAGTCCTACCCGCTCACCGAGGCAGCCGCCGCGCACACGGACAGCCAGGCCGGACACACCCGCGGCCGCCGAGTCCTCCTCGTCTGAGCCGTCTGTCCGGATGCCCGCCGAACACCTGCACACCTCAACCTATCGACCTGACCCCTTCGCCCAGCCGGAACAACCGGCACCGTCGCCTGCTCCAGGAGAAACCGTGTATCGCCCCCGCATCGACACCGACATCGAGATGACGACCAGAGACGGCGTCGTCCTCGCCGGCGATCTATACCGCCCCGACGACGACGGCCGCTGGCCGGTCTTGCTGCACCGCACCCCGTACAACCGCAAGGATTCCTACCGGGTTTCCGGCATCGTCGCCGACCCGCTGTGGCTCGCCCGCCAAGGCTTCGCAGTGCTCGTCCAAGACACCCGTGGCCGGTTCGAATCCGGCGGCGAGTTCGACTTCATCACCCAGGAGTACAACGATTCCTCCGACGTGATCGACTGGGCCGCAACACAATCCTGGAGTGACGGCAACGTCGGGAGCTACGGCTCGTCCTACCTCGGAATGGCCGTCCTGCAAGCCGTCGCGGCCCGCAATCCACACCTCAAAGCCGCGGTCGCGCTGGTCGCCACCGCCGACATGCACCACACCGCCCGCCCGGGCGGCGTGTTCGAACTGGGCTTCCTCGCCACCTACGGCCTCGTCCTGTGCCGCGAAGGCCTCGACCACTCTTCCTTGGACGCAGACGAGCAAGAGCAGGTTCGCCAGCTACTCACCGAAGCCTTTGCCGACCCCCGCGCCACCGTGAGCCGACTGCCGCTGACCGACATCAGCCCCCTCGACGACGACCGGATCGCGCCGTTCTGGACCGACTGGTTGCGGTCGCCCCACGACCCGTTCTGGGACCGGCCCACCCTGCTCACCGAACCCGAACGGGTCACCATCCCGTTCCTGCAGATCGCCGGCTACCAGGACTTCACCAGCCCCACCCAGTTCCGGCTCGCCACCCAGCTGGCCGACAACGAGAACACCGGCCTCATCGCCGGACCATGGACCCACTTCGGCACCTACACCCCCTCCGGCCAGGTCGGTGCGCGCGTGCTGCCCAACGCCGGAGCCGGTGTGCCCACCTGGAATCCGGTACTCGCCGCGTTCTTCGACCGCCACCTACGCGGCGGTGACGGCTCGGCCTACCCCACCGCCGACCGGTATCTGTCCGGACCAGGCCGGGTCGCCTACTTCGTCGGCGGTTCGAACACCTGGGCACACGCACCCGCCTGGCCACCCGCGACGACCGTCGCGGAGTGGGCCCTCACCTCCGGCGGCGACGCCCGCACCGCAACCGGCGATGGACTGCTCGCCCACCCAGGCGCGAAACACGAACCGACCTCCGCCGGCTCCGACACCTTCACTGCCGATCCGCACGACCCGTTTCCCACTTACGGCGGAGCGATCACGATCGAAGGCGACGCCGCGGCGGTACCGCAGGGCATTCAGGACCAGCGCGCCGTCGACGGCCGCGTCGACCTGCTCGTCTACACCAGCGCACCGCTCACCGAGGACGTGATCATCGCCGGACAACCCGAGCTGGTCACCTTTCTCACCAGCAGCGCCCCGGATGCGGACGTGTGCGTCACGCTGGTCGACGTCGAGCCCGACGGTTTCGCGGGCAATGTGGCCGACGGCGCCCAGCGCGCCCGTTACCGCGACGGTGGCGACACCGACTGGCTGCACCCCGAGCAGCCCGGTCGGGTGACCGTCACGCTGCACGACGTCGCGCACCGCTTCCGCGCCGGGCACCGCATCCGCGTGCAGATCGCCGGTTTCAGCTTCCCGCGCTACAGCCGAAACCTCCACACCCGCACCATTCCCGAGTTCGGCACCCTCGATGAGGCCGTTGTCGCCCAGCACACCGTGCACCACGGTCCGACCACCCCGTCCATGCTGCGCCTGCCGGTGCTCAGCTGACCGACCAGCTCAAAGGAGCCCACGTTGTCCGAGATCGTCGTCATCGCCACCCTCCAAGCCAAACCAGGACGCGGCGCCGAACTACTCGCGCTGCTCTCCGCATTGATACCTCCGGTGCTCCGCAGCGAGCCCGGCCTGCAGCGTTACGCCTTCTATGTCGAACAAGGCTCCGATCCCCTCCGCGTCACCGTGATCGAGAAGTACGCCTCCGGCACCGACATGACGGCACACAACAGCGGTGTTCTGGCCGACTATCTGCCTCGGCTGCTCGATCTCGTCGACCCCGCACTCCACACCATCGAACTACGCCCGGCACCACTGACAGTCACCGTCAGCGAGACCGACGCCGCCCGGCTGACCATCTAGCCACCGACCCGACCGGCTCGGTGGGGGCGGACCCGCCGATCGGCGAGTTCGCCCCCGCCGATCGGCCTCAACCCCGCCTCACCGCATAGGTTTCGGAAGCTCGCGGTGGGACTGTGGGGTGCGCATCCCGTAGCTGAATGCCGCGTATTGTCGCGACAACTCTGCCGCCCGAGCCGCGTCCGGCCCGGAGAAACAGGAGTGAAACCATGCCCGGTATGAACCGGAACGGCGACACCCGCTCAACGGTTGTGAATCGACGCCGACTGCTCTTCGGCGTCCTCCCGGCCGCCGCCCTGATGGTCGGCTGCGGCGAGTCGGGTGCCGGCGCACGGACCGCAGCACGACGGCTCGCGCTCATCTACAACGGCCCGCAGGGCTGCCCCGGGTGCGCACCCGCTGTAGCCGACCTGCTGCAAAAAGCACCGCACCCATTCGAGGTCAGGTATGTCGGCCCCGGCACCGAGATACCCTTGAGCGCAGCCGCTTTGGCCGAAGCCCAACTCTACGTCCAGCCCGGCGGTGGCGCCGACCTCGCGGCGACCTGGCAGTCCCTGCGCGGCTCGGCCGGGCTGATCCGCGACTGGGTCCGCGACGGCGGCAGCTACCTCGGCTTGTGCTTCGGCGGCTACCTCGCCGGACGCAACCCGGGCTTCGACCTGCTCCCCGGCGACACCAACGGCTACATAAACTCCCCGGGCGCCACGGTTCCCGACGCCCGCGACACCGTGGTACCGGTGGACTGGCAGGGCAAGCCCCGCCACATGTACTTCCAGGACGGGCCCGCCTTCTTCCTGGACGACGGCGCCGACGCCACCGTCCTGGCGACCTACCCCAACGGCACCGCCGCCGTCGTCGTCGCCCCCTACGGCAACGGCAGGGTCGGGGTCAGCGGCCCACACCCGGAGGCCGACGAATCCTGGTATGCGGAAAAGGGATTGACCAACCCCGACGGCGTCCACTTCGACCTGGCCTACGAACTGATCGAAGCGACCATCGGACGGCGCTGAACACACCATTACCGGATCACACACCGATCTCGATATCGACGCTGCACCTGCGCCATCGCTCGAGCTGGATCCGGTCCCCGCCCCACGCGGCAGCGGGAGGGCCGGGGCCGCCGATCGGCGGTCTGGGACGATCCGCGGTCAACTCCGAGTTCTGGGCCCCAGCTGTCCGCGCTGGTTGGCATCGACACCTTCTGAATGAAGTGAGAACGGCACGCGCCCAACTTCGTCGGCCCCGGGGGTGCGTCATTCGAGCAGTGCGAGCGCCGCGTCACGTGCATGTCTGATTCCTGGGTAGCCCGCATGCCGTGACAGACCGGTGCGCCCTCGTGCAACAGGGTGATCGTGTCGGCGACCGAGTCCGGGTCCGCGCCCCCGAGGGTTGGTGGGCCGGCGCGCTCACGCCGATTTTCCTGCGCGGACACGGTGATCGACTCCGTGGGCAACGGTCACCACACGGGAGTCGACGTTTCACCGAGCAGTGCTGCCAGGAGATCACCTGCCCGCGTCGACATCGACGGAGAAGACCCCCGCCGATGTCGCCTAGGGCCGGCTCGCAGCGAGGAGCTGGTCGAGTTGCGATGTTAGAGGGCGCAGCCGATCACGCGGGCATCCTCGAGCGGAACGCCGTGTCTGTTCACGCAGTCGATTGCGTCGTCGACCCCCATCAGGCGCCACCCCGCCGGTTCGGCGTATTTGAACATGTACACCACCGGGTGCAGGGTGCCTTCCGGTTGGCTCAGCGCCGTCGCGTAATTCCCGCTGCACCGCGCGTTCTGGAGATCGGCCAACGGATATTTGGGCGAGGCCGTCATCCGCAGCGTGGTGATGAGGTATTCGCGGGTAACGACGGCGCAAGGTTTGGCCGTCGCCGGCGCGGCCGTGGTCTGCGGCGTCGCCGAGGTAGTGGGCTCCGGCTTCCCGGCGGCAGGTGAGGTGGTCTCGGCGGCGGGCGCCGTGGTCTCGGCCGTGGGCGCGACGGTTCCGGAGGCTGCGGCCCGAGCGGATGTGGAAACGGTGCTCGACGCCGAAGGGGCGGCATCGGAGGCGCCCTCGCCGCCGCACGCCGTGAGAGCCACTGCGAGGGTGGCCGCCGCGGTCGCGAGCAGTACAGATCGGGTCATATTTCCTCCGCGCTAGAGGCCGCCCAACTGGCGGCCGCTTCCAGATCATCTGAGCGCGTGGAGATTTCATTACATCCGCGAACTATGGTGGAACTCACAGCACGAATCCGAAGCGGTACGCAGGCACTTCGCGTGGCGGGCGGGTCCGGTGCGGCTGGACGCGAACGGTGCGCATGGCCGACTATTGCGGCATGCTGCTCACGCGCGAGGCTGATCTGTTCGAACGCTCCAGGGGTCGCCTGGAGGCGATTGCCTATCGCTTGCTAGGCTCCGCAGGCGACGCCGAAGACGCGGTCCAGGAGACGTATCTGCGCTGGCAGTCCGCTGACCGCGCGTATGTGGAGACACCCGAGGCGTGGCTGACCAAGGTGCTCACCAACCTCTGCCTCAACCAGCTCACTTCGGCCCGCGCGCGGCGGGAAACCTATGTGGGGCAATGGCTTCCGGAGCCGGTGCTGGCCGGCGATCCGATACTGGGCCCCGCCGACACCGTCGAACAGCGTGAATCGGTGTCGATCGCCATGCTCACGCTCATGGAGCGGCTCACCGCCAAGGAGCGCGTGGTGTACGTGCTGCGCGAGGCCTTCGGCTACTCCCATCACGAGATAGCCGAGCTGCTCGACATCACCGAAGCCAATTGTCAGCAGGTGTATCGCCGCGCCAAACAGCACCTGACGCTGGAACGGGCGCGCATCGAGGTGGACGCGGCCGCCGCCCGCCGGATCGTGGCGGAGTTCCTGGCCGCGGCCGTCAGCGGGCAGACCGATGAGCTGGTCCGGTTGCTCACCGACGACGCCACCATCATCGGCGACGGCGGCGCCTACTTCCCCACCTTGAACCGGCCGCTCAGCGGCGCAGAACGCATCGCGATGTTCGTGCGGCTCGCCATCAAACCCTCGGGCGCCAAGTGGGACAAGCTCGGCGGCAAGCCGACACCGTTCGCCGCGATCGTCAACGGCAGGCCCGCCTTGGTGCTGGTTGCCGAGGACCGGATCGTCGGCATCGTGGTATTCGAGGTGACCGCCGACGGCATCGCCGCCGTGCACGCCCACGTCAACCCGGACAAGCTGGTGTACGCCAATCGACAATGGGCCACGTACACACCGGGCACGCCGCTGCCTGAATTGTGGTGACCCACACCGAGTACGGCTCCCCCACATCGGCGCGTTCGACGCCGAGGATGACCGAGGCCCCACCGGGCCGGCGGATCGCGGCGGCGTCGGTGATGACCGCGCAGCCTGCCGCGGCCGCCTGGGTACGCGCTGTCGTCAGCTGCTCGAGGACTTCCTGCACGCCGGACGGCACCCGGAACAACGTGACGCGGTCGCCGAAGCGCTGGCCGCGTTGCAGCGAGTCGCGGCGAGCGCACTCGGCGCGGCCGGGGCAAGCGACCCGCAGGGCGCGGCCGAATCATTCGTCGCGCTGGTCGACGGATTCGCGCTGCACGCACTCGCCGAGCACACCAAGCAGGTCGACCGAGCGGGGCTGCGCCGGGCTGCCCGCACGATGTTCCTCGGTGAGCTCGTCGAGGCCGGACGAGTCGAGGAGGCGGTACGACTGTCCGCTGCCGAGCCGCCAGCACGTTGAACACGGATCGGCCGAAGCCGCGCTGTTCCGGCTGAATCAGCGCGGCAATACCGCTGTCACAAAAGGGTTTTGATCCAGTCGGTGATGACATCGACGTACCGCTCCGGTTGCGGCTCGTGCATGGTGTGTGGGGCATCGAGGGTGGTGTAGGTGACCGGCCGACCGGTGGATTCCAGCAGACGGCGGGCCTGTTGCGCCTGGATGTCGGTCATCGCCCCCATGAGTTGACCGGTGTCGGGGTCGGTCATGTGGAAGTGGTGGGTGAGCAGCGCGGGAACTTTGTTCTGCGCCAGCATGGTTGCGTGGTCGCAGCCCGCGTTGGCGGTGTCGGTGGCCCACGCCTGGCCCCACTCGGGGTCGTACTCCCGTAGATGCTGGGGCGGGGTGGCCGCGGCGCCGTCGCTGGTGCCGTCGCCCATCATGAAGGCGATACCGGGGTGCAGGAACTCCGGCAGCTCCTCAGGTGCGGCGGCGACCATGCCGGTCCAGTCCCCGATGGACCATTGCGGCCCAAGCCATTTGGCCCACAGGGCGAAGATCGGGCCGAGAGTCTGCATCATGCCCGGACCGTAGGGCGGGGTCGCCTGGGCGGAGAACAGCGGCGGGTCTTCGAGGATTGCGCCCCGGATCAGTCCGGGCTTGGCGTAGGCAGCCAGCCAGGCGGTGATGACGCCGCCGGAGGAGTTGCCCGCGACCAGGGTCGGCCGTCCGATCACGAGATCGATGAACCGTTCGACGTCGTTGCCCCAGGTATTGATGTTGTATCGGTCCGGGGTCCAGGTGGAGCGGCCCTGTCCGCGCAGGTCGATTGCGAAAACCCGGAACCGATCGGTCAGCAACGGGATGGCGTTCTCGTATCCCCACCAGGATTCGCCCTGGGCGGGGATCAGCAGTAGCGGCGGGGCGGCGGGATCGCCTTCGGCGACGTAGTTCATCCGGATCTCGCCGAGATCCACGGTGTGCTCGTCGAACTTGTGCGCGACGAAGGTGTCGGCGCGGTCGGCGGCTTCGGAAATGCCCATTATCGTCGATCCTTTCCTGGTGAGTGGACCGGCAGTTGAACAGCTCACGCTAACGCGTCAGCTAACCGCTGGTGATCGTCTCTGTGAACTCACCGTAGGAATCGACTAGGGCAAGTTTTGCCCTAGCTCACCAGCAACGCGATGTCACCCCCGTCACACGCGGACATCGGCGACGAGTTCAGGGCCGTGGCGCACCTTGTCGATCGTCGCGTCGTCGCATTGACCGGTACAGCAACCACAGTGCCAGCGCGACCGGCGTCAGCACCGCCGCGAACAGGATTCCTGCGAACATTCCATAGCCGTGCGGATCGGCGGCCAATCCGGTCGCGCTGAGCACCGCCTCGCCGACGAACAGCGCGATCAAGATGGCGGTGCAAGCGAATGCGCCGAGCACCAGGCGTCGCAGCGTTGTCCGCAGAGCGCTTGTGCGGGTGGCGCTGTCCGGCGTATCCATTTTCGGCTCCGCGGGGGTTGAGTTCACTTCGGGTCGGGAGTGCAGACGGTCAGGAACGACTTCCGGTTCTCGCGTTGGACATCCGACGAATCCATCCACCCGCGCTCGCCGAAAAGGTAACTGCCCGACGGGTGTTGAGCCGACTCACGCAGCACCCGGGCGACGTCGACCCTGGCACCATAGGCCTCCGGGCCGTCGACAGCGAAGGCGAGCGAGCCTGCTTTGGTCCAGTCGTAGTCCGCGGGCAGCGCTTTCTGGACCTGAAACGGCCCGCCGGTGACGGGGACCGATCCCCCGGCGGTCCGCAGCAGATCCATGCGCTCCACCGGCACCCCCGGCCGCGGGGCGGTCCAGACCTGCTCCGTGCTCTCCCGAGTGCCGGAGTCGAAGATCAAGGTCAGACCGGTGACGCCCGCACACGGGGTGCCCGTCCACAGTTTCAGCACCCCGCCGTCGACGCGAAACCCGGCCGCAGGCGGCAGTGACGGCGCGAACTGCGCCTCGGTGTCGCACGCCGCGGTCACCGCCGCCATGAGCAGGCCTGCGCAGGCGACGCGCGGCCACCTAATAGCCGCCATCGGAAAGCCCCGCCTCCTCCTCGGTCTCGTTGCCGCCGGTGACCTGCTCCCATGCGTAGGAGGCGAGGAACCCGGCGTAACCCTCCTCGGCCCATTGCTGGGAGTGGCGCTCCTCATGGTGCAAAAAGCGATCCAGGTCGAGTTTGCCCCGGTACGGGCCGTTGTCGTTTTCGTACCACGCGTGCCCCGACCGCGCGACCTCCCGAAGCTGTTGCGCCGGATCTTTCGAGTCGTCGATATTGAGCATGAACGTGTCGCCCCAGGTCGTTCCGCCGTTCCGGCTGAACTGATCCTGGACGAGATTCCCGCCCAAGCCCATCATCATGCCGTTCGGGGTGGTCACCAACCGACCACCGTTGCCGTGCACGAAACCCACATCGTCGTCGTAGCTCCAGGAGTTCTCCCGTTGCCGATCGGTGATGCGGCGCAGTTCCGCGGATCCGTACGGAGTCGGTGCGAAGTCGGTCTTTTCGCCTTCGGCGCCGTAGTCGGTGCCCGCGTTCAAGATATAGGTCATTCGCACGGCCTTGGCGGCGTCGTCCCCGCTCATGTTGTTCGGCATCAGGAAGTACGACTTGAAGATTCCGTCGCCGTCCTCGTCCTCGCGGATCTCTTCCATCCGTTCAAGGATCTTGAAATCCTCCGGGGTGATGTGGTGTTCGGAGACCATTTGTTTGATCGTGTCGATCGAAACACCCCGGCGCACCGCGTTTTCGAGCCACTGCCGGTAAAAGCCGGTCACCGGCGGTCCGGTCAGCAGCCCGGCGTCGCGCAGCGCCTGCTCCATGTCGGCCACGCCGGCGTCGATCTCGCCACCCTTCTTGGCGCCGTCGAGGGTGGTCGCGCCGTGATCGCTGATCTTGCGGTCCTGCGCGAGTTGCATCACCAGGGCGAGGCCGGTGTCGATGTTCTTCGCCGTGGTGAGTATCGCCTTGGTTTCCTGCTCCAGCTGCTTCCTGATGGTTTCGCGATGCCGCGCGCTCTCGGCGCGGTCCTCGGCCTCGAACCGCGACTTCGGCGGCGGGTCCGGGGGTTTGTTGTCCACGATCGCGCCGTCGTCGCCGATCCCGAACTGGTAGGTGTCGGCGAGGGCGTCGTTATTGGCGACCCGAGTCTTCAGGGCAGACACGTCGTCCGACGCGTTCTGCATGGCGCGGTCGACCGCGGACAGTTCCGCGATCAGGATTTCGGCATTGTTCCGCGTGGTGCCCAGCGAGCCGCGTGCGCGGTCACTCGCGGGGCCGTGCCACTCGGGCAATCTTCTGGCGTCGTCGAGTTCGTCCTGCAGCCCGATGAGTTTGTCCCGCCGCCCACGCAGATTGGTGGCCGCCGTATCGAGCGCCTTGTCGTCCCATTTGCGGACGTCGTGGTAGCCGACGGTCATTCCCCGAAAGCCCTCTCCGCCTCGACCTCGTTCTCGGCGTACAACTTCGCCGCCGCCGTAACCAAGTCGCCCCAGCCGCCGATCTCGTCTGCCCACCCCTTCGAGCGTTCATTGAACGTCGTCACCAGCGTGGGCGCCTTCTTCGCCACATCCCCACCCGGCAATGCTGCCGCGAGCCCGGATAAGCCGGTACCCGGGTCCACCGCTCTGGCCTGGGTCGCGGCGGATCCCGCCGCCTTGGCCGCCTCCTTCAGCTGGCTGATCTCAACCTCGAACCCGCTCACCGTCCGTGACCTCTATCCCTGAATCCGATTGCTCTGAGAATCTTGCTCATCTCGCCGCCGCGTGGACCGGCCATCGTGTCGCAGGCGTCGCGGTGAGCCGAAGTTCGCGGGGAATTCACCTGTGGTGTGCGCTTTTTGGACGGCGAATCCCGGGAGTGGTCCGCCGAGCGTCAGGGTGGCATTCGGACAGGCGTCATTGTGGTCTGCGGCTGCTGAGTACGTCATCGGCGATCGAATTCGCGAATAACCCGCGCCGCGGAACCAGGGAGGTCGGCCTGCGGAGCCGCGTCTGCCCGAAGTGTTTCTTCTGGCATCGAATATTCCCCCCTGGCGCACCATCAATTGATTCGGGGCAGTGCGTGGCACCGATGCTATCGGTCATCGGGATCCACATCTTGCCCCTGGTTTCGGGGGCTAGATGTGGAGGCGCGCCAACCTTTTCGGCTGAACCGATGAATTGCGGGTGGCCCCGTAGTCGGTTCCTCCGGACGGATCGAAGACAGGAGACCAGCCTCGATGAGACCGTTTCGATTCGGGGTCGTTGCCCCGCTCGGATCCGATCTGCCGATGGGCGAGATCGCTTGCGCCGCAGCGCTTACAGCGGCTACCCAACGCCGCTGGTGCCCGACTTCCCGCTGACGCAACCGGCGCCCGCTCCCCTGCTGGCCACCGGCGGGCGAGGACCGATCTGCGCGTGGGCACCTGGGTGTACGCCGCTGTGGGAAGCCGGGATTCGACATGCAGACGGGTCGCCGGAGCACTCCCACCTGCCTCGAAGTCCCACCAGGGACGACGATCGCGCCGGAATCGGAAGCGGCACAGCTATGTGTTCGTGGTGGTTGTCCCGCAGGCGCCCGCGGGTCTGAATGGGTAGGTCAGTTGCTGGGTGTAGTCGACTGGATAGTCGGGTTTGGCTGCCATGCCCAGCTGGTCGGTGGTGAAGCGGCGGTCGGGATCGTAGGAGTACGTGCGATACACGTGATCCCAGATCAGCGTGAACAGTCCGAAGTTGACGTCGCCGATTCCCGCCCATTTGAGGTGGTGGAAGCGGTGGCCTTCGTTCAGGGCGAGCAGGTATTTGGCGGGGCCGACGCGGTAGTCGGCGTTGGAGTGCTGGAGCAGCAGTTGGATGGCGACGGCGAGGGCGAGGACCGACGCGACTTCGACGGGCAGGCCGAGCAGGATAAGCGGTGCGACGCCTGCGGCCATCTCGATGGTCTGGTGGAGGGGGTGTTTCATCAGGCCGTTGAGTCCGTAGAAGCGGGTGACGCTGTGGTGCACGGCATGGAATCGCCACAGCAGCCCGATCTTGTGGCTGGCCAGATGCACCGTGGTGATACCAAAATCGGCGATCAGGATCGCTATGACGACCTGGAGGGCGAAAGGCCAGTCACCCGGCCAGATTCCGGGGGCGGGCACGATCGCGGCGAGCAGGGGAATCGCGGCGACGCTGACCAGGATCAGGGTTTCGTTGACCACCGCGTGGATGCGGTCGCGGCGGCTGTCGCCGAGGTCGTGGTTCCAGTCCCGTTCGTACGGGATCATCCGTTCGACGAGAAACGAGGCCGCGATCGCGACGGCCAGAATCAGCAGGAGCCAGTACTTCGGGGCGCCCGCGGCGGCGAGGGCGATGCCGAGTCCGTTGAGGCCGAGGAGCATGAACGGCACGTAGGCGTATCGGGTGATCCGCTGCGTCGTGGTCAGTGTTGTCGTGTGCATGGAGCGAGCGTGCTGGCTCGAGGCCGGATCAGGCTTGAACGATTCGGCTATCAGGGATCACTGTGCCAAGAAAGGTTTCGGCTCAGCGCCGAGGGCGGGAGGCCGAAGATCTCCCGGCAGGTGCGGGTCAGATGGGCGCTGTCGGCGAATCCGGCGGAGTGCGCGGCGCTGGTGAGGTCCGCGCCGTCGGCCACCGCGTCCCGCACGAGCACCAAACGCAGCCAGAGCACGTAGCGCCGCAGTGGCAACCCGACCTGGGCGGTGAACAAGTGGGTGAGCCTGCTCGCCGAAATGCCCAGGCGGGCAGCGAGATCGGCCGTGCGAACGGTCCCGGCGGCGACGAGGACCGGCAGGCAGTGCAGTGCGGCGGTCACGGCCGGGTGGCGGACGGCGTCGGGGACGGTCGTGCTGTCCGGCGCCAGAATCGTCATCAATTCGGTGACCGCCGCGGCGATCGGCGCATCTTGATCGGGCAGGGACAACGCAGGTCCGCCGGACCAGCCGACGGTGTCGGCGCGGTGTGTGGCTGCGCGGCCAGCGGCGCTGTCCGGATCGAGGAACACCGCGATACCTGCGGGGGCGCCGCGCAGCACACGATGCGGTGCGTCGGCGGGGATGATCATGTGGGTACCGGTGTACTCGACGTTGGCGCCGGCGACGGTGATCGGGCCGGCCGCGATGATTATCTGGACGGCGTGGTGGGCGTGGGTGCCGGTCGGGCCGATCGACCCGCTGAAGGCGAGCACGCCGGGGCGCAGCAGGACCTCGCCGCGCCAGGGCTGCGGGCCGGTGCGGTCGTCGATGGTGGCGTCGGGAGTCCGCGTCCCGCATGCCGCCGAAGGCAGTGGTGACACCGTCGTAGCGTAGTCGCAGCATCGTCCCCTACATCGGTAGCGCCGAGTCGAGGGTGTTCGATCCGGCGGCGGTCCGGAGACCAGCGCGTCTGACTGTCGAACCCTGGCAGTAGCCGGGCCACGCCATCCGCCCAGGCGGCGACCACCTCCACGCGACAGGTATGACGTAGCCCACACTCGCTCCGCGCACGCCGCGATACCGACCCTCGTAGGATCGGCAATTAGTTCAGCAACTAAGGGACGCTCGCCGACCCGAACAAACTATTTGACGCGTTGACGCAGGAGGAGAAAGGGGCAGGCGGTCGCGGTGACCGCACCGTGCACGAATTTGTTGCCGCTATGAGCTGCACAGTTCATGACGGCAATCGGTATGTCCAAATCCCTGGTGTATGAACACCAGCCGCCGGGGGTCGGGCCTTCCGTCTATTTCACAGTTTCGACAATATCGTCTATGTGACTCGGGGAGTGTCGTTGACCAAGATTCGTATTATTGGCGCTGTCGGCGTGGTTGTTCTCCTTCTCCTGGCAGGCTCGCTCTACTTCGGCTTGCGCGACAAGTCTGATGATGCTCCGGCGCAGAAGGCGATTTCGGTGGCGGTCGACGTGACCAATCTGCCGCAACGCGTGATCGAGGTGAAGCAGACGATCCCAGCTCAACCGGGCGAGATAAGACTGCTTTTTCCGCAGTGGCTGCCCGGCAACCACTCGCCGTCCGGTCCGATCGACAAGATCGCGGGCATCACCTTCACCGGCGCCGGGCACAAGCTGGAGTGGAAGCGTGATCCGCTGAACGTGTACGCGTTCGAGGTTACTGTGCCCGACGACGTGGACTCGATCGACGCGAGCTTCCAGTACTTCACCCCCACCGACTCCAGTCAAGGGCGCGTGGTGATGACGCCGAATATGCTGAATTTGCAGTGGAATGCTGTGGTCCTCTACCCGGCCGGTGCTCCCGTCAGTGAAATTCCGTTCACCGCGAGCGTTACCTACCCGCCGGGGTTCGAGGCCGGAACCGCGCTGGATGTTGCCGACAAAAACGGCGACACCGTGAATTACAAGACTGTCCCGTTGGATATCCTCGTCGACTCGCCCGTGTACGCGGGGCGTTATCACAAGGAATTCGACCTGGTGCCCGGCGCGAAAACCCCGGTGCGACTGCAAGTATTCGCAGACGCACCGGAACAGCTCGAAGCCAAACCCGAGCACATCGAGCTGCACAGGGCTCTGGTGAAGCAGGCCGTGGACCTGTTCGGCTCACAACATTATGACCACTACGACTTCCTGCTGTCGTTGTCGAGTCAGCTCAGCTCCAACGGATTGGAACACCAGCGATCCAGCGAGAACGGCCAACCCACGGACTACTTCACCGGGTGGGACCCCGCGGTGGGCAGCGCCGATCTGCTCGGTCACGAATTCACCCATTCCTGGAACGGCAAGTTCCGTCGCCCCGCAGACCTGTGGACACCCAACTACAACGTCCCGATGCAAGACAGCCTGCTGTGGGTCTACGAGGGACAGACGCAGTACTGGGGCAACATGCTCACCGGTCGGTCCGGCTTGCGACCCGCGGAAGTCTCGCGTGACGCGTTGGCCTCGGTAGTCGCCGCCTACACCGACAACCGGCCCGGACTCGCCTGGCGCAGTCTGCAGGACACCACCAACGATCCCATCATCGCGCAGCGGCGTACGAAGCCGTATCGGTCGTGGCAGCTCAGCGAGGATTACTACCAGGGCGGACAACTGGTGTGGCTGGGCGTGGATGCGCGTATCCGCGAATTGTCGAACAACACAAAGTCGCTCGATGACTTCGCTCGTGCGTTCTTCGGTGTCGACGGCAGTAAGTGGGAGTCACAGAACACCTACGACTTCGACGAGGTCGTCTCGACGCTGAATGGCGTTGTCGCCGACGATTGGGCGAAGTACCTGCGCGATCGCATCGACGGAAAAGAACCGTTCGCGGCGAGTGTCGAGAAGACGGGGTGGAAGTTGGTCTACGACAACAACCCAGGTGCCTTCCTCGCGGCTCAGATGAAAAAGGCTGAGGGCGCGGTCAACTACACCTACTCGATCGGGATCAACGTCTCCGGTGAAGGCAAGATCACCGATGTGCGGTGGGACGGGCCCGCATTCAAGGCACAGGTCGGCACCGGGATGACGGTGGTTTCGGTCAACGACGCCCCCTATTCCCAAGCCACGATGGAAGCCGCGATCGAGGCGGCCAAGACAGATCCCGCACCGATCCGATTGCAGGTGAAAGACTTCGATCAGACACGGACCGTCGAACTGAACTATCACGACGGCCTCCGTTACCCGCATCTGCAACGCATCGAGGGCACCCCGGACTACCTCACTCAGATCCTGGCCGCGCGGAACTAACGCCGCACGGTCCAGCATCGGGACGTCGCGGACGCGCATCTGGTGCCTGGTCTTCGTACTGATCGACCACGTACCGCGCGCGCCGCGACGAACCGGAACTGGCTGATTCCCGGCCGTCGCTGCCGGGCCCGGCAACGACGGATGGCATGAGACCCGGGCCTAACCTGCGTCGGCGAGGCGACGTACACGGTTGTTGAGATACCGCTGTTCGGGAACGCTCGTGGCGAGTTGCGCTGCCCGCCGATAGCTTTCGATGGCGCCTGCGCTATCGCCGATCCGCTCCAAGAGGTGTGCGCGGACAGCGTGGGTGCGGTGATGACGCCGCATCGATGAGTTGTCGAGTAGGGGCGCGATCAGATCCAAACCCTGCTGTGGGCCGACGGCCATGCTGACGGCGACGGCCCGATTGAGCGTCACAATCGGGCTGGGCGCGACCCGATCGAGCATGGTGTACAGGATGCTGATCTGCGGCCAGTCGGTGCGCTCCCATGTGGGCGATTCCGCATGCACCGCGGCGATCGCCGCCTGCAACTGGAACCGGCCGACATGGCCGCGCGGCAGCACCCGCTCCAGAATGCCGACACCCTCCGCGATCAATTCCCGGTCCCACCGGGAACGGTTCTGTTCGGCCAGCGGTACCAGCTCGCCGTCCTCGGTCCGGGTCGCCGCGCGGGCGTGGGTGAGCAGCATGAGGGCCAGCGCTCCCGCGACTTCGTCGTGATCCGGTATCGCGCAATGTAATTGACGGGTCAGCCGGATCGCTTCCTCGGTGAGGCTCCCATCGATCAGCGTGTCACCGGCGGAACGGGTGTGTCCCTCGGTGAACAGCAGATGGCACACATCGAGTACGGAGGCGATGCGCGCGGGCAGGTCCGAGCGGCTCGGGATTTCGAACACCACACCGGCCGACCGCAGCGTCGACCGAGCCCGGGTGAGACGTTGCGACATAGTGTGCGGCGGAACGAGATAGGCGGCAGCGATCTCGCCGGTTCCCAAACCGCACACGGCATGTAGCGTCAACGCGACCTGCGAGGAGCGACTCAGACTCGGGTGGCAGCAGAGCACCAGCATCCGCAGCATGTCGTCGCCGTCCTCGGCTGTCACCTGATCCACCGGCGGCACCACGTGCGCGTCACTCGGCTGCGCGACAGCCACGGCCTCTTCGCGCCCGACCCGTGCCCGGTCGGACCGCACCCGGTCGATCAAGCGCCGCGAGGCCACGGTGATGAGCCAGCCCCGCGGATTGGCAGGCACTCCGTCGCGACTCCACTGGATCATCGCCGCTTCGGCTGCCTCCTGCGCGGCATCCTCGCAGTCACCGAGGTCGCCGTGCCTGCGCAGCAGAGCGGCCAGGACGTGCGGCGACTCACGCCGCCACACGTCCTGCACCACTCGGTTGCTCACTGGTCGTCGCCACCCGACCACATCACGGGCCGCAATTCGACCGTCTCCCCCGGACCGGCGAACTGCGCGGCGATTTCCTCTGCCCGAGCATGGTTTTCGACGTCGATCAGGAAAAACCCCGCCAGATGCTCCTTGGCCTCCGAATACGGCCCATCGGTCACCAGCGGTTTGCCCGCGCTCCACCGGTAAAGCCGCGACGACTCCGGCGCCCCGAGCGCCTCCCCCGTCAGCAGCTCACCCTTCTCCCGCATCTCGCCGAGCAACTTCTCGAAATCGGAGTTCACCCGATCCCGCTCTTCCTGCGACATCGCCTGAAACTCGGGCAGATAGTCACCCGTCGGATGCCCCCACGGTTGCGGATTGGAGTGAATCAGGATCACGTACTTCATCGCGGCTCCTTCGCGATCACGGATGCGCCCGGCTGACCCATCCTTACCTGAAACGTCGGAACCGACGCCATGATGTCGACATCCGTGCCCCGGCTGCCGGGCTCATCACGCCGTGATCGCTGGAAGGCGCGGGACCACGCCGCATTCGGAACAGGTGTGGAAACTGCGCCGCTGAGTCGGTTTACACAGTTCGCCGCACGCGGCAATACCGCGGCCCAGACTCTCCGACGCTGTCGGCAGTACCCCGCAGCAGTCAACGGCCCGAGGTGAACCTGGGCCGTTTCAGTGCGCGCTCATGCCGAGGGAAGCGCTCCCGGTAGCCTCCCAGGACAACGCCTCCCGAGACCCAGCAGTGGCCGCTCATGCCGCGAGCCGCGCGTTGGTCGGCGGCCCAAATCGGCTGGCTGACACCGCTTCCGGACGCGGGACCACGCCGATGAGCGGACTCGAAGTGTCCGGACCGGACAAGTCGATCATGGTTGGCGCCGCACATTCGCGCGTCCACCGTCCCGGTCCGTTCGTCAGTGCGGCGTAGCGGGACTTCACTGGCCCTTCGTCGATCGCCACGAAAAGCGTTGGCCGTCGAGCGGCATCACCTAGAGCTGGTAAGCCGACTCCAAGGATTCGTTAATGCGTCGACGGAATGATCTTCGTAGACAGGACGAAGGGGGAACAACATGTTCAAAACTTTGATGATGGCGGGTATCTCGGCGGCCATGATGGCCGGTGGCACGGTGAGTCTGGCGACGGCTACCGCGGCACCGGCTGCGGCGAGCGGGGTCCTGCCGCAATGCATCTCGATGTGGGAGACCGATAGGGTGATCGCCTGTGCTTTCCGTGATCAGCAGCAATGTCGGCAGTGGGTGGAAGACGGCAAAATTCTGGGTTACCGGGAGTCCGCCGCCGGGTGTAATTGGAACGAAGCGGGAAGTCACCGGCCCGAGTGGGACAACCCCGAGGGATATGTCGGAGGGCGGATCAAGTAGCCAATAGCCTCAGTGCACACAACGCCCCGGTTTTCAGGTGCCGGGGCGTTGTGCTGTCCAAGCTCTCGAATCGGGCGAGGGCTGCGGTAGAGCTCGTCTACCAGCAACGCACTCATCTGCCGCGACCCGCGTGTTGTTCGGCCGTCCAGCCATGGGGGCTACGGCACGGCCAGGGGACGCAATCCCAGACAGCCGGGCACACAAGCGGATTGACAACAGCATCGGGGGACGCGTCGAAGGCGATCGGCTCCGCGGTGACCGGGCACTCCTCGGTTGTTCGCTATTTAGCTACAGAGCTAAACTATGAACATGACCAAGCTCGGTCCTGAAGAGGAAGCCGGAGTATTCCGCGCGCTGGCAGACTCGACGCGTCGACAGATCCTGGAGGACCTGCACCCTGGGGAGATGACCGCAGGGGATATCGCCGCGAGGTTTCCGATCAGTGGTCCTTCGATCTCCCGGCATCTGGGCGTACTCAAGGCGGCCGGGCTCGTCCGAGAGCGACGAGCCGCCAACCGGATCTTCTACGCGCTCGTCGAGGAACGACTGGCGTTGTCGATCGGCAGGTTTCTGAGCGCGATCTGCCCGGAGCAGGTCGTCATCAAGCAGCGCACACTGCGAACCGCGAAGAACAAGGAACTCCGATGAGGCCTCCGCAGATGTCCAGCGTCGTCGAGCGACGCCTTCTTGTGAACTACCGAGTCGCCCCCGAGGTCGCCGCGAGCCTGGTGCCGCCGCCGCTGCGACCGCAATTGGTCGGCGGTTTCGCCGTTGCGGGCCTCTGCCTGATCCGCCTCGGACAGTTCCGCCCGAGCCGGCTACCCGGCTGGATCGGGTTACGCAGCGAGAACGCCGCGCATCGCATCGCGGTCGAGTGGGACGGTCCACAGGGGCGCTCGACCGGTGTGTACATCGCGCGTCGCGACAGCGGTTCGATGATCAATGCCCTTGCCGGTGGCCGACTGTTCCCGGGTGAGCACAGTTTGGCACGGTTCGACGTGCGAGAGACAGCCAAGGACCTGCATGTCGCCTTCGCCAGTCCAGACCAGACGATCTCGGTGAGTGTCGACGTGCGGATCGCCGAGCGGTTCCAGGACAGCGAACTGTTCACCGATCTGGCGCAGGCATCGGACTTCTTTCGGCGTGGCTCGGCGGGATTCTCAGCCACACGCGGCGGCCTACGCCTCGACGGGCTCGAACTCCGAACGAACTCGTGGCATGTCGAGCCACTCGAAATCAATTCGGTTCGATCCACGGTCTTCGACGACCCGGACCGATTCCCCCCGGGCAGCGCGGTACTCGACTGCGCCTTACTCATGCGCGAGGTGCCGGTGACGTGGCGCCCTCTTCCGCCCCTGCCAGTCGTGACGGACGCCACGACCGCGGGGACCACGCTAGGAATAGCACCGAACGTCTGCACGGCCACATCCGAAACTGCCTGAAGCAGACCCCGCGAGAGCTCCCGCCGGAAGATCAACGGCCCCAGGCCCGCTCGGGTTAGGCGGTGCGCGCTCATACCGCATGGCGCGCTGACCGGACCGGCCGACTCGGGATTGTTCGACGGTCGGCTCCGAGCTGACCCGATCGATGATGAAGCTCGCTACGCAGCGTGCACTCACGAGACCGGCCGGTGACGGCGTGCCGCCGAGCGAGATCAGAGACCGCAGGGCTTGCCGGCCACGTCCAAGGCAGCGGTGAGAGCGGGATCCCCCATCACCCTGTCGAAGTCGTCGAGGTTCGTCGCGGTCTCGAGCCGACTCAGGTGTGCCGCAGCAGTATTGAGCGCGTCTTTCAGCGCGCCCGGGTCCGCGGCGTCCGCCACGACGCGGAGGTCCCCGGCGGTTTCGAGGTAGATCTGCCGCAGTTCGGAGAACGAGCCCGGGCCGCCGAGTGCTCCGAGCCGGTTGTTCAAATCGGTCCAGGCCTCGTTGAAGGCGGCGCAGGTCGCCTTGTCGTCGACTGCTCCCGCAGGACCGGCGACCGCGGTGAGGCCGCACGCGACGACCATCAGCGCCGACACGATAAAAGCTGTTCGTCGCATGGGCATGTCCCTTCTACCCGAGGCGATCTCGGCACCGGACATCTTCTCAGCACAGCGAACTGGTGCGCGACGCGGGGGAAGAGTCCGGCCCGCACTGTGCGGGCATCGGCGGAACGCCGATTCGAGGTTGAATCTTACCGACGCTGTTGTGCCACCAGATCGAAAGTCCGATGCCACGAGCGTCCTGGTCCGACGACGCAGTCGACCCGTCCCGCTGCTCGCCGCTCGGCTCGAATCGCACGCGGGTGTCCGTCGGCAAACGTGCTATAACGCCGCTTACGGGGCGGTCAGAAGCGCAAGATGCACTGCGACACAGGACATCCGGTACTACCGATTACAGAACTGTTACTTCGCCGGGCCTCGAGTCGGCTGCCGATACGCGAGCAGGAGAGCCTCAACGGGCCGGGACTCCCGTATCGAGGTCGTTCGCGGCTTCGTGGGGCCACGTGTCGGGGGTGCCCTGGCCTCGGTTCAGGGTCGAGCCCGGATGTGCTCGGTGGCGACGCGGCTTAGCTTTGCTGAAGCCCCTTCATCGGACCTAGGAATTGGAGAGGGAATCCCTTGCCAAAACTGACCGTCGCACTGTCTGCCGCCACCGTTTATGCCGCGCTCGCCACTCTGGTGTTCTGCACCATGATCGCCGAAACAGTCTTTTTGTACCCGAACTACTTTCACGACATCCCGAATTCGCTGATCGTCGCCGACGAATTCACCGCGGTGGTCTCGGTCGGCAGCGTGATGCGCCCGCTCGGCGCTGTCCTGACACTGAGCGCGGTCGTGGCGACAGCGGCGAGCCTGTGGTCCCGAACGGCACGAGTATGGACGCTCGCATCACTGGCGGCGCTGGTGTCCGGGCTCTTTCTGCTGTCGGCACTGTATCTCTGGGAACGCTGGACGATTCTGTTCGATGATCGCGACCGGTACACCGTCGAGGAGTTGAATCGCACCGTGCAAGAAATCGAGGTCGCGCACTCCATACGGATCATCCTGGGAGCGCTCACCGCGCTGTTCGCCGTGATGGCCGCCCTGCGGACCTACCGCACCCGACTCCTGCGCAACGTCGAACAGATACCGTCGGCGATATCGCTGCACTGAGTCCCCGGTCACGGCTGCGCTGAGTCCGCTCGAGGCGCGGTTCCGGCGGACCCGCGGTCGCCCGACCACACGCTCATACCGCTGGGCGCGCGGCCTACGGATGAGATCTACTGTGGCACAGGATATCCGGCAATGTCTGAGCGCATCCGGTGGGAAGAACACTCTGGCAGCAGCCGACTGCCGCGTCGGTCACGTTCCGGTCTGGTCGACAACGAAACGTGACGGCTACCGATCGTCGGGGAGTTGAGAGCGCAGAGACTCGACCTCGGCGCCTTCCCCAAGCACAGCGACCGCCAACTCTAGAAAGCTCGTCAGGGAATGCTCAGGAAGGTGGCCTTCGCTGCTTCCGTGGGTGGCTAGCTGGTCTCGCAGCGATATTCAGCGCAGGCTCAGTGGAGTCTCGGATTCGACGCGGGTCAGTTTCTCGGAGTTGCGGACGAAGTAGAGGCCGGTAATTCGGGTGTCCCTGAGCCGGACCGCCATGACGCCGTCGATTTCGCCGTCGATCCGAAGAATCAGTGCCGGGCTGCCGTTGACCATGGTGGGTCCGGTGGTGAACGTGACTTTGTGCTTGCGGATGCCGCCGAGTATGAAGCGAGTCACCTTGTCGGCCCCTGATCGGCTGCGGCACGGCCTTTTTGACGCCACTACCGTCGCCGATCAGGACGACGTCCGGGGCGAGTACATTGAGCAGCCCTGCGGGTCCCCGGTTTGCAGTGCATGCTGGAACGACTCCCGGCTCCACCTCAGCCATGTTTCCTGCAGGACGTCTTCGGAGTCGGCTGCCGATCCAAGCATCTCGTAGGCGACGGTGAATAACAGATTACGATGGGCAAGGAATGCCGCGGTCGCTGGGTCGGTGGCGTCCTCGCTCACGTCCCGGCCTCTCTTTTGACAGGTCGCGCTGGCAGTCAACGGTTTTCACGCGGTGGTGTGTTCACCTGCATTGCTCCCGGCACACGAACATCGGCATCGGCATCGGCATCGGCATCGGCATCGGCATCGGCATCGGCATCGGCATCGAGGGTGGTGCCACTCGGATCACGGAGTCAGAACCACCTGGCCGACTATTTCTCCACCGGCGACGCGAACGTCGACAGTGTCCGCTTCGGCTCGCAGTTGTGCGGCTACTTCGAAACCCAGTTCTCGGCCCTCGACGTGGGCGGCCAGCTCGGTTACGTGGGCGATCCGTTCGGCGGCGCGGGCATGGACATTCGGCAGTTCCGACAGCGGCAGCCGTTCGGTCACAGCGATCTGCAGATTTCCGGCGTCGACGCGAGCGACCAGCTCAGCGACCTGAGCGGCGTCGCTGTAGGCGAAAGGCCGCACTGCCCGCACCCCGCGCCCGACATCGTGCGGGACGGGAGTTGTTGTGCTGACATAGATCCCGCCGTCGGCGACCAGGTTCGCCAACTCCACGTTTTCCTGCGGGTTGCTGGGCGCCAAATTCAGCACCACATCGAACCGCTGTCCGGCCACTGCCTGCACGATCGGGATTTCGGTGTAGTCGATGATCTGCTGTGCGCCGTAGGAGCGGGTCCGGTCGAGGCTGCGCGGGCTGGCCGTCGCGGTCACGATGGCACCGGCTTGCACGGCGAGCTGAACGGCGTATCCGCCCACCGCGCTGCCCGCACCATTGATCAAGATGCCCTGACCGGGTTCGAGACCGGCGTGTTCGAACAATGATTGCCATGCCGTGAGCCCAACCAGGGGCAGGGCTGCGGCGTCGGCAAGGTCGACGGTGCGGGGAGCGTAAGCCAGGATCTCGGCGGGTGCGGCAACGTACTCGGCGGCCGCGCCGGGCGCGTCCACCGGCAAGAGCGCGACCACCGCGTCCCCGACGCTCCAGCCGTTCACCCCTTCACCGACTTCGGCGATGACACCAGACATGTCGACGTTCGGAATGTGCGGGAGGGTCACCGGGACGACATCTTGCCGAAAACCCGCGCGCAGCCCGGCATCCGCGTCGTTGTAGGAGGTGCCGGCCACCCGCACCACCACCTCACCCGCATCCGGGATGGGACGATCCGCCTCCTCGTAGACCAGAACATCGCTTCCGCCGTAGGAGTGATACCGCACTGCCTTCATCGACTCTGTGCTGTCGCTACTTGCTTCGGCCATCGGCTTCTCCTTCAGTTCACAGGGCTTCCGCCACCAGACACCGCATGATCGTTCCCTGTGACAGGCGGTGAGGTAGATCACTCGCCGGGTCCGGCCCGACCGGGGCACGGCAGCACCTGGGCCCAACCTCCATGACCGGTGTACGCCGATCGGGAGGTTGGGCTGAACGGCGACTTCCCGAGCTGACTTCAGCCAGTGCGAGTGAGCGGTAATGCCGCTGACCGCTCGCTTCAGTAGAGCCGCGGCCGCATGTGTTGAACGAGGTAGATCACCACACAACGAGATGGTGTCCAACTCTTTCGATGCGGACAGCAATCGAGTCGTAGCCTCGACCGGTGACCTGCGAATTCGAGAGTGAAATGGTCGATCGAGGTGAGGCGATCGAGCTCATCGACCGTTCCGACGGCACCGGGGTGCGGCTGTGGCACCGCACCGTTCCATACAGCGACGACTACGTAGCGGTGTGCGTGGAGTTGTCTGCGGATGGGATGGCGGCGTCAATGCGCGGACTCATCCTCGATTACGTCGCTGGTCGCTCACTCCCAGGATTCATCAGCAGCTTGGAGCGGGATTTCGGTGGCTGGCACGGGATCCGGACGTGGAAGAGCATGGACCACGAGCTGCGGATCGAGGCGCGACACCTGACCTTGGGACATGTTCGGCTGGACTGGAGCCTGAGCCGCCAGTTGAGCGAGTCCCCTTCCTGGGCCGCGAGGGTTGTGACTTACCTGGAAGCTGGTGAGCAGTTGCGACAGTTCGCAGCTGCCATCCATCGATTCCTTCTGCCAGACGACGCCGAACACCGGCGGTAGCGCATATCCGCTAATACCGCGACCCGCGCGGTTCGAAGCGGCCACCTGACGCTCCGGAAGATCAACTGGCCGAGATCATCTCGGCCAGCCGAACGTCCGCAACTGCCGATTTTCGTGCGGCGGTCCAGAGCGGAAGCGTCGGGCAAGTAGGCTCGGCTATCGCTCTGCCGAACGGCCTGCGGAACCCGCCGCGAGCCCGAAAGGTCCTGTACTCGCGGCGGGCACGGACGTTAGGACCCGGAACTTTTCTCGC
>NZ_JBIUBB010000012.1:0-41835 GCF_044547795.1 Nocardia sp. NPDC052316
CCATTCCGAACCCGGAAGCTAAGCCTGCCAGCGCCGATGGTACTGCACTCGACAGGGTGTGGGAGAGTAGGACACCGCCGGAACATCCTTCACGATAGGGGACCCAGATTCTGGGTCCCCTATCGTCGTTTCAGCACCTTGCCGTGCCTGGACGACCTTGCCGTGTCATGTCCCCACCAGGACACGTGATTGAATTTGTGGGGCACCCGACCACTCTTGCGGACCTCAGAAAGGGATCACCGTGTCGGAAAAGAACGACGACGACCGGAAGTCCTTCCGGCGCGGCGAGGGATCCGATCGCCCCTCCCAGGGCAGCGGTGCGTCCGGTGCAGACTCGGCCAGCAAGCGCCCCGACCGTGAAAGCGGCCAGCGTGGCGGCTTCAAACGCAGCGACTCCGGCGACCGCAGCGGCTCCGGCCAGCGCGGCAACACCGGCGACCGCGGCGGCTTCAACCGCAGCGGTGATTCCAGCTCGCGCGGCGCAGGCAACCGTGGCGACTCCGGCGGTTTCAACCGCCGTGACGACGCAGGCTCATCAGGCAGCTCCAACCGTGGTGGCGACTCGGGTAGCCGTGGCGGCTTCAACCGCAGCGGCGGTGCCGGCGAGCGTGGCGGTTTCAACCGTGGCAGTGACTCCGGTGACCGTGGCGGCTTCAACCGCAGCGGCGGCTCCGGCGACCGCAGTGGTTTCAACCGTGGCAGCGATTCGGACAGCCGTGGCGGTTTCAACCGTGGTGGCGACTCCAGCAGTCGCAGTGATTCCGGGCAGCGCGGAAGTTCCGGCGAGCGCGGCGGTTTCCACCGCGGCGGTGGCTCGGACGAGCGTGGCGGTTTCAATCGTGGCTCGGGCGAGCGCGGTGGCTTCAACCGGAGCGGTGGGTCCGCGGAGCGTAGTGGCTTCAATCGGAGTGGCGACTCCAGTGGCCAGCGTGACTCCGGCGACCGCGGTGGATCCAACCGCAGCGGCAGTGCCAGCGATCGCGGTGGCTTTAATCGCGGCGGTGGTTCCAGCGACCGTGGCGGCTTTAATCGCGGCGGTGGTTCCAGCGACCGTGGCGGTTTCAATCGCAGTGGTGGCTCCGGCGACCGCGGTAATTTCGGCCGTGGTGGCGAATCGGATAGCCGAGGCAGTTTCAACCGCGCTGGTTCCGGCGAGCGTGGCGGATTCAGCCGTGGTGGCGATTCCAGTGGTCAACGCGACTCCGGCCGTGGTGGTTTCAATCGTGGTGGCGACTCGGGCGGCCAGCGGGATTCCGGCGGCCGTGGTGGTTTCAACCGTGGCAGTGACTCGGGCGGCCGCGGCGGATTCAACCGCGGCGGCGACTCGAGCGACCGTGGCGGTTTCAATCGTGGTGGCGACTCGGGCGGCCAGCGGGATTCCGGCGATCGCGGCGGCTTCAAGCGCGGTGGCGACTCCGGTGGACGTGGTGGGTTCGACCGTGGCGGCGATTCGCGGGGCAACGGACCGGACAATCGGCGTCGTGGTGGTGAGGGTGCTCGCGGTGTCGGTGACGACCGGTCGCAGGAGCGTCGTGCGGCGCGCCCGGAGGAACCCGACCTTCCCGATGACGTGCAGCCCTCCGACTTGGAGCCCGCTGTCCGCCGCGACCTGCTGAGCCTGGACAAGTCCAACGCGGAAGCGGTGGCCCGGCACCTGGTGATGGCAGCCAAACTGATCGACGACGACCCACGCCTCGCTCTCGCGCACGCGCGCGCCGCCCGGCAACGCGCGGGCCGTATTGCCGTGGTGCGCGAAACCGCAGGCGTCACCGCCTATCACGCGGGTGAATGGGCGGAAGCCCTGTCCGAGCTGCGGACCGCTCGCCGGATGTCCGGCGGCTCCGGCCTGCTCGCCGTCATGGCCGACTGCGAACGCGGCCTCGGCCGCCCCGAACGCGCCATCGAACTGGGCCGCAGCGACGAAGCCCGTGCCCTGAGCGGTGACGAAGCCACCGAACTCCGGATCGTTGTCGCGGGCGCCCGGATGGACCTCGGCGAGTACGACCAGGCTGTCGTCACCCTGCAGACCTCCGAACTGGACCCGTCCCGCACCGGCTCGGCCGCAGCCCGCCTCTTCTACGCCTACGCCGACGCCCTTGTCGCCGCGGGCCGCACCGACGAGGGCCTCACCTGGTTCCTCAACGCCGCCTCGGCCGACCTCGACGGCGAGACCGACGCGGAAGAACGCGCCGAGGAACTCACCGGCGGCACCCTCCCGGACGACGATCTACAGCTCTAGCAGGCCAGGCGAAGTCGAACCACGGGAAGTCAGAATCCGGGCGGCTGTCCGGAAGTCGAACCGACGTTCGTCGACCACTGAAGCGTGCCGACCAGTTTCCTAAATTGTTCGGCAGGCCAGCAGGTTTCGCTGCTCCGCGCCCGGCGAATTGTTCGTCGGAATACGCGGCTAGCCTTGTACGGACCACGTATGGTTCTCGTGGCGCGAAATCGCTACGGGTGTGCCGACTTACGGATGGCATGGCCGGAAGACGTTGTGCAGATCAGCGATACGCCAACGGGACCGTCTGATTACAAGGAGATTCACGATGAGCAGTGTCCGGGCAACGGTATTCGTCGGCTTGGCCGCCGCAGCATTGGCTGCGATGGGCACCGTCTCGGCTAACGCGGAGCCGTTCGACTACGGGCAGGAGGCCAAGCGCGTCTGCGAAGAGGCCGGCCTCGAATTCACCCAGAGCATCAACCTCCCCGGCGGCGTGGGGGCGCAGGCAACCTGCCACGCGCCAGGAAGCGACGAAGTGAAGTTCGTTCCGATGCCGAAGGACACCTACTGCTCGGTGCCCGGCATCATGTCGCCCAAGGAAGGCAAGGCCGACGGCGCGGGCAACTGCATCGCCAACTAGTTCAACGTGCGGGACATGACGGCGGCGAATCGCGAGAAGAGCCGCTGTCATGTCCCGTTCGTCGTTTGTGCCACCCCTGCCTGTGCGGTTGGTCGCTGGAAGGGCTGTGAGCGCCGCCTCTGGGGGTGACGCCGTTCGTTTTCCTGTCGGCCCGCTGGCGTAGTGTTCGGGTTTCTCGGACCTGCCGAGGGCTACCGCCGCGGCGCGGTGACGGTGTCCGGCGGGCGCGGTGTTCGGAACTGTGCAGGCGACGATTAGGAAGACGTGAGGAAACATGCGGGGTGCCGGAGACATTGGTAGGTAACCAAGCGCAGCGGCTACGCGATCGCTACGAAGCCTTGCTGCTGGATCTGGACGGCACCCTGTACCGCGGCGACGCGGTGATCGAGGGCGCCCCGGCGGCGTTGGCGCACGACGAGACCGCGCAGCGGCTCATGTACGTCACCAACAATGCCAGCAGGGCACCTCAGACGGTCGCCGCGCACCTGACCGAGCTCGGCTTCCGCGCGAGCACCGATGAGGTGGTGACGAGCGCGCAGGCGGCCGCGCGGCTACTGGCCGAACAACTCGACCCGGGCGCGGACGTGCTGGTCGTCGGCACCGACGATCTGGCCGCCGAGGTGACCGCCGTCGGCCTGCACCCCGTCCGCCGCTTCGACGGCACCGCACCCGCCGCTGTCGTACAAGGACATTCACCGCAAACGTGCTGGGCCGACCTCGCCGAAGCGGCGTACGCCCTGCGCGCAGGCGCGCTGTGGATCGCGGCCAACACCGACAAAACCCTGCCGAACGAGCGCGGCCTCGCGCCGGGCAACGGCTCGATGGTCGCCGCGCTGCGCACCGCCTCCGATCGCGAACCGATCGTCGCGGGCAAGCCCTATGCGCCCTTGCTGGAAGATGCGCTCGTGCGCGCCGGAACCCGCAGCGCACTGGTGGTGGGGGACCGGCTCGACACCGACATCGAGGGCGCGAACACCGTCGGTCTCGAATCGCTGCTGGTCCTGACCGGTGTCAGCACGCTCGACGAGCTGAAGGGCGCCGCGGATGAGTTCCTCCCCACCTATGTCGCCGATTCGCTGGACGCACTGAACTACCCGCCGGTGCCCGCTGAATCGGACACCGACCCGAGCGACCTCGTCGCGGACCTCGCCGACCGGTTGCGGCGCAACCCGGGACGAGCCGTGACGGTACGCGCGTCCGCTTCGGAAATCCGATAGCGTTGACGCCACGATGACTACTCCCATGCCCCGCCCGACCGGCCCCGGTATGCACGCACCCGGCGCGAACGGACCCCGCCCCGGAGCCCCGCTGCCCGGTCAGCATCTGCCGGGCGGCCCAGGGCGCCCGGAGCCGGCCGACCCGGAGCGCATCCGCAGCGAGATCGACGGCCTGCTCACCGAACTCGCCACGCGCACCAGCTGGCCGGGCTCGCCGACCGCGGCCGAGGGCGCCGAATCCGGCACGGACATCACTCGCCGCGCGCGCATCCTGGAACAGGCACACGACGTGCTCGTGCAGGCACTGGCCACGGTGGACAAGATCTGAGGTGGCCAGACGCGCGCGCGTGGACGCCGAACTGGTTCGCCGCGGATTGGCGAGATCGCGGGAGCACGCGGTCGAGCTGATCGGCGCCGGTCGCGTCCTGATAGCTGGAACGGTCGCCGTGAAGCCGGCGACCGCCATCGAGGCGGGCACGCCGCTGCTGGTCCGCGAGCAGCCCGACGAGGTGTCGTGGGCCTCCCGTGGCGCGCACAAGCTGCTCGGCGCGCTGGCAGCGTTCGAGCCGGCCGGGCTGACCATCGCGGGGAAACGCTGCCTCGACGCGGGCGCGTCGACCGGCGGCTTCACCGATGTGCTGCTCTCGCGTGACGCCCGCGAGGTGGTCGCGGTGGACGTCGGCTACGGCCAGCTGATCTGGCGGTTGCAGAACGACGACCGGGTCCGCGTGGTCGATCGCACCAACGTGCGCGGCATCACCACGGAAACCATCGGCGGCACAGTCGAATTGGTCGTCGGCGACCTGTCGTTCATCTCGCTCGGCCTGGTGCTGCCCGCGCTGGCAGCGTGCACCGCGCCGGGCGGCGATCTGCTGCCCATGGTGAAACCCCAGTTCGAGGTCGGCAAGGAACGCGTGGGCTCCGGTGGCGTGGTGCGGGACCCGGCGCTGCGCGCCGAAGCGGTCCGCGACGTCGCCACCGCGGCCGCGGCGCTCGGCCTGCGCACCGAGGCGGTGGTGGCGAGCCCGCTGCCTGGCCCGTCGGGCAATGTCGAATACTTCGTATGGCTGCGCAAAGACGGGCAGCCCGAAGACGACGGGGAGCGAGTCGCTGCTCTCGTCGAGCGTGCGGTTGAGGAGGGTCCACAGTGAACGCGCCGACCAGAGCCGGTGGCCGGGAGATCCTGCTGGTGGCACATCCGGGCCGCGCGGAGATCATCGAGACCGCGCACCGGGTAGCGAAGATCTTCGCCGACGCGGGCATCTGCCTGCGCGTGCTCGCCGACGAGGCGGTCGACACCCGGTTCGAGGCCGAGCCGGGCGGCTACCCGGTGCGGGTGGTCGAGCACGGCCCGGACGCGGCGATCGGCTGCGAGATGGTGCTGGTGCTCGGCGGTGACGGCACCTTCCTGCGGGCCGCCGAACTGGCCCGCCCGGCCGGGGTGCCGGTGCTCGGTATCAACCTGGGCCGCATCGGTTTTCTGACCGAGGCTGAGGCCGAGAACCTGGATGACGCACTGGCACACGTGGTTCGGGGCGACTACCGCATCGAACACCGGATGACCATCGACTTCACCGTCCGGATGGACGACGAGATCGTGCAGACCGGCTGGGCGTTGAACGAGGCCAGCATCGAAAACGCCTCGCGGACAGGCGTGCTGGAGTTGGTGCTCGAGGTCGACGGACGGCCGGTGTCGGCGTTCGGCTGCGACGGCATCTTGATCTCGACGCCCACCGGTTCGACCGCCTATGCGTTCTCCGCGGGCGGCCCGGTGGTGTGGCCGGAACTCGAGGCACTGCTGGTGGTTCCGAGTAATGCCCATGCCCTGTTCGCGCGGCCGCTGGTGACCAGCCCGGAGTCGCGGATCGCGGTCGAATGCGTCGCCACCGGTCACGATGCGATAGTTTTCTTGGATGGCAGGCGCACCCTGGAGTTGCCGAGGGGCGGCCGGTTGGAAGCGGTCCGCGGTGCCCAGCCGGTGCGCTGGGTGCGGCTCGATTCCGCGCCGTTCGCGGACCGGATGGTGCGCAAGTTCCAATTGCCCGTGACAGGCTGGCGTGGCCGACGGCGAACGGAGAGCACACATGCTGACCGAGATCAGGATTGACGGCCTTGGCGTCATCTCCACGGCCACCGCGCAATTCCACGAGGGCCTCACTGTTCTCACCGGTGAGACCGGCGCGGGCAAGACCATGGTGGTCACCAGCCTGCACCTGCTGAGCGGTGCGCGCGCCGACGCGGGACGGGTCCGGCTCGGTGCGGCGCGCGCGGTGGTGGAGGGTCGCTTCACCGTCGACGACGTGAACGACGCCGCCCGCGCGGAAGTGACGCAGGTGCTGGAATCGGCTGCGGCCGAACAGGATGACGACGGCAGCATCATCGCGATCCGCACGGTCGGCAGCGACGGGCGGTCCCGCGCGCATCTGGGTGGGCGCGGCGTTCCCGCTTCGGTGCTCGCCGATTTCACGGCGCCGCTGCTGACGGTGCACGGACAGAACGACCAGCTGCGATTGCAGCGCCCCGACCAGCAGTTGTCGGCGCTGGACCAGTTCGCCGCCGACACCGTCGGGCCGCTGTTGCGCAAGTACACGGTGCACCGCCGTGCCTGGTTGGATGCCCGCACCGAACTGCTCGAACGGACAGCGCGCAGCAGGGAATTGGCGCAGGAAGCGGACCGGCTCCAGCATTCGCTGTCCGAAATCGACGCCATCGCACCGGAACCCGGCGAGGACGTGCGCATCGTCGACGAAGTCCGCAGGCTCAGCGATCTCGACTCCCTGCGAGAGGCGGCCGCGACGGCGCACGACGCCCTCGCCGGTCCCGTCGACTCGCCCGAAGAGGGCTCCGGCGCACTGGAATTGCTCGGTGCCGCGCGCGCTCGGATCGACTCGGCCGACGATCCCGCGCTGACCGCGCTCGGGCCGCGGCTCGGCGAAGCCATCGCGGTGGTGGTGGATCTGACGACCGAACTGAGCGGCTACCTCTCGGATTTACCCTCGGACCCCGGCGCGCTGGACTCGCTGCTCACCCGGCAGGCCGAGCTGAAGTCGCTGACCCGCAAGTACGCGCCCGACATCGACGGCGTGATCGCCTGGGCCGATGACGCACGTAGCCGCCTCGGCTCGCTCGACGTGTCCGAGGAGACGTTGACGGCGTTGGCCGCCGAGGTCGATATCGCGGCGGAGCGGGTGCGGGAGGCGGCGCGCAAACTGAGTGCCGCGCGGAAGAAGGCCGCGGGCAAGCTCGCGTCCGCGGTGAGTGCCGAATTGGGCGGTCTGGCGATGGGTAAGGCCAGGCTCGAGGTCGAGGTGCATCCGATGCCCGCGGGACCGCAGGACTCGGCGCCGTTGACCATCGACGGAAAAGACGTGCACGCCGGGTCGGCCGGTATCGACGAGGTGGAGTTCCGGTTGTCCGCGCACTCCGGTGCGCAGTCACTTCCCTTGAGCAAGAGCGCCTCCGGCGGTGAGCTCTCCCGGGTGATGCTGGCCCTCGAAGTGGTGCTCGCCAGCTCCGACCACGGCGCGACCATGGTGTTCGACGAGGTCGACGCGGGCGTCGGCGGACGAGCGGCGGTGGAGATCGGCCGCAGACTGGCCCGCCTCGCCCGCACCCACCAGGTCATCGTGGTAACCCACCTGCCCCAGGTCGCCGCCTTCGCCGACACCCACCTGGTGGTCGACAAATCCGACGACGGCAAGGGCAAGGTCAACAGCGGCGTGCACGCGCTCACCAAGGACGAACGCGTCATCGAATTAGCCCGCATGCTGGCCGGTTTGGACGACACCGAGACCGGGCGGGCGCACGCCGAGGAACTGCTGGAGCTCGCCCGCGCGGAGAAGTCCGGGGCGGCTGTCTAGCCCTGCGGCCATCGCCGCGCCTGCCCGTGATCTAGATCCGGTCGCCGTCGGGGTCAGCGGCCCACACCCGAAGGCCGACGATTCCTGGTATCCGGTGTCGCGGGCGTCGGGACGTCCAGCCCGGCGGTGCCGCAGACCTCGAGCGACCTGGCAGTCCCTGCGCGGCTCAGCCGGGCCGCTGTCAAGATTGGCCGGGCGCACGCCGAGGAGCTGCTGGAGCGCGCGTGGGGCGAAATCTTTCGGCGCGACCTTCTTACCCGCGGCCGCTGTCGATATAGGCCGGAGGCGTGCCAAGGCGCTGCTGGAGCTCGCCCGCGCGGAGAAGTTCGGGGCGGACTGTCTGGTCTGAGGCGCTGTTGAGGTTAGACAGCGCACGCTGAGGAGCTGCTGGCTGCCGCCGTTGGGCTCATGGCCGCAGCGGCACACCGCGCTCGACGCTGTCTCTGCTCAACTGGGCCGACTCTGGAGTTCGGCTCAGATAGCGTCCACAAGCGCCGGATGTCTGGTGGAACGTGTGGACGTTCTGTGGGTTTCGAGTTTCGAGCTCACCATCGCGGTTGCCGACGGGGATCTGTCATTCCGGCGAACCTCGGGACCCAAAAAGTGCAGGAACGGGGGTCCCGATCCGATTCCGTTGTCCGCCGGAATGACCGAGGTGAACTGCTAGCGCACAGCCTTTTGGGCCGCCTTGATGAACTGGGTGATCAGGTTCTTCAAGCCGAACTCGAGCACCTTGGCGGGTACGGGCAGGCTCGGGTCGGACTCCATCGTGTAGGAGACCAGGGTGCCGTTGGCGGCGTCGGTGAACGTGACCACGCCGACGTGCCGCTTCACCGGGGCACCCTTGACGATCTTGTATTCCATCCGCTCACCGGGCACCAGCTTGGTGATCTCCTCGGTGACGCCGAGCGGACCGACGCCGAGCAGGTGCTGCGCGCCGACGCCTTCGCGCTCGGTCAGCCCCGGCTTTGTCAGCTTGACCTTGATCGGAAGGTACGGGCTGATGCTCTCGCGGTCGGCGAAGAGCCGATACACCACATCACGCGGGGCGGCGATGACGGCGTCGACAGTCGTGCTGGCCATGGGGTCTCCTCTTCGAGTTACCTGTGACGGGCAGCATATAGGTAGTACCGGGTAGGCCCGGTGCCCTGTGTAACCGGTGTCACAGACAGTTGGGTCGAGGCATCATCCATCCGCCGAGGCCACCTTGATGGGCTAGCGCCCTGCGGCAAGCTCGTCGAAGTACTTATCGGCGATGCCGTTGAGGTAGTTGTCGGCGGCGCCGCTCAAGTAGGTCGCCAACCCTGGGCCGGTCCGGCCGATGTCCATCAGTTCGAAGCGGACACCGTCGAAGGTCTGGTGGTAACGGGTCGGCGCGCCGGTGTTGTTGTCGTGCTGGGCGTTCAGCAGCGGGATGCCCGCGGCGGTCAGTCGCTCGGACTCTGCGACGACGTCGTCGGCCCAGACGCCGAGGTGGTGCAGTCCGGTTTCCGCCCAGATGGTATCCGGCATCTGTTCGAGGAGTTCCAGATACGGCGGGCCCTGCTTCGAGTAGGCCATCCATGGGGTGATCGTGCGTGGCGCGCCGTCGGTGTGCACGTCGCTGTCGTTCCGGACCGGAGCGTGCCACTCGAAGCCGATCTTGCTCAGCTCGGTCATGGCCTGCCGAAGATCGGCAACGACAATTCCCACGTGGTAGTTCGGGAGCATGCTAGGCATCGCGGGTCCTTTCGCTCGAGTGGAGCCGAACGGGTGAAGCCGACGCACTTGCTGATCCTCGTTCCTGCGATCACCGTCGGCAATGCCCTACGGCTATAGTACGACCGATCGATCGTAAATATGGACTATCGACAGCATGATCCCTACCTCATCAGCGTGCCGCTCCACTGAGCAGCCGGATTCGTGGCCGGCTTGCCGTTGTCCCAGGTTTCGGCGACGGTGAGGTACGAGGGTGTGGTGTCAGTCGCGTTCGGCGCCGAGGCTGATGCCGCGGGTGGCGAGCCAGGGGAGCGGGTCGACGCGGTCGGTGCCGTTGAGCCAGACCTCGAAGTGGCAGTGTGGGCCGGTGGTTTCGCCGCGATTGCCGACGGTGGCGATCTCGTCGCCGGCCAGGACGTGCTGACCGATGTTGACCAGCGCTGTATTGATGTGGCCGTAGACGGTGATCGTGCCGTCGTCGCCGAGCAGCCGCACCCACATACCGAAGCCGCTCGCCGGTCCGGCGCTGATGACGGTGCCGTCCTCGACCGCGACGATCGGGGTGCCGATCGGTGCGGCCACATCCACGCCGGCGTGCAGCGCGCCCCAGCGCATGCCGTAGCCGGAGGTGAAGGTGCCGGAGGTGAACTTGGTGAACAGCGGGCGCAGTTTCGCGGCGGCCTGCGCGGACATCTCCGCCGCGACCTTGCTGCCGTTCTGCAGGATGTCGCTGAATTGACCGAGATCGGCCGGGCCTTCATCGAGCAATCCCGGTTCGGTACCGGTCGGTGCCGCGGCCGCCGACTGCGGTTGGCCGAGTGCCATCGGCACCACGGTGGTGTCCATCGGCGGTTGGTCGCTGCCCGCCAACAGATCCTGCCCGACGGCGACGAATGCGCCTGCGGCAACCGCGATGATGGCGGCGCGACCTTTCAATGCGGTCGGCGGTGCGGGCATGCGGTGCCTGCCGCCGCGGCGCTTGGGTCGAGTCGGCACATCCGCGACGGCCGATGTCCACGCATCAGCCGACTGCACCGGCTCATCGTCCGATGACGGCCACCGCTCAGCCGGTTGCGCCGACCGGCCTCTCGGTGGCCGCCACGTATCGTTCGGCGACGACCACGGTCGATCCTCCTGTGACGCCAACAGATCGGCCGACCGAGTCGGCGGGTCTTCGGGTGCCGGCCAGCCCGCCTGTGATGCCCAGTGACTCGGGGGCGACTGCCACGCTTTACCGGTCGCCTGCCAGGTGGCGGCTGGCTGTGTCGGGTTTTCCTGCGGCAGATCCTCGGGTGACGCTGACTGGTCTTCAGGCGACGCCCAGCGACCGTCGTGCGATGCCCACTGACCGTCGGGTGAAGCCCAGCCGTCCTCGGGTGACACCCGCCGACCGTCGGGCGATGCCCACCGACCGTCGGGTGACGTCCACTGTTCCTCGGGGGACGTCCACTGAGCTTCGGGTGAAGCCCGCCGGTCCTCGGGTGACGCCCAACGATCATCGGGCGATGCCCACCGACCGTCGGGCGATGTCCACTGGTCCTCCAGGGACGTCCACCGATCCTCCGGTGACGTCCACTTATCCTCGAACGGCACCGACTCGACCCAGCTCATCGAGTAGCTGTCACATTGCTGAGCCCTGTCCAATTTGCGCTGATCGCCCACGGCTCGTCGCTCGAGACCCCGCCCCGGATTCACGCTCATCGACTCACCCGAATTTGTCTGTATTGTCCCGAACCCACCGATATAGGCGAAACGTCTGGTCCACGGCGCAATCGCCCGGTGTTCACAGTGGTTTCGAGCCGCATCACGCTGTCGTCCTTCGTCGCGTCACGTCGAGATGTTGTCGGGGGCTGGTCGACGGTAACGAAACGATAGCGGCCACGCTCGTTAGGCGCGCGAACTAAACCCGCCAATGTGACAGCCGACACAACAGACCGCCGTGCGACGAGTTCTTCCGCGTGTCGCATGTGGTGTCAGTGTTGTCACAGTGATGTATGTGGTAGGTGGTACGGCGCGCCTCCACCAACGGTTTAGGGTTTGCGTGCAGCATCGGATCCATGAAGATGCTGGCGTTGTTGTCGAGGAACACCGAAACGCTGCCCGGCCTCTCCGGGATAGCCCGGGTGGATCGCAACACCCGGCGCCTGCTGAAACGGGTCGGACCAGGCGATGTCGTCGTGCTCGACGAGATGGACCTGGACCGCCTCACCGCCGATCGCCTGGTCGAGGCGGGCGTGGTCGCGGTGATCAATACGTCGCCGTCGATCTCCGGCCGCTACCCCAACCTCGGTCCGGAAGTACTGGTGGCGAACAACATCCTGCTGCTGGACACGGTGAGCTCCGACGCGTTCAGCAAGATCAAGGACGGCGTCAAGGTCCGCATCGACGAGGGCGTCGTCTACGCGGACAAGGTGATCAAGAAGGAACCCGAGGTCCTGGTCAAGGGCATCGAGCTGACCGACTCCGACATCGCCGAACGGATGATCGAGGCGCGCAACGGCCTGGCCGATCACCTGGAAGCGTTCGCGGGCAACACGATCGAGTTCATCCGCACCGAAAGCGCCCTGCTCATCGACGGTATCGGCGTGCCGGAGCTGGAACTGGCGATGAAGCACCGGCATGTGGTCGTGGTGGCCGACGGTCCCGATCACGCCGAGGACCTCAAGCGGCTCAAGCCGTTCATCAAGGAGTATGTGCCGATCATGGTCGGCGTCGGCCGCGGCGCGGACACCCTGATGAAACAGGGGTACCGCCCCGACCTCATCGTCGGCGACCCCGACGAGATCACCTCCGCCACCTTGAAATGCGGCGCCGAGGTGATCCTGCCCGCCGACACCGACGGCCACGCCAAGGGTCTGGAACGCATCCAGGATCTCGGCATCGGCGCGACCACCTTCCCGTCTTCCGGCGCGCCCGCCGATCTGGCGCTGCTGCTCGCCCACCACCACGGCGCGTCCCTGATCGTCACCGCGGGCGCGGCCGCCACGCTCGACGACTTCTTCGACCGCAGCCGCCGGGAGAGCAACCCGGCGACCTTCCTCACCCGCCTCAAGCTCGGCACCAAGCTGATGGACGCCAAGGCCGTGGCCACGCTGTACCGAAACCGGGTGTCCGGCATCGGCATCGCGATGGTGGTGCTCGCCGCCCTGATCGCGGTGATCGTGGTGCTGCTGGCCTCCAACACCGGCACCGACGCCGTGACCTGGGCCGCCGACACCTGGGATCGCTTCGCGCTGTGGGCGCAGGGCTTGGTCGGCGCGGGCGACAAATGACCAAGGGAGAACGATGATCTCGTTACGCCAGCACGCCATCTCGATCGCGGCGATCTTTTTAGCCCTCGCCATCGGCGTGGTGCTCGGCTCGCAAACGCTGGCAGCGGATCTGCTATCGGGGCTACGGGCGGACAAATCGGATCTGCGCCAGCAGGTCGACACGGTGTCGGATCAGAACCGGCGCCTCACCGATCAGTTGAACTCGGCCGACCGCTTCATCGCCGGATCCGCGGGCCGCATCCTCGGCGGCACCCTGGCCGATCGCAGCGTCGCGGTGTTCACCACCCCCGACGCCGATCCCGCCGATATCGAGGGCGTCACCAAGGCGCTGGAGACCTCGGGCGCCGCGATCACCGGCCGGATCGCGCTCACCGACGCGTTCGTCGACGCCACCGAGGGCGACCGGATGCGCACCGCGGTCACCAATGTCATCCCGGCGGGCGCCCAATTGCGCACCGGCGCAGTCGATCAGGGCAGCATGGCGGGCGACCTGCTCGGCCTGGTCCTGCTGCTCGATCCGGCCAACGGGCAAACCCGCGGCACCCCGCAGGAACTGGGTCTGGTGCTGGAGACGCTGCGCGGCGGCGGCTTCCTCGCCTACGGCGACACCCCGGTGCGTCCGGCGCAATCGGCGGTGGTGATCACCGGTAACGGCGCGAAGTCCGCCGAGAACAGTCAGGGTGCCAACATCGCCCGTTTCGCGGGCGCGCTGCGTGGGCGCGGCGCGGGTGTCGTGCTGGCGGGGCGCTCCGGTGCCGCCGAGAACCCGGGACCGCTGGCCATCGTGCGGTCCGACGGCCCGCTCGCCACCACGGTCAGCACCGTCGACAACCTCGACCGGGAGATCGGCCGCGTCACCACCGTGCTCGCGCTGAGCGAGCAGCTCAACGGCGGCACGGGTCGCTACGGCACCGGTGCCAAGGCAACATCGCTGACGCTGGCCGCAATGCCGCGCTGACAACTCGCTTTGCTGCGCCGCGCTGACATCCCGCTTCGTCGCGCCGCGCTGACAACCCGCTTCGCTGCGGCCCGCAGGAATAAGCAGCACGCGGTCCGCCGAGTCGGCGTCGCCGCACCTCCCGATGGGGCAGCTCACCCGACCGACGGCGATACCGCACACCCTGCTCGGCGACCTCCCTCACAACCGCCCACACCGCGCATGATCAACGCTCCGGCGATCCAACAGCAAACGTGCGTGGCGTTAGTTCCCCACGCGCGATCCGTGTTACCGTGAAGACCCGTGGGTCATACACGGAATCAGGCGCGAACGGCTACGAAGCACATCTTCGTGAGTGGTGGAGTCGCCTCCTCATTGGGTAAAGGTCTTACCGCCTCCAGCCTCGGTCAGCTGTTGACGGCGCGTGGGCTGCGCGTCACGATGCAGAAACTCGACCCGTATTTGAACGTCGATCCCGGCACCATGAACCCCTTCCAGCATGGAGAGGTTTTCGTGACGGAGGACGGGGCCGAGACCGACCTGGATGTCGGTCACTACGAGCGGTTCCTCGACAGGGACCTGACCCGGGACGCGAATGTCACGACCGGGCAAATCTATTCGACCGTCATCGCCAAGGAGCGCCGCGGCGAGTACCTGGGCGACACGGTGCAGGTGATCCCGCACATCACCGACGAGATCAAGAGCCGGGTCGTCGCGATGAGCGCCCCGGATGCGGACGGGCAGACCCCCGACGTGGTGATCACCGAGATCGGCGGCACCGTCGGCGATATCGAGTCGCAGCCGTTCCTGGAGGCGGCCCGGCAGATCCGCCACGATGTCGGCCGGGACAACGTCTTCTTCCTGCACGTCTCGCTCGTGCCCTACCTCGCGCCGTCGGGCGAGCTCAAGACCAAGCCGACCCAGCACTCGGTGGCCGCGCTGCGCAATATCGGCATCCAGCCCGACGCGCTGATCCTGCGCTGCGACCGCGAGGTGCCGCAGGCGCTGAAGAGCAAGATCGCGCTGATGTGCGACGTCGACGTCGACGCCTGCATCTCCACTCCGGACGCGCCGTCGATCTACGACATCCCGCGCGTACTGCACCGCGAGGGCCTCGACGCCTACGTGGTGCGCAAGCTCGGACTGCCGTTCCGCGATGTGGACTGGACCGTGTGGGGCGATCTGCTCGACCGGGTGCACTCGCCGCGCGAGACGGTGGAGGTCGCGCTCGTCGGCAAGTACGTCGACCTGCCCGACGCCTACCTGTCGGTCACCGAGGCGTTGCGCGCGGGCGGATTCGCCTCGCGGGCCAAGGTACTCATCCGCTGGGTGCCGTCGGACGAGTGCGAGACCCCGGCAGGCGCCCAGGCCGCGCTGCGTGACGTGGACGCGGTCCTGATCCCCGGTGGCTTCGGCATCCGCGGCATCGAGGGCAAGGTCGGCGCGATCAGCTACGCCCGAGCACGCGGCATTCCGCTGCTCGGCCTGTGTCTCGGTCTGCAGTGCGTGGTCATCGAGGCGGCCCGTTCGGTCGGCCTGGTCGAGGCGAACTCGGCCGAGTTCGAGCCGGACACTCCGCATCCGGTGATCTCCACGATGGCCGATCAGGAACAGGCCGTCGCGGGCGAGGCCGATCTCGGCGGCACCATGCGCCTCGGCGCGTACCCGGCCACCCTGGCGAAGGGTTCCGTGGTCGCCCAGGCCTACGGCAGCGAGCAGGTTTCCGAGCGGCACCGGCACCGCTACGAGGTGAACAACGCCTACCGCGACCGGATCGCCAAGAGCGGGCTGAAGTTCAGCGGCACCTCGCCGGACGGGCACCTGGTGGAGTTCGTCGAACTGCCCGCCGACGTGCACCCGTTCTTCGTCGCCACCCAGGCGCATCCGGAGCTGAAGAGCCGGCCGACCCGTCCGCACCCGCTGTTCGCGGCGCTGGTCGCGGCGGCGCTGAAATACAAGCTGGCCGAGCGGCTTCCGGTCGACATTCCGGACGAGGAGTTCGCGAGCGCGGCGGACCAGGCGTAGGGCGATGACGCAGGACGGTGGCACCGCCGGACCGGGCAGCCACGATTTCGAAACCGTATCCAGCGAAACCGTCTACAGCGGCGCCATCCTGGCGTTGCGCCTGGACCAGGTGCGGATGCCCGGCGGGCACGTCGCCGAGCGTGAGGTGATCGAGCACCACGGAGCCGTCGCCGTCGCCGCGATCGATGACGACGACAACGTGGTGCTGATCAACCAGTACCGGCACCCGATCGGCAGGCGGCTGCTAGAGCTGCCCGCCGGTCTGCTCGACCTGCCCGACGAGGATCCGCTCGTCGCGGCGCGGCGCGAGCTGGCCGAGGAGACCGGGCTGGCGGCCAGAGAGTGGTCCGTGCTGGTGGATGTGGCGCTCTCGCCGGGGTTCACCGACGAGGCATTGCGGGTGTACTGCGCCCGCGGGCTGTACGAGACCGACCAGCCGGAGCCGGAGTTCGAGGAGGCCGACCTCGCGATCGTGCGCATGCCGGTCGACGAGGCGGTGCGCGCTGCGCTCGCGGGGGAGATCGTGAACGCGACCGCCGTCGCCGGTGTCCTCGCGCTGGCCGCGGCTCGGGCGAGCAAGGCCGAGTTGCGGCAGGCCGACGCGCCGTGGCCCGGGCAGCCCACCGCGTTCCTGCGCCGCAAGGCGGCCGAGAAGTCCGCGGACTGACGGGCGCCGGCCGGTGCTCGCGCGCGAATTGGATGCCTACCTCGACCATCTCGCGGTCGAGCGCGGCGCCGCGCGCAACACCCTCGGCGCCTATCGGCGTGACCTCGGCCGGTATCTCGACTTCCTGACCGGGCGCGGCGTCACCGCGCTCGATCAGGTCGCCGAGGGCGATGTCGCCGAGTTCACCATGGCATTGCGGGCAGGCGGCGCCGAGTTCCCGCCGCTGGCCGCGAGTTCGGTGGCGCGCGCGCTGATCGCGGTGCGCGGGCTGCACCGCTTCGCCGCGGCCGAGGGGATGACCACCACCGATGTCGCGCACGCGGTGAAGCCGCCTGCGCCCGGTCGCAGGTTGCCCAAGGCGCTGCCATATGACCAGGTGCTGAAGCTGCTGGAGGCCGCGGGCGGTGGCTCGGCGAGTGATCCGGATGCCGCGCCGGGCACCGACGGCGGTGCGCGTGGGCTGCGCGACCGCGCCCTGCTGGAACTGCTGTACTCCACGGGCGCACGGATTTCCGAGATGGTCGGGCTGGACGTCGACGATCTCGACACCGACGAACGCGCCGTGGTGCTGCACGGCAAGGGTGGTAAACAGCGCATGGTGCCGATCGGCAGGCCCGCGCTGGCCGCCGTCGACGCTTACCTGGTCCGCGGACGCCCCAAGCTCGCCGCCGGCGGAAAAGGCAACGCGGGCGCGCTCTTTCTCAACGCGCGGGGCGGACGGCTGTCGCGACAGAGCGCCTGGCAGGTGCTCCAGACCGCCGCCGAACGCGCGGGCATCGGCGCCACCGTCTCGCCGCACACCCTGCGGCATTCGTTCGCCACCCACCTGCTCGACGGGGGAGCGGATGTGCGCGTGGTCCAAGAGCTGCTCGGCCACGCCTCGGTGACCACCACGCAGATCTACACCCTGGTCACCGTCAACACGTTGCGCGAAGTCTGGGCAACCGCCCACCCGCGCGCCCGCTAGCGGCTCATACGGTGCACCAGGCTCGTCGACCGTGTGAAACGTAGGGCGGCTCTGTGTGTCTCGTCGCTTGGTGGATGGAGATTGCGGCAGCAACGTTCGAAGGAAGAGGGGAACAAATCGGACTGCGGTCCAGTTGATCCTCCGTGCCGGGCCCGCGCAGTGCGGCCCGGCGTGCGCGAACGTGAGGTGAGTTGAGTGGCAAAGTCTTTCATCGTCCAGGAATCCGATGTCGAAGCGGTGGCGCTGCCCGGCGGCGGGTCCTTCCAACTGCTGGAGGACAGCGAGCGGTCCGACGGCCTGTTCGGCGCGAACCGTCTCGTCCTCGCCGCGGGCGCGAATGGCACTCGGCCGCATCACCACACGCAATCCACCGAGATCTTCTACGTCCTCGACGGCACCATGGAGTTTCTCGTGGACGGCGAACTGAGCGCGGTGCGCAAAGGCGGACTGGTCGTCGTGCCGCCCGGCACCGTGCACGCTTTCGGCGCGTCGGCGGACGGACCCGCGGAGTTTCTCGCCGTACTGACACCGGGTATCGTCCGGTTCGAATACTTCCGGCAGCTCGGCCGGATCGCCCGCGGGGAGGCGGAATGGGACAGCATGGACGACTTGCACGACCGCTTCGACGTGCATTTCGACGGTGACCCGGAGTGGCGCTGAGCGATACGGGGTAGCGTTTTGCTGTTCGGGGCTCGGCGTGGTGCCGCGAACACGCCGCGCGCGTCGCGGCACTTGCACGCTCGCAAGCGGTAGCGTCTAACGAGAGTCGGACCGTACGAAAGCGAGGGTCGGGCCTGATCCGCCTCGCTACGCTCGGCGAGGCAACGGGCAGGAACGTATAAGGAGCAGCGGATCGTGACATCAGCCGGAGCGGCAGAGCCGCCGATGGGTGCTGGGGCGGAGCCGCTTACGGGTGCGCGCTCGGGTCCGTACTCGGAGGCCGCGGCCGAAACCCTGTGGGGCACCGGGGCCGAACCAATCCCCGAGGATGCGGCACTCGGACCGACCGGGCGCCCACTGCGCCTGGTGCCCGACCCGCCACCGCTGGACCGGCACGGCGACGCCCTCATCGTCGCCATGTGCAACCAGAAGGGCGGCGTCGGCAAGACGACCTCCACCATCAATCTCGGCGCCTCCCTCGCCGAATACGGGCGCAAAGTACTGCTCGTCGACCTCGACCCGCAGGGCGCGCTGTCGGCGGGTTTGGGTGTGGCCCACCATGATCTCGACCTGACCGTGCACGACCTGCTGGTCGGCTCCAAGGGTTCGATCGATGACGTGCTGATGCCGACCCGGGTCGAGAACATGGATCTGCTGCCCAGCAATATCGACCTGTCGGCGGCGGAGATCCAGCTGGTCAACGAGGTCGGGCGGGAGCACTCGCTCGGCCGGGCGCTGCACTCCATCCGCGACCGCTACGACTACATCATCATCGACTGTCAGCCGTCGCTCGGGTTATTGACCGTCAACGCGTTGGCCTGCGCCGACGGCGTGATCATTCCGATGGAGTGCGAGTACTTCTCGCTGCGTGGCTTAGCGCTGCTCAACGACACCGTGGAAAAGGTGCGCGACCGGCTGAATCCGCGGCTGAGCCTGTACGGAATAGTGGTCACCATGTTCGACGCCCGACTACTGCATTCGCGTCAGGTGATGGCGCGGGTCGTCGAGGTGTTCGGCGATCTGGTCTACGACGCGGCCATCTCGCGCACCGTCCGGTTCCCCGACGCCAGCGTCGCGGGCGAGCCGATCACCACGTGGGCACCGAAATCCAGTGGAGCCGAAGCATATCGGGCGATGGCGCGGGAAGTCATCCACCGGTCCGGCCGGTGATCGGCAGCAACGACCCCGCGCGACCCGCAGCAGTTACCCCCGCAACCGGCTCGGAGTCCGCCGCCGACTCCACACCGGGTGATCTCCTGGAGCGGGCCGACGCAGGCCCGGACGACCCGGAACAGGCCGACACAGTGACTTCGAGCGAAGGTGCGCCGGGCGACGCGGGGACGCCTGAGCCGATCGGCTCCGACGATGACGCGGTCGCCGACGGCGATGCGGTGGCCGACGATGATGCGGTCGCCGACGATTCAGCGACGCATACGGCCGCCGCGTCATCGGACGACGTCTCCGCACAGGTGAGCGACGCCACTCTCGCCGCCGCGCCCCCCGATTCAGCGGCGACTTCGAACGGTGCTGCCGCGCCCGCAACAGCAGCGCACGCAGCGGCCGACACGACGAGTGCGAGCGAAAGTGGCTCAGGAGCTGCGGCACCGGCGACTTCGAGCGATGGCGGATCAGGTGACGCCGCGGCCAAGGACGACAAGTCCGGGTTCCATCTGCGGCTGAGCAACTTCCAAGGTCCGTTCGATCTGCTGCTGACGCTGATCAGTTCGCGCAAGCTCGACGTCACCGAGGTGGCGTTGCATCAGGTCACCGACGAATTCATCGCCTACACCAAGGCGTTGACCGCCGCGCTGTCCGACGGCACCTACCCCAACGCCGCCGCGACCACCTTGCGGGCCGACAAGATCCTCGACCAGACCACCGAATTCCTGGTGGTCGCAGCGACGCTGCTCGATCTCAAGGCCGCGCGTTTGCTGCCGTCGGGGGAGATGACCGACGCCGAGGACCTCGAACTGCTCGAGGCGCGCGACCTGCTGTTCGCGCGGCTGCTGCAGTATCGGGCGTTCAAGCAGGTGGCCGAGCTGTTCGGCGAACTGGAGGCCGTCGCGCTGCGCCGCTACCCGCGCGCCGTCGGACTGGAGGAGTGCTTCGCCGGTCTGCTGCCCGAGGTTACGCTGGGAGTAGACGCGCACGAGTTCGCCGCGATCGCCGCCGCCGCTTTCCGGCCCCGCCCGGTGCCCAAGGTCGGCCTCGACCACCTGCACTCGCACGCCATCTCGGTCGCCGAACAGGCCGCGCTCGTGCTCGAACGGCTCAAAGAACGCGGCAAAGGCGGTTGGACGACCTTCAGCGAACTGGTCGCCGACTGCGCAGCGCCGATCGAGATCGTCGCCCGCTTCCTGGCCCTGCTGGAGCTGTACCGAGGAAAAACGATCGAGTTCGACCAACCCGACCCCCTCGGCCAACTCTCCATCAGCTGGATCGGCGACGATGCCCCCGACGCCGACCCGTCGGACACTGTGACTATCGAGGAGGACTACGGGTGAGGGAAACCGTGGACGCTGAGGTCTCGGACGCGACGGAACTCGAAGCCGACGCGACGGATGCCATCGGCGCCGAGCACTCGGCTGACGCGACTCCCGCCGGCGCGACCACGGCTGCGACGAAGTCCGCCGAGGCCGAGCCCCCGATCGCGGACGTCTCAACCCCCACCGCGAGCGCCGACACCGAGTCCACAGCTACCGACGCCAACCCATCGGACGTCGACAACCCCTCAACAGCGAACAAAGCCAACCCATCGGACGTCGACAACCCCCCATCAGCGAACGACGCCACCTCGCAACCCGACCTCCCGAACCCGACCACCTACGACGCGACACCAGTCGCCGACAACACAGTGGCGGAGTTCACCCCCGAGCGTCTCGACGACGCGGAGTTCCGGTCCGCGTTGGAGGCGATGTTGCTCGTGGTGGATGCTCCGGCCCCGGTAGAGCAGTTGGCGGCGGCGTTGGATGACACCACCGAGCGGGTGGATGAGGTGTTGCGGGAGATGCGCGCGGAACTGTCCGCGCGGGGCAGTGGGATCGATCTGCGTTTCGTCGGGGACGGTTGGCGCTTCTATACTCGCAGCGAGTACGCACCGTATGTGGAACGGGTGCTGCTCGATGGCGCCCGCACCAAGTTGACGCGGGCGGCGTTGGAAACGCTGGCGGTGGTGGCATACCGGCAGCCGGTGACCCGGACCAGGGTCAGCGCGGTGCGCGGCGTGAACGTCGATGGGGTGATGCGCACGCTGCTGGCCAGGGGCCTGCTCGCCGAGGCGGGCGTCGACCCGGAGACCAACGGGACGATGTACTGCACGACCGAGTTGTTCTTGGAACGGATCGGGCTCGCGTCGCTGTCCGACCTGCCGCCACTGGCGCCCCTGCTCCCGGGCGTCGACCTGATCGATGAGATCAACGAGAGTCTGGATACGGACCCCCGTTACACCAGGCTGAAAAAACCCGCCGAGGCCGACTTGGACCTCGGCAGCGAGGATTGACAGGACAAAATGAATAATTCCGCTCGCCGAGATGGCACACCGGATCGTAGGAAACGCAGTGACGAGCAGCAGCGCCCCGTGCGGGGTGCGGGCGCTCGAGGGGGGACCGACCGCGGCGCATCGCGCGGCGACGGCGCCTACCGCGGCGCGCAGTCGAGCACGCAGCGCGGAAACACGCAGGGCGGCAACGCATATCGCGGCCGCACCGATCGTGGTTCCGCGCAAGGCGGCTCCTATCGCGATCGCACTGACGGTGGCAGCACGTACCAGGGCCGTGGTTCCAGCCAGGGCGGCAGTTCGTACCGCGGCGCCCGGGATGGCAACGCGCAGGGTGGCGGCGGTTACCGCGACCGCTCGGACAGCGGCAACACCTACCGTGGCCGCAGTGAGGCCGGTTCCGGTGGCAATGCCTACCGTGGCCGTACCGAAGGCGCATCCGGGCAAGGCGGCAGCTCCTACCGTGACCGCGCCGATGGCGGCAGCGCCTACCAAGGCGGCAACGACCGCAGCTCCGCACCGGGCACCAGCTCGTTCCGCAACCGCAGCGAGGCCGGCTCCGGCGGCAACGCCTACCGCGGCCGTACCGAGGGCAGCGCCAACCAGGGCGGCACCTCGTACCGTGACCGCAGTGAGGCCGGTTCCGGTGGCAATGCCTACCGTGGCCGTACCGAAGCCGGGCACAGCGGCAACGCTCAGTCCGGCAACTCTTATCGCGGCACCACCCCCGGCGGCACCGGCCGCAGCCCCGGCATCCCGCAGCGCCGCGCCGCCCAGCCCGCGCCCACCGGCAAGAAGAAGAACCCCAAGCCACAGCGGCAAACCCCGTCCGCACCCCTGCTGAACAACGCCAAGCCGGCCAAGCGCCAGCACGTCGAACCGGCTGCGTCCGAAGGCCACACCAAGATGCCGTGGGGCGAGGGCGAGCGTTTGCAGAAGGTCCTCGCCAAGGCCGGTGTCGCCTCCCGGCGCGCCGCCGAGGAGATGATCGCCCAGGGCCGGGTCGAGGTAGACGGCGCCATCGTGGTCGAGCAGGGTCTGCGGATCGACCCGCAGGTCGCCGTGGTCCGGGTGGACGGCACCCGCGTGATGGTGCGCGAGGAGCTCGTGCACATCGTGCTGAACAAGCCCAAGGGCTGGCAGTCCACCATGTCCGACGATCTCGGCCGCCCCTGCGTCGGTGACATCGTCGCCGAGCGTGTCGCGGCCGGTCAGCGCCTGTTCCACGTCGGTCGCCTGGACGCCGACACCGAGGGCCTGCTGCTGCTCACCAACGACGGCGATCTCGCGCACCGGCTCATGCACCCCTCTTACGAGGTGTCCAAGACCTACCTCGCCACGGTGAACGGCGAGGTGCACAAGGCCATCGGCAAGAAGCTCAAGGACGGCATCGAGCTCGAAGACGGACCAGCGAAGGTCGACAGCTTCCAGGTGCTCGAGATCGGCGAGGGACGATCCCTGGTGAAACTCGTGTTGCACGAGGGGCGTAAGCACATCGTGCGCAGGCTGCTCGACGCGGTCGGCCATCCGGTGACCCGGCTGGTGCGCACCAATATCGGCCCGGTCGCGCTCGGCGACCAACGGCCGGGCACGTTGCGCGTGCTCGGCCGCGGTGAAATCGGCAAACTCTACGAGGCGGTGTCGTTGTGATGGGTGTGGAGATTCCGGTGGAGACGCCACGGCAGCCGACGGGGACGAGCCCGCTCGTCGTCGCCATGGACGGCCCGTCCGGCACCGGCAAGTCCAGCGTCTCGCGCCGCCTTGCCACCCGGCTCGGCGCCCGCTACCTGGACACCGGCGCGATGTACCGGGTCGCGACCCTGCGTGTGCTGCGCGCGGGCATCGAGCTCACCGACGCCGCCGCCATCGGTGCGGCGGTCAAGGAGCTGCCGCTGTCCATCGGCACCGATCCGCGCCGTGAGGTGATCCAGCTCGACGGCGAGGACGTCTCCTCGGAGATCCGCGGCGACGCCGTCACCAAGGCCGTCTCCGCGGTGTCCGCCGTGCCGGAGGTCCGTGATCTGCTCGTCGCGCTGCAACGCGAGATCACCACGGCCGCACAGCGAATCGTGGTCGAGGGCCGCGATATCGGCACCGTGGTGCTGCCCGCCGCGGACGCCAAGATCTACCTGACCGCCTCGGCCGAGGCCCGCGCCCACCGGCGCAACCAGCAGAACATCGCCGAAGGCCGCGGCGACGACTACGAGGCCGTGCTCGCCGACGTGCAGCGGCGCGACAACCTCGACTCCACCCGCAAGGTGTCCCCACTGCGTCCGGCCGACGACGCGGTGCTGGTCGACACCAGCGACCTGAACATGGATGAGGTCATCGACGAGCTGTACCGCGTTGTCGCGCAGCAGATCTCGACGACCAGGACGGGAGGTTCCCAGTGACCGAAGACGTGATGGCCGGCGACGGCATCTGGAGTGACGAAACCGACTGGGAGCTCACCGATCTCGATGGTGAGCTGGCCGGCGAAGAACTGCTCGCCATGCCGACGCTCGCGGTCGTCGGCCGTCCGAATGTGGGCAAGTCGACCCTGGTGAATCGCATCCTGGGCCGGCGCGAGGCCGTCGTCGAGGACGTCCCCGGTGTCACCAGGGACCGAATCTCCTACGAGGCCAACTGGTCCGGGCGCCGCTTCCTGGTGCAGGACACCGGCGGCTGGGAGCCAGACGCCAAGGGCCTGCAGCAGTCGGTGGCCCGCCAGGCCGAGGTCGCCATGCAGACCGCCGACGCGATCCTGCTCGTGGTCGACGCGGTGGTCGGCGCGACGGCGACCGACGAGGCCGCGGTGAAGATGCTGCGCCGCAGCAAGATTCCGGTCATCCTGGTGGCCAACAAGGTCGACGACCAGAAGGTCGAGTCCGAGGCGGCCGCGCTGTGGTCGCTCGGTCTCGGCGAGCCGAGGATGGTCAGCGCCGCGCACGGTCGCGGCACCGGCGATCTGCTCGACGACGTGCTCGCGGTGCTGCCGGAGACCCCGCGCGAAGGCACCGGCGGCGCCGGCCCGCGCCGGGTCGCGCTGGTCGGCAAGCCCAATGTCGGTAAGTCCAGCCTGTTGAACAAGCTGGCCGACGACGAGCGCTCGGTGGTGCACGACGTCGCGGGCACCACCGTCGACCCGGTCGACTCGCTCGTCGAATTGGGCGGCAAGGTGTGGAAGTTCGTCGACACGGCAGGCCTGCGCCGCAAGGTCTCGCACGCCAACGGCACCGAGTTCTACGCCTCGCTGCGCACCAAGGCGGCACTCGAGGCCTCCGAGGTCGCGATCATGCTGATCGACGCCTCCGAACCGATCACCGAACAGGACCTGCGGGTGATCAGCATGGTCGCCGACTCCGGTCGCGCGCTCGTGCTGGCGTTCAACAAGTGGGATCTGGTCGACGAGGACCGCCGCCTGCAGCTGGACCGTGAGGTCGATCGCGACCTGGTCCGGGTGCCGTGGGCGCAGCGGGTCAACATCTCCGCGCACACCGGCCGCGCCGTGCAGAAGCTGGTGCCCGCCATGGAGACCGCGCTCGAGTCGTGGGACAAGCGCATCTCCACCGGCCGCCTGAACACCTGGCTCAAGGAAGTCGTCGCGGCGACCCCGCCCCCGATGCGCGGCGGCCGGCTGCCCCGCATCCTGTTCGCCACTCAGGCGACGACCCGCCCGCCGACGTTCGTCCTGTTCACCACCGGTTTCCTCGAGGCAGGCTACCGCCGCTTCCTGGAACGCAGGCTGCGTGAGGAGTTCAACTTCGACGGTTCCCCGGTGCGCATCTCGGTGCGGGTCCGGGAGAAGCGGGAGCGGACCTCCAAGAAGCGGTAGGTAGTTTCGCGAACCGAGCCCCGAGAGCGTGACGTCGTCGTCGCCTCTCGGGGCTCTTCGCTGCTATCGGCAGTCATTGCCGCGCAGCACATTCGTTCTGCTGCCTCGGGCCGGTGCTCCGTCGCGTCACCAGAGTCGGGGTGCCCGGCAGTGCCGATCCCGCACCCAGGCGTCCGGGCCCAGTGGAGTGGTGCGGTCGGCTCAGCCGACCAGCGCGGCGCGCATGCGGTCGTAGCCGGCGGCGAGTGTGTGCAGGGCGGCGATCAATGCCGCGTCGTCGCCGGTGACCAAGGGGTATTGCAGGCTGCCGACGATGCGTGATTGGGCGGCGGCGAGTGCGGCGGCCTCGGTGCGGCCGAGCATGGTCAAGCTCACCGAAGCATCCGATAGGCGGCGGGCGCCGACTCGAATGCCGAAGATGGCCAGCAGGTTTCGGATCTCAGGGTCCAGGCCTTTCGCGACCACCTCGGCGAATTCCTCGACGGCGCGGGGCGCACCCTCGAGCGACCGGACCGCGTGCGGCATAGCGGATTCCAGCGCATCGATGGGGGAGACGACACGATCCCGCACGAAACCCGAGCGCAGGACGAACGGCGTATCGATATAGGTCACCTGCTCCCCGCGCCAGGCTTCGAGGAACGCCTCGCTCGGCAGCGTCGCGTACGGATTCCCTTGCGGATCGTGCAGCAACACGGTGTCGTCGTCGACGGCGAGCACCACCACGTAATGATCTGCGCCGATGGCGATTCCGGCATCCGGACGGTAAGTCAGCAGACCCATCTCCAGCGGCCCGGCCAGCGCGGGCCCCTGCGCACAGGCCGCCCGCAGCCGATCGAGGGCCGCCGCGGCGGACCCGCCGTCGCTGCGTACACACGACCACCCGAGCAAGTCGATGGCGGCGGCCAGCCCGATCTCCGGGTGCCACCCGATCGGATCGAAGAACGGTCTCGAGCCGTTCTCCAGTTGGAAGCCGAACGGCGACCCGGTCAACGTCTCGATCACCCCGGTCGTCGGCGCGTGCGCACCGAGCATCATCGCCAGTGAATTGCTGTAGCAGTACGGACCCGAACCAATGTATGGATGCATGCGTCCACCCAACGACCTGACACCGTGTCAAGGTCAACCTCCGGGCGCCACAAGCACACCATTGCGGCACCGCCCGCGAAGGTCGCACCCCCAGGCTCCGTTGATCTGGTTCCGGCTGCCGTATCGACCGATCAACGGCGAGCCGATTGTGTGAGATGCGCGACGCGCTGACCGTGCCGGCGCGCGCCCGGCAACCATGACCTGGCATTATCCGACCATGGTCATTCCCAGCGTGCTGCCGGAACGTCCGCCCGCCGGAACCCCGTTCGAAACGGGGTGGCCGGTCCGTCTCGCCGATACCGACGGCGACCAACGCCTGCGGCTCGACGCCATCGCCCGCTACCTCCAGGACATCGGCTTCGAGCACCTCGACGCGGTCGAGGACGGCGAAAGCCACCGTGGCTGGGTGGTGCGCCGCACGGTGATCGACGTCCTCAAGCCGATCCAGTTCGGTGAGCGGGTCACCCTGCGCCGCTGGTGCTCGGGCCTGTCCAACCGCTGGTGCAATATGCGCGTGCAGATCTGCGGCAGCAGCGGCGGCCTGGTCGAGACCGAGGCCTTCCTGATCCACTTCGGCACCGAATCCGGCGTGCCCGCCCGGATGAGCGACCGCTTCATGGAGCCCATGCTGGCCAGCACCACCGAACACCGGCTGCGCTGGAAGGCCGCCCTCACCGACCCGCCGCCCACCGCCGACGCCACCGGTGTGCAGGTGCGCCCCTTCCCGCTGCGCATCACCGATATCGACATGCTCGACCACGTCAACAACTCGGTCTACCTCAGCGGCGTGGAAGAAGTCCTGGCCGACCACGACGATCTGAAGTCGGGCGCACACCGCGCGATCATCGAGTACGCCAAGCCACTGCGGTCCGGCGATGTCGTTGAACTCGTCGCACATCGCACGGGCTCCGCCCTCGACATCTGGTTCGCCGTTGGCGACGAAACACACGCGGTGACCCGGGTTCTGCCCATCTAGGCCGGCCCGGCCAGCTCCGCGACGGTAGCCCGAGCGCCCTTGGTGTACAACGAATCCAGCGCCGCCACATAGGCGCGCACGAACCGCGGCTCGTCGATCAGATCACCGAAAACCGAACGATCCTCGAGGAATGCGGTGCGATCGTCCCGCTGGCGGCGAGCCAGCGGGATCAGCCGCTCGCGCAGCCGGTCCACGATCTCGATCGGCTCGCCGTGTTCGTCGACGCCCTCCGCGTAGCGCGCCCAACTCGCGACAATCGCTGCCGCACAGGTGATCTCGCCGTTGTCGGCCAGTCGTTGCCGCACCACCGGCAGCACCCACTTCGGTATCCGATCCGACGACTCCGCACACAGGCGCGCCACGGTGTCACCGATCGCCGGATTGGCGAAACGCTCGATCAACGTCTGCTTGTACTGATCCAGGTCGACCCCGGGCACCGGCCGCAAGGTCGGCGTCGCCTCGATGTCCATGTACCGCAGGAGGAATCGGCGAAACGCCGGATCCTGGGCCGCGTCGTGCACCAGTCGATAGCCGGTGAGATATCCGAAGTACGCCAGTGCCTGATGACCGGCGTTCAACAGCCGCAGCTTCATCAACTCGTAGGGCGCGACATCCTCGACCAACTGCACGCCGACCGCGCCGTAGTCGGGTCGCCCGAGCGTGAACGAATCCTCCAGCACCCACTGCGTGAACGGCTCCGTCACCACCGGCCACCGGTCGACCACCCCGTAACGCCGCGCGACCTGGGCCGCCGCCTCGGGCGGGGTGACCGGGGTGATCCGGTCGACCATCGAGTTCGGGAAGCGCACCTCCCGCGCCACCCAGTCACCGAGCTCGCGGTCGCGCAGCGCGGCGAACGCGCTGAAGGTAGTGCGCGCGACATGCCCGTTCCCCTCGATGTTGTCGCACGACAGCACGGTGAACGGTGCGATACCCCGTGCCCGGCGCCGGGCCAGCCCCTCGACGATCAGCCCGAAGAGGGTGGACGGCACCGCATTCGGCACGAGGTCGGCCTGGATATCCGGATCTTCGGCGTCGAATACGCCGGTGGTCGCCGAGTAGTGGTAACCGCCTTCGGTGACGGTGAGCGAGACGATCCGGGTGGCCGGGTCGGCCAGTTTCGCGAGCACCGCCTCGGGATCGTCGGGCGCGTACAGGTACTCGACGATCGAGCCGATCACGCGTGTGTTCCAGCGGCCGTCCGGCGTCAGCACCGACAGCGTGTACAGCCCGTCCTGCGCCGTCAGCGCATCGCGCATCTTGCGGTCGGCGGGCAATACACCCACGCCGCAGATGCCCCACTCGCGCGCCTCGCCGCGCTCCAGCAGCCGGTCGAGATACATCGCCTGATGGGCGCGGTGAAACCCGCCGACACCGAAATGCACTATGCCGGTGGTGATTGCGGACCGGTCATAAGTCGGTACCGCGATGCCGGAGTCGAGTCCAGGCAAGATGGCGGCCTGCAGCGCAACGCTGGTGTCCCTGGTCATAACCACCCCGTCAGTGTTGTGCGTCACACTTCGGATGCCGCCCTCGATGGGCAGTAGTTCACCAGCTGAGCATATGCGTAGATTTCCGGAGGGTCGTAGGGCCACCGTCTCACCCCGCCCGACGACGCCCGCACAGCATTCGCTGCTCGGCCACCCCGTAGGTGAGACCAAATGGTGCCCCGACAAGAACATTGCGTTACCACTTCGTGTGCGGACAAATCCACTGGCGGCTACTAACGTTCCGTAGCGGAGCGGTCGCACCCCTCGCCGCTGCACGACTACCGCACCGGAGGCTTGCGTGACCGTCGACTCCCCAGCGATCGGTAAAACCGCCCTGCGCAACGTCCGTGTCTTCGATGGCGCGGAGCTGACCGAGCCGACCACGGTGGTGATCGACGGTGCGGTGATCGGCACCGATGCCGGCGGCGCCGACAGTATCGACGGCCACGGCGCGATCCTGCTACCCGGCCTCATCGACGCCCACGTGCACCTACACGGCCCGGAGTCGCTCGATCAGCTCGTCGCGCACGGCGTCACCACGGCATTGGACATGACCACGTGGCCGCCCGAGCACCTCGCGGCGCTGCGTAACCAGCCGGGCACCACCGATATCCGCAGTGCGGGAACGCCGATCATCGGTCCGGGCGGCACGCACGCCCGGATTCCCGGCATGGCCGAGCACGCGGTCATCCACGGCCCGGAGGCGGCCGAGGCGATGGTCGCCGAGCGCGCGGCGGCCGGCTCGGACTACATCAAATTGGTGCTCGAAGCGCCGGGGGAGGGCGGCCCGGACGAAGCCTCCGCCAAAGCGGTGGTCACGGCCGCGCGGGCCAAGGACCTCCGAATCGTCATCCACGCAGCGTCTTTGGGCGCCTACACGCTGGCACTCGATGTCGGCGGCGATATCATCACCCATGTACCGATGGACGGCCAGCTGCCCGCGGAGGCGGTGCGCCGGATGGCGGAGGAGGGCCGTGTCGCCGCGCCGACCCTCGTCATGATGCAGGGCGTAGCAACAACTTTGGGCATTCTGGGGTTCGCCGACTGTCTCGCCAGCGTCGCGACGCTACACGCCGCCGGTGTGCCCGTCCTCGCGGGCAGCGACGCCAACGCCGAGCCCGGCGTCCCGTTCCAGCCCGCGCACGGCGACTCCCTGCACCGCGAGCTGGAGCTGCTCGTCACCGCGGGCCTGCCCCCGGCCGAAGCGCTACGCGCCGCGACCACGGCGCCCGCCGCCCACTTCGGCCTGGCCGACCGCGGCACGATCGCGCCGGGCATGCGCGCCGATCTCGTGCTGCTCGACGGCGACCCACTGGCCGACATCCACGCCACCCGTGCCATCACCCAGGTCTGGTGTGCGGGCGTTGCACACGCGATGAGTTAGGTAGAGCCGTCGGGGTGCCGCCCCACTGCCTGGGCGGCACCCCCACGACTCCCGCTCTCAGAGCGACATAGCCCCCTGCGACCGCAACAGCCGCGTGAGATTGGCGCTCACCAGCCCCGCCGTGCGCAGCACCGCCTCGGCCAGCGCGGGCAGCCGATTCAGCTCACCCACCGTCGCCGCCAGCGCGGCGACCACCTCGCCGCCCGGACCGCGCACCGGCGCCGCGACGCAGGCCAGCCCGAATCGGCTCAGGTCGGTGTCGTAGGCGAGGCCACGCTCCCGCGCCAACGTGACCTGACGGCTCCACTCGCGGGGTGAAAACCCTTCGGGTGGTTGGTGATTCGGATGCCCGATGGCCAGCACCTGCTCGGCGGCGGTGCCCGAAGGCAGCAGCGTCCCCGCCCGCAGCGGGAAGACCGCATCGATCTCCCGCCCGATGCCGCCGATCAGCATCGTGTGCCCTCGATCGGTCACCGCGAGACTGAAGCCGCCCCGATCCGACGTCGCCGTCAATTGCCCGAGCGGCCGGGCCGAGGCGGCCCGCAGCAACCGCGCCGGTTGCCAGGTTTGCCCGAGCCGAAACACCCGGGGTCCGATCTGATAGCGCCCGCTGCGGCGCTGCACTGCTCCTTCCGCGACCAATTGATTGAGTAACCGATAGGCGGTCGCCTTCGGTAGTCCTGCCGCCGACGCGAGCTGGGTCAAACCCAGCTCATCACCGTCCGCGAGCGCCTCGAGCAGGGCGAATGCCCCCTCGAGCACACCACGGCCCCCCAAGGCCGCCTTTTCCATCGTCGCTTCGTTCACTCTCTGTCCTCCCGTGCAGATACTGCAACGAACCGAGCACGTGCTGCATATCGTTCGCGGTCCGACAAATGGAACGCTCGGTTCGCTCATCAGACCGACGACTACCCCCGGCCGCCGTCCAGCTACAGCATTGGCTCCGTCGCGCTGAACGGGCACCGGCGGTTCTTGCTACAGGGATGAGTCTCCGGTCCGCGCCCTTCACTCACGTTTCATCGACGTCTCACGGGGTCGGGAAGGCGGGGAATCGGCGGTGCGGCGACCACTCGGGGGAAATTTCGGGCAGACGAAATCGAGGGAGATCCAATGGTCGACACTTTTTTCGCGGACGTGTCATATTTTCAGGTCCCGGTAGACGACTCCTATCCGCACGCGATACTCAGCTTCCGGTCCAACGACGGCGACTTCCGCGATGACAACTTCGTCGCGAATTACGAATGGGCTTGCCGGGCAGTCGATTCGGGACGCCTGGCGTGCTTCATCGTGTATTTCTACTGGCGGCCGAACTGGCTGGAAACCGTCGAAACGCACCGCGACATGGTCGCGCGTCTGGGCGGCCCGCACCCGCGGATGATCAGCATGATCGACGTCGAATCGGGCGGTAATCCCGGCGGCGATCACTCCGACGGCATCAACGCGTCGTACTGGAATCTGGTCGATTGGCTCGGCGACCGGCGGCGGGTGATCGCCTACGCGAACCGCGGCGACTTCTTCGACATGTGGGCGCACCGCCCGGATGGGGTGCGCGTGATCGGCGCGGGCTACGGCCGCAACCCGAATCTGCCCGGCCAGCTCGCCCACCAGTACACCGACGGTCAGGGCTTCGGCGGCGGTCTACCCGAGGGCTGCCCGCCGTTCGGCGACTGCGACATGAACATCGCCTACGACATGTCGCCCCAGGACTTCGCCGCGGTGTGCGGCGTCGGAATAGAGGAGGAATTCATGTCCGCATTGAACGAAATGGAACAGCGCGAGCTGCTGGACAAGACCCGGGAGATCTGGACCCAGCTGCACGGCCCCCAAGGCTCCGGCTGGCCGCAGCTCGGCCAGAACGAGAAGGGCCAGAACCGCACCCCGGTCGACGCGCTCGCGGCCGTCGAGGACGCGCTGCAAAGTCCGCGGAAGCAGGTCAGCTAGCTCGTCAAGCCTTGTGCGGCAAGATGATCAGCACAACGACAAGGCCGAGCATGATGGCGGCGGACGCGGCGACGGTCGCGACGACGGACCGGGTCATGGCGGCGACGCCGATGGTCAACGCCAGGCAGGTGGCCGCGGCCAGCAGTGCGGTGCCCGGTTCGACACCGGCGATTCTGGTCGGTCGATGATCAATCACAGTCATACCCTTGTTCGAGCCGGGCGGCGTGCGGCCGGATCAGCGGCCGCACGCCACGCGGGCCGGGCTACTTGCCCAGCGCGTTCTTGGCCTTGTCCACCGCGTCACCGATGGCGTCCTTGACGTTCTCGACCGCGCCCTTGACCGCGGACTCGACCTGGTCCGCCTTGCCCTCGGCGCGCAGGTCGTCGTCGCCGGTCGCGTTGCCCGCGGCCTCCTTGGCCTTGCCGCCGAACTCGTCGACCTTGTTGCCGATCTTGTCGCTCAGAGACATCGAAACCTCCGCTGTGTCGCGGCACATCCGGATTGGATGCACACGCCTTATAGACACGGCCGCTCAGCGAAGCGCACGCAGCAACCATTGAGACAACGATCACGTCATACTGGACGTGACGCTTTCCGATCCCCGGTGTCTACCTGATGAGCGGTGGAGGAGGTGCTGTGACCACGACAGAAACGGTTGCCGAGACCGCGCCTGACGATGCGACCCTGGTGAGCAGGGCGCGTGACGGCGACATGAGGGCCTTTGAACAGCTAGTCCTGCGCTATCAAGCGCAGATGTTTCGCCTCGCGGTCAAGATGCTCGCCGACCGCTCCGACGCCGAGGACGTCGTCCAGGAGGTATTTCTCGGTGCGTGGCGCAGACTGCCGCAGCTCAACGATGACGCCGCCTTCGTCGGCTGGCTGTATCGGATGACCACCAACCGTTGTTTGAATGTGATCCGGGCGCGTCGGCCGACGGTCGAGGTCGACCCGGAGACCACCGAATCGCCCCGCTCGGATACTCAACCCGAGCATGCCGTTCAGGTGAGCACTCAACTGGAGGCGTTGAACGCGGCGCTCCAACTGCTCACGCCCGAACAGCGCGCGTGCTGGCTGTTGCGCGAGGTGCACGGGCTGACCTACGAGGAGATCGGCGACATCGTCGAAGTGAACACGACGGCGGTGCGCGGCCGGATAGCCCGAGCACGAGCCCATTTGTCCGAGGTGATGAAACCATGGCGGTGAACGGAACGACGGAACAGGACTACCGGCTGCCCTGCGGCCGCGAGATCGAACATGTCTGGGATCGGCTCGACGCGGTCGAGGCGGGACTCGGCGATGAACACGAGAAGACCTGCCCGCACTGCCGCTCGGCCAGGGACAGCCTGCTGGCCCTGCGCGTCGCGACCAAGGAACTGATCGACGAGCCGGATCCGCCGCCGCCCGACCTGACCGGGCGCATCATGTCCGCGGTGCGCGCGGAGGCCCGCCGCGGCCGGACCCTGGTATTGCCCACCCCCGCGGCGGGCACGGTCGAGGTGAGCGAGCAGGCCGTCGCCACCGTGCTGCGCTATGCCGCCGATTCGGTGCCCGGTGTGCGCGCCAGGCAGTGCCGGGTGCGCCGGGTCGGGATGGGGATGGACGGCGAAACGGAGGTGGCGGTCGAGTTGGCCGTGGCCATCCGGTTCGGGCACACCACCGTCGGCGATGCGCTGCCACTGGTGCGCGAGCGGGTCACCGCCGCACTCGCCGCGCAGGTCGGTCTGGTGCTCACCACGCTGGATCTGGTGGTCGCCGACATCTATGAGGACGACGAAACGGGGGACGCGCAGCGATGACGACCGATGCTGTCTCCGAGGTGCGCGTCGAGGCGCCGGTCGTTGCCGCGGTGGCCGCGCGGGCGGCGTGTGCGACACCGGGCGTCATCCGCCTCGAACCCGGTGTGCGCGGGCTGGTCTCGTCGCTGGTGCGGGTCGGCAAACAACGCTTGACGAGCACCGACCCCGCGGCGTCGGAGGGTGTGCGGGTGCGCCGAAGCGCCTCCGGGGCGCTGAGGGTGCAAGTGGACGTAGTGATTTCGGCCGAGCGCGCCGCGGCGCTGATCGGTCACGCAGTGCAACAGGAGGTTTCGCGGGTGGTGTTCGAACAGACCGGGCAGACGGTCGAGGAGGTCTCGGTGTCGATTCTCGATATCGAGCCGGAACGGTCGTGAGCGGCGTGCGTCAACCGCTGAACCGAGTAGCTGTAAGGGCGGTGCCGTGACTTCCACCAGCGACCTCATCGCCGTGATCCTCGGCGCGCTGGACACGATCGACGGTATTCGCCCCGCGACACCCCTCGGCGGGGAGAGCCCGGCCTGGTGGCCATGGGACGCACGAGCTTTCGCGATCGACGTCGGCCCCGGCCGGGTGGAGGTGCGGGTCGCCGCCGCCGCATTGCCGTTGACGCCACTGCTGGAGAAGGCGACCGAAGCCGTGCGCGCCGCACTCGCGGGCACCGACTGGGCCGACGCCCGGCTGCGCCTGGTGGTGGCCGAACTCGACGCCGACGCCTTCGGCAGTGAGGGGGTTACCTAGCTCACACCGCATCGCCCGTGACGTTCCGGACCGGACAGGTGTCGATGTAGAGGAAGCCGATATCCGATGTACCGCAAGGGAAATCAGGAGGAGCAGCAATGAGCGCGACGACAACCACCGACAAGAGCACCGACAACAAGGCCACTTCGGACACCAAGACACCGGCGAACCGGGTATCCGCCGCCGGATCGCCGGACAAGGACAGCAAACTGGTCAGCGACCAGGGCACCACCTCCATCGCCGACGTCGTCGTGCAGAAGGTCGCCGGGCTGGCGGCCCGCGAGGTCCGCGGCGTGCACGATCTGGGTGGCGGCGCGGCCCGCGCGTTCGGCGCCATTCGCGACCGTATCCCCGGCGCGTCCACCAACATCGGCCAGGGCGTTTCGGTCGAGGTCGGCGAGACCCAGGCCGCCGTCGACCTGGAACTCGTCGTCGAATACGGCGTCGCCATCGCCGAATTGGCGAAGGCGGTGCGCCGCAACGTGATCAACGCGATCGAGCAGATGACCGGGCTGGACGTGGTCGAGGTCAACATCAACGTCAACGACGTGTACATCCCGGGTGACGACGAGGAACCCGAGCAGAGCAGCCGGGTGCAGTAGATGAGCGCCACAGCGATCTGCCTCGCGGTCGGTCTCGCGCTCGGCTTCGCCGGTGCGTTCGGCGGCTTCGGCGCCTTCACCATCGTGCTGTTGTTCGCCGTGCTCGGCCTGCTGGTCGGCCGCTGGCTCGACGGCGAGCTCGACCTGGCCGGGTTGCTCCAATCGGCGCAGGGCAAGGGCAGACGATGACCACCGCCGTCGTCACGGACGAGTATCCCGGCGTCCTCACGGTCGCGCCGCGCGCGGTCGAGCGGATCGTCGAGCAGGCCGCCCGCGAGGTGGCCGGCGTGGGTGCCGACGTGCGGGTCGACGCCGAGGTCTTCCCGGACCGCACCGCCCTGGCGATCCGGTTGCCGATCAGCTACCCGTCGCCGATCGGCCGGGTGACCGAGGAGTGTCGTGCCCATCTGGCCGACCGGACGCGGGAGCTGACCGGCCTCACGGTGACCGCGATCGACATCGTGGTGGCCGAGCTGACCACCGAAACCGTTGTGGGAAGGAGAGTCCGGTGATCCGAAGGTCGCGCCGAGCAGGTCCGGCGATCGTGGTCGCGGTGCTGCTGCTGGCCGGGTGCGTCGCGGTGACGGTGTCGTTGATCCAGCGCCTGGTCGGCGCGCACGAGTTCGTCTCCTACGACTCCGTCGCCGCCGACCTGCACGGCATGCAGTGGCACGACCTGCCGGTGCTCGGCGTCGGCATCGCGGCGATGGTGTTCGGCTTCGTGCTGCTCGCGCTGGCGCTGTGGCCCGGCCGGGCCGCGGTGCTGCCGCTCGCCGCCGACGACGGCATCTCCGCCGGGGTGACGCGCGGGGGACTGCGCACGGCACTGCGCAGCGCCGCAGGCACGGTCGACGGCGTCAGCTCCGCCCGAATCAAGTTGCGTCGCAAAGCGGTCAAGGTCGCCGCTCGCACCGATCGAGCAGGCTCAGAGGGCCTGCCCGAAGAGATCTGCGAGCGACTCACCCGTCGCGTTCAGGAGATCGGCCCGCAGCGGGTGCGCCACGTGCGCGCCAAGTTGCGGGGACCGAAGACAGGAGAGGCGTGATGGTGCGCACCAACCGTCCGGCCACGTTGAACCGAAGCTTGCTCGGGCTGACCGGCCTGCTCCTGCTAGCCGCGGGCGTCCTGGCCGTCGCCGCGCACTACGGGCGGCTGCGCTGGGTCCAGTCCGACGACACCGTGGTCCCCGGCACCGACGCACCGCCGACCTGGGTGCTGTGGGCCGCCGTCGCGGTCGCCGTGCTGCTCGGATTGCTGTGCCTGCGCTGGCTGTTGGCCCAGATTTTCCGAATGCCGAAATCGGTCACTTGGCGGACCGGCGGCACCGAGTGGGCAGGTACCACCGTGCTCGCCTCGTCGACCGCAGCGGCACCGGTCGCCGCGGATATCGAGAGTTATCCGGGCGTGCGCACCGCCGCTGCCTGGTTGTCCGGCGAGCGCACCGCGCCGGAACTGCACCTGATCGTGACCGCCGAACCGAGTGCCGACATCGCCGAGCTGCGCCGCAAGATCCTCGGCCACGCGGTCACCCGACTGCGTGCGGCGCTGGAGGTCGAGGTGATTCCCGTGACATTGGAGCTGGACTTCGCCGAGGATCGCCGACCCGCCCGAGTGCGTTGACAACCGGCCGCTAACCGGGTGCGACGGGGCACGATCGGCTGGCCTCGGGCAGGCATCAGCCCAGGTGGCCTCCGCGATCGCCGGAGTTTGCGCCCACTTCGCACGGTCCGCCGGTGCACCGGCGCGCCGCAGGCCCGGGCGGGCGCGGCAACCGAGGTCCGACTACGGTAGTTTGGCGAGTTGGATCATCTCCGCGCCGTGTTCGGGCGGGCGGAGGGTCGACGCGTCGGAGGTAGCGAAGTGGCGATGCCAGGCAACCGGTTTGGTGTAGCGGGCTCAGTTCGGTCGAGCCGAGGTGGAACGGCGCCCGTTGGCGTCGTGCGCGTCGGAGTCCAGGAGGAGGCCCGATGAGCACGGATGGCAAGGCCAAGAGCCTGGAGACGGACGTGCGATCGGTGGATTCCACCCGGATCCTGTCGCTCACCGGGGAGATCGATATGGCCTCCGCTCCGCAGTTCCAAGCAGCGGTGGACGAGGCCTTGCGAGATCAGCCGAACACGCTGGTCGTGGACCTGTCGCTGGTGGAGTTCTTCGGCTCCGCCGGATTGAGCGTGCTGCTCGTCGCCGCGGAGTCCTTGCCGTCGGGCCAGCTGCGCGTGGTTGCCTCGCCCCCGGTGCGCCGCCCGATCGAGGTGACCGGCTTGGACAAGCTGCTCAGCGTGCACAACACCGTGGACGACGCGCTGTCCGTCGAGCAACCGCGCCGCCCCGCTTAGGTCGAGCGGAACTGCCGGAGCCCGGATCGACGTAGCCCGGGACTGGATCTACCTGGTTGGGCTGGAGCAACGTTGCCGGGGTCTAGGGCAACGCGGTCCGGCGCCGAATCAGTGCAGTCGAGGAAGCCGGACGACCTGGACGAAGAAATCGTCGATGTGCTTGATCGCCGCGACGAACTGGTCCAGGTCGACCGGCTTCGTCACATACGCGTTGGCGTGCAGCTTGTAGCTGCGCAGGATGTCCTCCTCGGCCGCCGACGTGGTGAGCACGACCACCGGGATGTGCGACAGATCAGGGTCCGCCTTGATCCGCTCGAGCACCTGACGCCCGTCGTATCGCGGGAGATTGAGGTCGAGCAGGATGAGATCCGGCCGCGGGGCCTCCGCGTACTCGCCTTGCCGATAGAGGAAATCGAGCGCCTCCTGGCCGTCGTGCGCGACGTGCAGGGTGTTGCCGATCTTGTTGTCCTCGAACGCTTCCCGAGTCATCAACTCGTCGCCGGGATCGTCTTCGACGAGCAGGATATCGATGGGCTGACCGGGGATGGACAAAAGCAATCTCCTTGTGGTGTGGCTGACTCACGTTGGGGGACAGCCGGTTCGGTGAAATGGTAGAGCGGGATCAGCTCGCCGGGCTGGGTGAGCTGGTGTGATCGAGTGGACTGGCTTCGCCGTCCGCGCCGGCTGCGCTGAGCGAAATGGTTTCGCTGTATGCGGTGCCCTGACCGGACTCACCGGATGAGCCCGAATCGCCGGCCGGCTCGGAGTCGCGCTCCGGCACCGGCGAATTCAGCGTGAACCAGAAGCGGGTGCCGCCGGTGTACTCGGTGTCGAGCCAGATCTTGCCGCCGTGATGCTCGACGATCTTCTTGCACAGGGCGAGTCCGATACCGGTGCCGGTGTACTCCTCCCGGCTGTGCAGCCGCTGGAAGATCACGAACACCTTCTCCCCGAACTCGGGCGCGATGCCGATCCCGTTGTCCGACACCGAGAACAGCCACCCGCCGGTGTCGCCGTCCGGCACACACTCGAGCCGCACGACCGGCGACCGGTCGGGCGTACGGAACTTGATCGCATTGCCGATGAGGTTCTGCCACAACATGGTCAGCAAGGTCGGGTCGCCGGTGATCTCGGGCAACTCGTCGGGGCGTTCCAGCCGCAGATCGTTGTCCTCGGCGGCCGCAGCGAGATTGGTCATCGCCTTGTCCAGGGTCTGGTCGAGGCTGATCGGCACGTTGCCGTCGATGACCCGGCCGACCCGGGAGAAGGTGAGCAGATCGTTGATGAGCACCTGCATGCGCTTGGCGCCGTCCACCGCATAGGCGATGTACTGGGTTGCGCGTTCGTCCAATTGTCCGGCGTAGCGCTTCTCCAGCAGCTGGCAGAACGCGGCGACCTTACGCAGCGGCTCCTGGAGATCGTGCGAGGCCACGTAGGCGAACTGTTCGAGTTCGGCGTTGGAGCGGCGCAACTCCACAGTCTGGGCGTCCAGCTCGGTCGTCTGCTCGGCCAGTGCCGCCTCCTGGACACGCGAGGACGCCAACTCGGCGACGACCCGGCGTCGCATACTCTCCACCGCCTCCGCGACGGTGGCCAGGTCGGCGGGCCCGCGTGCGGCGATGTGGTGGTCGAAGTCGCCGTCGGCGACGCGCAACGAGGCGGCCTCCAGGTAGTCCAGTGGCCGCGCGACCAGCCTGCGCACCAGCAGGGTCAACGCGATCGCGGCCAGCAGGAAGGCGGCGACCATGCTTGCCAGCACGGTATCCCGCACGTCGCGGGAGTTCTCCAGCTCGGCGCGTTCCCGGTCGATCTCGGTGGTGAGGTCGGTGTCCTGCTTGGTGAACAGCGCGCGGACGCTGTCGAAGGCCGCCTTGCCCCGTGCGGCCGTCGGCGCATCGACGGCGTCGGTGCCGCGCGCGGCCACCGCGGTGGTCAACGGTTCGGCATAACCGGTGCGCCACTCGTCGGCCGCACGTTCCAGCGCGTCGAGGTCTGCGAGCAGCTGCGGGCGGCCCGCGAGCAGCTCACGGAGCTTGGCCGCGGCCCGTGCTTCCACCTGCTTTCCCTCGTAATACGGTGCGAGGAACTGCGAGTCGGCGGCGATGACGTAGCCGCGGATGCCGGTCTCCTGGTTGAGCAGCGCGCTTTGCAGGCGATAGGTCTCGGCGGTGGCGGGTTGCAGCCCATCCACCATCCGGTCGGCGACCCGGTTGGTCTTGGTGAGTTGATGGGCACCGATCGCGGTGCCCACGATCACCAGGATCACCATGAGGGCCAACACGAGCATGAACCAGCCCTGCACGGTCAGTCGACCGGCGATGGACTGCTTCCTGGGGGATGTCGTCATCGATTGTCCTGATTCAGGTCTCGGTGATGCCACTGCAAGTACATGACCGCCACGTCGTCCTCGAGGCCGCCGTGCGATTCGGCGAGCGCCTCGGCACGCCGGATCAGCTCGTCGACGAACACCGCGGGCTCCGCGACGGTGATGGTGCGGGCCAGCTCCAGCAGGCCTTCCTCACCGAGGCGGTCCTCGCCCGCCGCGGTGTGCCCCTCGAACAGTCCGTCGGTGAACAGCATCAGGCCGGAGCCGACGGGCAGCGTGATCTCGTGGGTGCTCCAGTCGGCGCGGCCGGGTAGGAAGCCGAGGGCGGGACCGCCCGGCACCTCCACCCAGTCGACCGCCGAGCTGGTACGCAACAGCATGCCGGGGTGCCCGGCCCTGGTCACCAGCACCCGATGGTCGTGCGGGCACAGGGTCAGGCTGGTCAGGGTGGCGAAGGTCTGCTTGCCTGCGCGCTCGGCGAGCAGCACCTCCTCCAGCAACCGCAGCTGCCGGATGCCGGAGATACCGCTGAGCACCAGGGTGCGCCAGGCCAGCCGCAGCGCAACCCCGGTCGCGGCCTCGTCCGGGCCGTGGCCCGCGACATCGCCGATCAGCGCGTGCACGGTGCCGTCGGCCTGCTGCACGACGTCGTAGAAATCGCCGCCGAGCAGGGCGTTGGCCCGGCCGGGGCGGTAGCGCGCCACGATGTCGACCGCGCGTTCACCGCGCAGCAACGGGGTTGGCAGCAGGCCGCGTTCGAGTCGCGCGTTCTCCTGCGCGCGCATCTGGCTCGCCCGCAGCGCCGCCGCGGCGCGTTCGGCCTGCTTACGCTGGATGGCGTAACGCAGTGCGCGACCGAATAATTCGGGCTCGATCCGACCTTTGATCAGGTAGTCCTGGGCACCCGCCGCGACCGCGGCCAGCCCGATCTGTTCCTGGTCCAGCCCGGTGAGCACCACCACCGCCACCTGGTCGGTGTACTCGCGCACCGTGGCCAGCGCCTCCAGCCCCTGCGCATCCGGCAGGTGCAGGTCGAGCAGCACGCAATCGGGCAGCTCGACGGCCAGTCGTTCGCGGGCCTCGGCCGCGGACCGCACCCACCGCACCGGCAGGCCGGGTGCGCCGTCGGCGATCAACTCCTCGACAAGCAGGGCATCGGCCTGATCATCCTCGATCAGCAATACCGAGAGGTCCGGCCAGTTCCAGACGGCGGCACGCTCGGGAGGACGCACCGGAATCGGAGCTTTCCCATGGGCCTTGCCGTCACTACCGCCGAGAAGGCTCACACGCCCACTCTGCCCGGAAAGCATCGACTCGGGTCTCCTTCCAATCCGCGTCAACTACTCGGTCGCCGTGACACACGACTAACGCGGAGTACCCACAATCGCGAGGCGCACCCTCCGGGCCTTGTACCGCACGACGTAACAACATTACCGTCCCGAAACAGTGGGTCCGGCCGCCGACCGGATGGGCGGGTGTGGCGCACAACTCGGTGTCCCCCTCGATCGACGCAGCTCACAGCTGCTGGAGGCGAGTATGCACCGCAGGCTGCGGTTGATCATCGAACCTGCGGTGTGGGGGGGGGGGGGGGGGGGGGGGGGGGCGGGGGCGGGGGGGGGCGGGGGGGGGCGGGGGGGGGGGGGGCGGGGCGGGCGGCCGCGCCGCCGCCCGCCCCGGACGGCGGC
>NZ_JBIUBB010000013.1:0-3228 GCF_044547795.1 Nocardia sp. NPDC052316
GTGTGTTGTTTGAGAACTGCACAGTGGACGCGAGCATCTTTGTTAGTAAGTGTTTAAGAGCGTACGGTGGATGCCTTGGCACCAGGAGCCGATGAAGGACGTAGGAGGCTGCGATAAGCCTCGGGGAGCTGTCAACCGAGCTGAGATCCGAGGATTTCCGAATGGGGAAACCCAGCACGAGTGATGTCGTGTTACCCGCATCTGAATATATAGGGTGTGTGGAGGGAACGTGGGGAAGTGAAACATCTCAGTACCCACAGGAAGAGAAAACAATTGTGATTCCGTGAGTAGTGGCGAGCGAAAGCGGATGAGGCTAAACCATGTACATGTGATACCCGGCAGGGGTTGTGTATGTGGGGTAGTGGGGCTCATTTTCTTCATTCTGCCGGATGGAGCGGGAGTCAGAAACCGTTGTGTTAGTCGAAGTGGTCTGGAACGGCCTGTCGTAGAGGGTGAGAATCCCGTAGACGAAAACTCAACGGCTCTTGTAGTGAGTACCCGAGTAGCAGCGGGCCCGTGAAATCTGCTGTGAATCTGCCGGGACCACCCGGTAAGCCTGAATACTCCCTGGTGACCGATAGCGGACTAGTACCGTGAGGGAAAGGTGAAAAGTACCCCGGGAGGGGAGTGAAATAGTACCTGAAACCGTGCGCTTACAATCCGTCAAAGCCTGCGAGTCGTTTGGTCGGCTGTGGGTGATGGCGTGCCTTTTGAAGAATGAGCCTGCGAGTTAGTGGCATGTGGCGAGGTTAACCCGTGTGGGGTAGCCGTAGCGAAAGCGAGTCCGAATAGGGCGGTGGAGTCGCATGTTCTAGACCCGAAGCGGAGTGATCTACCCATGGCCAGGGTGAAGCGACGGTAAGACGTCGTGGAGGCCCGAACCCACTTAGGTTGAAAACTGAGGGGATGAGCTGTGGGTAGGGGTGAAAGGCCAATCAAACTCCGTGATAGCTGGTTCTCCCCGAAATGCATTTAGGTGCAGCGTCACGTGTTTCACGCCGGAGGTAGAGCTACTGGATGGTCTAGGGGGCCTACAAGCTTACCGAAATCAGCCAAACTCCGAATGCCGGTGTGTGAGAGCGTGGCAGTGAGACTGCGGGGGATAAGCTTCGTAGTCGAGAGGGAAACAGCCCAGATCGCCGGCTAAGGCCCCTAAGCGTGTACTAAGTGGAAAAGGATGTGAAGTCGCGAAGACAACCAGGAGGTTGGCTTAGAAGCAGCCACCCTTGAAAGAGTGCGTAATAGCTCACTGGTCAAGTGATTTTGCGCCGACAATGTAGCGGGGCTCAAGTACACCGCCGAAGCCGCGGCATTCACGCTTAACACCGGCACATTCCTGCGGGGGTGTGTCCAGTGGTGTGGATGGGTAGGGGAGCGTCGTGTCACCATGGAAGCAGCGGTGTGAACCAGTTGTGGAGGTGACGCGAGTGAGAATGCAGGCATGAGTAGCGAAAGACGAGTGAGAAACTCGTCCGCCGAATGACCAAGGGTTCCTGGGCCAGGTTAATCCGCCCAGGGTGAGTCGGGACCTAAGGCGAGGCCGACAGGCGTAGTCGATGGACAACGGGTTGATATTCCCGTACCCGTGTATCCGCGCCCATGATGAATCAGTTGTGCTAAGTGTCCAAATCCTCCGAGAAGACCTTCGGGTCTCGAGTGAGGGGCTGCACATGACCCCGGCTGGTAGTAGTCAAGCGATGGGGTGACGCAGGAAGGTAGCTGGGCCAGTCAGTGGTTGTACTGGTGTAAGCCTGTAGGGCGTGGTGTAGGCAAATCCGCACCGCATATAGCCTGAGAGGTGATGCGTAGCCGATTGAGGCGAATTCAGTGATCCTATGCTGCCGAGAAAAGCCTCTAGTGAGTTGGTACACGGCCCGTACCCCAAACCGACACAGGTGGTCAGGTAGAGAATACTAAGGCGATCGAGAGAACTGTGGTTAAGGAACTCGGCAAAATGCCCCCGTAACTTCGGGAGAAGGGGGACCATTTCTGGTGACGGAACGTGCTTCCTGAGCTGGGGGTGGTCGCAGAGACCAGTGAGAAGCGACTGTTTACTAAAAACACAGGTCCGTGCGAAGTCGTAAGACGATGTATACGGACTGACGCCTGCCCGGTGCCGGAAGGTTAAGAGGACCGGTTAGCGCCCTTTGGGGTGCGAAGCTGAGAATTTAAGCCCCGGTAAACGGCGGTGGTAACTATAACCATCCTAAGGTAGCGAAATTCCTTGTCGGGTAAGTTCCGACCTGCACGAATGGCGTAACGACTTCTCAGCTGTCTCAACCACAGACTCGGCGAAATTGCATTACGAGTAAAGATGCTCGTTACGCGCGGCAGGACGAAAAGACCCCGGGACCTTCACTATAGCTTGGTATTGGTGTTCGGTACGGTTTGTGTAGGATAGGTGGGAGACTGTGAAGCGGGCACGCCAGTGTTCGTGGAGTCATCGTTGAAATACCACTCTGATCGTATTGGACTTCTAACCTCGGACCATGATCTGGTTCAGGGACAGTGCCTGGTGGGTAGTTTAACTGGGGCGGTTGCCTCCTAAAATGTAACGGAGGCGCCCAAAGGTTCCCTCAGCCTGGTTGGCAATCAGGTGTCGAGTGCAAGTGCACAAGGGAGCTTGACTGTGAGAGCGACAGCTCGAGCAGGGACGAAAGTCGGGACTAGTGATCCGGCACCGGCAAGTGGAAGCGGTGTCGCTCAACGGATAAAAGGTACCCCGGGGATAACAGGCTGATCTTCCCCAAGAGTCCATATCGACGGGATGGTTTGGCACCTCGATGTCGGCTCGTCGCATCCTGGGGCTGGAGTAGGTCCCAAGGGTTGGGCTGTTCGCCCATTAAAGCGGCACGCGAGCTGGGTTTAGAACGTCGTGAGACAGTTCGGTCTCTATCCGCCGCGCGCGTCAGAAACTTGAGGAAGGCTGTCCCTAGTACGAGAGGACCGGGACGGACGAACCTCTGGTGTGCCAGTTGTTCCGCCAGGAGCACCGCTGGTTAGCTACGTTCGGAAGGGATAACCGCTGAAAGCATCTAAGCGGGAAGCCTGTTCCAAGATGAGGTTTCTCACCACCTTCGAGTGGTTAAGGCCCCCCACAGACCATGGGGTTGATAGGCCAGAACTGGAAGCCCGGTAACGGGTGTAGGTGACTGGTACTAATCGGCCGAGGACTTACCAACAAAGAAGCTACGCGTCCACTGTGCAGTATCTGAAACAACACACAGA